>CAZLZA010000126.1:0-10555 GCA_964563875.1 uncultured Acidobacteriaceae bacterium
CATCACAAACCCGCAGTTGCAAGTAGCAGACATCGCCCGAATCTCACAAATCGCGCATGAGCGCGGTGTACCCGTGGTGTTAGATGGGACTACGACAACGCCATACCTATTCCGATCCAAGGATTACGGCGTGGATGTGGAAGTTCTCTCCAGTACTAAGTACATCTCTGGCGGCGCGACCTCCGTTGGCGGGCTTATCATTGATAACGGAACATTCAACTGGAAGCAAAATCCGAAACTGAATGCGCAGGCGAAGAAGTTTGGGCCGGGCGCGCTGCTGAATGCGCTGCGTCGCGAAGTCTATCGCAACCTGGGATCATGTCTTGCGCCGCATAACGCCTTTCTCCAGACGTTGGGGCTGGAGACGCTTAGTTTACGAATCGACAAGAGTTGTGCCAACACGCTTTCCATTGCTCAATGGCTGCAACAGCAACCAAAGGTGACTGCCGTCAACTATCCTGGGCTTGCAACCTCTACTTACCATTGCGCCGCAAAACGGCAGTTCCCGCGTGGGGCCGGTGGAATATTAACCTTCAATCTGGCTAGCCGCGAGCAGTGTTTTGCCTTTCAAGACGCACTGAAACTGGTCCGGCGAGCTACGAATATCAATGACAACAAAACACTGGTGCTGCATCCCGCTTCTACCATTTTTTGTGAATACTCGGCGGAGGAAAAATCCGCGATGGGAGTAAGCGATTCCATGTTGCGGCTTGCGGTTGGCATTGAAGATGTCGAAGGCATTATCGAAGACCTGGAACGGGGATTAGCGACACTATGAGGGAACTGGAATTTACCGAAGAACGGCTGGAACGCTACAGCCGGCACATTTTACTGAAGGACATTGGCATCGAAGGCCAGATCAAGATCTTCGAATCGAAGGTTCTGATCATCGGCGCGGGCGGCCTAGGTTCGCCCGCTGCACTATACCTGGCCGCGGCCGGAGTGGGCACTATTGGCATCGCAGATGCGGATAACGTGGATCTCTCCAATCTGCAACGCCAGGTGATTCATTACACGGCCGATGTCGGAAAGCCCAAGGTGGAGTCGGCGGCGGAGAAGATGCGCGCCATCAATCCCGACGTGCAGGTTCGCACTTATCACGAATGGGTGCGAGCGGCCAACATCCGGCAGATGATTCGCGACTATGACTTCGTGATCGATGGCACCGACAACTTCATCGCCAAGTTTCTTATCAACGACGCTTGCGTGCTGGAGCGCAAACCGTTCTCGCATGGCGGCATTCTGCGCTTCGACGGCCAGACTATGACGGTTCGCCCGGGTGAATCCGCCTGCTATCGCTGCGCCTTCCGCGCCATCCCGCCGCGCGGCGTGGTGCCATCCTGCTCGGAAGCGGGCATTCTGGGCGCGGTTGCGGGAATGTTGGGTACGATCCAGGCCGCGGAGGCGCTCAAGTTCATCACCGGCGTGGGCGAGTTACTCACCAATGCGTTGCTCATCTTCGATGCCAAGGATATGAGCTTCAGCAAAATACAGATGCAGCCCAACCCCAAGTGTGCGGTTTGCGGCGAGCATCCCACGATTCATGAGCTGGTGGATGAAGAGCAACCGGTGTGCGAATTGAAAGCCACGCGGAGCGACGCACGATGAAACTAGCAACCGTCGCCAGAGACGAGATCATTGCCCGCGCCCGTCAGGACGCGCCCTTCGAGGTCTGTGGCTATCTGGCCGAGAAGGACGGCGTCGTCAGCCGGGCCGCCAATCCTCAACTTCACTTAAGAAACCACTTGCACGCAGCCTGCAATTCAGCTAGCCTGTGACTCTATGAGCCGCCTGATGCCGATGAACGCCTGTTGTAGCAACATGTGTTGCTGCTGCACGCACGCTTGTTCTGGCATTCGGGATTAATCGACGGCTCCAAATTTCTAATTCTTGTCGAACCCACTGCCAGACGCAGTGGGTTTCATGTTTTAGGGCGCAATGCAACAAACGCCCTATATGAGCACGGGTGGCGAAGTGGCTAACGCGGCGGCCTGCAAAGCCGTTATTCATGGGTTCAAATCCCATCCTGTGCTCCAGATCTTCCACGTCTAAATGTTCGGGGCTTTGATTGAAAGATGAGCATTAGACTTCACACAAACGGCGATCTCTTCCTCACCCTCGCGGCGCACACTATGCCTATGGCCATGTGTATGTGTACCCGCATGCAAACCGTGGGCGAGAAGGCCGAAACGTAAGCTTCAAGCGGTATCGGCAAGGTTTTTCGAAAAGCCCACGATCAGATCGTGGGCCTTCTTCATTTGGATGTCGAATAGGAGCATCGAAATGGCGCAACGCTCTACCTCTCAGATTGAAAAGATACTGACGCATATTTACGTGCGAGACGCTCAAAAGGGCTTTCGTCCGCTCCTGCTGGGCCAATGGTGCGGAGGTTCATTGCGGCATGTGCGTGAGGGGTATGATTCAGCCGGTGGTCGGCGCCGTCTGCCCGGTCTGCTCCAGCACCGTGGAGCGCATTTTAAAAGTTGCACCGGGAGGCAAGCCCAAGCCTTCGCGAAAACGCAAAGATTGTTCGATCCGCGTAGAACTCACAGGTAGATTCTGCAGTATTACTCGATTTCCTTAATTCGCGAAAAACCTGCGCGTAACCGTGATCGGGTTTCTTGCGAACGGGCCGGGGGCAGAGTGCGCTGCCCCCGAGCCTTGTCGCACGTCGCGCTTCCGGCTTTGCGGCCTTCATTACCTTCGCAGTCATAGAGGAAGACTCGGCGCACCGCTTCATCATTGGATTGTCTCCCATCCCCTCGCACATGGTCGCCCACATCTGGCACATCTCCATGCAGTCCATGAAGGTGCTTATCACCTTCATGGCTGGCGGCATCGGAATGCTGAAACCGAGCGCATGGTTGTGCTGCCATGGGCGTCATTCCGGTGCAGAGTTAACCTGCCACTGGGTGCAATCGAGTCCTGCCACACTCGGGATGTTGTCTTCGTATTTACTGACGGATCGCTGTTCCCCTAAACCTAAAGCTGGCAAAGCTCGCAGTCGCACTCTTAGTCGAACAGAATACTGGGTTCCCAGGTCTCCGCATATTGAGAGCCGAGACCTGGGAACCCGGTATCGTGGAGCTGAGACTGAAGCTCAGCTCATTAGCCGGCTTAGAAGTTGGCCGTAACGTTGAACAGAACGCTCCTTCCCCGCCCGGTCAGCGGTTTGATCTGCTTCATCCAACCGCTGGCCATATAGTCGTCGAAGTTCACGCCTCCCAGCGGAAGTTCATAGTCGCGGTTGAAGAGGTTCTCGACCTTGGCACTGGCCTGCAAAAATCCTCTCCGGAAGCCTGCGTGCATTTCAAACAGCGCGTAGCCCGGCGTTGCCTGTTCCAGGCGGTTGGGATCAAGGCGGGACTTGCGGTCCACCGCCTGCACTCCCACTCCTCCGGTGAAGCCCTTGAGCTCTTCTTCAATCGCCAGGCGGGCGTTGAGCGGCATCATCTGGTAGAGGCCGCTGCCGGTATCGAGCCGTGAGCCATGCACCCAGCCCGCAACGCCTGAGAGCCTGATGCGACCGGCGCCATCGCTCTCCCAGAGCGAGACGTTGCCAGAGAGGTCTCCACCATATATGCGCGCATTGTGATTGGCAAACTGCACCTGAGCAAATGTGCTCATGCCATACATCGTGGTGGCCAGCGTGTTCACGTCGATGTAGTCCTCGACGTAGGTCAGGTAGGGCGTGGCCTTCAGCTCCCACGCTCTTGGTGCATGGCCGCGCCAGTCCGCGGTACCGCTCACGGTGTTGGCCACCTCCGGCTTCAGGCCGAGATTGCCCACATAGTAGTTGCCGTCGCCAAACCAGCCGATCATGCCGCTGGCCATCCAGTTTGTGGACCATGCATAGCGCTCATAGAGATTCGGGGCGCGGCTCTTGCGAGCATAGCCGAACTCGTATGTGCCGGAGGCGCTTGGCTCATAGCGTGCCACGGCGGTCAGGTCGATGTCCGGGTCCGTGTGTGCACGGTTGGCGCCGTTAAAGGCATTCGCGTCCATGGAGTACATGCTCGAATAGCCCTGCACATCACCGGCGTTTGTCCAAATCGTATCGTTACGTACTCCAAGCAGCGTTGACCACTGCGGCGTCCACTTGCTGGCAACTTCGAGATACGTCCCAAGGCGGATGCGGCGACCGTCATTGATGTCAACAAAAGTATTGGGCCCCATCATGGGAGCCGTTCCAGAAACGGCTGGCCAAGTGTCGTCAAGGACGAAACGATGGAGTTCATTGCCGATATGCAAGATGTGGCGTGTCGAAAACGGCAGCTCGTATCGCAATGTGTATCCAAGGTCTCTTCCATGTGTATTCATCGGCATCGACATCGGCATAGGGAAGGTGGACTTATCGTGGCCGATATTCATCGAATGGAACGTGTTCTGCCAGAACACATGTGCGTCGAGTGTGCCTGCGCCAATTCCGCGACGATAGCGGAGGTTCAGAAAGTCAGCGTAATTGCGCACCATGTCCATCTGTGCGCTCACAAAACCTTCGTACGGCGTGTGATGAAGGCTGGCCTGCAACACCACGAGATTGCCCGCGCCCTGGGCCGCGAGCGTTACCGTGTGGTCGGTCGATTGCGCATAAGTTGACGTGACTTTGTGGCCTGCGCCATCGGTATAGTTATCGTTGGTAGTCCAGAAGCCCGCATAGCCGATTCCTAGATTCCTGCTTGCGACCCACTCCGTAAGTGACCCTCCGTAATTGTTTCCATTCGAGCGATAGAAACCTGTCGAACTGCCCTCCTCGTGCAACTGCCCACCAGGCTCGGCAAAAACGGGCAGACGGGATTCGATCGAGACCGTTCCACCCAAGCTGTCACCGCCGAGGCTTACAGGCGTGATGCCGGCCATGACCGTCACCTGCGATGCCTGTGCGGGAGCAATGTAGGAAAGCGGAGGGTTCATGTGGTTGGGGCAGGAACTGGCAGCCGTCATGCCGTCCACCACGACCTTGGTGCGCTCGTCACCGAGTCCGTGCAACATGGGAATGGAGGCAAGCTGGCCGTTGGCACGCAGGCTGACGCCGGGCGCCTCGGCGAGAATCTCCGCCGTGTTGCGGCTGGTTCCCTGTTCGTTGGCATCCACCTTCCGCGAGGTTGCGGCAAGCGAACCGACACTCTGGCCATTGACCTCAACATAGGCTTTCGCCGGCTCAACCTTCAAAGTCAAGTTCGCCTCTACGCTACCTGCGTGAACGGAGAGATCGCGAACGATTTCTGAGGCAAAGCCGGAGGCGGAGACGGTAAGCCGATAGTGTCCGGCAGGGAGCGAAGTAAAAACAAAATGGCCTTGTTGATCGGTAAGTAAGATCCTGCTGAACTCTGAGACTGCACTGCGTAGTTCCACCTTGGCGCCTGCAATCACCGCGCCGGATTGATCTTTCAACACGCCGCCAACAGTTCCGGAGCCGGCGATGGCCTTGTTTGCGCCAGGCGCCGCCTGCGCGTGCATGGGCGTAGCCTGCGAGCATAAGCAGGCGGCCGCCAGAAGGGCGGTCCACAACTTGCAATTCATGAGTGCTCCTCTTTACGTATAACCGCGCAAAACCGCCGGGCGAAATGGCTGTAGCCGATTCCGTCCGAAGAACATCTGTGGCTGTTAGGCAAAAGGAGTTGGAGGGCCGCGCTTGTGATGATGGTGGAGAAAGCAGCGCCGGTAGAGCGCCCGCAGTTGCGGCTGCCCCGTCCGATGGCAGGCCAACCCGGCGGAGAGATCCTCGACGGCCTCTGGCTTGTAGGTTGGCGAATGGACCGCACAGGAGCGCGCGGGCTGGCACGGGCATTTTTCGGAGATCGTGGCGAAGCCGGGAGCGTCACTCTGCCGCGCCAGGCACATCGCGCAATGATGTTTGCCATTGCGGCGGCAGCAGGCAGGCAGACTCGCCTCGGCATCAGGGCCGAGAAATGGGACGATCAGAATCCAGCTGAAGATCGTCAGCAGCGCGAGTGAAATCGTGCGGCGCATAATAAGGCACTCGGTAGCGTGACCTCATCGTCTTGGTAATCTCGACGAGGCGGCCTTCGTGAATTGTCGGAACGATGGAACCTAAGCGAATCGACTTTAGCGCCGCTGAAATCTCGCGAAGGATCTGCTGTTCGTCCCCAGCGTGCTCCTCTTGCTGGGTTAATGGTGGGGGGCACCGGGTTTATGTGTTTGTCTGTTGCCACAGTGATGCTCCCTGAATGTCCCGCATATGAATGCACAAATCTTCGATAAATGAAAAAGCCCACTCACCGTGCCTGGTGAGTGGGCCTCAAACCCTGAATCGGATGATGACTAAAAGCGGATCAAGCCGACCTACTCGCCAGAACATACGTTTGAGCAGGCTGACAACAGCTCGTCGCGTTCTGAACGAGAACTTTCATGTGCCCGAATGTAACGTGAGTAAATACAAAAGTCAACTCGAACATCGACGTACATCAGAAGTCACCCTGCGCTTCATGATTAACTTCAGCTGAGCAACGCGAGGTTGATTGTCTCGAAGTCTCGAAGCCTTCGGATGAGCGCTCTTTTGTGGCCCGAGCGTTGCGAAAACTGTGCAATGAACCTTCCTCGTCCGCAACGTGTGAGAACGGGCGCACTGGGCCGCTTCAAGGATCGGAGTCTAAAACTAGGCTTCAAATCGTCGCCAGAAATTTGTCGTTTTTGGGAAGTGCCGAGGAGCTTCTTCTGGTCAGCCAGATTGTGATAGTAGCCACTGTTACTCTTGGGTAAGTTTGGCACAATCCAGACGCGTCCATTGGGGAATACAAATGATGGTGCATCTTCGACCGTCTCAGTACAGCACCGCTTTCGCGGAGCTGACCCAAGATTTGCCAGTACATATCGCCGCTGCAGCCCATACCCTTCTCCTCGAACTAGCAACCTTACTGCAGCTATCCAAATTCCTGCAGAAAGAACATTTGATGGTCTCTTTGTGAATGAGAGGAAATGTTCAGGCGAAGAGAGGCCAGCGACAAACATCGCGGCTTAGCGAAAAACGAGCGGGAAAGCCGCCACAAATACGAGTTTGCTTTGAGAATGGACATTCCTGAATCCAGCACCTGAAAGCAGATATTGTGTAAGGCGAGCTTTCGCAGGTTTCAAGGCTTGAAGACAACAGCAAAAGCCGCCTGGGATCAGCAGGCGGTTTTTTGAATCCGGGTAAGCGAAAATCCGGGGAACCGGTTAGGCGATTGGGCTCTGCGCTTTGCGCGAAAACTGGGGCAGCAGGGCGGCCATACCGAAGAACGCTCCGGCAAATAGCAGGTCGCTGGCCACCGTGTTGCGGAAGAACGGGATCGCCATGGCGTAGCACTCGGTTAGTCCCGCCAGCGTTTTGGGATACATACTCCAGACGGCCCAGACCGCGAGGTTGCTGACCGCGAAGAAGGAGAGCGAGGCGGTAAGCGAGGCCCCGGCGATGCGCCACGGAGTTGCGCTGGAGGCGAGCAGCGAGCCCAGCAGGACGATGGCAGCATACCAGGCCCAGGTCACCAGGTCAGAGGCGCTCAACGGATAGCCATAGACGAGGCGGGAGAGCAAGATATCGGAGGCGATGAACAAGGTCACTGGAATCCAGGCTTGGCGACGCGACATGTGTGCGCCGAAAAACAACAGGGCCGCCGCCACGGGGGTGAAATTGAAGCTGCCGGATTGAGAGAGAAAAGGGGCGGCAATGGCAAAGCGGGCAGCGATGGCGACGAAGACGAAGCAATAGGCCAACATGTTCACCTCGGTACTCAGTCTTCGATTCTGTCGCTCCAGCAGGGGTGGCGTCAAGCGGCAGAGTGAAATCGTAGGCAGCAACGCGGGAAAACAATGTGCCAGTCCAAACGGAGTTGGTTCGAAGGCTTCTCCCGATTTAGCGGCGGGGGCGGTGTGGTGAGATGTTCGGCTTCGACGAGCGAAAAACGGGCTCACTCGATATAGGTGCGGCCCAAGGTGGTGTTGCGGGCGGCTTGGGTGGCCGCCGTGGGCTCCGGTTTGCGGTAAGTCTGGGCTCGGTTGCCGGGATCGACCTCGGGGCGCGGCTTCGCCGTGGTACTCGACGGCATAGAGCGCGGCCAGCGCACGCCGGTGATGGAAATCGCGAACTCCCCACAAAGCCACGACGAAGAGCAGTGCTGCAATGGCCGCGCCGCGTCCGCGACGGCCGCGTTGCCGGACGCCGATCTTCTGGCTCACTAGATCAAAAAGGCCGGGCAGGACGAGGGCGGCAAGTAACACGGCGAGGATCAGCGGTTCGATGATGAACACGATGTCCTAGGCATACCACTGGCGGGAGAAGGGATAGAAATGGCGGACGCAGTGGTTGTTGGTGAAATCGAGCAGCAGGTGAGAAAGCCCGGCTAACTGGCCGTGTGTTCAACGAGTGAGTTGCTCACCGAATTCAACGAACTGACAGTCTCGGTATTGGCCCGACGCGCTCACGATTCAACTGGATATCGGCGGCGCCCAGAGCAACGAAACATGCGGTTTCAGATTTTACTTCCGCAGTCAGGATAACTTTGCTATAGTTTTTCTATGTTTCTGCTGACCCACATGATCGAGACTGCGTACAACAACACTTGTTGTTGTATCTGTCGGTGCGGATTTGTGGGTTCTGCAGGAAGCGAGGCAATTACTACGTAAGTTATTAGTTATTGACTCCGCGAATTTCCCTAAGCCCACGATCCTAAGATCGTGGGCTTTTTGTTTGTATTGGAGCGTTATCCGGCCGGCCCGTGGAGAGCCGATCCGGCGGAACCAGTCTTTTCGAATTGGAAGAGGAGCCGCATTCATGAGTACGAACAACACACCCAAAAGCAAACGGCCGCTTATTTTCGCACTTGTCGCCGTCGCATTGGTTATTGCCGGAGCCGCAGGGGTATTCGCCGTGCGGGGCAAACTACTTCAGTCCCGGACCATCGCTACCTTACGGGTCGGGTATCTACCCGTTACCGGCCATGCCAAGTTCTTTGTTGCTCAAGAAGAAGGCTTCTTCAAGGATGAAGGTCTGAACGTGCAACTGATTGAGTTCGCCAATTCGGCCGACGGTCTGGCTGCATTGCGTGCCGACAAACTCGATCTCGGAGCCTTTGGCACCACGGCTCCCCTGGTGCATATTGCAAAGGGGGCTGACATCTCAATCATCGGTGGCGTGATGGGGGAAGACGCCGCAATCGTCGTTAAGCCAGAGAACGAGAGTGTTATTAAGACCATTTCCGACTTGAAAGGCAAAAAGGTAGCCACGGTGCGGCTGGCAACCGGCGATGCGGTCCTGCGCGGAGCCCTGAACGATGTTGGAATCAATTGGAAGACGGATTTGCAGATCTTCGAATTGAAGACCCCTCCGGCAGTGATCGAGGCCGTGAAGTCCGGCCAGGTTGACGCTGGACTCGTCTGGGGACCGCACGATTTGAGGGCCGAGGAGCAGGGCCTGAAAGTTGTGATTCGCAGCGGTTCTTTGGCACCGGGCCACCCGTGCTGCAGGCTCACCGTGCATACACAAGACGCGCAGACGCGCCGCGTGGTGTGGGAGCACTTTGTTCGAGCTATTCTGCGGGCCGAAGAGTTCACCCATGACAATCACCAGAAAACGGTGGACGACATCGGGAAGTACCTAAAGCTTGATCGCGGCCTAATCGAGCGGGCCTACTACAGCGGGCACCTCGATCAGTCCACGGACCCGAATCTCGCCGGCGTCGAGCGCTTCTGGAACACGATGATCAAGAGCGGGTTTGTGGAATCCACACAGGACATCGCCCCCCATGTCCAAACGACTATTTACAAGCAGGCACTGGACGAACTTGCCCAGCAGAACCCGAACGATCCGTTCTGGCAGCAGCGGGAGCAGGTCTTCAATCAGCGGGACAAGTAGCCCACCTGCATGACTGAAGTTGAAGAGTCAGGGACTCGAACGCGCTTATCCGGGGGAGGCAAGCGCGCGTCGGGGTCATGACGATCGCGGGAGCCGTGGAGATTCCTTCGCCGCTTGGCTCTCGCTTATCTCCTAAGCATAAGCAGCGGATTGGAGTACATGCGATGAGCGCAGCATTTGTTTCCGAGCCTGCCACACCTCAGGGCCGATTGGGTATTGAGGTGCAGGCATTGCAATTTGCCTATAACGACGCGCCAGTTCTGGTCGACATCAACTTGAACGTTGCTGAAGGCGAGTTTGTTTGCCTGCTCGGCCCCAGCGGCTGCGGCAAGACCACACTGCTGCGCCTGATCGCAGGACTTGACCTTCCAGCTACGGGTGCAATTTTCTGCAATGGCTCCGCGATTCAGGGGCCATCGCTCGAGCGTGGTGTTGTCTTCCAGAACTATTCGCTTTTTCCCTGGCTCACGCTGGCGCAGAACATCGAACTCGCCTTATCGAAGTCGCACCCGCAACATGACAAACACTGGCGGCACAAATATGCCGAAGATTGCCTGGCAAGAGTAGGTTTGGCGGAATCGGCAAGCCAGTATCCCTCATTGTTGTCCGGAGGCATGCAGCAACGTGGCGCCATTGCTAGAGCGCTGGCGCTGGGCTCGCCGGTTCTGCTGATGGACGAACCCTTCGGTGCACTTGATCCCATAA
>CAZLZA010000127.1:0-10338 GCA_964563875.1 uncultured Acidobacteriaceae bacterium
TGCTTGTAAGGCAGGCGCTCTAACCAACTGAGCTAACCGCCCTTACGGTGCTCCCTTTGCCGTTTGTCATGCGGCGCCGGGGGCGGCCTCTTGCGAAACCAAATCGCAAGTCGAGTATATGAAAGACTTGGGCCTCCGGTCAAACCGTACTGTGGAAATCGGCGGGAAGCAGGCAAACGGGCATCCCGGGTCAGCACACTTGGAATCAAACAACGTGTCACGGACGCTGTCCTACTACCATACCCGGTAAGCAGGTGCACAATGAAAGCAATTCTCTTTGTAGATGACCACGAAGTGCTGGCACGCTTGAGTTGCGAAATTCTACAATCCCACGGTTATCGCGCAGAATGTGCCTACAACGCTTCTGACGCATTGGCGAAATTCGAGAGCGATAAATTCGACATGCTGGTGACCGACTATCGCATGGATGGCATGAATGGTCTTGAACTCGCCAAACTGATTCGGCAGAAAGCACCCGACTTACCCGTAGTAATCGTGACCGGATATCCTCCGGTGGAAGGCAGCACCGAGGTCAATGCATGGCTTGAGAAGCACGATTTGTTCCCCGCCCTGCTCGAACAAATTAAAGGTTTTTTGGGTGAGGGAGACTCGCCGGAGATGGATGCACAGGAGACTTTGAACACCGCCTGAGCTACTTACGCATCGACCGGGACGATAGCAATGCCTCGTCCCGTCAACTCCCCCCTCCCACCTGCTACACTTTTCTAATGAAGCGTCTGATCGTAAATGCCGATGATTTCGGATTGACGCATGGAGTCAATTGCGGCATCGTCGCCTGCCACGAACGCGGCATCGTATCTTCGACGACCCTGATGGCGACCGGGTTTTGCTTCGACGAAGCCGTCGCCCTGGCAGCGGCAGAGATGCCGCAACTCAGCGTGGGCTGCCACATTGTGCTGGTGGATGGAACGCCACTGCTGCCGCCGAACGAAGTGCGCTCCCTGCTGGCGCCCGGAACGGATCGCTTCTACGATTCGGTTGGTGAATTGCTCCGGGCCGTGGCTCGTGGACGGTTCCGGGCAGATGAGGTGGAGGCCGAAGCCTGGGCCCAGTTCGCTCGCCTGCAGCGCTCGAATATCGAGGTATCGCATTTCGACGCGCACAAACACGCGCACATGTTCCCTTCGATTCTGAAACCCCTGCTGCGGGCGGCCTCGGCCCATGGCATCAATGCGGTTCGCAATCCTTTTGAGGCCCCTGGCGTAGTCACCTTCCGCGAAGCACGTGACAATCATTTACTGATCCGCAAGGCAGAGACCACGCTGCTTCGCACCTTGCTTCGTCGGCGCTGGCTCAATGCAGTGCACAATGCGGGCTTTGCCACCACGGATGGCAGCCTGGGCGTAGCCGCCACGGGTACGCTCAATGAGGCGAGTTTGCGAGCCATGCTCAAGAAGATGCCCCAGGGTATCTGGGAACTGGTGTGCCATCCGGGGTACAACGACCGCGACTTGGCTATTGTGCGCACCAAGCTGCGCGAATCGCGCGAGGTGGAGATGACTGCGCTGCGGGGAATCACTCGCAGCCAACTGAGCCAAGAGTACGGCATAGAGCTGGTTCCGTACCACGCGATTTCACCGCGAAGGGCGGTTGCGAACATCTAACAGGCTGCATCGGAAAACGAGAGTCCTGGAGAGTCATGCGGATCGGTATCACCTGTTATCCCACTTACGGCGGCAGCGGAGTGGTGGCCACCGAACTTGGCATTGAGCTCGCCAATCGCGGACATGATATTCACTTCATCTCCTATTCGCAGCCAATTCGGCTGACCGAACCACATCCTCACATTCACTTTCATGAAGTCGAGGTCTCGCAGTACCCACTCTTCGAATATCCGCCGTACGACCTTGCGCTGGCGACGCGCATGGCCGAGGTGGCGGAACTCTACGACCTGGATCTGCTGCACGTGCACTATGCCATTCCCCACTCGGTCTCTGCGATGCTGGCCCGGCAGATGCTCTGCAATGACCATGTGCGTCAGCCTCGTCGCCTGCCCTACGTCACCACGCTGCACGGAACCGATATCACGCTGGTGGGACTCGACCGCTCGTATCTGCCAATTACTCGATTTTCAATTGAGCAGAGCGACGCCGTCACCGCGATCTCGAATGATCTGAAAAAATCCACGATTGAAAGCTTCTCCATCACCAAGCCAATTCATGTCATCCACAATTTTGTAAACTGCGATCTCTACCATCGCGATCAGGAATTGTCTGCCCGGCGCATCGAATTCGCTGAGCCGGACGAGCGCCTTTTGGTGCATCTGTCGAACTTCCGGCCGGTGAAGCGTGTTACTGATGTGGTTGAGATTTTCGACCGCGTGCAGAAGAAGATCCCTGCCCGGTTGATGATGATCGGCGATGGTCCAGACCGGCGGGCGGCGGAACGTTTGGCTTGTGCGAAAGGAATTCACAAGAGGATTCACTTCATGGGCAAGCAGGACATGATCCACGAGAAGCTGGGAATGGCAGATGTGATGCTCCTGCCCAGCGAGATGGAATCGTTTGGCTTGGCGGCCCTGGAAGCGATGGCCTGCGAAGTCGTGCCGGTGGCCTCCCGCGTGGGTGGATTGCCGGAGGTGATTGAAGACCGCAAGGACGGCTTCCTCGCTCCGGTTGGAGACGTGGAAGCGATGGCTGCATGCGCCCTGGAAGTGCTGACCGATGATGGCTTGCTGGCAACCATGCGACAGCGCGCGCGCGCCACTGCGAAAGCAAGATTCTGTACGACCAAGATCATCCCACAGTATGAAGAGCTCTATCGCGGGCTGTTGGAACGCAGGTAGAGGAATACGGGAACGGACTTGCGTCCTCCGCAGTTCGGCTATCGCGGGCTGTTGGAACGCAGGTCGTAATTGACGCCGTCCATTTCGCCGCTGCGCGGAATAGGCAGCAGAATGCGGACGATGGTTCCGGCCCCGGTGCGGCTCTCCACCTCCACCCGCGCTGCGTCGCTGTAGAGCACGTTGAGCCTTTCGCGAACATTCGCCATGCCAATTCCCGTCCCGTGCTGGGGGGTGTTCCACTCGCTGACATCGGAACCGGGTTCGACAATGCCAACCCCATCGTCCTCCACCTCGATCACCAGCATCCCATCCACAATCCGGCTGCGCAGACAAATTGTGCCTCCGCTGATTTTCGGGGAGAGCCCATGCTTGATTGAATTTTCCACGATCGGCTGGATGAGCATGGTGGGAATCACGACCTCCAGACTATCCGCGTCGAGTTCTTTCACCACCTTCAGTTTGTCGCGCCCGAAGCGGATCACTTCAATATCCAGATAGTCGTCGATGAATTCAAACTCTTCGCGCAGTTCCACGAAGGAGTCGCCCTTCTTGAGCAAGCGGCGAAGAATCTTCGAGAGCTTCAGAATCATCTCGCGCGCGGTGTCCGGATCAAAGCGCACCAGCGAGGCGACGGAGTTGAGCGTGTTAAAAAGAAAGTGCGGGTTGATCTGACTCTGCAAGGCTTCCATGCGAGCTTGCAGCAGAAGCCGCTCCTGCTCTTCCAGTTTCATCTCAATGCGCGTGTTGTTCAGCACCTTGAGCGCAATCGCAACCGTCATTACCGACGTCATATAAATTGCGCAGCGCACCAGCCAGTTGGTGGAGTCCAGCGCCCACGTGTAGCGCGGAAAAAACTCCCGGGTCTCCAGGCGCAGAAACTGCAATCCCAGAATCATCAAAAAAAACGAGGTCTGCCAGTCGATAAATGACTTGGCAATGGTGCGCCTGATCCAACGGTAAATACTCAGGTCGAAAAGTGGACTGAATGACCAGATGGCCTCGCGATCCGTGGCCAACCCACGCAAAAATCCCGCGCTCAGCCCCGCCACTACATTCAACGGCAGGTTGAGATACTGATGCATGAACAGATAAGGCAGCGAGACCAGGATTCCACCGCAAACTCCCGCAGTTCGTCCGGCAATTACGCCAAGAAGAATTGCTGCCTCGAAGGAAACATCGGCGGCAAGAAAATTCTTGACCGTGCCGCGCACCAGCACCCCCAGCATGAATGGTCCGCCAACGTAAAGGACCATCTCGAGTTCTTCCCAGATGTCGCGATCCTCGTGAAAGAGCAGAACGCGAAAACGCCGGGACCGCGCCAGTACGCTACTGACTGCGGCTGAGACGCCAAGCTGGATCAGAAGGGTGATGAGAATAAGCGGCTGAGCAATCATCGCGAGATCATCCCTGATTTCCGGATTGCGCCTCAAACTGAGGCTCAGCAGATTGCGCGCCGGACCGAGCACGGGCCATCTGTTCGGCGCGTGCGATCAGCTCCGGAATCAGAGCTGCCGAAGGAACGCCGCCCTGAGCCAGATCGCGAGTGCCACCGCCGCGTCCACCGGCGGAGCTGACGATAGCCTTGAGCTGCGCCCCGGCGTCAAAGCTGCCTCCGGGCGACTGTGCAAAGACCAGTGCGGGAGCGCCCTGCCCTGCGCCCACCAGCGCGATCACATGATCTTCTGCCGCCACCAGCTTTTGCGCGTAGAGCTTCACGAACGCCAGATCGCGATCCGAGAAATATTCGGCGACGATTTTGCGCCCACCCTCGGTGGCAGTGCGCGTCAGCGTCTGTCGTGCGCTAAGCTCAGCAATTTCCGCAAGAAGCTTTTGCTGCTGCTTCTGGGCGGCTTTGCCGGAGTCGATCAGCTTCTGACTCTGCGCCGGAACTTCCCAGAGATGCGATGAGTAAAGCGCCGCAGTTTCGGTCAGAACCTGGAAATCCTTGCGAGCAATGCGCAGGGCGCGAACACCGCAGACGAACTCAACCCGTATCCCCTGCTTCACCTTCTCCACCTTGCGCAGTTGAATGTTGCCGATCTGCCCGGTGGTCAGGACGTGCGTGCCGCCGCAAGCACACAGATCCACGCCGCGCACCTCGATCAGGCGCAGGGTTTCATGCGCGCCATCTGGAATCTTGCGAACCCCGATCTTGCGCGCCTGTTCTGGCGTGGCCTCATGCGTAAGAACCTGACGATCCTCCCACACAACCTGGTTGGCATGGTGCTCCGCCAGTTCCAGTTGGGCTGGGCTGAGGCCCGTGATATCGAGGTCGATGGTGCAGGTTTCTTCGCCCATGTGGAAGCTGACCGTGGGCGCATCCAACAGCTTCAAAAACGCTGCCGAAAGCACGTGCTGTCCCGAGTGCTGCTGCATATGATCCTGACGGCGGTCCACGTCGATAAATCCACGGACGCGCACTGGCAGCGCAAGCGAAGCAACGAGATTCTCCACGACGTGCAAGATCGTCCCGTCGCCGTCATCCTCCATGACCTCGGAGACCCGTAGCTTTGGAAGAGGCACGGGCTCCTCGCCCTCGGCCGAGACGAACTCAATCCATCCGGTGTCGAAAGGCTGACCACCGCTGGTGGGATAAAACACCGTGCGGTCCAGCACCAGCGCGCGCCGTCCATCGGCCACTTCGCGCACCGCCTGGACAGACGCTACAAAGTCATAGAGAAATGAGTTCCGGTAATAAAGCCGCACGGTCATAAGCTGGAATCATACCGCCAATGCAGTGCGCGACGAAAACATCCCGGTTGCCCTCTCAAGAAACGCTCTCATCTTCCCCGGAACTCGTCGTTGATCACCCGCGCAGCTTTTATAGCTTTCGCAGCAGTCCGCTATTCTGCCGGAAAAGTTTGCGTTCGCGCCGCCGCTGAAAACCGGGCATCCCGGCGCGCTTATCTCTGATGCGAAGGGCCTGCTGTTTCGCCTCTTCGCGATGTCCGGTCTCGGCAAGGAATTCGGCGTAATGAAACTGCGTCTCGGTCAGGGTTGAGGTTTTCAGAACGTGCTCAAACAGGCGCTGAGCCCGCTCGATGTCCCCGGTCTTCCAATCGGCATAGGCCAGTAATCCGGCGGCGCGCTGGAAATCGTACGACGGGTCGGCGGTGACCACCCGCTCCAGGTCCGGCCGGGCGGCGACAAAGTCGCCCAGTTCCACCTCGGCAAGGCCCCGCCGGTAGAAAGGATCGAGCGAATCCGTCCGCTGCGCCAAAGCCTTATCGAAACAGGCGCGGGCACCGACCCAGTCGCCCTTGTCAAGCCGCAGCAGTCCGAGCTCTTCGTAGTTCCCCGCCGAGGGGTTTTGCCGGATGGCGGTTTCGACCTCGCGCAGCCGCCGCCCCCGCTCCACAAAGCGGAATGCACCCGGATCGAACAGTTCGGGGAGCCACTCAATCGCCAGATAGATCAGCGCGCCTAGAGGTCCCAGGAAAATAATGAGGTAAAACCAATAGAAACTGGGCTGGCGGCGGACGTAATGAACCAGCGCCACCACCATAAGCACAACACCGAATATGCCCCAGGAAAAAAATCGGGAAATCATCACCAGAATCCTAGCATCCCAAGTTGCTGATGCAGAAGTTGTAAAATCAAGATGTAATGTCTGCCGTTCGCCTGATTGCAATCGATATAGATGGAACTTTGCTGGATTCCAATTTCCAGGTGAGCGCGCGCAACCTCGTCACTTTGCGCCAGGCAAACGCCTTGGGAGTGGAAATTGCCTTGGCCACCGGGCGTCGCCACACCTTTGCCCTTCCCGTGGCGCGGGCCCTGGGCTTCGACGTAACCCTCATTAGCTCCAATGGCGCAATTACCAAGGCCAGCGATGGAAAGCTGTTTCACCGCGACCCGCTGCCGCTCGCATCTGTTCTGGAGTTGGTTGCTCACATGACCGATTTCCGGCGCAATCTGGTGATTACCTTCGACCGCGAGGATAAGGGCGCTCTGGTCCTGGAGACGCTGGACGAATTGAACGCCTCCATAAGAAAATGGCTTGAAAAGAATTCCCAGTACCTTCATTTCGTCTGTCCCATCGAGAGTGCATTGGCCAGCGACCCGATCCAGGCGATGTTCTGCGGAACCGTGGAGCGGATGATAGCCGCCCAGACGCAACTAAAGAAGAACAAAGGCCTGCTGACCCGGATCACTGCCCTGAAAACGCAGTATGACGAGCGCGACCTCTGTATGGTCGATATCCTGAACAAGGGCTGCACCAAGGGTGCCGCGCTCAAGCGATGGGCGGCATTCAAGGGATACAAGGCCGCCGAAGTCATGGCCATAGGCGACAACTATAACGATATCGAAATGCTGGAATTCGCCGGACATCCATTCATCATGGGCAACGCCACCGAGGAACTGCGCGATCGTGGTTGGAGGACGACTCTCTGCAACAATGAAAATGGCGTCGCGATTGCCGTGGAATCGGTCCTGGAAGGGTTAGAATAGGACGATGAGAGTCCCGCGCCTGATCACAACCCTGCTGCTGTTGACAGGCACCATCTTCGCGGCGGAAATTGCAGAATTACGCAACGGATTCACCATCCGCCACCGGACTCGGGAGATACGTGACGGCTCAGTGCGCCTCTACATGGATGAGCAGAAGAAGAGCTTTATCGATCTGCCCGTCAGTGAAGTGGAGGGCTACTCCAGCGAACCGGATTCCGAATTCGCACCCGATCCCGCGCTCCCTGCGAAAAGCACCAGCCAGATCGTCAGTGAAGCCTCGGAAAAGCACGGTGTGGACTCCGACTTCATCCGTAGCGTCATCAAGCAGGAGAGTGCCGGAAACGCCAACGCGGTTTCGCGCACCGGAGCGCGCGGTCTGATGCAGTTGATGCCCGGAACGGCATCGCAACTCGGCGTGAATGACAGCTTCAACCCCGAGCAAAATGTCCACGGCGGCGCACAATACTTGCGCGAACTACTGGAACGCTACAATGGAGATGCCATCAAAGCCCTGGCGGCATATAACGCTGGTCCCGGCGCAGTGGATCGCTTCCATGGAGTCCCGCCCTATCGTGAGACGCGGCAGTACGTGCAGCGCGTCGTCCGCGAGTACAACAAGAGCAAGAGCGTAGGGAAGTCCGCCGAGCCATCTAACGAGAAATCACAAACCACGGCCGCATCGCGCGGAAATGCCACCGCGGCGGAATAACACGTTTGCGCCAGGCGTTGTTAGGCCAGCTATTTGAAAGGTACCCGCGACCTCCAGCTGCGGTTCGCTCTCCTCTATGAAGAAGAAACAAGTTATTTCCCTGGTTATAGTTGCTGCGATCCTCGGAGCGCTGGTGTACTTTCAGTTTCGCTCCTGGCAAACCTTTGATTGGGCAAAGTTCCGCCAATATACCGGCGGGGTAAGTCTATGGCATATCGCTGCCGGAGTCGCGCTGATCTATCTGGCGTACGTACTGCGAGCCATCCGCTGGGCAATCTTTTTGAAGCCCACCGCACCTACCAGCTTCCGGCGGCTGCTCGCGCCACAGATCATCGGCTTTGCCGCACTTGGACTGTTTGGCCGCGCCGGTGAGTTCGCCCGCCCTTACCTGATTGCGCGCAAGCAGAAACTCACCTTCACCTCGCAGCTTGCGGTTTGGACGGTGGAACGCTTCTTTGATCTCGGCTCGGTGCTGGTCATCATGGTGCTGCTTCTGCTCGCCCCGGAGAGTCTTGTTCCCAAGGCAAAGGTGCACCTGTTCGAACAGGATATTCAGCGCGGCATACTCTCGCTTTCTTCCAGCGCGAGCCACAAGCTCCCCTTTGTCGCCGTTGCTGTACTCTTGCTCGTGGCGCTGTGTTTTCTGGTCAACGGGGCCGGAGGCAAGGCGGCCTACGCAGTCCGCGCCAAACTGCAGGCTTTCAAGGGCGGGCTGAACACGATCCACGATGTCTCTTCGTTCGTGCAACTCATCGTTGTCTCGCTCGGCATGTGGCTCATGATCGCCGGCGCTTACATTGAGGTTCTGCACGCCTATGGGAGAATTCCCGTACTTATGCCGGACGGAGCTTCTCACATAGCCGCCCTCGGAACACTCGGACTTGGCGACGTGCTGATCGTAATGGCCTGCAGCATGGCAGGATCGGTCATTCAGCTTCCCGGCGGTGTCGGGGGATCCCAGCTCGCGGTCATCGGCATCCTGCAGTCGCACTTCTTCAATGGAGACCCAACCTACATTACGCCCGAGCTGGCGGTAAGCTGCGGCATCATGCTCTGGCTGGTGACCTTCATGTCGGTCATTCCGGCGGGAGTGCTGCTGGCACGCTTCGAGAAGATCTCCTTCCTCCGGCTCTCCGAAGAAAGCTCGCAGGAAGAGGAAGAAGCCGAGGCCGAAGCAGCCAAGGCGCTGTAAGAGGCTGCTGCTTTACTATCCCGCTGATACAATTGGAAGCTCTACAGGCAGCTAACTGATAACTGAGATTGACAAGAAAGGCTGCGCAACCGGCAGTCGGCGCCAAGAGCACCATGAAATGTCCCTTCTGCGGATTTGATCAAGACAAGGTGGTGGACTCGCGCGAGAGTAAAGAGGGCGAGTCCATTCGCCGCCGCCGCGAGTGCTTGCGCTGCGAAAAGCGCTTCACCACCTACGAGCGCATTGACGAAATCCCATACATGGTGGTCAAAAAGGATGGACGGCGCGAGAAGTTCGAGCGCCAGAAGGTTCTCAGCGGTTTGCTCCGCGCCTGTGAAAAGCGCCCGGTCCCCATCGGCCAACTGGAACAGATCGTCAACGAGGCCGAGAGCTTCGTCATCGACAGCCCGGAGCGGGAGCGCAAGACCGGGGAGATTGGCGAGCTGATCATGAATCGTCTTCGTAATCTGGACAAGGTGGCCTACGTGCGCTTTGCCAGCGTCTATCTCGACTTCAAGGACGTGCACGAATTCATGTCGGAACTGCAGGATCTGCTGCGCTCTAAAGACGTGCGCGAGGCCAAAGCTGCGTTGATCGCGGCTGATCGCGGCAAACCCGTAGCCAAAGATTAACCGGCAGTTGTCCCATAAATTCAGGTGGAAACCGAATGACCCATAAAGTCACATTGACTCCGGGCGACGGAATCGGTCCGGAGGTTACAGCCGCGGCAACCCGAATCATGGAAGCCACCGGCGTCAAGTTTGAGTGGGAGAGCTTTGCCGCTGGCGCGGACGCTTATGCCAAATACCACGAGTACATCCCCAAGGAGCTGACCGAGTCCATCGAGCGCACCAGGGTGGCGTTGAAAGGTCCGGTCACCACGCCCATCGGCGGCGGCTTCAGCAGCATCAACGTCCAACTGCGCAAACAGTTCGAACTCTTCTGCAACTTCCGCCCCATCCGCAATCTTCCCGGCGTCACCACCCGCTATCCCGGCGTCGATCTCATCATCATTCGCGAAAACACCGAGGGACTCTACTCCGGCATCGAGCACGAGGTCGTTCCCGGCGTAGTCGAAAGCATCAAGATCATCACCGAAAAGGCCTCCACGCGCATCTCACGCTGGGCCTTTGAGTACGCCCGCAAGTTCGGACGCAAAAAGGTGCACGCCATTCACAA
>CAZLZA010000128.1:0-10071 GCA_964563875.1 uncultured Acidobacteriaceae bacterium
ACCGCTCAGGAAAATCTCGCCTTGACAACGCCTTCGTTCTTATCGATGGGGCTCCCGGATCAGGAGCCCCACAAAGGGTGAAGACCAGAAATGTTTGCCTTTGCCTATTCTGTGTTCAATAGAAGCGCAGTCGGGTTGTTGCCGCTCGGCTCAAGGTCCGAACAGGACATTGAAGTCCCCGAGTCACTGGTGCAAACCTCCGTAGGATTACCATTGGCGTCGGCTGATTGTGCAACGCCAACTTGATCCGAGGCCGGTAGTGTCCGCAGGCCAACGGTGTCTCCGTTATTCGCGGCTGATTTCGCTGTGACCCTCAATTGAGCCGCAACAGAGCTGCTCGGGGCAAAATATCCGCTGATGTCGAGAATCAGTTGCGTAGCGCTGGACGAGAACGCATCGATTGATCCATTCGTCGTGGGGACAATTGCCATGTTGGAGGCAATCACCCCATCATCTGCGTTCAATGTCGATACCACCGGCTGCGCCTCGTTCTCCGGCCACAGCGTCAGATATCCCAAGCCCCCCGTGGGCACGACCGTCGCGTTCAGCACAAAGGCCTCCGCGCTCGACGGTATCCCGCAGGAACTACCCGTTACATTGACCGGCAGCAGTCCAGTGAATGAACCGCTTGAACTCCGTGTGTCCAGCACGCGACACGGAGTGACAGTAAACAGCGCCTGTCCACCTGAAGCCGAGTTCGGGGGGGCGAAGTAGCCGTTGATATCAATTACCACGTCGGTGTTGCTAGAGCCCAATACGTTGATCGCTCCGCCTGTGCCTACCGGAACGATTGCTGCGTTCGCCACCACTGGGTTGTTCGGTGAGACGTTTAGTGTCGAAACCCCCGGCCATGTTTGTCCTGCCGGGTAGGCACTCAAGTACCCAAGTCCGGCCTGCGGTACCGCCGTAAAGTTCAGCGAATACGCTTGCGCACTCGAAGGGATATTGCACGCACTCGACTGGATGGGGAATGCACGACTTTGATTGCCTATTAAGGACGGGCCACCCAAGGTGCCGGTTGGATTACGAGTGTCTGCCACGCGGCATGGCGTCAAGGGATAAAACGCCAGCGCGGTTGTGCTAGTCGCTGGCACGAAGTAGCCGTTGATGTCCAGCACGACGTCGGTAGTATCGGTAGCGTACACGCTGATGGCGCCACCGGCGCCTGCCGGAACGATGGCCGCGTTCGCCTTCACCCGGCCATCAGAATTCAGGGTAGAGGCGTTAGGTTGCGTCACCCCGGTAGGCCACACCGTCAGATAACCCAATCCTGCTCGCGGGACAACCGTGACGTTAATAGAGTAGGCTGCCGCCGTGGAAGGAACACCGCAGGCGCTGTTCGGAATCACAAAGCTGCGTGAAGTTTCTCCTGCAAGTGATGGGCCGCCGAACGGACCTGTTGCGTTCCTTGTATCGACCAAGCGGCAGGGCGTCATGGGAACGAAGAGCAAAGCCACACTCGAAGCGGGGGACTGATTCACCGCCTGGCTGACAGTATTCGAGGTGCTGCCGGAGAAGTTCGCATCGCCGCTGTAGACCGCTGTAATCGAGTCCGTTCCCAAAGGCAACGCCGTGGTAGCCAAGCCAGCCGAGTTACTGCTCAGGGATGCAGCTCCAAGACTCGTACTCCCATTGCTGAAGGTAACCGAGCCGGTGGGAATACCACCAAATTGCCCGGTAACGGTTGCCGTGAAGGTCACAGATTGTCCGAAATTAGATGGATTCAACGACGAATTCAATGTTATTGAAGAGCTGGCCTTGCTCACCACCTGGCTGACCGCCGCCGAGGTGCTGCTGGAGAAGTTCGAGTCGCCGCTATAAACCGCCGTGATGGAGGCAGTGCCCACTGGCAGCGCCGTGGTGGTCAAGCTGGCTTTGCCACCGCTCAACGGTCCCGTCCCTAGTGTCGTTGTACCGCTCAGGAAAGAGACGTTCTCTCCGTTCGGCGGTGTGCCTGCGCTGGAGGCGACCTGCGCAGTCAGCGTCACCTGTTCTCCATAAACGGCCGGATTGGGCGTAGAGGTGACTGTGGTCGTGGTCGCCGCCGACGCTGGTGTGAGCAGGAAACCGTGAATCACCGATGTCGGGTCAGTGTAGGTTCCCGCGATCACACCCGACAGGTTGATGCTGAAGCCAGCGGTTCCATATACAAGCAAGCCCGACGTGCCAGCCCCCGGAGCGTCGAACGTAGTGATCGTGCCATCGGCGGAGCGCATAAAGCCGTGCACTACGGAGTTCGTGTCCCCGTAGGCGCCCGCGATTACGCCGAGGTCGTTGATGCTGCCAGCAACGGTTCCCTGAAACATGCCAGTGCCCAAGCTTGCGCCTGGAGCGTCGAAGGTGGCGATTGTGCCATCTGCGGCGCGCACAAAGCCATAACACGCACCGCTCGACGCATCCCTATAGCTTCCCGCGATTTCGCCTGCCGCGTTGATGCTGAGGGGCATAGTTCCGGCTACAAGCATGTGGGACGAACCCGTCCCGCCTGCACCCGCAACGTCAAAGGTAGTAATTGTGCCATTAACAGCGCGCACGAAGCCGTGAGACACAAGGCTAGTGTCCTTATACCACCCCGTAATCTCTCCCGCCGCATTGATACTGACGGGGTTCGTTCCCGCATACGTCGTCGCGCCAACGTTTGCAGCGTCGAATGTACTGATCGTGCCGCCAGCCGGGAGCACGAAGCCGTGATACACAAGGTTCGCGTCCCTATAAAATCCTGTGACATCCCCGGAGGAATTGATGCTGCTGATGCTAGTACCGTTATGCCCTGTCGTGTTGACGCCAGGGGCATCGATAGGCGCGGTGAACGTGCCACTGGCAGCGCGCACAAAGCCGTGATACAACCTGTTCACGTCAGAGTAGTATCCCGCGATAGTTCCCGCATCGTTGACGCTTAGGGGGAAGGTTCCCTGAGTCAAGCCCGTGCCTGCGCCAGGAGCATCGAACTCGGTGATCGTGCCGTTGACGGCACGCACAAAGCCGTGAGCTACGTTATTCGCGTCGCTGTAAGCTCCTGCGATAACCCCTGCTGAGTTGACGCTGATGCCGCCGGTTCCCTGAAGAATGCCTGCACCTGCATCGGGGGCTTGGAAAGTAGTGAAGGTTCCCTGCGCCAGCAAGGTCTTGGGTGCCACCAAGCAGAGCAATAGGAACATGCATCCCAGAGCGGCCACACGCATCGGGGACACAAGGGCGGTCGTCTTGCCATGAAACGGCGAAAGATTACTGCTGGGCAAGCAAGGGCGCATCGTCGCTCTCCACCGCGCCGTGGGGGCGCGGCTTTTATGAGATAAGAAATCAAAACCGCACTACAGGACCTGGGGGATGATTCTGTGGTGGCCTTGTCTCGATGGCCTGCAACGGTGAGCGATCTTGCTTACGGAGAGACGCACCAAGGCGCAAGATCAGCTACGCTCGGACTCGCATATGAACCAGAGATTGCACGTTAGCACAGATGAGCAGAGATATTCGTCGCGCAATGACTGTGATTATGTGTCTTTCCCAAAGTGGAAAGGTATTATGGCAGCGTTGCGGGTGCGGTCACGCCGGAGAAAGCATTGCCTGGGGGGTCAATAAACTCATTTGCGCGTTCATGGCAGATGGACCGGGGGTCTTTCCACCCCTCTTCGCCCGGGTGTAGTTCCCGGTCGCCGTAAACCGCACCTGCCCGCTCGGATAATTTGCGGCGTTAGCGGTTGCGCAACTCATCGTGGCAGAAAAACTGACGGGGCGTATTGGGGGTCCGCATGACAGGGCAATCGATACGGGAAAAACCCGCGCGAGACGGAGCTTTTCCACAAAACCATGCTTGCAAAGGGTGGTTCACAAGGTTCCGGTTTTCGACCCCGAAGACACTGGCATTCTTGCCACGAAATCAGCTTTTCGGCGCTGGTCAAATGGCTACAGGATATTGACCAAGACGGCCATCTCGTTAGTCTCTCCCGAGTTGCTACACTATCAATATGTCCCCGCATGAACGCGATGCACTGATTAGTGCAATTGAAGCCACCCTCGCCGACGAACGCTATCGCAACTTTAGTGAACTGTATGCCGCGGTCATTCTGGAAAGGGCCGTCCAAGCCCCCACGCCAGCCTGTTCCATTATTTCGCTACTCGCAGACAATGTTCACCATTTATTGAAAGAATGGGAGCAGCGATGCGCCCGATACTTAGGTGCAGTTGCATCACGAGCTGACGCCATAATAAAAGTGAAGGCAGAGTTGATTGGGCCAGCGCGGAAGTCCAAACCGGGACAGTTTAACTCCGTGATGGGAGACTTCTTCGCTGAGATGTGCGCGGTGGGGAGATTATCCATAAACGGGTATTCAGAATTCCTCCCCGTGCCGACGGGCCGCAAGAAAACGCCCGACTATCAGTGTATTGTGAAATCCAAGAGGGGCTGTCTGGAATTCAAGAATATCCGAGCCCCCCAGACAATACTCGATGCGTTCAGCGACATACTCAAGGAAAGACTACAGACAAACGCCGCTCTCGCGTCGAAGAAGTTTGCACTTACCCACTACAGCGACAATACTGTCACGGACGAACAACGCGAAGAAATTGACACGTATCTGACGACATTCGATGCTTCATCCTCCTGCGACCGTGAGTTGTGTCTCGCTGGAGATGTCAGCCTGAAGGTTGTTTTCTCAGATGGCGCGGGCACAGTGATGCTGACCCGTGGCATCACCGTTGGCGATGAGCCCTTCGTGCAAGAAAACAAACTGATGGGCAAGATTCAAGGTGTAGTTGAGAAGGCTGTAGAGCAATTGCGGAGCTTCGATTGCGAATATCGAGTACTTGCAATGAACATAATGACCGCCGACATGATGTTGCCCCAGTCGTGGATAACTGCAATCCGAGAGATCGTCAACGCAAAATCGGCTGGTGAGGTGCGCTGTGAATTGTTGCTTGGGTATGACAGTCTTCTTCGCTAGGCGGCCTCGGGGCTAGAGACTCCACGCCTTCGAGCGCGTACACGGCGTTCGCTTGTGGCATAACCTATCCAGAGACCATTGATACAAAAGGCCTGTCCTTCTGCAAGAGCATTCCGTCCCCGATAGTTCAGTACTTATTGCAGGGCGTTGTGGAGTGTTGCAACAGCAAAAATCAGCGACTTACGTTCATATGTCCCAACCCACAACACCCCACAACAGAAGAAACTGTCTAAAACAATGTTGTTAACCTTTAACCGCTCAAGAAGCTGCAATGGTTGCAGTTACAGGAGCAATGGGAAATTCTTTGACATCCTGACTGCATCATCAGTTTGCCACTCTCATCCTGAGCGAAGTAGTTCGCGAAGAAGCCCATTTCGACCTCCTTCTCGATGAAAGGCAAAGTGTTTCCAGTCTCCGCCTCCCGTGTCAGAGTTTGTTCCATTTAACCTCCTTAAGCTAAGTTATCGATCTTTCTGTTCAGTAATGACTTACCTACCAACCTAATCGAGTCACAATCGCACTTATCGGATAAACGTCGATCAGGACAATCTCCACAGCAGTGATACTTGGCAAAGCAGTCACTGCATTCTTCGTAATTTGCAATGTTCATATCCCTAAGGCCATTCACTTTGGCTTGGTCGAGCAGAACCGTCCTCCTCTGTAAATCTACTTTGCCAATATTGAAAGCCTCTGGGCCATTATCTCTGGCACAAGCCACAATCTCACCATCAACAGATACCGTCCAGTTCGGAATCCCAACGGCTGTACAGAAGAAGGGTCTTACGTTGTCGTATTCTGCCGAAGCCGCATTTGAAATCTTGATTGGCTTACCCTTTACGTATTCGAACAACATCACCAACTTTTCAGCCAGTTTTCTTTTGTCAGGTGATCTGAGGGTGTTGTCAGTCAAAGCTCTGCCATTAGGAGTGAGGTGCTCCAAAGCAACGTTAACCCCGGGGAAATGGCTTACAAAGAAATCCACAACGTCGGTGAGATGCTCGATACTGTAATCCGAAACGGTGGCTCGGATGGCAAAGCTCACCCTATTGCTGTAGAAGTACTTGGCTGTTTCGAAAACGGCTTCGAAGGATGGTTTGCCATTGGCAAGAGGCCTGTGCAAATTCTGTATGTGTGGCGGACCGTCAAATGATAGTGAAACATTATGAAAATTGTGTCTTATAAACTCTCTGACTTCGTTACCGTAACATCCATTTGTTGCCATCGCGAATGTGCAGGTTATTCCAAGCCGTGATGCATGTTCTTTTGCTTTGGTGACGGCATACTTGAACGTGGTGAACTCGAATGTCGGCTCTCCTCCTCCTGCCATGTGTATCCTGATGACTTTCGTTCCCGGCAGTAAATGGGAGAAATAAGAATCCAAGACAACATCTATTAGCTCGTGGCTCATTACCCCTTTTTTGCGTTCCTCGCCAGCGGAAGCATGACAGTACCGACATCTCAAGTTACAGTTGTCCGTGATTGAAAGGGATAGCTCCGGATTCATTCCGTGCAATTGCCCTGCGATCTTGCCGACATCTATAACGGCTCTGGACTTGAGCTTTTTAAAGAACTCTTGGCGAACAACATTGTCATTCTCATCGAGCAGCATATCCTTGGTTGAGTGCGACATGAGAGCCAAGTAACTCCTGAGGGGAGCATAGAGGATAGTCTTGGCTCTATCATTGTCGTAATCGACAAAAAATATCTCTTCACCTTCTCTAATCATCGCGTCTTCCTAGTGTGCTAATAGAGCAAGAATCGCCGCAAGAGCGAGTGTATATGCTAAGTTGCTGAAGTTGGCAGCTGATAAGTTGGTAGGAAACTGACATCGATGGGTGAGCGTGCTCTAAGTTATTGAAAATACTTCCAAAGCGCGTACCTCCGGGCTGCCCCATCACCCCGATTTTCCCTTTATTACGGCGGGGGTTTCACCATCGCGTCGGTGGATTAGCACCTCGGCCACGATTCCAATCCCGTCGATGTCCGGAATGACGGCAGCTACCGTCACAGCCGCCATCCCACGGCGGTCTAGCCTTACGGAATTTGCAAATACCCAGCCTGAGAGGAAATGTCTGACGGGCTCATACCTGAGACATCCTACGCTGCGCAGCAGATGAAGGGAATCGTTCTGGCGTGGCATGGAAAGGAGCGACCGACGCCGCCCCGCTGACCCTCACCTGCTAATTGTAATCGCGGACACTTCCTCAGGCAGCAGTTCTTGAAAGCCACATCCTGAGCCAAATGGACTCGGGGCGTTTCGTCCGTTTCGGGGAGGAATCCTTTGCGGCGTTTACTGCTGCACGTGGAAGGAGGAGCTTAGAATCACTCCTTAGGTTCTTCGCCTCCACCAATATCAACGACAGTCTTAAGAGAGGCGCGGAGGACAGCGGCAATAATGACTCCACCGATGAATATTGCGGGTATGCCAGCCATAGTAGTTTTGATGTTCTGCCCTAGTAATTGAATAGTGGCTTCTCCTTGCGACCCGAGATAGACCAGCCAGATTCCGCACCCTGCCAGAGCGACACCGGATATGACCGCGCCGATAACGATAGTCATCAATATGGGAGTTGCGGCTTTAATAAGTGTAGCCATGTGACCTCCTTTTGATATAGAACCATATCAAGCGCAACGATTGTGCCGCACACTTAGAAGCCCAGAGTTTGTCGCCTTATCATTGCAGTCGAGATCTAGGAGCCCAGCGTACTCACCTCCAACGCAGCTCTGCTGTTGGAGTGATGTGTTCGCACGGGGTTTGGGTTGCCGTCCGAACAGATTGTCCGGTTAAAGAGAGTTTCTCTTTAGGTGATTCCTGATCGCAACAGGGTGTCTTCTATATGCTCAGAACCTTCTATCCGTAACCCACGCCCCGACCTCATCCGCCACCGGAAACCGCGTCAGCGGACTCCTCTCAAACCTACCACCAAGACCATAAGCGTTGATCTCCAGAGGAATGCCGTTGTACCCGCCGCCACTGAGGAATCCGCGAACGTAAAGCTCAGCGAATCGGGCGATGCCAAGCTGGCGGTACTGCTCGACGTGAACCAACTCATGGAACAGCAGTCCATCGGAGAATGGTTGGTGCGAGACCACCACATCGCAGAACGTCACTGCCGCCATGGTGGAGAAGTTGGGCAGGTTCGTGAATCCCATCCGCTGCAGCGGTACGTAAAAAGGCGGATTCACCACGCGCTTTTCAGTAAGCACGAGCAACCGCGTGGTATCGAGCACCTGTGGCAGGAAGAAGCCATCCATGGATGCTCTCTGCGCTGGGCTCAGCGGGACAGCGGACGGCAACGCCTTCCCCCGCTGTGCGGTGATGTACCCGGCGACGAGCCCGGAAACATCGGCGATTTGATCTGGGGTCAGTTGCGGCGAAGACATCGAGTGCTCCGAGTGGTTCACTGTTGTCCTTGCCTCGTCTCCCGGAGCCGTTCCCGCTGCTCAGAGACAAGGCGGTAAATCGAGTCCACATCCTCGATATCGCGAAACACTGGCACATCGCCGACACTCATGCCGTCCCAGACTCCCCAGTTGTTGCGCCTCCCTGACCACATCGACTCTGCCGGAGTAAAGCGCAGAGTGCCGATGCCGTTTGAGCCGCCTTCCTTGATGAGCGTGGGGAGCGTGTCGAGATACGCGGAGGCCGTCTTCCGGCTCCACCCGTCCTGAACGACGATTGCCCGACGATTCGTCAGAGCATAAAACGTTCTGCGTTTCTTCCACGCCGCGACGATGAACCTTCCCCAAATCATGTACTGGCCGATGACGACGAAGGGGATACCCCAGAGCATAAAGAAGGCTGGCGCTGGGTGCGTTCTGGAAGAGCCCCAGTAGCCAGCAACCCCAGCTTCCCAGAAGATGGCGAATCCACCCCAGAGCAAGCTAAACGGAATCAGATAGAGGTCTTCGCGATGGAAGATACCGGAGGTGTTCGGCTGAGCCGCCCACAGGATGGACTCGCCGGATGTCATTTCCGGCTGGACGGCCTCGAACGATGCTTGGTCGATGGGGGGCATTTCAGAGAATCGTAGGGCATTCAGCGCCATCCGTCTACTCTGTTCTGCTTGGCAACGGAGTGTGGCTCCCGTATGATTCCGGTCATCATGACAATGGTTGACCCGGAGCACGAACGGCAACGCCTCACTGAATTCTACGCACAGATGAGCGAGGGGGAATTGTTGAAGGTCTGCGATGAGCCCCAGTCATTGAGCGAGGTGGCCTGTCACGTTCTGCGGTCAGAATTTGAGCGAAGAGGACTGGATACCGCACTCCTCGATGCGGAACCGACAGCCGACACCGTCGAGTATCGCAAACTCACTATGATTCGCCGATACAGAGATTTGCCGGAAGTGTTGGTTGCGAAGACAAGTCTCGAATCAACAGGTATCGAGTGCTTCTTGGCCGACGAGAATATTGTGCGGATTGATTGGTTTTGGTCGAACATGCTGGGAGGCGTCAAACTCCACGTTAAAGCCGAGGACGCCGACGCGGCACTGGACATACTGGGACAACCCGTGCCAGAGGGATTTGAGGTTGAAGGCGTTGGACAATTTGAACGGCCACTTTGCCCGAATTGCAATTCAGTCGACATTCACTTTGATGAACTCAGACCAATTGGGTTCGTCGGCGCGTACTTTGGCATACCGATTCCGCTCCACAATGAATGGAAATGCCACTCGTGCGGTCATCAGTGGCACGAGAACGCCGATGCCTGACGTCGCCTTGGCGTAAGCGGTTTTGCGGTGCGGGTAGGCTAGCGTTCCTCAAACTCCACAAATATTCACAATCCTGCAACGCCCCACTGCGTATCATTAAGCTAACCCTCGGCAGTCCCCACCTCGGATTAGGAGTCGTTTGAGCCCCAAAAGAAAAATGCGCGTTGTAATCGCGGACGACACTCGACTCGTCTTGCGTGTCTGTTCTTGCTTGGTCACGGAATGCCAGCGTGCGGAACTGGTGGGCACGGCACGAAACGGAGCAGAGTTGTTGAATGTATGTCGGTCTGCTTGCCCAGACTTGGTGCTCGTGCATGTCCATATGCCCGTTATGAACGGGCTGGAAGCAGTGGCCAGTAGTAAGTATCCCCCGGCAGAGCCGGGGGCTTTAGTTTGTGAGCCGCTCAAAGCGG
>CAZLZA010000129.1:0-9863 GCA_964563875.1 uncultured Acidobacteriaceae bacterium
ACATGATCGGCAATGGCATATTGCCTGCGCTGTTGCATCAGGATCCCCGCTATTTCCGCCTGGGTCATGGCAGCATTCCCCACCGCTTGCTCTACGCCACCGCCGCCGCCTTCGTTTGCAAGCACGATAACACCGGCAAATGGGAACCGAACTACTCCAACGTGCTGGGAAATGTCGCCACAGGGGCGATCTCAAATCTTTATTATCCGGGCAGCAACTCGGGCGTGGGCCTCACCATTTCCAACGGCATGATTGTGACCGCTGAGGGAGCGTTTGGTGCAATGTTCCAGGAATTCTGGCCAGACATCTCCCGGAAACTGTTCCACAAAGATCCCACCCATGGCAGGGACGCTGAGACCAGCACGGCAGACATTTCCAAATAACGATGAAAGTTTCACGCAGGAAAAAGTGCCATAAACCTCCTCACAAAAAGTAGGCCGGGGAATTGCGGTCGTCACCGCGGCCCCGGCCAAGGAGGAACATTTAGTCGCCGTGGCGTTAAGGCCCCATGCGACAAAATCTTCGTGGCAATGCTTGTGGTATGAGAATGCACCAGAGTGATTGAGATGGGAAATCGGAAGTTTTTATGGGAGTCATAAATCTGCCGGTGCGTGGGTGGTCAAATCGGCGCCGGTCCACGCGGGTTTGCATGAGTAAGGCTGAGTTCATACAATGCTGTATGACCTTCCTTTTGGATAAGCACAATGATTAGTTTCCCGGTTCCAGAGGCACTGACCTTCGACGACGTGCTGCTGTTGCCCGCCAAATCAGACATCGTTCCATCCGAAGCCAATACCCAGGTTCAGTTAACCCGTAGCATTCGCCTGAATATTCCAGTGATCAGCGCCGCCATGGACACGGTGACCGAATCCAGAATGGCGATTGCGCTGGCGCAACAGGGCGGGCTCGGGATTGTGCACCGGAATCTGACGATTGAGCAGCAGGCTGGCGAGATCGATAAGGTGAAGCGCTCGGAAAGCGGCATGATCGTGGACCCGATCACGATTGAACCGGAGCGCAACATCAGCGATGCGCTGGACTTGATGAGACGCTACCGCATCAGCGGCGTGCCGGTGACGAAGGGCAAGAAACTGGTTGGCATCCTGACCAATCGCGATCTGCGATTTGAAACTCGCACCGACATCCCTATCGCGCAGATCATGACCAAGGAGAATCTAATCACGGTTCCAGTGGGTACCACCCTGGAACAGGCTGAGCTGATTCTGCACCAGCACAGGGTAGAAAAACTGCTGGTGGTGGATGACAACTACGAATTAAAGGGGCTGATCACAGTCAAGGATATCCAGAAGAAGCTGAGATATCCGGGGGCGGCCAAGGACGAGCAGGGACGTTTGCGAGTGGGCGCGGCGATTGGGGCCACCGGCGATTTCCTGGAGCGGGCGCAGGAGATGGTTCGGTTAAAGTGCGATGTGCTGGCCATTGACAGCGCGCATGGGCACTCGACGCGGGTGATGGACGCCATCCGGACGATCAAGCACGCGCTGCCCAATACCTGCTTGCTGGCGGGAAACGTGGCCACCTATGAGGGGACTGCGGAATTGATTCTCCGTGGTGCCGACGGTGTGAAGGTGGGCATTGGACCGGGATCGATCTGCACCACGCGCATCGTGACTGGCGCGGGCGTTCCGCAGATTACGGCGATCGCCGAGGCGGCGCGCGCGGCGCGCGAGGCCGGCGTGCCGATCATCGCCGACGGCGGCGTGAAGTATTCGGGCGATATCTCAAAGGCGATTGCGGCAGGGGCAAGCGTGGTGATGGTCGGCTCTTTGCTGGCGGGAACCGAGGAGAGTCCGGGCGAGACCATTCTGTACCAGGGCCGCACCTTTAAGGCATATCGCGGCATGGGTTCGCTGGGAGCGATGGCACAGGGCTCCAGCGAACGCTACTTCCAGAGCCTGGATGATCCGGCCCCGGAATCGCATGGTCGACTGGACTCGGGCCTGGAGGAGGGCAATCGGCTGGGAAAGCTGGTTCCTGAAGGCATTGAAGGACGCGTCCCTTACCGGGGTACGGTGGCGATGATGATTCATCAACTGGTGGGCGGATTGCGCAGCGGCATGGGCTACGTGGGCTGCAAGTCGATTGAAGAGATGCAGCAGAAAGCACGCTTCATCCGCATCAGCGGCGCGGGCTTGAAAGAAAGCCACGTCCACGACGTCACGATAACGCGCGAAGCCCCGAACTACCGCGTGGAGTAGGAAGGCGCGGCAGGACGCGTAGAGCAGGAGCGCTGGCTCCTGCTCGTCTCTGCGGGATTCACTGGAAACAAAACGGCGCGGTGGGCGGAGCGCTTCCGCAGGAATGAGCGAGGACGATTGAAGCACTCACGAGAGCTGTTCTGGCACTACTGGCTGCCCTTGCTGGTAATGCTGACGCTGATCGCAACGGAGTCCACGGACATGATGTCAGGAGCGCACACCGGCGAACACCTGCGGCACTTGCTGCTGTGGGCTGGAGTACACCTGGGCGGACGGCAACTGGAGTTGCTGAACTTGGTGCTGCGCAAGGGCGGACATATGGTGGGCTACGGGCTCCTGTGTTTTTCCTGGCTGATGCTGCTGCGCGGGACGTATTGGATGCAGCACGACTACGTAAACTCCTTGAAAGGCCGGATGAAGGTGCAGCGCATCTTGTGGCGGCCGGAATGGGCTGGGTTGGCAGTGTTATGCACCTTTCTGGTGGCGGCAGCCGATGAACTGCATCAGATGAGCATTCCCAGCCGTACAGGTACCTGGCGCGATGTGGCGCTGGATACAAGCGCGGGCGTGCTGGCCGTGGCCATCGTATGGGCAAAGGCAGCATGGATCTGCCGGGATGAACAAGAAAGAAGCATTGCTCTCTAGTTTTAGCCACCTTCGCGCGCCAGCGGGTGTGCTGGTCTCGCCGCTAATCGGAGACGATCCCCACGAATTCTCGCTCTCTCCGGACGAAAAGGGATTATCGTAGTAGCGATCGATGCTGCTCAGTGGCTGTAACTCTGAGCGCCTCAGGCCCCTCCTGACCTGCCCTGGATTTCCATGCCACTGAATCCGGCTACTGCGGATCACCATGTCGCCGCAGCCGTGCAGCTCCATACAAGCCTGCCAAGGAGGAGCTATGGAAGACAACGGAAGAAACACCGACATTTCCAGCGACGTACTTCATTTTGAGAATCACAGCAAGCTTTCCGCCGAGGAGGTTGCGAAGGCCGTGCAGCGTCACAACCGTGAGCACAAAGGTGATGCGCTGAAAGCCGCACGGCAGACAAAGGGCACAGGCAAAAAGCGCTGAGGAAATGACGTGCTGCGAAGTGCCGGGCATGAAGAGGCACACCTCGGCAGTTCTTCCACCCACAAACTCTCGATGTCGGTTCGTGCAAGCTGACTTGGCTAGGGGCGGCCAACGTTGATCCAGGCGCGGGTCTGATGATCGCTGGTCCGGCCCACCGCAAAAGTGACAACCCCGAGCGGAGAGTCGAGCAACACACCCAGTGAGCCGCTCTGTGCGCTTTGCCAGCTCTGTAAGGGCTGGGCGAGTCCAGCTGCCTCATACCATGCGCCCAACTGTGGCCGCTCTCCCAAGATCTTGAATTCACGGAAAGGCATGCGGTAGGCAAGGCCGCCCGAGGCGTACGAGGATGCGTGAAACTGCTGATACCGGAAGGCGCGGAGATCGGTGGGGCCTCCGAGTGGAAATAGATCGAAGTAGGTGAGCCGGGCTCCGAAGCTGGTAGCCGCGCTGAGCGAAGCGGTGATCGTGCCCGCAAGCAGCGGAAAATGCTGGTCGATGGAACTCTGTGCAAGCGGGACCGTGTGGCCATCGGAGCGGCGATAGCGCGCAGCCATGGAGCCGGCGAATAGTACACCGCGGGTGGGCAAGGATGGGTCGTCGAGGCTGTTCCAATCAACCTGCACCCGGGGAGAGACGAACACGCCATCTTGGACCGGCAGTGCGCCGGGGAACTGGATGGCCGAGAGCTGCTCGTATCCCGCTTCGAGGCCGCCGTGAAGGCGCAGTCGCTGGCCCAATCCATAGCCTAGATCGAGCGCGGTGGAGTAAATATCCTGCCAATGAGTGAAATGCTGGCTGCCGCTGTAGGTCGCGCTGTTCTGGCGCTGGAGATTGAGCGTAGGGGACCAGAACCACTGGCTGGCGCCAATCGGGTGATCATATTCGGCGCCCAGCTGCGGACTGTAGCCGATGGAAAACTGCAGGCGGTAACGATCGCGATAGGCATCCTGTGGAAGGTATGTGGCGAAGCCGCGGAGAGCACCGCGCGTCGGTTCGCCGTTGGCGACGGCGAGCTCCAGCGAAGGACGGATGAAGAGTTGGCTGCCGGAACGCGGATCAAGCTCCGCAACCAGTGCCGGAGGCTGCGCAGGGAGGTTCTGCCTGGAGGAGTCCTCCGCAGGCGAAAGCCGATAGAATGCGCCGGGCAAGGCGGAGGAAGCGACCAGCGTGGAGAGCTCATGCTCGACGTGAGGAAGCGACAAGGCGCCGTCGGCCCGGTCGAACTCGGCTTGCGCGTGTTGGGCCAGCGACCGGTCCGTGGAGTGGACGATCAGACGGTCGGCATGCGGCGGGGGTGGCTTCATGCGGCTGCGGCGCTCGGCGAGATAGCCGGCCCAATCAGCGTCGTCCAGTGCGAGCGTGGCGAGGAAGCGCTGCTTCAGCGCGGCGGCCTGATAGCCTCGCTCAATGAGTTCGCGGACGTGAGTGTAGTCGGTGCCGCCGATACCAACCAGCGAGGGCGCAAGGACCAGGTCGGCGTTGCGCAGGTTTTCGCGCTCGGTCACCGCGACCGCGACCGAGACGGCCTGGGTCAGAACATTGGGAAGAGACTCAAGCTGACGCTTGGGTGGAATAGGCGTGCTGAAGTGGACGGCAATCACAACGTCAGCGCCCATTTCGCGGGCGACATCGGTGGGGAGATTATCCACCAGGCCGCCATCGACCAAGACGTGGCCCTCCCACTCGACCGGCGTGAAGATTCCAGGCACTGACATGGTGGCGCGCATGGCACGGGCCAGATTGCCGTGGCGCAGGACGAAGGGTTCGCCGGTTTCAAGCTGGGTGGCGACGCAACGGAACGGGGTCGGGAGCTGCGCGAAGTCCTCCACCGTAGAGTAGGCAAGAACCTGGCGGGAGAGAAATAGATCGAGCGGCTCAGCCGTGCTGATTCCGGCGGGGAGCGAAAGGCCATGGCCAAGCCGGAGGACGTAGTCGCCGGGAAAGTGGACGCGATCCTGCCGGGCATAGATGGGAAGATCCTGGTAGCGCGGCTGGAAGCGCAGAAGGTTGTCCCACCCGGCTTCGGCAAAGGATGCTTCGATTTCGGCGGGGCTATGACCCGTAGCATAGAGACCGCCGACGATGCCGCCTATGCTAGTTCCGGCAATGGCATCTACCGGAATGTGATGTTCCTCGAAATATTGCAGAACTCCGAGATGGGCGAGCCCGAGACTGCCTCCGCCGGAGAGTGCCAGTGCCACGCGGGTGCGATGCGGAGGCACGGATTGTGCTCGCAGCGAAGACGCGAGAAGAAGCACGACGAAGAACGCGGCGCGAAAGATCCTCATGGAGAGCTGTCCGGGAACACTGATCCGGCAACAAGCATAACGCGAAGCGCCGGGAAGCGCGCACTGGATTGCGCGTCCTCCCGGTGAACTGCTACAGCGTAAGTTCGGCGAGGACGAGGTTGTCCTCGAGGTCGGGGGTACTGAGTTTGAATCCCAACTTCTGGCAGAGGTGCTGCATCTCTTTATTCTCGCCGAGCATGTTGGAGTGAACCTTGTGCAGGTGCTCGTCGCGGGCTACCTGAATCAGGCGACGGTAGAGCTCGACGCCGAGCCCCTTGGCTTGGAATTCGTCCTGCACAATCGCGGCCAGTTCTGCCTCGGGGCGTCCGTGGATTTTGCTGAGGCGGCCCACGGCGATGATGTCGGGCGTGCCATCGGGGTGCTTGCGCTCCACCACTAAAGCCATTTCTCGATCGTAATCGAGGAAGCAGATGCGGGTGAGGCGCTCGTGGGCGGTGCGCTGGGTTAGCTTCAAGGGCTGGAAGTAGCGCAAGTACACGCTGCGTTCGCTGAGCTTCTTGTGGAACTCGACCATAACCGGTTCATCCTCGGGCCGAATGGGACGAATCGTAACCTGCTCGCCGTCCTTCATCGTCCAACCGGCAACATACTGGACCGGATAGGGACGGATTGCCGAGCGCGGAAGCTGACTTTCGGGTATGTCTTGGTCGTGAACCACGACACGGGCATCGAGCGCGAGGAGGCGTTCGGCGGAGGCGAGCACGGGGTTGATGTCAATTTCCTTGATCGCCGGGTTCTCGATGACCAGATCACTGAAGCGAACCATCAGCTCTTCGAGTTCCGCCATGTCGACTGTTTTTTTCCCGCGCACCCCCTTCAGCGCTTTGTAGATGCGGGTTTGCTCCATCATGCGGCGGGCGAGCGTGGTATTGAGCGGCGGTAGCGCCAGCGAACGATCCTCGAAAACTTCCACCAGTTGGCCTCCGGTGCCGAACAGGAGCACGGGACCGAACTGCGGATCGATGGAAGAGCCGAGGATCAGTTCGTACCCCTCGTGCTTGGCGAAGGGCTGCACCGTAACTCCCTGGAAGTGGCCTTGTCCGGCGATGGTTTGCACATCATTGCGGATTTGCCTGAAGGCCTGGCGAACGCTGGCGGCATCGGGAAGGTTGAGGATAACTCCGCCTACGTCGGTCTTGTGGGTGATGGTGAAAGAGTGCAGTTTGAGAACCACCGGATATCCCAAGATGGCGGCGGCAGCGGCGGCAGCCTCCTCGTTCTCGGCGATTTCCGTGGGGACGCTGGGAATGCCATAAGCCTCCAGCAGCTTTTTCGATTCGTACTCGGTGAGAATGGTACGTCCGCTGTTGCGCACGGAGGAGAGAATGTCCGAGGCTCGGGCGCGGTTGGGTTGGAACGCGGCGGCATTAGGCGAGGGAGTCTCGTACAGTCCACGCAGATTGTAGGCATAGCGCCACATATAGTTGAAGGCTTGCACGGCGGTATCGGGATAGTAGAAGCTGGGGATTCCCGCCCGGTTGAGAATGGCTTCGCCGTTGGCAACCGATTCGCCACCCATCCAACTGGCGAGCACGGGTTTTCCGAGCCCCTTGGCGTAGGGCTTGAGCTGCTCGGCGATGAGCGTGGGATTGGTCATCCCCTGCGGTGTCATAATAACCAGCATGCCGTCGATGTTGGCGTCATTCGAGGCGATCTCAAGGGACTTCGCATAACGTGCGGGTTCGGCGTCGCCGAGGATGTCCACGGGATTGTTGTGACTCCATGCGGCGGGGAGGATGGCGTTGAAAGCGTCCATGCTCTCCTGTGATAGTTGGGCGAGTTCGCCGCCACCCTGGATGAGCGCGTCCGTGGCCAGCACCCCTGGGCCTCCGGCGTTGGTCACGATGCAGAGGTGTTTGCCCTTGGGGCGCGGTTGCTTGGAGAGCACCTCGGTCATGTAAAAGATTTCCGCGATGGAATTGACGCGGAGGACTCCGACGCGCCGGAAGGCGGCTTCGAGAACCGCATCGGAGCCGGTGAGCGAGCCAGTGTGGGAGGCGGCGGCCTTGGCGGCGGCAGCGGTGCGTCCCGCCTTGATCACGATAATGGGCTTGGTCAGCGAGACCTCGCGGGCAGCCGATAGGAATGAACGCGCGTCACCGATCGATTCCATGTAGATGATGATCGAGTGTGTGCGCGGGTCGTTTCCGAAGTAGTCGATGAGGTCGCCCCAGTTCACATCCAGCATGGAGCCGATGGAGACGAAGCTGCTGAAACCGACCTCTTCACTCATCGACCAGTCGAGCACCGCCGTACACAGGGCGCCGCTCTGGCTGATGAAGGCCACATTGCCGGGGCGGGCCATGGTGTTGGCAAAGGTCGCATTGAGGCCAAGGATCGGGTTCATCACGCCGAGGCAGTTGGGGCCGATGATTCGCATGCGGCCCCGGATGGCCTGCATAATCTCAGTTTCCAGTTGCTGGCCGTGCTCACCGGTTTCCTTGAAGCCGGCAGAGATGACGATGCCGGCGGGAACCCCGAGTTCGGCACAATCGTGGAGCAGGGCAGGAACTCCCTCGGCGGGAGTACAGACGATGACGAGGTCCGGAATCTCCGGCAGGGACCGTACCGAGTCGTAGGCCCGAATCCCGAGGATATTGGTACGCTTGGGATTAACCGGATAGATTGTACCGCCGAAGGGGCTGCTGAGCAGATTCCAGAGCACGGTGCGGCCAACCGAGCCGACCCGCTCGCTGGCTCCGGCCAAAGCCACGCTGGTAGGTTTGAAAATGGGGTCAAGTGGATGACGGTCCGCTCTCAAGACGTCATGCGCAGGACTGACATTAGGGACCGGGAGCTTACCAATCGGGCTCATACAGGTTCACCTTTCAAACCGCTTGGTTGCCGAGAATCCTACACCGGCCAGCACCATAACAGCATGGAAATCGCACTTTGTGCGTCGGGCTTCGATTCAAAGTGGTGCAAATTGTCAGAGGGAAAAGCGTGATCCATCGATGTGTGTCGGTGAGTTACCGGAGTTCGAGGGCTTTACGGGGCAGGGGGGATTGCTGAATGGAGCGTCGGCGTCGAACTTGCTGGCGGCGGACTCGGGCATGGATTCCTGTGACAGCGGCAAATGCAGCGACAAGGCCACTGAGGGTTCCGGCCCACCAAGGGAGTTGCATAAGGTCAATTGTCATCTGGAGGGCAAAAAACGCTCCCATGCAGAGAAAGCAGGCGCCTAGCAGGCGAATCTGCGCGAGCGCGGCAGGGTCGAGTTGCCAGTCCGGATTCTGGGGCGGCGCGGTCTGGCTGGGAACAACCCGCTCGGGGTGGAGCTGAATCCAGCCTCCAGCCAGGGCTACGGCCGCGCCAAAGGCAACAAGTATCCAATCCAGGAGAGCCATGAGGTTCAGTCTAGTGAAGCGGGCGAAGTATTGAGAGCATGAACTTACCTAACCAGTATGCGGGGAAGACGGCATTCGGGCAACCCCTAATGGTCGCTGTACCGGCGGGAATTTGGGCGCTCGTCACCACATCTGCTGCCCTCCGAATGCTACAATCTTGATTCGCGGAACCCCTCGAATATTTCCTCCACGGACGTGATTACCTTGGCCGAAGAGATTGAACAAAAGAGCCTGACCTACGCCGATGCAGGCGTGGATATTGAACAGGCGAATCGCACAAAGCAGCGCATCAAGTACCTGGCGCACCGTACCTTCAACAAGTGTGTCCTCAGCGAGATCGGCGGCTTTGGTGGGCTTTTTCAGGTGGACAAAAGAAAGTTTACCGACCCGGTGTTGGTCAGCAGTGTCGATGGCGTGGGCACTAAGCTGAAACTTGCCTTTGAAATGGGCGTGCACCACACCGTGGGCGGCGACTTGGTGAACCACTGCGTCAACGACATTGCAGTGCAGGGCGCCACGCCGCTCTTTTTTATGGACTACCTGGCGGTGGGCAAGTTGGAGTTGGAGATCGCCGAGAAAGTGATCAGCGGACTGGCCGAGGCCTGCAAACACAACGGCTGCGCGCTGATTGGCGGCGAGACCGCCGAGATGCCGGGCTTTTATCCCGATGGCGAATACGATCTGGCGGGCTTCATTGTAGGCGTGGTGGAGCGCGAGAAAATTATCACCGGGAAAGATGTGCAGATCGGCGACATCATTCTGGGCCTGCCGTCGAACGGGCTGCATACGAACGGATATTCGCTGGCGCGGAAATTGCTGTTCGAGGTGGCGCATTATTCGGCCGACACTTACGTGAATGAGGTCAAGAATAAAGTTGGCAATGAACTGATGCGGACGCACAAGAGCTACTGGCCGG
>CAZLZA010000130.1:0-9736 GCA_964563875.1 uncultured Acidobacteriaceae bacterium
GGGTCATTTCGCTCGCCGTGCCAGCGGTCGTGTTGATCGCCAGGAACGGAGGCATGGGCTTGGTGGACTTGTTAACGCCTTCAAAATCACGGATGTCGCCGCCGTTGGCGATCATCAGGCCAACGCCCTTGCCGCAATCGTGCGAGCTGCCGCCGCCAAGCGTGACGATTCCGTCGCACTTGTTGTCCTGATAGGCCTTGACGCCATCACGGACGTTCTTGTCGGTCGGGTTCGGTTCTGCGCCCGAGTAGATAACAGCCTTCAAGCCAGCATCAACGATCAACTTCTTGATCTGGTCGGCAACGCCCATTTTCGCAAGTCCGGCATCGGTAACGATCAGAAGGTTGGTCGCTCCAAGTGCCTTTGCCTGCGCGCCTGCATCCTTCGCACAGCCCACACCCATCAATGAAACAGTAGGAATAAAAAAGCCGAAAGTCTGGTCTGCTAAAGCCAAAGTAGTTCTCCTAGGTTTATTTTTTGCGTGTTTCGGGGTTCTGTACTGGTGGTACGGGCTAATTGTAGCGTGTTGTAAGGCTTCTGCCCATAGCAGTACACAGGATTATTGGCAAGCGTTTTGCAATGGGTGGCTTTCCAATATGGATTTAGCCACACGGTAGTCGAATGGGAAGGGCGAGCGGCGGCAAAAGGGGAAAGCGGTCTACGGTCCGGCGGGGGTACCGGTCACAACATTGCGAGTCTCACATCGGCAGTGCTCCATTTCATCGCTCCCAAATTTGCACGGAGAAGTTCCGGGCGGGTCAAACTGCGTTAATATCTTCCATTACATCCGGGTGGAGGAGGGCATTCGGACGGAAGGCAGGTTCATTCCCTAATGGCTGGCGATGCGTGCCAAACTGCAATGGGCCGACATTGAATATGGAAACCGGTGATGGAAGTTGGACAGTATGGACATCGAGAAAACTATTATTGAAATCGAACTGCTGGAGCAAATTCTCAGACTGCCGGACAACCGGCCGCTCAGGATGTCCGATTGGAAGGCTGCGAACCAGAAGCACGATGAGACGTATGCCAATAATCCATGGTTCCGGCTATGGAAGCGGGATGGCGGGTAAGGCCGGGGGAATTGCACTCGAAACGTTGAAGGCCGCAGAGCTTTACTTGGGGCGGTATTTGATGAATTCAGTCAACAACTTGCTGGCCTCCATGAGGTGTTGCCACAAGGCGCAGCAGGCGGCATCCGCATTGCGCGTGCGAATCGCATCCAGAAGGATTCGATGGGTGGTGCAGGTGTGCTGGATATTTCCGGTAAACGAGAGAACCATCTGGGTATAGCGATCGCAGTTGGCGTTCAGCTTCTGCAGAATTGACAAAGCCACGGGACGCCCGGCGCGGGCGTAAAACAATTCGTGGAACTCCCAATTCCATTGGCTCCAATAGCCCGCGGCAGTGCCGGTATGGATGAGTCTCTCGTACTCGTCGAGTTTGCGGGCGCCTTCGAGGAGGTCGTCGTCGGTCAGGTTGGGAACGGCGTGGCGCAGGACAAAACACTCCAGCACCGCCCGAACCTCGAACATCTGTTCGATCTCGTTGGGTGAGAGCGCCGCAACGATGGCGCCGTGATTGGTGACAATCTTAATCAAGCCTTCGGCTTCGAGGTGGGAAAAAGCCTCGCGCACAGGAATTTTACTGACCCGAAATTCTGTTGCCAGTGCATCCTGACGTAGCTGCGCACCCTCCTTCAACTCTCCACGAATGATTTTTTCGCGTAGCTTATCGGTGACGGCGGCGGCCAGAGACTGCCGAGGTATCGCCGCGAGCGTTTTCGCGTTAGGTGAAGTAATCATAATTTGAGGGAACTACGGATTCATGATAGCTGATTTAGCCCTGCGTGCCTAAGTTTTTTTGTTTTCCAATTGACATCCGCATTTGCGAAGTGCTTACGGCAAGTTTTCCGTCTGAATTAAACTGTCTCCATGCGCCTCAACCAGAACCGCGTCCGCGAGCTTCTGCTGCTCATCGGACTGTGCGGATTTTTCTTCTTCTTCCGCCTCTCCGGCATCGGACTGCTCGGCCCCGACGAACCTCGCTACGCGCAGGTTGCGCGCGAAATGCTCGCCCGGCACGACTGGGTTACCCCGGTGCTCTATGGCCATCCGTGGCTGGAGAAGCCCATCCTCCTCTACTGGGGAGAGATGCTCTCCTATGCGGTGTTCGGAGTCTCAGACTGGGCCGCCCGCGTGCCCTCGGCGGTTGCCGCGACCCTGCTCGTCTGCGGAACGTTTCTTACCGTACGGCGCGCCCGGTTTGAGGCACGGCTGGACGCCGCCCTGATGGTTGGCTCAGCCGTGCTGGTGCTGGGTTTCGCACGCGCCGCCGCCACGGACATGCTGCTGGCCGCGCCGCTCAGCCTCTCACTGCTGGCCTGGTATTGCTGGTATCAGTCCGGCGCCGATTCGTTGCGTACGCTTCCGGGCGTCGACGGTCAGCCGGAGAGTGAGACTCCCGCGAGGTTCTGGCTGGTGCTGTTTTATGCGCTCAATGCGCTGGCTATGCTCGCCAAGGGGCCGGTAGCACCGGCACTGGCGGTCTTCGTGCTTATCGCCTTCTGTGCGACGCAGCGGAACTTCCGCGCTTTGCGGCGCACCCTCGACCCCATCGGGCTCGCCGTATTTTTCGCCATCGCCGCTCCCTGGTATGTACTCGTCCAGTTGCGTACTCCGGAGTTCTTTCGCATCTTTATTCTTGAGCACAACCTGGCGCGCTTCGGCTCCAATCTTTATCGCCACAAGCAGCCCTTCTGGTACTACATCCCGGTGGCTCTGGTCGCCACGCTTCCCTGGACCGTGTGGCTAATTCACGGGCTGGCCGATGCCGGGCGCGGGCTACGTTCTCAACTCGGCGGCGCAGCTCTGAAGACGAAATTGACTGACGCGGACGATTCACCGGACGAACCCACCTTCACCTTTGAGATATTCCTCTTGATGTCGGCCGTGATTCCGATTGGGTTCTTCTCCCTCTCGCACTCCAAGCTTCCCGGATACATCCTCCCGGCCATCCCCGCGCTGCTTATCCTGGCGGCAGTCGCCGTCCATCGCCGGGCAGGGCGGGAGGAGCGTCCGCAATGGACTTCGATCACGGCTCACGCCGTCCTGCTGGCTGCCATCGCCGCCGCGCTTTGCGTGGCTCCGCGGCTGGCCTTCAAGTTGCCTCTCTCGGCAGCGAATCTGATGATCGCCGCCTTTGCCGGAACCGCTATCTTTCTGATCGCCGCGCTGCCGCTGCTTACCGCTGGTTGGAGCATGTTGCGCTTCGTGACCCTGTTGCCGCTGATCCTGGGGGTGGGATTTCTCTTGCGCGGGCTGGCCCCGGCGGTGGATGCCACGCAGTCCTCACGACCTATCGCGCGACTGCTGCAACAGATCGATGAGCCCGGCAGTCTGCCGCTGGCGACGTTTGCGCTCAATCGCAACACCGCCTTCGGGCTGGCCTTTTATCTCGACCGGCGGGTGGTTCCGTATGAAGGTCTGGAAATCTCCCCCGCGGTTTATGAGCTTCCTGCGGCGATTCCGACCTCCGCCCACATCCTAGTCGCCCGCGAGAATTCGCTTCCGGCACTTCGTCTGCTGCTGCCGGAGCGCGAGATTCGCTTCCTCGGCTCGTACCGTCCGCAGCGTATCGAGTTCTACGAAGTATCCGCTGCGCCGTAACGATTACGACAGCTCACGTCACCGGTTAGTAACCCTGCCGTCACATTTCGCCCGGTACTTCCGTTACACTAAGCCCGGGCGGTATTCCAGCCGCGGAGCCTCATTTACAGTGGAGATTCTCGACCTTCGTCACTTTGGTTCCTCCGACCTGCGCTTCCTCGTAGAGGAGGAGGTTGCGGTGTGGCGAAAAACTCTTCATTGGGACTACCGTTCCTCGGCTGACATGGTTCTGCGCTACGCGGACTCGCGGATCCTGCCAGGGTTTGCGGCGATCGAGCGGGGACGCGTCCACGGTTACTGCTTTTTTGTGTACGAAGGATCGAAGGGGGTCATCGGGGATCTTTACGTCGAGGACTCCAAGACCACGCAGGACCGTCGCGACAGCCTTGAGATCGAGTTGCTTCGCCATTCGATCAGCACGCTGCAGCAGTCTCCGGGGATTCATCGAGTCGAAGCCCAACTACTCATCCATCCGACCGGGCACCTTGCCGCGCCGTTTCTGGAGGAGGGTTTCCGCTGCTACCGGCGCATCTTTCTCACGCTGCCGATCGACCATGACTACTGCGCGGCGTCGCGTCCGCTGGCGGCAGACATTGAGATTCATCGCTGGACCGAGAGCGACTACCAGCCTGCCGCCAACATCATCACCTCCGCCTACCACAACCACGTTGACAGCGATGTCAACGACCAGTACCGGACAATTGCGGGCTCATTGCGCTTTCTCAACAACATCGTGCGCTTCCCTGGTTGCGGAGTCTTCGACCCGACCTCTTCCTTTATTGCCGTACATGTGCCCACCCGGACCCGCATCGGGGTTCTGCTATGCTCGCGGGTTCGGCATGACGTAGGGCACATTACTCAGCTCTGCACCCTGCCCGAGTATCGCGGCTCAGGCATCGGCGAGCATCTTCTCCGTTACTGCTACGCTGACCTGGCGGCGCGCCGATTCACCGAACTCTCCCTCACCGTGACGGAGGAGAACGAGCGCGCCCTCGCGCTGTACCGCCGCCTCGGCTTCCACCACCTCCACACCTTTGACGGCTTCGTCTGGGAGGGCTGACGGTCAATGCTTTCTGGCTCACAGCCGATTTTTCCGCGTAATCCCTTGCGCTGCATCTAATTTCTGAATCTACTAATCCGTAATGTCCGTCCTGGTCTTTACCGCGCTCATCGCGCTCGGCTCGCTGGTCGCTGGGTTTCTCGGCTCACTCACCGGACTCGGCGGCGGAGTGGTCATCGTCCCGCTGCTCGCTCTGGTCTTCCACGTCGATATGCGATACGCCATCGGAGCCTCACTGGTCTCCGTCATCGCCACCTCTTCGGGGGCGGCGGCGGCCTACGTGCGGGAAGGCTTCAGCAACATACGGATTGGAATGTTTCTGGAGATTGCCACCACGGTTGGAGCCATCGCCGGAGCCCTGATCGCGACGCATGTATCCACGGCTACCATCGCCATTGTCTTTGGGCTGGTGCTGATCTACTCGGCGTACCTCTCGGTTCGCGGCCAACCCGCCAGTCCTGTAGTTGAGAATCAGGACCCGCTGGCTCGGGCGTTGCGCCTCGATGGAGACTATCCGACCGCCGAAGGGCGGGAGCGTTACACGGTGCACCGCATCCCGCTCGGCTTCGGCCTGATGTTCGGTGCCGGAACGCTCTCCGGACTGCTGGGCATCGGCTCCGGAGCGGTCAAGGTCCTCGCCATGGACCAGGCGATGCGCATCCCCTTCAAGGTTTCCACCACGACCAGCAATTTCATGATCGGGGTAACCGCTGCAGCCAGCGCCGGGATCTATCTTGCCCGCGGATACATCGATCCCGGCATCGCCATGCCGGTTGTGCTGGGCGCACTCGCCGGTTCGATGCTTGGAGCCAAAGTGTTGGTAAACGCGCGCACCAAATACCTGCGCGCGGTCTTCGGCGTGGTCATTGTCGCGTTGGGGATTGAGATGATTTTCAACGGTTTCACGGGGCGCCTATGAACTCGTCCGAGGGGAAGAAGTCCGGCAAAGCGATGCGGCCGTTTGGGTCTGGGAGATCTGCGGAAGCGGCACAGTTCTCGGCATGGAAAGACCAACGCATGGAACTCATCATCGGCAACCTGCTACGGGCTGGAGTTCTACTCTCGGCCGGCGTGGTTGTGATTGGCGGCATTATTTATGTCTCCCGCCATGGCCGCGCCATCCCCGACTACCGCGACTTCCGGGGAGAACTCTCCCCACTGCGCAACTTCGCCGGCATCATCCACGGCACCCTGCAACTGAGCGGACGCGCCATTATCCAATTTGGCCTGCTGCTGCTGATTGCCACACCTGTGGCCCGGGTTATCTTCTCCGCCGTTGCATTCGCCTGGGAACGCGACTATCTCTACGCGGCCTTTACGCTGGCCGTGCTGGCGGTGCTCACCTACAGCCTCTTCGGGGGCAGTCTGCACTAATGGTGATTGGCCTCCCGCCACCGAAACTGGTGCCGCTATTCAGCCGGGAACTCAGCTATAATTTCTCCTTCCGCTTACCTATATAAAAGTCAGGGGATATCTGTGAATGGCCGATGAAGAATTGGAAAAGAGACTAGCGCATATAGAAGAGCGGGCGATTCGACTAGAGCGAAGCCGTCCGGGGATTGCGCCGGGTGGAGACGAGCAATCCGGTCAACCGGATCAGGATGAGCTGCGGGTGGAAGCACTGCTGCACTTCTTGGAAGCTCCAGGGGGCATAACTGAGAAAGCCGATGCCGCTCAATCCGGCGGGGAGACTTGCCAGCAACCTTTGGAGAGCAAGTAATCGTCCAGTCAGGCGTGATTCGGAGAAGCATGTGCCCGGTGGATACTGATTTAGCGTTCGAGGGGTGACGATGCAACAATATCGCATTCTGTCGCTTGACGGTGGCGGTACCTGGGCCTTGATTCAGGTGAAGGCGCTGATCGAACTCTACGGCTCAGATGCGTCCGGCCGCGAGGTCTTGCAGGAATTCAATCTGGTGGCCGCCAACTCCGGCGGAAGCATCGTGTTGGGCTGCCTGCTGGAGAACTTCACGCTCGGCAAAATTCTCGCTTACTTTAACGACGAAGCGCAGAGAAAGGCCATCTTCTCCCCGTCTCATTCGGTTCCGGACCGCGTCCTGCACGAATTGACCGGACTGGGTCCGAAGTACAGTGCGGAGGACAAGCTACCTGCGCTGCGACGGGTTCTGGTCAATACGGGAGATCAGGCTCTCGCCAAGGTGGTTGCGGGAATTCGCCGCCGCGGCGCCAAGGAAGATCTACATGCGTTGATGATTGGCTTCGACTATGACCGCAATCGCGCGACGTTTTTCCGGTCGGCGAACGCCAGCGGGCCGGAATGGGGCGAAGGGGCGCTTGCTGATGTGACTCTGGCGCAAGCGATCCACGCCTCAACCAACGCACCGGTCAACTACTTCGACGCGCCGGCAACATTCCCTGGCGACGATGGACGGTACTGGGATGGAGCCATCTCCGGCTGCAACAACCCGGTGCTCGCCGCGGTGACGGAGGCGATTGTGCTTCGCCAAGAGCCCGCGAACATCGCTGCACTGAGTATTGGGACAGCGTCCGTCGCTCTTCCCGGGCCGCAACCGGGAGAGCCGCGTTCTCCCTATGTGAGAACGCTCGTCGAACCGGGGCTCTTGAACGACCTGACCAAGCTGTCAACCTCGATACTCGATGACCCGCCCGATATCGCCTCCTTTCTTGCGCATGTAATGACGGGCAGCGGAATCGGACTGAATTCGCCAGATGCCGACAGCCGGATCGTACGGATGAATCCGCTGATCAGCCCGGTGAAAAAGTTAGTGAACGGCAGGGATGTGTGGGCCGCTCCCGGCGCGATGAGCCCTGAGCAGTTCAAGTACCTCTTGGGGCTCAATATGGATGCAGTGGAGCAGGTGCAGGTGGATGCGATCTCAGAATACGCCGACCTCTGGCTGAACAATCAGACGCTCAATCAGCCGATACGCATGAATGGAGATACGCTCAGGAAAGAGCTGGGGCAATCGACGTTTGGAGCGGCCCGAGCCGCATGGAATGCAATTGAGTAGGCGGGCTTCATTGATCGGCACTTAAGCGCGACACATGGATCTCACCTGCCCTGGAGTCTACAGCGGCTTCACGAAAGCGTATCAAGAGCGAGAGGCGACGGATTTCTTATCGACACGTCCCGTCATCCACAAACTGTCCGCTCGCCGCCATCGCTCCCAGGGATTTTCCGCAGGCGATCAAGCTCTGGTTCAATACGTCGGCCGCCAGCGCATCGGCATTGATGTAAGTCGCCGCCGCCCGTTTCGCCAGGTAACTGTCGCTCAACTGCTTCATCTTCTGAAACTCGTTCGTGATCAACTGGGCCGCCTTGTGATCCGCATCTGTTGTTGCCGCTACCTGAGCGAGCCGCAGATTCCTCGTGGCCGATGTTTCATACGGCCCCATCACATCCTGTATCACTGGAACCTGATTCTCGATCGCAGTCGTCAGCGCGCCATGCCATTCGCGAATCGTGCTCATCTCCTCGATTCCAGCGCGCAAAAAATCTTTCGACAATCCAACTTCTTTCTCTTTGGGCGGTGCCCCGTTTCCGTCCAGAGTCAATGTCATCTGATTCCCATGAAAACTCAGAGACCCACTCACCAACTGCGCCAATGCTTCGACTTCCACATAATTCTTTCCGTTGACCTGCGTCACCGGAACGCTGCCCGCATGACCGCTCACCGCCAGTTTCTGGATTTTTCCCTGCGACATCGCAAGTACGGGCACGATCATCGCCAACCCTACGATCCACCACACATTTCGCATGTTTTCTGCTCCCTTACTTATGATGATAACTTCACAACAATTGGCCGTAGTCATTCCAGTCGACCACAATGCTCTGGACTGCCAGCTAGATCGTCAGCGACCCAACTCGCTTGGGCGAAGGATTTCTCCAGGCTACCTCATTCCGCGCTCCATACGCGGAACATTGCGACCGTCAACGGACCGAAGGTCCTGAAGTTGGTCAGGCTGACTGGCGATGACGGCGAGCCGGTGATGACGTTCTTGTTACGCGAAGAGAGGGGACAACCAGAGTTTCGGATCTTCGAAATTGAAATCGCAGAATCCACTCGCTCGCGACGTTCTGACCATCGATTTGTGGAGGGTTGAACTTCCAGCCTCGCGCAGCCTGGAGCGCCAAGCCGGCAAGATATCGGTTCCGGCCACGAGAATTCGAGGTCGTCGCTGCCGAGACTCCGCCGGCCGAGGTTACGGAGACTCGTACCGTCACCCTTACTTTGCCCCGAATCTTTTGCCTGGCATCCTGGGGCACATCGGGCAGAACTCGTTCTGCTACGGTGCCGTGAACAGCGACGCCCTTCGGGGTCCCAGAGGCGGCGTCCGTACTTTGATTTTCAGATAGTCCGGAGGCACTACCGGTGCCGGGTTGCGCGGTTCTGTTGTCTGCCAACGTGGGCTGGGCGTGCGTACGATGGGTCACGAGGATCAGTCCCGCAAGCACCACGAACACGATAAGCCCGACTGCGACCGGTATCATCTCCCTGCGGATCAGCCGCCTACATTTTGCAGCAGCTCCCTCGATCGTTTTCAAGGAGGCTGCGGCGGGATGAAGGCGCGTCAGGACATCTTCAAGCGTGCCTCGATCTTTGGGGTCTCGATGAAGACAACTGCACACGATGCCTTGAAATGGTTCCGGAATGGACTCCGGGAGATTCGGCTCACCCTGATCCGAATTCTTCGATGTTGGCGGATGCTGGGTTAGAGCCGTAACCAGCGTGATGCCAAGTGACCATACGTCGGACGCCGGCAGTATTGTCCCTGTTGTGGTCTCCGGCGAATCATACACACTTGGCTCAAGCGCACTGTTGGCTGACTCGCCGAGCGCATGGATGCTGTCACAGGAGAGTTTCAGTTGGTCCGCGACAACCATGATGTTTGACGGCTTGACGTGACCATGCACCAAACCTTTCTCATGAAGGTACGAGAGCACGTCGACGAGTGGCGGGAGCATCTCTTCTGCTTCCGCAGGCGTGAGCGCCCGCGAAGGAACGACTTGGGAAAGATCCTCTTC
>CAZLZA010000131.1:0-9617 GCA_964563875.1 uncultured Acidobacteriaceae bacterium
GCTCAGACGCAGTTGGCGCAAGGCGCCGTTGAGTTCGATCAGGTTCATGATTTGGATTCCTCAGATTGGGTTCGTTGTTGGATCAGGTCGCGATACTGCACCAGTTCGCGGATGTCCGTTGACTTTCATCAACGGACACTGTTGGCGACCCGAGGTCGGTGGTCACCTCCGTGGCCGGTTTTGAAAAGGACAGGATTTCTGTGCTGGAGTCGGTGGTCACTTGCATGGCCGGTTTTGGCCCGGGCTCTCTTTTCCAGCCGCCCGGCCGCCTTCAGATAGCCGCCTGCCGTCTCTCGGCGGACCCCGGTCTCCTGCTCAATACGCCGCAGCGACCAACCCAGCCGCCCCAGTGCGATTACCTGCTGCCGCTTCGTTTCGCTCAAGACATTGCCCATGCCAACCGAGGCTAAATGCATCCCGGTCGGAGCTTCTGTCTTTGGCCTCTAACATGGCCGGTTTTGAAGTGACCCTACATGGCCGGATTTGGGTGACCCCCGAGGCCGAAGTTGAGGCGGCAGTCGAGGCTTTGCTGGGCGCTGAAGAATAGCCAGACAAGAACGCCAGCTTCCCGAGGCTGGCGTTCTGCACGAAGGAGAGCGCCGCCGGCCTACAAGTGGGCGTCGAGGTCGTAGTTCTGTTTGGTTAGAATGCCGGCAACGGCATCTGTAGTCTTACTGAATTGATCGGCGACAGATTTGCGCACTCGCTGATTGGGTACGCACGAGTCTCCACCGATGACCAATACACCAAGAAAACACGGATGGAATCGGTGCTGGCAGCGTGTACACGATCATTCACGGCGATCCGCGCCATGCGTGCGGAAGCCGCGGCGGGCGGGGGAATATTTCCAGCTCCCATAGATCATTCAAGATGACCACCTTCTGACAGGTGATCTTCTACCAGCGGAGATTATGATCACACTTTTTCAACTTGAACGATCATTCTGATAACGATTATCAGAATGGCAATGATTCAAAGTGATGATCAGAATGACGACCAAAATGACGATTTAGCATCCGTTCTTCGCGCGCGAAGCTGATGTTGTGCCAGAGCGGAGTTAGGGGATGGGCATAATCGAGTGATTTGCGCGTCGGATGTTACTACCTGATAAACAACTTTATAGGGTTTGATCAAGTTACCCTATTCTAGCGAGGGCTTTTTGTGATGGTGATGTATCAGAAGTCTCAATGCTCGATATAAAAAGGCACCCGCGCGACCCTCCGTGTCCATCTCTCTGGGAAAATCGGCCTGATTGAAAAGTCAATCAGACAAATTACCACTTAGTAACTACAGAGCCGGTGCCGGAGCCGGTGCCTGCGAAGCATCAGCCGCTATAATCACTCCCACTGATAACAGCGCAACCCCGCTGATGATGCGGGGAAGGACGCCGACAGCGGCGTCCGAAGAGCCGGGCTCATCCGACACGGCGGCCAGAGAGCGGTAGTCACCTTCCATCGATGATGACCATTACAAAAGATGACCGTCTGACAGGTGATCTCTACCGGCAGAGATTTTGATCACAGTTCACCTTGGATGATCATTCTGATAATGGTTATCAGAATGATGATGATGAAGATGTCGAGAATCGATCAGAATCCACTCGGTGATCACCTGTCGATCACCTGCTAAACGGCGAACCCCGCCGTGAATGCTCATCGTCATCATCACCGATACTGGCGCACTGCTGTGCGTATTACCCTCGTCATTCATCTTTCATCCCGCATCTTCATCCTTCATCCTTCCGACGCGTGCGCGCGAGGACTGATGTTGCGGGGAAGGACGACAGGACCTGGTTAATCCAGGGAATAGCTCAACTCACTTTGCGATCTTCGGTCACAGCCGTTCCTCTGGACGGCTGCACCGAAGCTTTGTGCGTCGGCAGCGTTGTTGTTGAAGATTGGCAGAGCGAGGCCGTCCCGGCCTCGCTCTGCATTTCATTCCAGCCTTGTACTGAATGCGCTGCAGCAGGTGGGTGCCGATCAGCATCGGTTCGATGCCTTCCTGCACGATGGTGGTTATGGCGCGGGGCACCATGAATGCGGCGTTCTGGATATCCAGTGCGTCCTTGATGGATCCCGGCCTGGAGCTTTGGCTGGATCAGTGTTGAGTACATACTCAAGAAGTTAACCAATCCCAGCCGATTCTGCTTGACGGGGTCGCTGTTTCCGAGGTATGAGTATATGGGTATGATAGAAATCAGTTCAACCGAGATGTCCGGGCTGAAAGTATCCCACTGCATCGCCGGGGACGATGTCTGGGTTCCGGAGCAACATTACAGATCCGCGCTGACTTCGACCGTCCCCTCGCCGGAATCCGGAATGTCGATGCGTTCAGTGCTTAACAAGTTATGCTCACCTCCAGGGGGCCGGCCGGCCCGGAATGGAGGTGACAGAAATGACAGAGCAGAAGGTGAAGAGAATGAATATCAGTGTAGAAGTGAGCCTTCACGATGGCTTCAAGGCGGCAACGGCCGCCCAGGGCGTTAACATGACCGATGTTTTACTGCAGTTTATCCATGATTATGTATCGCAGAATGGTGTTGCTCCGAAGAAGAAAGCCCGGCGCTAGTTGAAGCGGGCCGTCCTCTACCTCCGTGTTTCTACTCTGGACCAACATCCAGAAACCCAAATGTATGATCTGCGCGGCCTGGCCGCGCAGCGCGGCTTCGAGATCGTCCATGAGTACACCGACCGGCTCAGCGGGACGAAAGCGAAGCGCCCTGGTCTCGATCAGCTCCTGGCCGACGCCCGCCGCGGCAAGTTCGAGATCGTCCTGGTCTGGGCCTTCGACAGAATCGCCCGCTCCACTCGTCACTTCCTCGAAGTGCTCGACGAGCTCAACCACGAAAATATAGAGTTCATCAGCTTCAGAGAAAACGTCGATACCAGTGGACCCCTTGGCCGGGCCATGGTGGTCATCATCGGCGCCATAGCCGAACTGGAACGTAACCTTATTATTGAACGAGTGCGCGCCGGGATGCGGCGCGCCAAGCTCGAAGGTCAGCAGATCGGCCGGGCTCCACTGCAGGTCGATCGCGTTGCTCTGCTGCGTGATCGGCAGAACGGCAAGACCCTCGGCGACCTGGCGGCCGCCTACCAGATCTCGAAAGCCAGCGTCTGCCGTGTAATAAAGGAGGCAAAGGAGGCTGTCTCCAAAGGGTTCCCGCCGGCCCCTTCCACTGCTGTTAACAGCAAAGGACTTAGGCCACCGAAATCGGTGGCCTGAGGCTGTCTCCAAAACAGTGGATTCGGAGACATTACTGGGCTTTTCCAGGAAAACAAGGACCGCCTTATGCAGGGTGGGGCTGCAGCCCAGAAGGAATCTTCATCACCATGGTCTGCGCACATCAATCGGAACGAATAGAGTAGATTGCGCTGGAGGAAAAAGCATGGCGGGTTCCTCAGTCCTGTTGCCAGCATCAGTTGTCAGCGCTTGGTTATCTTCGGACCGATGTAAGCAACCTTAATTTTGCGTTGACCTTTCGGGATGGGCCACTCGAAATGGATTCGGTATTGACCAATCTTGACTTTGCCGTGCCATGGGCAGAATAGTTTCCTGGATGTATCGGCAGGATCACGAAACGTCATTTCTGCTTTGAATGTGCGCTTGTTGTCTTCAGATTCGTCAGTGAACGACGCCTTCTCCCCGACAAAGTGCATCTGCTGCAACTCTAAGCCACGCGGACTCAGTGACGAGTCCTCACGGGTTTCGGTCGAAATCACCTGAAGTATTCCCAGAAGATCAAGAATGCGATCCGATATGCCCTGGTAGAAAGGGTTGGGACGAAGTTGACTCAAGATTTCATCGGAGAAAATGAGCTGGTCTAGATTGGCAGCTGCCGTTGCGAGAAGTTCCGGCCAGGAACTAGGAGGAACGACTGCTGCTGCCGCAATCGCGTCGAGTAACCAGAAGTTTGCGATGTTGATCTGATCTAGCGGGTCTTCCGGTAGTCCGTGATTCACAACGAGAGGCGTCTGTTCAAACCGCTTTCTATGCGAGTCCAAAAAGCTGATGGAGCCTGCCGAAGTCTCATTGAGCAGGCGCCTTGCGGCCTCGCCCAGACCTTGATCTGTTACGTCCTCACCTTCAAAATGAAAATAGTCCTCTGTGTTTGCGACGCGAGTGTCGTCCCAGAACGGCCCGCTGTTCGCAAACCATTCGAGAGCAAGGCGCTTGTAGGTAGGATCCTTGGCCGCAAAGATTGCCTGTTGAACATTATAAGTGGGTGTGACCGGACGAAGATAAAGATTTCTAGAGCACAGAATCCGACGCTTCAGATCATCGCGTTTTTGGCGTAGGCGAAGAATAGGCTCAATGGAGGCTTTGAAAGCATGAGGATCAGCAAATTGGCCGCACAAAGAGAGATCGTTGATGTGCCATTCCATAGGTCACGGCTTTCTGGGAAACAACGGTCGTCAGGCCCACCCGGCCAAGTTAGCCAAGTCCTTCTCGGATTGATCGAAGAAACCTTCAGGCCAGTTGCTGACTGTACCGTTCCTGTCGAGGGCAAGACGCGTGACCTGGGCATCAGGGCGGCTGGCGAAGAAGTAAATCGCCACTTTAGCCGGATCAATCACCCCTTCGCGAACTGCGATTCTGATTCCGTTTAAAACATGATCCGAGTGGCTTTCCACGAGGATTTGGGTTCCCGCCGCTGCCATTTGGGCAAGAAACCCCCCGATGCCAGATTGAGCTCGAGGGTGAAGATGAGCTTCTGGAGAATCCACGATGACTGGCTGCCCGCTGCACACACATAATCCAGCGACCAAGATCGGAAAAGCATATGAGATCCCGTACCCAACGTTTGCAGGCCGGCTCCAATCTGAAGTGGGACCGGACCTGAGTTCCAGGCGCATAAGGCTAGTTCGCAAAAGAGGAACTGCGTTAATCTCGGCATTGGGGAAAAGATTGGACGCCCAAGCGTTGACCTGGTGGCGAAGCGTCGAGGTGGAAGGTGCCGATTTGCAGCAACGGTCTAACGCCACTTTCGAGTCCCCTTCCTGATGTAGCCACCACGCGGCGAACTGTCCAATGGGGCCGACATCACCAGTTGAGCCATCCATCTCCTGTGGGACAGGGAACACCTCTGTTTCTACCTGGCGGGCCGCGCTCAAGTACACAACGCTGCCCAGAAGATCGATGGCGCGCTGAACTGGTTTTTCTGGTACCAGAGGCCTTATTCCGTCAAGATCGGGCGCCGTAATAATCCGTCCCCCCTCCTCCGTTCTAGCCTCCAATTGCACTACCCTCAGCGATCGACGATTGTCTTCGGGGACGGCGAAGTGCCATAGAAGTTCGGCATCCGCAGTTGCAATACCGAGTGCAACTCGATTCCCGTCTCCGTTGTTCCGAATCAGATCACCGGGAGTTCCTAAAGCGACTAGCGGCCCGTTCATCCGCAGCTCGGAAATACCCCGCTGCCCCCTAATGGTCTGGCAGAGAAGAAGGAGCGTTTGTAGCGTGGTAGACTTTCCTGCTGCGTTGAAGCCTGTCAAGAGTGTGAGAGGCGCAGTTTCCAGTCGCAGCTTTTCAAAGCACTTGAAGTTTTCAAGAGTGAGACTGTCGATCACGAGAGCACCTCGCTCAGCTTATCTTCCATCTCACCAAATCGCTTCTCGACTTGTTTCCGACTGTTGGTGGAATATGTGATGGCGTGATTGAATTCTCCGTCCTGTATTAGGCCGCGAATAGCCGCCTTAACTGCGTCTGCATGACGCTCGATCTTCGCCTCATCGGCACGCGCCAGAATTACGGAGCAAACATCAAAAAGCGCAATATTCAGCACCGAGCGATCACCCGTCGGAGTGCCCACTAGCGACTTGCGAAAGGCATGTTGAGCAAAGAGCGAAAAATTGATTCTCATCGTGCGATCGAACTGTGTACGGAGGTCCGCTGTCTGTTGCACGGACATCTTATTCATGCGATCAAGGGCCTCAGCAAGGAAGCTGTCCATCTCGCCGGAACTGTAATGCTTCCAGCCAAGGATCGAAAAGGCACAAAAGCGATTGATCGCTTCACGATCACGCATCTTGTTGGAATCGAGAGAGCTACCGGTGGCAAGCTGAAACACCTCGCTCTTCGTTGCCTCTTTGAGCCAACGCGTAGCTGCTCCGTTGTACAAACAGTTTCTCATCTGTTGTCGGGTCAGGGGCTCGCCGCTGTTGACACGCTCAAAGATATCGAGTTTGGCTCTCTCGGGGGCTTTGGAATCGAGAATGTATAGAGTCAGCTGAGTATCTTCGATCCGCTCCTGGAGTTGCAGATCGAGATCATTGAACTTCTTCCCTTCTAATGGATGCGACTTTCCTTCTTCCGACTTGGAGAAGGTCAACTTGAAGTTGTTGTCAAGGTAACGACGAAAAGTAGACAGTCTCTGAAGTCCGTCAACGACGATAATTTTGCCATCCTGAGCTTCGGCCACGTACAAGACCGGCAAAGGTATTCGCATCAAACAGGATTCAATGAGGCGAGACTGTTTATCGATTGGCCATAGAAAGTCACGCTGGAATTCGGGGTTCAGATCGTAACGGTCACTCCGTATCCGCCGCACAACTTCGCCTACGGTGCGTTGATCCGTGCGGACAAAAACCGCATCGAGAGGGTACTGGCCTCCCCACCCTGCCGCCGACGATGAGTCAAGCCCCTCGGCGTCCTTATTCTCAGCCGCCGGCAACACAGGCGGCATTCCCGTGAACGCGGCTTGCAAAGACTCTATTTGGACCTCGTCCGGTTGAGCCCTATTATTTTCCCATAGAGAAATCGTCGCTTGGGAAACGCCCACTCGTTTGGCAATATCCGATTGCGTCAACCCCAATTCGGCGCGGCGCCCTTGCAACCAGATTCCTAAATCGATTTCGTTTGTCATCTCAATCCCAACAATAATACTCGCCTCATCGGTTTACGAAAAGGCGACGAGTGGGATCAGTAGCCCAAGACTCCGCGTTTGGAGGTTGCGCCGAAACGACGGACACTTCAAACTCGGAACCTCTATTGGCGCTCAGCCAGTCGGTTAATGGCCGCTTTCAGTTCTGCACTCTCTCCCATCCTAAGGCCGTTTAGCATAGTCACTTGCACTTGTGGCGCTCGCAGGCACCCCCAGTAATGTCTCCGAATCCACTGTTTTAGAGACAGCCTCAGGCCACCGATTTCGGTGGCCTAAGTTCTTTGCTGTCAATAGCGGTGGAAGGGGCCGGCGGGAACCCCTTGGAGACAGCCTCCCTCGCATCCTTTATTACACGGCAGACGCTGGCTTTGGAGATTTGGTAGGCGAGCGCCAGATCGCCGAGGCTCTTGCCGTTTTCCCGATCACGGAGCAGAGCAACGCGATCGACCTGCAGTGGAGCCCGGCCGATCTGCTGGCCTTCGAGGCGGGCCCGCCGCATTCCGGCGCGCACCCTCTCTATAATAAGGGTGCGTTCCAGTTCGGCGATGGCGCCGATGATGACCACCATGGCCCGGCCAAGGGGTCCACTGGTATCGACGTTCTCTCTGAAGCTGATGAACTCTATATTTTCGTGGTTGAGTTCGTCGAGCACTTCGAGGAAGTGCCGGGTTGAGCGGGCAATGCGATCGAAGGCCCAGCACAGGACGATCTGGAACTTGCCGCGACGGGCATCGGCCAGCAGCTGATCGAGACCAGGGCGCTTTGCTTTCGCGCCGCTGATCCGGTCAGTGTATTCGTGAACGATCTCGAAACCGCGCTGCGTGGCCAGCGCACGCAGATCATACATCTGGGTCTCCGGATGCTGGTCCAGGGTGGAAACGCGTAGGTAGATGGCGGCCCGCTTCAACTAGCGCCGGGCTTTCTTCTTCGGAGCAACGCCATTCTTCAATACATAATCATTGATAAACTGCAGTAAAACATCGGTCATGTTAACGCCCTGGGCGGCCGTTGCCGCCTTGAACCCGTCATGCAGGCTCACTTCTACATTGATATTCATTCTCTTCACCTTCTGCTCTGTCATTTCTGTCACCTCCCAGTCCGGGCCGGCCGGCCCCCTGAAGATGAGCATAACTTGTAGGAGTACTGACGCATCAACATTCCGGCGAGGGAGGGTCCGAAGTCAGATCCGCTGATCTGTAGTGCTGTTCCGGAACCCAGACATCGTCCCCGGCGATGCAGTGGGATACTTCCAGCCCGGACATCTCGATTGAACCAATTTTCATCATGCTCATATACTCATACCTCGAAACAGCGACCCCGTCAAGCGGAATCGGCTGGGATTGGCTAACTTCTTGAGTATGTACTTACCACCAATTCCAGCCAAAGCTCCAGGCCGGAATCGATCAAGGACGCACTGGATATCCAGAACGCCGCATTCATGGTGCCCCGCGCCATGACCACCATCGTGCAGGAAGGCATCGAACCGATGCTGATCGGCACCCACCTGCTGCAGCGCATTCAGTACAAGGCTGGAATGAAATGCAGAGCGAGGCCGGGACGGCCTCGCTCGCCAATCTTCAACAACACTGCCGACGCACAAGAGCTTCGGTGCAGCCGTCCAGAGGAACGGCCGCTACCGAAGATCGCAAAGCAATTCGTTTGACGAGTCGAGCTATTCTCTGGATTAACTGGGTGCTGTCGTCCTTCCTCGCAACATCAGCCCTCGCGCGGGCGCGTCGGAAGGAAGCACCGATGCAGGATGCAGGATGAAAGATGAGTAATCCGCACAGCGGCGCGCCAGTATCGGTGACGATGAGCATCCATGGTGGGTTCGCCATTTAGCAGGTGAGGTCGTGATAAACGATTGCAGGATCGACAGGTGATCACCGAGTGACAGCAGCGCCTTGCGGGCTCACACAGGCTATTTTCCGCGCCGATTCCGATCTCCGCGTCTTCTTAGTGAGCAAAGTCGCTGAGATGACCGAAAATAAGTCGAAAATATGCTGACTTAGTTATCTTTTTCGCAAAGATGATTTTTCAGTCGACTGACACAGGAAGGCCGGTAAGTATTGTTTTCATATCAAGCATTGAGACTTATGACACATCACTCGTGCCCTACAGGGGACAATTGCTTAATAGGAATCTCCTGATCAACCCTATAACGTGAAAAATCACCAACACTGGTGCACAGTTATCACCTGATAACTAGCCTGATCGTCATTTCCGGGCATCTTTTGATAGGAATTCTGATCAATTCTCCAACATCTTCATCATCCTTCATCATTCTGATAACCATTATCAGAATGATCGTTCAAGTTGAACAGTGTGATCAGAATCTCTGCCGGTAGAAGATCATCTGTAGTAGAGATGATCATCTTGAATGATCAATGGAAGCTGGAAATTATCCTCTGCCCGCCGCGGCGCCAGCTCGCAAGGCGCGGAGCGCCGTGATGATCATTTACGCGCCGCCGGCGCCGATTCCGGCCGAGGTCCTTGCAGCAGTTTCTTCGCAGGAAACAGCGGCAATAACCATTCAGTAACCGAGCCATAAAATAATCCCGCTGAGGCTCAGTTTGGGGTTACACAAATGCGGGTACAAAATCGAGGGAGAAACGATTTCTATATGAGCCACGACGACATTAAGCTCAAAATGGGGCACACAGGTGACAGTGGGATCGTTAGAGCGTGTTTCAAAAACACCTCCGGAGCGTAATCCAGAAGCAGGCTAGGTAGA
>CAZLZA010000132.1:0-9564 GCA_964563875.1 uncultured Acidobacteriaceae bacterium
TTTGGTGAAAGCAATATTGTTGCGTGAAAAGTCGGGCTTGCAGAACCCGCACGGTTGCGGGTTATCTCATTGTGACGCCTAGAAGGTTCTACCTTCCACTCAATCTATCGGCAATAAATACTTTGGCTAACCCAGCCATTTGATTTCCGCTCCGTGCAGCAACTTGGTTGCGTTCGCTTGGGCGATTTCCTTGGCTTTTTCTACGCTGGGCCAGACACCCAATGCGGCGAGGACGTAACGGGGACTATAGCGAATACTTAGCAAGAATCCCCCTAAGGCGCACGGTTCTATGAAGAACTCAAACACTTGCTTGTCGTCCTTTGCCTCGCCCTTTATCGCCATGCCTGCCATCCTCACAGAGTCTTCGATGGGGTGCAAGGGAAAAGGGCTACTGCTGCCGTCGAGCCGCAGGGTTGCGGGTTATCTCATTGTGACGCCTAGAAGGTTTTACCTTCCACTCGATCTATCGATATGATTCTACTAACCAGAGCCGCTCCACACTAATAAGGGCGTGATCGTCGTGTGGCTGAGATTGCGCAATGGCCCGTTCCAGACACCTGTCTGACGGGCGGCTAAACGGCTTGGATGCAGTGCCCTCCAGAGTTGGTGCGCATGGCTTAGTTCATCTGATGACGGGGTGTGCTCCCGAGCATTTGGTATTGCTCACACCTGTGGAGATGAAATGCCGCCTCCATGTCTTCTCGTGGCTTGAACTGCCCGGGAAACATCCTGGGAGATGGATGCACCCAACCGCACACACTACAACCCCAACCTTCGAATCGTTCTTCCTTGCGTGTTAGCAACGATCTTTCAGTCACCATATCCGTAGTTTACGCCGGATTTGGTGGCATTCCTATCCAGTATTCTTATCTTCGACTGGTTGTGCTCAGCGACGGATAGTCCACCATATAAGGTGTACCCAATTCACTGAGGCAAACTGCTGCAATGTGAACGGCATGTGTTGGGAAAAATGGACGGTTCAATTTTAGTGTTCTGCGGCAGGTGCATACGGAGTATCGAACCGTTGCTGCCACGCGCCATTCTTCTTCAACATACCATTCCAGTAGAACTGTGTGATGGGCAGTTTGACGGCCAGCCTGGCCAGTAGCAGCGTGAGCGCCGACATCCGCTCCATTCCTGCTACGGCGCGCAACTCTGCCTCGCCGAAGTGGCCTTCGCGGTACAACTGCTCGCCCAGCGTGCGCAGCCGCGCCCACAGCTTTTCGTTCGCGCGGTCCGGCATCATCTGCAGCGATTCGCCCCCGCCATGCACGATGGTGCCTGCATAGCGGGAGCCAAACCGCCGCGCCAGCTTCTCCAGATAGCGCTCCAGCGGACGCGAATGACTGGCCTCGGGAAATCCGGACTGCACCAGGAAGCCGAGCGCAGGGTTGTCGCCCGCGGTCGCTGCGGTGCGCGGTTGCAGGGCCTCGATGTACGACTTCACCAGCGCGGGCATTGCATCGGTGTAGAGAGGCATTCCCAGCAGAACAAAATCGGCCTTGGCAAAGGCTGTTACGGCGCGGTCGAATTCGGTACGGTACGCCAGATGCAGGATCTCGGGCTTCTGTCCGCCGCCACGCTGCCAGCCCTCGGCGACACGGGACAGCATCTTCATCGAGTTGGAACGCTCACCGCGCGGCGAACCATTAAGCAACACGAGCGAATTCATCGGCGACCTCCTGGGCAGAACGGTCCGATACCGCGGCAAAGACGAGTTGCGACTTAAAGTCGCGCGCCATCTGCCGCCACATCTCGGTGGTAATCTCGCAGTCCTCGGCATCACTATCACCGCCCTCGCCCATCAGCAATGCCAGCCTGGGATACTTCGCATATCGCGCGCGATGGTGGATCTCGCCGCCTTCGATGACGAAGTACGGATGGATCAGCGGGATCATCTGGTCGGCGGCACGCTTGAGCAATGCGGTAGTAAAGCCCATCGCAAGCGGCGAGGCCAGCACCAGCAGATCGGCGTTGATGGCGACGCGGCAGACCGTCGCGCTGTCGTCGCGCTTGACACACTCGCCGGGTGTCTTCACCCAGCAGCCCCAGCAGCCGGAGCAGCCCTTCAGGTTGAGTTCACGCAAATCGAGTGTGGTGACGACATGGCCCATGGACGAAAGTCGTTTGGCCAAAGCATGGACATAGATATGGAATGCAGTGGCTGGATCGGGATCTCCGTTGAGGATGGTGATACGCATTGGACAAGTCCTATACTCAATCAATAATTCTACATTGTAGAACTGATTCACTGATGTGATTCTACTATGTAGAATTCGATTGTCAACTAATTATGGAATAAAGCGTAATCCGACCAAGGGTGAGACTATCCCCTTTTTCTATAGCAACTTGCCAGTTCTACACCGTATAATCGACGAGTCTCTAATGAGACGATTATCGCCATGAAAGGAGATCATGCCAGCAAGCAAGAATATACGCAGCGTCGTCCGGCACAAACCAAACCCTGCGGTAGGCCGCAAGCGGCGGGAGGGGCCTGAAGAGCCACTGAAGCGCGAGCAGATCGTCTCCACGGCCCTGGCGGTGGTAGACCGCGACGGTCTCAAGTCCCTCTCCATGCGGCGGCTTGGCACCGAACTGGGTGTCGATCCGATGGCGGTCTACTATCACATTTCCAACAAACAGGCTCTGCTGGACGCCATCGTCGAGGCGGTGATGGCCGGGATCGATCTGTCCGTCGATAACCCGGCAGCCCCACCCGAGGAGCGGATTCTGTGCGCGGCGCGCGCCTATCGCGACACGATGCTGGCCCACGTCAAAGCGCTGCCTATTCTGCTAGCCCACGGCCCAGCCACGCCTGCGGCCATGCGGCCGGTGGAACGGTTGATTGCGATCCTGCGCGATGCCGGCCTGCCGCCGGCCCAGGCATTCGCTGGTATGCAGGTGATCGCAACCATGGTGCGGGGCGCGGTGGGCATGGAGATGGCGATGGAAGCGTCGCAGCCGCCTCATCCTGAGCAGACCGAAGCGACGCTGAGGCTTTTACCGCCCAGTGAGTTCCCCAACCTGATGGAGTCGATTCCCTTTGCCGGCGAGTTTTTTGAACACGGCTTCGAGTTCGGCGTTCGCGCTCTGGCACGCGGACTACTTGCCGTGACGAAGAGCGGCTGATTTCATTCTCATTCCAGAACGCTGCACCAGTATGGTCGCCTATTGACCATCTATGTCGAGTCAGTCTACGGATCGGCAGGATCGAACTAGGCGAAAACCCAATCTAATGGCAGCTCCAACTGGTTTCTTTCCTTTGCATCCGGCCTAACAACAGTTACTCCGTAGGTAATTCATAGAGTGCCTCATCCGTTTGAATCGATGGATGCTCGGTCGGCTTTTGATCTGCGGCAATGCTGGCCAGGAGTAGCCTGAAGCAGCTTCCGTTGCCTGGAGAGCTCTGTAATTGGATGGAAGTACCGTGGCGCTCGGCGATCCATTGAGCGAGGACGAGCCCGAGTCCGGAGCCGGAGAAGTTGCCGTGCAGCGGCTGGGCGATGCGACAGAAACGCTGGAAAATTCTACTCTGGTTCTCGGCGGCGATGCCGATGCCTGTGTCCGTGACGCTGACCGCGGCGAGAGAGCGATCAAGGCCCTGCACCTGCGCGCAGACCGCGAGGGTGACGGACTGGCCGGATGGCGTGTAACGCCACGCATTCTCCAACAGGATGTTGAGCAGGCGCTTGAGTGCTACATAGTCGGCTTCGATCCAAAACTCGGGCGTATCGAGTTCCTGGCTGAATTGAATTTGCGCTTCGGCGAAACGCTCGGTCCACTCCTCGGCGACCTCTTCAATGATGTCGGGAAGGTTGACAGGTTCGAGGCGGAGAACCTCGACGCCGGCGTCCGCGCGGGCGAGCGAGAGCAACTGGTCGATAAGACGAGTCATTTGCACAGAGTTATGCAGGACGCGCTCGCAGGTGTTGCGGTAGTAGGCGGCATCGCGAGGAAATGCGAGGGCAACCTCGGTTTCCGCGCGCAGTAGGGCCACAGGAGAACGAAGTTCATGTGCCGCGTTGGCGGTAAACGATCGGACACTCTGGTAGCCGGCCTCGATGCGGCTAAGCATTTGGTTCAGCGTGTTGGAGAGGGCGGCGAGTTCGTCGCGAGTATGGAGGTCGGGCAGGCGGCTATTGAGGTTCTTGTCGTTGATGCGCTGTGCCTCGGACGCGATGGAGGCGATGGGCGTAAGGGCCTTGCGGCTCATGAAGTAGCCAGCCAGCGAAGACAGGAGCAGACCAAGCGCTGTGAGCAGAAAGAGCTGAATGCTGAAGTTGGAGAGGATGGCCAGCGTCTTGCTGAGTGTCAGGCCGGTTTGCACGGTGTAGCGTGTGCCGTGGACCGTGATGGGCTCGATGAGTGCGCGGACGTGGATCGACTCTGCGGTGTAAGTGAAGTACACGCCATTCTGTGATGCCTGCTGTGGAAGGACGAGCTGCGGATAGATAGAGGCCACGTGCGGGGAACGGTAGAGCCAGTTGCCGTGCTCGTCGATGATCTGTTCCCACTTATTACCGTGGCTGACATCGTATGCAGCGGTAATGGCGTTGCGTAGTTGGTCTGGTGATTCGTGCGCGGGCCGGGCTTCAATAAATCGGCGAACACTCCGGACGCGCTGTTGCAATTCATTGTTCTCAAGATCGTTGATGGCGTGATGCACCATCCAGAGAGCGGCGAAGCCGAGGCAGAATAGGGCGGCCGCGAAGACCAGCGAGTACCAAAGTGTGAGCCGAACGCGAAGAGGAAGATGAAATGTGATTAGGTAGAGCTCCTTTGCAGTATTACTGTGTTCTGTTACTGAGCCTGCATATACAAATCAGCGTCTTCCACCAACGAGTAGCCGACGCCACGCGCGGTGGAGATAAGGCCAGGCTGTTTCGCGTGGAGCTTCTCGCGCAGGGTATTGACCAGCGTATCGAGCGCGCCGTGACTGACGATGGTGGTGCCCCAAACGGCATGCATCAACTGGCGGCGCGTTAACACATTGCCGCGATCGAGTGCTAGCGCACGCAGCAGAAGATACTCGCCGCGGGTGATGTGGACCTCGACCCGGTTGTACAGGAGGCGGCGCGATCTGATGTCGAGGCGAAAGGGGCCAAAGCAGAACTCGTCGGTTGCAGCGACCCGCGCCCGGCGGGCTGCAGAGCCGATGCGCGCAAGCAGCTCCGGAAAGGAAAAGGGCTTGGTGAGGTAGTCATCTGCGCCTGCGTCCAGACCGCAGACGATGTTGTCCTCCTGATTGAGCGCCGTGAGCATGACGATAGCCGGACGGTTGGGGCGCATGCGCAGATGCTGCGCGATGGTGTATCCGCTGCGGCCTGGAAGGCCGATGTCGAGGACAATAGCGTCGAAGTTCTCCGAGTCCACAAGCTGCTGGCCCTGCTCAGCCGTAGTGGCCGTGAAGATGGTGTGACCGAGCTCACAGAGCCCAGTGCGCAACAGTTCGACCATGCGCAGATCGTCCTCAATGACGAGAATACGCAGATTTACAGGTGTTTTCATTGCATTTATAGACGCTCAAGTTCTTACGCTAACCGCATATTGTTATCGCACTGTGAATTCGGTGTGCTATGCCATCTCAGGACTTATTTACAGGACGATGAATCTGTATTCACACTGTGCGCCTACCTTCGACCTATCCGGTTCCAATTTTCTAAACCGATCAGCGATGTTTACGCGCACTGATTCTGTTCTGCGAGGCTCCCATGCAAGGTGTCAATTCGGCCCATCGATCCAACTCCCCCTTCGTCTTCCTCTCACACATTACTGGACCCGTACGAACGCTGCTGATCTTGGTATGCCTGCTCGTGTCTCTGTCGATGCTCTCATTACCAGCTATGGCCCAATCGCGCTTTGCTGCGTCCAGCGCAGCGGAGTTAGGCGCTGCTGCATCGACACAATCAGTCAAGGGATTAATTGCAGGTACGGTTGTCGACTCGTCGGGTGCGGCTGTTCCCGGCGCGCAACTGAAGCTCGCGCCCCTGGGGATCACAGTTGCCTCCAACGATCAGGGAGAATTCCGTTTGCCTGAGGTTCCGGCCGGAAAATATACCCTGACGGTCAGCTATGTCGGATTCGAGTCTCAGACGTCGGATGTAGAGGTCGCCGGGGGGCAGAGTCTGGATCTGAAGCTGGCTCTTAAGGTCGCTTCCGAGAGCCAGCAGATCATGGTAACCGCGGAGCGTCCGCACGGCGAAGCAGAGGCAATCAACGAGACGCGTACCGCCGACAACCTGCTGCAGGTGCTTCCCGCCGAAGTCATTACCAGTCTTCCTAATGCCAATGTGGGGGACGCGATCGGGAGATTTCCTTCTGTCACGCTCTACAGGATCGAGGGCGAGGGTGTTTACATCCAGGTGCGCGGCACAGAGCCGCGTCTGACCAATGTTACTGTCGATGGAATTACTATCCCGGCGCCGGAGCCGTCAGTGCGGCAGATACGCCTGGACGTGATTCCATCCGACATGGTGGATGCCATTGAGATGAACAAGACGCTCTCGGCGAATATGGATGGCAACGGCATCGGCGGCTCGGTGAACCTGCGCACCAAAGAAGCCACCGAAAAGCCGACGCTTAGCCTGTATGGCAACGGCGGCTACACCAACATCATGAACGGACGAGGCTCCTACGCGTTTGGTGGGACAGCTGGTCAGCGCTTCGGTGCGGACAAGCGGTTTGGCCTGCTGGGCAACGCGGTCTTCGATTACAACGGTCGCGGCATCGACAATATCCAGCCGGCGCTGGATCCCCTCTCGACCTTTGCGCAGCCCTTCTATGACAGCAACACCATCCGCGAGTACCGCTACTACCGCACGCGGTACGGTTTCGACGGCAGCACGGACTATCGCATCAACAACAACACAAGTATCTACGCGCACGGGTTCTATTCGGACCTGAAGGACTGGGGCGACAAGTGGTACTACGCGCCTCAATCTGCTGCAATTACCGGCACTGCAGCTAATCCGGTTCTGCCGACTGCGACCACAAAGTCGTCGGAACCGAAGTTCTACACATCGAGCAAGCGACCGAACGCCTCGGTGGGCACGGTCATCCTGGGCGGGCACACGGTGCATCAAGACTCGTTGTTTACCTATCAGGTGTCGGCATCGCGCTCCTACGAGGTGGATTCTGCCGGCAATCCCAAGGCAGACTTCTCCTGGGTCGGGCCGAACACTTATTGCGATTACATTCCATCGGCGCAGACCGACCTTTACCATCCGCACTTTGCCAACTGCGACAATTCAAACACATCGCCTCTGCTGAGCGCGGCTAACTGGCAGTTCAAAGACATCACCATCTCCCATGGGCTGGATGCGGAGCTCGATCTCGCCGCCCAAACCTCGTTTGCCAAAGACTACAACGCCAACGGACACTTCGGCGTCTTTGAGACAGGCTTCAAGATCAGCAACGGCCACAAGAGCTCGGACTCGACGGAAAATGTCTATGACAGCTTCCCCAGCACGGCACCGTTGATGACGCAGCTTCTGGACACCTTCAATAACACAGACTATTTCAATGGACAATACTTCGGCGGGCAGTACGGGCAGGTCTCGAACTTCACCTCGGCGGAGAACTATACGCTGGCCAATCTCACAGGCAATCTCGATGCCTATAAGACGGCTGGCGACACCTATCCCAACCTCTTCCACTATGTCGAACGAATCACTGCCGGCTACATGATGAACACCATCGATGTAGGCAAGCTGCATCTACAGACCGGACTGCGATTCGAAGGCACGCAGATGATGACGTTCGGTTATAACCTGACATTCTTAGGAAAATCCAGTACGACGATGCCAGTTTGCGGCGGAACAACCGTCACCAACTGCTATAGCTTTACAGGCGTTACAAATAATCCTTCGTATGTGGATGTGTTGCCCAGCGTGCAGGCACGCTACTCGCTTACGCCGAACTCCGCGCTGCGTGCAGTGGTTGCGCGCGGCGTCGCCCGACCCGACCCTTATCAATTGATTCCCTACATCACCGAGGACAGCACAGCGAGCCCCGTTAGTGTTACCATCGGCAACCCCGCGCTGCGCCCGGAGCACGCCAATAACTACGACCTGCTCTACGAAGATTATCTGAAGCCGCTTGGCATGGTGCAGGCGGGATTCTTCTTCAAACAGCTAACCGCTCCGCAGATTGAAACCAGTATTCCCGGCGGACTTAGCCTCTCGAACTTTCCGGCAGGCTACTTCTCTCCGACATTACAGTCGGATCTAGCCGCCTACCCTGGCGACGCCATCACACAGTATGTTAACGGACAGAACGCATATCTCTATGGATATGAACTCAGCTTCCAACAGCATCTCAACTACTTGCCTGGACTGTTGGGTGGGTTGGGGATCTCAGCCAACTATAGCTACACTGCCTCGCGAGAGAAGGGACTGCCGCTGCGCACGGATTCTCCAACAACGATCGACCAGGCACCGAACACATGGAACATCAGCCCCACCTACGACACCAAGCGGCTCTCCGTGCGCGTGGGCCTCGCCTACAACGGATACAGCCTGTTCCAGTACATGTATATCTCGCCGACGCTTGTGACGGGAGCTGATCCGAGCGGTCTGGGACCAAAGGGACCCTCAGGCGACATATATACGCTGGCCCACTACCAGGTGGATGCGCAGGCGAGCTATCGCTTCTGGAAAGGCCTTAGCGCGGTGGTCGACGGACTCAATCTGAACAACGAGGTCTTCGGCTACTATCAGGGAAGCACGCAGTTCGTAAATCAGCGCGAGTACTATAAGCCGACTTACACCGCCGGTCTCCGCTACACCCTCGGTCACAGCCGGTAGCTTCGGTACATTCAAGAGCTGTTTCTTCGGCGGGGGTACATGTCGTTTCGATGGCGTGTACTCCTTCAATCAAGCGGCTGGCAGGCCAGCATTCAGACCAATCACGTTCATGGATGAGTCTTGAGGAACTTGATGACACAAACGATGTCACGATGGCTGATATCTATTGCATGTTTTATTTGTCTCAATTCTCACTTTACGACAGCACAATCAGCTACATTTTCATCGAACAACGCGGTTTCCGACCTGAAATTCGTGGTCTACCTTAGCCGACACGGGGTCCGCTCCCCCACGGGGATGCCGGAGCAATACAATCCTTATTCATTCGCACCATGGCCGGCCTGGGATGTGCCGCCTGGTTATTTGACGGCGCATGGCTACCAACTCATGAAGCTGTTCGGCGCGTATGACCGAATGGAGCTGGCGAAGGACGGACTATTAAGCCCAAGCGGATGCGATGATGCGAGTAAGGTTAGTTTTTACGCGGACTCCGACCAGCGCACTCGTGAAACGGGAAAGGCCCTCGCCGAAGGACTCTTCCCAGGATGCCATACAGATGTGCAATTTCTCCCGGAAGGCACCAACGATCCACTCTTTCATTTTCACCCGACTCAGGCCCAACTAGGCAATCAAATACCAGCTCAGGCTACGGCTGCAATCGCCGGACGTATCGGCGGCGATCCGGCCAACCTTACGGAAGCCTATCGCACACAACTTGGGACGTTGGACACGATCCTTGCGACTTGCGGCTCCCCAGTCT
>CAZLZA010000133.1:0-9559 GCA_964563875.1 uncultured Acidobacteriaceae bacterium
ATTTCTTCGCATTGAACAATGCGCGCGAGGTGCGCATATGAGAGAGCACTGTCTGACAAGCCTGGTCTGGAAAGCAATCCCCGGCCTTCACGGCCAGATTTTCGGCCATGCGGGGGAAGATGCTGCATCCAGTCTCCCACGTCCAGAAGTATGGATGTGCTCTCACGTTGCGTGCTGCAATGAGCAAAACGGCACACGTCCACAGCGTCACGACGCAGAGATGAGCTGCGTGAAACCACCACGGGGTTTAGCCGATAAGGAAATGCCCGTGGAAAAGCTCCCCTATCCTCTTTGTCCACGGCCGAAGCTTGCCGACCGATGTAAATGCCTGAGGGCATACCGATGAAGACATTCTGCTACACCGCAATGATTCTCTTGGCATTTGCTACGCCTTCGCTCGCGAATGTCACCGTCAGCAGTCCATCGAATGCTGAAACCGTCAGCTCGCCCGTGCACTACATCGCGACTGGCACCACGAGCACCTGCTCAAAAGGCGTCGCCTCCATGGGCGTGTACGTGAACAACCAGCTGCTTGTTGTCCAGAATGGCACTAGCCTCAACACCACCGTCCCCCTGAATCCAGGCACCTACAACACTGTCGTTGAAGAGTGGGACTATTGCGGGGGCGCCACCTTCACACCGCTCTCAATCACAGTCACCAACCAGGTCGGCGTTTTCGTGACCTCCCCTGTAAACAACGCTACCGTTAGTTCGCCGGCGAATTTTGTGGCTACCGCCACCACCGGAAGTTGCTCGAAGGGCGTAGCCTCCATGGGCGTGTATGTGAACAACCAGCTGATGGTTGTTCAAAATGGAACAAAGTTGAATACCCAGGTCAACCTAGCCGCCGGAGCCCAGCACGCAGTTGTGGAGGAGTGGGATTATTGTGGCGGGGCATCCTTTGTGCCTGTGAATCTCACGGTTCAGAGCCCCGGGACTAAACTCTCCAACCTCCAGGCAAGCAACGGATGGAACAGTTGGGGCCAGGGACCACCCAATTATGTCGATTGCTCACCCTCACCTTGCAATGGCTTTCAGTTCTCGCATACGCCCGCAGTAGCCTCGCCTTCGCTGAGTGGTAACGCGGCGGCTTTTAACCTTGGGGGCCCAAGCGGCACTGCTCCCTGGGGCGATGTGTTGTTTTCCCTTCCGCTCATCGGCCAATTCTCATCTCAGAATCTGCCCGATACAAATCACACGTTGATTCCAGGCCTGCACAACTTCACTTATGATGCCTACTTCTACGTGACGAATGCCGCCATCACGCAGGTTCTGGAGTTTGACATTAACATGTACACCAATAGCATCGGGATGTTGTGGGGCACCCAATGCCGCATGGCAGGTGGAAACGAGTGGGATATCTGGGACAATGTCAATGCGCAATGGGTCCCAACCGGAGTCGCGTGCAATCCGACAAATGGCGGATGGAACCATCTGACCATTCAAGCGCAACGCGGAGCTGACAATTCGGTCATCTACCAGTCGATAACGCTGAATGGCGTGACAGCCAACCTGAACAAGACCTACCCGCCGTTCTTCGTTCCTGCGAGCTGGTACGGCGTCACTGTGAACTACCAAATGGACGGAAACTCCAAGCAAGCGCCGAATACAACCTACTTGGATAATTTCAGTCTTACTTATTGGTAGAGTACCCTTGCAGCCCCATTGCCTTGCGGGGTCGAGAATCTGCCAAGGAACATCCTCGATGCTCCTTGGCAGATTTGTCTTGGGCTTGGACGGTCAATTTCTCGCTGCACCTCTATCGTAAGATTGTCATAAGGAAAGGGGATAAATCCATTACGGATTGGCAACACTTGCCTTTAGAGGGAGTTGCGGCGCTGGATTCTTGGCATAATACCCCCTGCGCGTCCTGGCGATCAGTTTGCCGTGGTTAGGCGCCTTGGCCTCGATATGAACTACCCGGTACCCTCCCAGGCTGCTTGGCTTGGTTGAATGGTAGCCGATGGTGTACTGGTTGCGAATATCGCGTGCGACCTCAACTGCTATGCTGTCCACATCCTGCAAGGATCGCGGAAAGTAAGCAACGCCGCCCGTCTCCTGCGATATCATTTCCAGGGCTTGTCGCGCTCGCTGCGACTCCTCCTTGTCGGCCCCGAAAAGAAGTCCGATCGAATAGACCACGGGGCCGCCCAGGCTCTGCACTCGGCGGATTGCCTGCTCCAGGCCTAGCCTCGACGCATTGTCCGCTCCATCTGTAATGACCAGCAGCACCTGCTTTGGGTGCTTCCCATGCTTTCCCAGTTCATCTGCCGAGGCAGCCACCGCATCGTACAGCGCTGTGGTGCCCTTGGAATCGAAGTGCGAGAGTCCGCGACTCAGTGCATCGATATCTGAAGTAAAGCCCTGATCGAGGATAGCGCGATCTGAGAAATTCACGATAAAGGTCGTGTCCTCCGCGTTCGACGCCCGAACCAGCTTCAACGCGGCTGCATTCACCGCGGCGCGCTTATCGCGCATTGAACCGGAGTTGTCGACGAGAATGCCAAGCGATACGGGCAGATCCTGGTGCAGAAATGACCTGGTAGTTTGCGGCGCACCGTCTTCCCAGATGCGGAAATCGCCACGGCTCAGATCCATGACAGATCGGCCCTTTTCGTCTATCACTGCGCAGTTCAACAGTACCTCATCCACGTCCGCGTGCAAGGAGTAGAGACCATCGTCTCTTTTCTTCAGCTCACCGGGCTGGAGCAGCAAAGGCCCGCCAGAACTCGCAGGTGCGGCGCCTTCTGCATCGAGCGATCGAACTGGATCGCGATCCAGATCCAGTCTCGGCTGAAGCTCCGGCAGTGTGAAATCGCCCAAGCTGACGGGCGTTGTTGGTTGTCCTTGCGCGGTCGCAGTCGGCCGGGCCTGAGAGAACAGTGTCGATCCACTGCAGCCAAGAATTATCATGACCGCCATAGGAGTAGTCCGAAGGATACGCGATATTGAGGAGGCGATTGATGTCATAGAATGACCGAAGACCAACAGATGATTGTTACGCTGCGTCAATGTGAACCAAGGGGGAACCGCGCTTTCACGAGATGGCGTCCCACTGTTCTTCCGCGATTCTGCAACGACTGCACAACCGAATTACAGCGGCTCCACAATTGCTGTGCCCCGAAACCACTGCTCTCAAGTGGCATATTCTTAAGAAAACGCCACCTTGTAGGGTGCCGGAAAGGGCACGTAAATTGTGGAGCCGCTCGAGATCTGGACGTAGAGCGAAAATCCCCTGCCTTTCCTCGATGTCGACTCGATCAATGCAAATGGAAGTCCACATCGATGACGATCTGCACGGATACAGGATGTCCCTGGTACATGGCTGGCTTGAATTTGTACTGCCTGACTGCTTCAATGGCCTTCTCGTCCAACCCCATGCCCAGATGGCGAGTTACCCGAATGTCTTGCGGGTTGCCCTGCGAATCGACAATCAGTTGCATCAAGACGCTTCCCTGGAAATTCGCCTGACGAGCGTCCTGTGTAAACTCCGGCTCGACGGAATGCAAAACCTGCGGTGCGGCTACACCGCCGCCTACGCTCATGAGGCCTCCACCATAAGCGCCACCGCTGCCCGCACCCACTCCGCCTCCGTGCCCCATGCCAATACCACCGCCGGTGCCTTGGCCAAATCCTGAGCCGCTACCCCTTCCCTGCGAAACCAGCAAAACCTGCGGCGACTGCGAGACGCCGAGATTGGGCAGGCTGTTGCTGTCTGGAATCCTCACCTGCTCTGAAGGCTCAATAGCAAACTTTGGGTGTTCGAACCTGTTGGCCTGCGGAGGCGTGATCTGGACCAGGGCGACCTTTGGCAAATGGCCTTTGCTTGCCTCGACGATTTCTTCGGCGCCACCGCCGCCACCACCGCCCATCGCCTTCGCGACTGGCAACATTACAGGAGGAATGTACGACTTGAAGTCGACCGGCATTACGATCGAGGTCTCGGGCAATGCGATGATGGTATGAGCCTTGAAAGCAACCGACAGCACAAGAGTGATAACGACCGCATGTATAACAAACGAGATAGCACTGGAAGCTTTGTCGCGCTTGAATTCCAGCGGGTTAAGCGCGAAGATGGGTCGTGGTGCGAACGCCAGCGGCGCAGCCTTCTCCAAAGCAAGTCCACCTGGCAAGGTGGTGGCCGTTGGTGGCCATGTGAAAGCACCTTCGTCCCGCAGGAGACGTCTGGGAATCGCACCAGACGGCTTGCTGCCCAAGAATGGTTTTGTAGTCGTGGTTACAAAGTCGCCCATAGCATTTTGCCGGCCCTCCCGGCACCCCTATTGTTGATCGATCGAAGATTGACAGCATATAGCAGCCACCTTGCTGCCATGGTCCCAACTCAGGATTGGTTGAATGCCTTTCGCCGGCTTACCAAATTCCCTTATCGCTTCCTGTGAGTTTTTGCCCAACCAAGGCTGCTGTGGCAAGCCACGGCAATAAGCTGAGCCGTGCACCGTTGTGAATCTCTCGCTTTCGCACCAGATCTGCAAGTTGCGACATGTAAAGCTTTGCCGATTGCGGCATGATGGGGACGCGCAAGAAATCTCGGCTGTAGAAAACCTCCTTGCCGCCAAACCGCGCCGATTCGAGCACGATCTTCGGCAAGTCGATTCCTGACCCGCTGAACTTCTTCACGTAATCCGAAACAATCGCAAGATAGGTAGCGACTCCTTCCCATATGCCGGCGGCACTAGCGGAGGATCGCAGGTCCTGGAAGTCAACGCCTCCACTATTTACCAGAGCTGCGCTGTCGACGATATCGCACAACCTGAAGTAGAAGTGGCGGTACATGCGCTGCAAAGTGGAAATCATGAGGCGATCCGACGCCGATGGAACTCGAAATACGCGGTCGCCGACCAGCACTACCCGGGTACGTTTCGCCAGGTGCGAGGCGATTGCAACCTGCTCGCCAGTTTGCCCCAATCTGCCCATATGAACTTCAACGGCTTCGGGGAGCCCGGGGACATTGTAGTTCCATTTTCCCGCCAGGCAGTCGCCCCAGCTTCGAGGAGCAATTTGCGCGCCGAAGCGCCTTCGCATCAACCCGGATATGTCTTCCGGCTTCGTATTGGTGTACAGGTCCAAGTCGCTTCCAAGATCGGGCCAGTGGTCAAGCGATTTGATCACGGCTACGTCATATCTCTCTTCTTCGAATGCCGCGCAGATCTGACTCAGGAACGGCATCGCCCTGTCGATGCGTGCGCGCTCAAGCACCAAAGCGGCTTGCGCCCATCGGGCACGTGTATCGTCCCCCACATCCTGCATCATGGTAAGAAACACTTCCATCCCGCGCACGATTACATGATTCGAACTGGCCAGGAGTACTAGTTGATCGAACTCCGTCTTGGTCATCATGCTTACTTCCGATTTCAGTTGCTCTGCCTCCAACGAACGGAAGTCGTTGCCGCCGGTGGGCGTCAGGAGAAGGCGCGAAAGAAGGATCATCGTTTCATGCGAGTTAGTCTGCGCTGCGGTTGTGGTCATATTAGCGTATTCCTTCTTGGTTCTAGTGGGGGTACTGTTGTATGGACGAGGGGGACGAGGTTGCTGGAAGGGCAGTGGATGAAGGCCCATCCTTCTGCGACCCTGAATCCGCAGCCGGTGCCCCATCACGAGTGGTCAGCTCAATTGGACCTGTTTGCCCGCGACGTGTCTGGCTATATTTGTCCAATTCGCCATCAACTTTGGAGTGACTGCCGGCTGCCACAGCGGAGAGCTTTTTGCCCTCGGCCGACCGCTCGGTTGCCAGCCCCACGCGAGCGTTTGAATCGCTCGCTTTGCGCGCCTTCTCATAGAAGTACTGCGCTGTCTCCAGGTCTCCGTCGCGCTCCGCAACGTATCCGCGGTTGTTGAGCGAAAACGCGTTCGAGGGGTCGAGTGAGTAGGCTTGGATAAAGTCCTTCCTTGCCATAAGCCAGTCATTTTGATTTGCAGAGAACACGCCGTGCACCGTGAACATGACGGCGTGTGCGTCTTCACTGTCCATCTTCTTGATTCGTAATTCCAATTGTCTGGCACTCTCGGCTGCCATGACGCTAACCGGTCTTCCTCTCCATGAGAGGCTCGCTGTCACGACCACCTGCTCTGAGGAGCGAAACTCGGAAGCAGCGCCGTATTCCCTCAGAGCGTTGTCGTAGTCTCCGGTAGTCTCGTAAGCGACACCAAGATTGTTGGTCGTAAATGGATTTGCCGGATCCGCGAAGAGCGCCTTCTTCAGAAGTGCAATGGCTTCGGGCCCGCGATTCTCCAACAGGAGCGCCATTGCGTCCACATTCATTCGATTCACCCGCATGGGTCCGTCTTGAAGGCGCTCGTAGGCGAAGTTCATCGGCTTTCCTTCCAACTGCTTCGCGCTGCTCTTATCGATTCTCGCGCTGGAACCTTGTTCCGATGCCAGCGCATAGAATTTGTGCGCGCGATCCAGTTCTCCCTGTACCTCTGAGATATAGCCCAGATTGTTGAGGGTGAAGGGGTCAGCGGGATCGTAGAGATACGCCTTGTAGAAGAGCGCCGCCGCTTTGTCGAGCTGGTGTTTCTTTATAGCGGCCACGCCCTCGCGATTCAATCGTTGCACCGGGGTCAACTCGCTGCGCCGTGGAATCGTAATCTTCAGGCCATCTCCAGCCCACGCGTCAGGAAGCCCCAATGCGGCAAGGAGCGCGATGACTCCGACTACTTGTAGCGGCATTCTAATCATTGTGCTCTTTTGACCTTTCGCTGCAAACAACGGCGATTAGGATTGGTGGTGCGCGTTCATCAAAATGTCAAACGCTGGAGTGAACTTCGCGCATCGCCACCAGTGCTGGTTTCATGGATTCAAGCGCAGGATGCTCACATTCACTCCCACCTTCACACTGCTTGTCTAACAAAGTAGCATTGGCAATTCATAAGGGATGTGCTGAATGGACCACCTTGTCGCAGCAATGATTCTTGCCGCCGTTTCTTTTTCCCAACTGCCCGTTGCGAATGCGCAGGCGGGACAGACTTCACGTTCTGTGGCCGGTCCCCTCTCTGAAGGCGAATCCGGCGACCTGATGTCGTTGCCTTCCGCGCCGATGGGAAATAGCACAATCTTAGGCGGCGAAATCGCGAATGTAGATCCCGTGCGCGACCGGTTCACGCTGAGGGTCTTCGGTCAGCGACAAGTGAAGATATTGTTTGACGAGCGCACTCGCGTCTATCTTGACGGAGATGTCATCCCTCTGCGAGACCTGCGCTCCCATGATCACGCGTCCGTGCAGACCGTACTGGACGGTACCACTATATTTGCTCTTAGCATCCATATGCTTTCGAATCCACCCGAAGGGGAGTACCAAGGGCGGGTGTTGAGCTTCAATTCCGTGACCAATGAACTGACGGTCAGCGCAGTACTGTCGCGTGAGCCCATCAAGCTTCTCGTACCAGCGAGCACGCCCATCGTTCGAGAGGGCCAGCCGGCGTTTTCGTCTGCGCATCCGGGGCAGTCAGATCTTGTGAAAGGCACTCTGATTTCCGTGAGATTCGAATCGAACAAACGCGGGCGAGGCGTAGCCAGTCAGATCGCAATTCTGGCCACGCCTGGGTCTGAGTTTGTATTCAGCGGCCATGTCTCCTTTCTTGACATGCATTCCGGCGCGATGGTGTTGGTCGATCCCCAGGATGGGAAGAGTTACCGGGTCTCTTTCAATTCTTCCCGGCTTCCAATCAGCAAGAATATCCGCGAAGGAGAATTACTGCGTGTGACCGCAACCTTTGACGGCGCTCGCTATATGGCTAGCAAAATAGCCGAGGACTGAGCCCGCGACGTCGACGAAAGGCAACTGATTGCCCTTGCTGGAATGTCGCTCCTGCGAACGGCGAGCGTCCATTGCCGGACAGCCGGTCACTCAGGTGTAATCCAGCCAACTGGAGCCAGATCTCGCCCTAGTTCGGCATTGGCGCAGAAAAGGACTCGACTCCCCTCATGGGCGTTCACAGCCATAGCTTTTCAAGTGCTTCCCAATCGGGGTGCTCCTGTGCCAAATGAAGCCTGAACCGATCTGCAAACCACACGAGATTCTCTGCCGATGAATTGATCCATCTCTGGCGTAGCGCCATCACTTTTCCGCAGCTTGAGCATCTTGCAGACGCGGGGTAATCGTCCATGTCGCGGTCGATGGTCAACTCCGGCTTCTTTGCCATGCGCATAGTGTACGCAATCTACGGCCGCTTGCTGAGCCATATTGAACCGTAGGCGCTTCGGCGGAAAGTCCTAAAGGGATATTCGAAACTGGGGAGTGTATGTGTGGCTGTTGATTTATTACTGTTTCTAAAGTTGTTTGTTTGGTCGACACATATAGGCTGATGAGCGGTCCGTTTTGCTCAGACAGCCTCAAGATCCTAGGTGTGCCGTGAAACCGGGCTTCCCCCAAGGACTCATGTTACGCATGTGGCACGACGGCGCCCATCCACATTCATGACTGAGCACCTTTGCGCGAGGGGCGTAGCTTATGGAGCAGGTGGCTGAGAGAATTGCGAAGTCGGGAATTCAATGCAGAACATGCAGCGAAAATATCGTGCTTAAAACCAAGGCTGACCCACGCAATGAAGACCGCTTCAAGTTCCTGAAACCAGCGTCCTTCCAATACGTTCATGGCCATGCTCACAACTACGACCCCGACGACGTATACTTCTTCGCTTCGTCGGAGTCGCCGGCCACCGAAGCTGAAATGCTGACGAATCGAGCAAACTATGAGCTGCTCGGCTGATCGGAGTTAACTGCCCAGCAGGTTTGCCGTCAACACGGTAGTCATCCTGGAAGTTAACAAATAGTTGCCCCCTTGTAGAGACGGCCGGAATAGAAGGCGCAGAATAATCGCATCTTTACCAAACATCGGAGAGTTGCCCCGGGTGATGGACACTATAGCTCACATCGATGTAGCTCAGAAGATGAGTAAGATTGATTCGTAGCAGACCGGGCGTCATGGTCGAGTTGTGGCTGGTGAAGAAGCCACGGTTTCCGGGTCCGCGTGGAGCGGGAGCCGCTCCCGCGGCGGCTCGACCGCCGGCGCGGGCACTCCGGTGGTTTCTTCGTCGCCGATCTCGAAGGCCGGTGTGCCTTTCGGCAACTTCAGGCGACCGTCTACCAGATAGGCGATGACCACCCCGCCGGTAACCTCCGGAGCCAGCACGGTCAAAGGAAGCAGATACCTCTTCTTCTTGACCAGCGACTCGGCGATACCGTCGACGGGATGGCTTCTGGGCACCGCGCCAAGGACCTGGTGGATGACGAACGCGGTCAAGTGGACATCGGGATGTTTCCCGCCATATTTCACCAATGACCTTGCGTCTTGCTTGGGTGTCATCAGCCCCGCGTCCGCAAAGAAGTTGCGGTGGATCGCGTGGGGCATATAGATATCGAGGACGACACGGGAGAAGTCCGCGCAATTGTGGAAGAGCAGGTTGAAGTGACCCTTGTTCTTGCGGTCGTTCAAGAGATCGATGAAGTGTTGATCCTGTTCGGGGGTACTGTCTACCTGGAAACCGTGGATGGTCCGGTCGAAAGACGATCCGACCAACTGGGTCCACTCGCCTTTGG
>CAZLZA010000134.1:0-9550 GCA_964563875.1 uncultured Acidobacteriaceae bacterium
TCTTGCTCGAACGACTCGAGTGCTGTTGCGAAATCTTCCGTCATGTTTTCGTTTTGTGGGTTGCGGGAGACGCCCTCGGCAGGCTTCTCCAGCAAAGTTTTTGAGATTGGGCTATGCTCCCCGGCTTGCTGGTTGTCCGTTGGCGAGTCGGTGTCCCGAGGCTGATCGTAAGCTGAAGAGTCGTCGCGGATATCGTCAAGAGCCATTAAATTTGCGTCTGCCCCGCGTGCATGAGCACGCCTGGGGTTTCTGGAAATAAGACGGACAGCTGGCACTCTTAATTGATTTGGAACCTGTTTGCACAGGTTTTAATAAACCAGCGGCCGGACCTCCCTGCAGAAAATGCCCGTACAGGGAGACTGTTCAGACTATAGCAACGGCCAAGAATGGAGTCAAACCCGCCAGCCGCCTGAAGCCAAAGATTTCACCAATATTTATTGCTGCCCCGCTTTTGGCCCTGCCGGCAACGCTAAGCTCCCTGGGCGCAGCATTTTTTCTTCCCAGTTCAACGCACCGACTCCGCGACAAAAGAATCTTTGCCCATCGGAAATCGGCTGTCCTTTGTTACTCTTGCCCTATATGGATCACATCTTTACTCCCTGGCGCTACGCCTACATCACCCGGGCGGAGCGGGCTGTGTCCTGCATCTTTTGCGACCGTGCTCCCTCGCGCGAGGCCAACCTCGCCGACGACGAACGCAATCTTGTCCTCTATCGCGGTTGCCATTGTTTCGTCATCGTCAACGCCTTTCCTTATACCGCCGGCCACGTCATGATCGTGCCCTACCTCCACGTCGACCGCCTGGACCTTCTGCCCGTCGAGGCTGCCACCGAGATGATCGTCCTCGCCCAGCGCTTGGAAACCGTGATTCGCGAGGTCTATCTCCCGGATGGAATCAATCTAGGCATGAACATCGGCAAAGCTGCCGGCGCCGGAGTCGCAGGACACATCCACATGCACATCCTGCCGCGCTGGGTGGCCGACGCCAACTTCATGTCCGTGATCGGCGAAACCCGAGTCGTTCCCGAAACTCCCGACGAAACCGCGCACCGCCTTCGGGAGGCGCTGGAAAAGTAATGTTCCTCAGCGGTGGTACACTTTCGCCAGTGAACCGGCCCAAGGTAAACATGCCAGAAAAACAATCCCGCCTGCCGGCTAAGAGTGGGCGGCAGGCTCATGGCATTTTGCTCGTCGGCCTGCTGTGCGCCGCGCTTTCCTATCTCGATACCCTGTGGTTCGGTTTCGTCTACGATGATCACCAGATTACGCGCCTGACCTTCGCCTCCTGGCGCACCATGCCCCATCTTTTCACCCAGCATTTGTGGGCTGGCGTGGCCACCCATAGCAACTACTACCGGCCGGTTCTGGCTTCCTGGGCCATGATTCTTTCCACCTTGGCCGGAACCAGCACCGTCCTCTGGCACATGGTGGCCGTGGCCCTGCATCTGCTGGTCACCGTGGTGTTGTTCTACCTGGTTGCCGAACTTTCCCACGACCAGCGTTTAGCGGCGATGGCGGCTGCAATCTTTGCCGTACACCCGGTTCATACCGAAGTTGTAGCCTGGGCTTCCGGCTCAGCCAGTGAAGCTTCCCTCGGCTTTCTCTTCATTTTCGCTTTCTATGCCTATGTTCGTTCCCGCCGCTCGCCGGAAGAGGCTCCAGTCTGGCGAATTATCGCGTTGCTCTTCACCGCCGCCGCCATGTTCACCAAGGAGACGGCGATCGTCCTGCCTGTGCTGATCCTCGCCTACGAAGTGCTGCTTGGGCCTCGTCTCCCCGGTGAAACCGGCTTGTTCCACGGGAAAACATTACGGCGGATTGCTTCGAACTCGCTTCCGTTTTTTCTGCTGGCCGGCTGCTATCTTTTCATTCGTTCGCGCGTACTTCACTCCGATGTCTTAAACGCTTCAGCAATTTCCACCGCGGCGGTTTCTTCCCGTTTTCTAAGTATTCCCGAAGCCCTGTGGTTTTACGTTTCGCATTTGCTCTGGCCGTTCCATCTTTCCTTGTTCTACTCGCTTTACCTCGTGACCGTTCCTTCCCTCGCGAATTTCTGGCTTCCCTTGTTCGGTGTGCTGGTCGCCACGGGACTCCTGGTTTGGATCGCGCTTTATAGTCGCCTCGGAGCCATTGCTTCCGTAATCATTGCCCTCACCTTGACAGTTCCGATTCTGGGTATGTACGCCCTTCCCAGTTGGGAGCTGGTCCATGATCGTTACCTGTACCTGCCATCGGCCGGATTCGCCCTCCTGGTTGCTCTCGGAATTCGTTGGATCATGCAAAAAATGCCGGGACGTCTGACCGGTGTCCAGGCATTATCGCCGCTTATACTTTTGGTCGGAATCTACAGCTTCACCACGCTTTCACAGACCATCTATTGGACTGACGATCTCAGTCTGTATAGCCGTTCCGTCAACATCGCTCCCGATAACGTTTCGGCCCTTTGTCTGTTAGCCAATGAAGAGTTTTCCCGGCGGCAGCGGCCGGATCTGGCGCTCGAACTCTACGCCAAAGCGCTTCGTATCGATCCGGAAGATTGGAAAGCGAACTTTGCCATGGGAGTTACCGAGTTTGATCTGGCGCAGTACCCCGCGGCCGAGCAGCATTTCCAGGCCGCTACGCGGATTGACGCTTCCAGTTCCATTGGCTTCGCATTTCTGGGCAAGACGCGTCTCGCACTAGGAGATTTCGCTGGGGCGGCACAAACCTTCCGCCAGCAAATATCAAGCGATCCGGCGAATCCCATGGGCCATTATTTATTAGGAATGGCTCTGCTGAATCAAGGCCAGCGCGACGATGCGCGTCGCGAGTTGCAGCAGAGTCTTACGCTCGATCCGGCTTCTCCCGCCCGCCAGACACTGGCCCAGACATTTTGACCGGGACGACTTGATGGGCACGATTTGATCAGGATGCCCCATCACCAACAACTCATCCATTGCCCATCACGCCTTCAGCATTGCCATCAGTTCCCCTTCGCTGATCACCTTCACCCCCAGCGACCGCGCCTTGTCGAGCTTCGATCCCGCATCCTCGCCCGCAACTACGTAGCTGGTTTTCTTGCTCACCGACCCGCTCACCTTCCCGCCTGCATCTTCGATCATCTTCTTCGCATCATCGCGAGCGTACGTCGGCAGAGCTCCGGTGAGTACAAAGGTCATGCCGGAGAGCTTCGTGCCGCGCACCTTGCGCTCGCCGGTAAAGGTCAACCGCGCCTCGCGCAGCCGTTCAATCAGCCGCAAATTCTTCTCCTCGGCGAAGAACTCGCGAATGCTCCGGGCAATGCGCGGCCCAACTTCATTCACTTCGATCAGCTCTTCCTCCGTCGCCTCGATCAGCGCATCCATCGAGCCGAAGTGCTCGGCCAGAAACTCCGCCGTGCGCTCGCCCACCATGCGAATTCCCAGCCCGAAGATCACCCGCTCCAGCCCCAGTTTTTTCGAGGCATCAATCTCGCGCAGCACGTTGTCCGCGCTCTTCTTGCCCATGCGCTCCAGTTGCAGCAGCTCGGCCTCCCGCAGCGAATACAAATCCGCAATGTCGAGCACCAGTCCCTTGGTTAGCAGTTGATCCACCAGTGCCTCGCCCAGGCCCTCAATGTTCATCACGTGCCGCGAGGCAAAGTGCAGCAGCGATTCGCGCAGCTTCGCCGGGCAGTTGACGTTGACGCAGAACGAATTCACCTCGCCCTCGGCGCGCACCACATGGCCGCCGCACTCCGGACAATGCGTCGGCATCTGGAACGCACGCGCATCCGCCGGTCGCCGGTGTTCGCCCTCGTCCACCACTCGCGTCACCTTGGGAATCACATCGCCGCCGCGCTCCACCATCACCCAGTCGCCAATCCGCACGCCCAGTCGCTCCACCTCGTCCTGGTTGTGCAGGGTTGCGCGTGAGACCGTGGTGCCGCCGATGAACACCGGCTTCAGGGCCGCCACCGGAGTCAGCTTTCCCGTCCGTCCCACTTGGATCAGAATGTCTTCAATCTGGGTCACTGCCGCCCGCGCCGCGAATTTATAGGCAATCGCCCAGCGCGGCGCCTTGCCGGTAAACCCCAGCCTCTGCCACAGCGTAATCGCATTCACCTTCACCACCACGCCGTCGATCTCATAGGGCAGCCCGTCGCGCGCCGCCTCGGTCGCGCTCACAAACTCCCAGATCTCTTCAAACGTGCTAGCCACTCGCCGATTCGGATTCACCTTGAAGCCCGCCGTGCTCAACGCTTCCAGAGCCTCCCACTGCGTCGCGCGCACCATTCGCCCATCCTGCAGCAGAAAGTACGAGTAGAAATCCAACTTGCGCTGTGCCGTAATGTTCGGCTCCAGAACTCGCACCGCACCAGCCGCCGCATTCCGCGGATTGGCGAATGGCGCCAACCCCTGTTCCTCGCGCTGCTCGTTCATCGCCAAAAAAGATTTCGTCGGCATCAAGACTTCGCCGCGCACTTCAAACGGCGGCGTCAGCCCAGCCTTCGCCAACTGCTCGCGCCCCACAGTTAGCGGAATCGACCGGATCGTGCGCAAATTTGTCGTCACGTCTTCCCCCGTCGCGCCATCGCCGCGGGTGATCCCGCGCAGGAATCGCGCCCCAGCGCCGGGCCCAGCTCCGCCGCCCGCCGCCTCGTAATGCAGGGCCATCGAGAGCCCGTCCAGCTTGTACTCGCACTCGTACTCCACTGCTTGCGAGCCCGCCAGCTCGGTCACCCGCCGCACCCAGTCGCGCAATTCCTTTTCGCTGTTGGCGTTGTCCAGTGAGAGCATCTGCACCGAGTGCGCCACCTTCACAAATCCTTCGCGCGCCTTGCCGCCTACCCGCTGGGTCGGTGAATCCGCCGTCACCAGCTCGGGATGCTCGCGCTCAATCGCCTTCAGCTCATTAACCAGGCGGTCGAACTCGGCGTCGGTAATTTCCGGAGCGTCCAGCACAAAGTAGCGGTGCTCATGGTGGCGAATCTCATCGCGCAACTCTTCGGCGCGCTTGGCGGGTAAAGGCAGCTTAGTCATACAGCGGAGATTATAGGGCCATGCGCCACCCTGCATCGACCTTGATACAATCGAAGCATAACTACTAGCGAAGGTTTTCGGCGATTCCCGGGTTTTCGTCCGCCCCCGTACGCCGCGGCCAGCGCAGACAGCAGATGCGGTGAACGCTCTCAAACATTTTCTCGCGCACTACAAAGCATGGATCTTGGCCTTACTCGCCCCCTTGGGTGGCATCTGGGCCGTCGTTATCGTTGCTCTCATCGACGCTTCTTTCTTCGGCATTCCGCTCGATCCGGTCATCGCCGTCTACGTCGCTCACGACCCCCGCCGCACCCTGGTCTATGCTCTGATGGCCGCGCTCGGTTCGGCCCTTGGCAGCTCGGTTCCATATCTCATTGGCTACAAGGGAGGGGAAGCGCTGGTCGTGAAAAAGCTTGGCCAGCAGCGTTTTGCCCGCTTGCACGGTCTCTCGGAAAAGTACGGTGACATGGCACTCATCATTCCGGCGCTCATGCCGCCGGGTTTTCCCTTCAAGGCCTTTGCCCTCATCGCCGGAGTCACCGAGATGGGCTACCCGCATTTTCTGCTCTCGATTTTCGTAGGACGCCTGCTGCGCTTCCTCATCCTCGGCATGCTCATCATCGCCTACGGCCCGGAGATTCTCAGCTTCCTGATGATCGCCTTCCAGCATCATCGCAGCGCGACCTTTGCCGTCATTGCCGCCATCGTGGCTGCCATCATTCTCCTCGTGCGCCTCAGCAAGTCGCGCACCCTGTCCGTGTCGGAAGGCAGCATTGCATAACTTGCAGTCCATGCCAATTCGCATCATCGGTGCTGGCCTGGCCGGTCCCGAGGCTGCCTGGCAGTGTGCCCGGCGCGGCCTCGCCGTCGATCTCTACGAGATGCGCCCGCTCTCTAACACGCCCGCCCATGAGACCGATCTGTTCGCCGAACTCGTCTGCTCCAACTCGCTCAAGAGCGATAGCGAAAATTCCGCGCCCTGGCTGCTCAAGCAGGAGATGCGTCACGCCAGCTCGCTGCTCATGGAAATGGCCCGCCGCACCGCCGTCCCTGCCGGCCACGCCCTCGCCGTCGATCGCCTGGAGTTCGCCCGCCTCACCACTGCAACCATCGCCGCCGAGCCCCTGATCCGGGTGGTGCGCGAGGAACTAACCTCGCTCGATGACGCTGCCTTCGATGGCGTCACCATCGTCGCCACCGGCCCGCTCACCTCCGCCGCCCTGGCCACCGAGATTCAGCGCCTCAGCGGCACCGATCACCTCTTCTTTTTCGATTCCATCTCTCCCATTGTCGAAGCCGATTCCATCGACCACTCCAAGGTCTACCTGGCGGCGCGCTATGACAAAGGCACCGCCGACTACATCAATTGCCCCATGATGCGCGAGCAGTACGATGCCTTCATCGCCGCGCTCGCCGAAGCCCAGCCGGTCGATGGCCACGATTGGGACAAGGCACATTATTTTGAGGGCTGCCTACCCATCGAAGAGATTGCCCGCCGTGGTCCGGACACCCTTCGTTTCGGTCCCATGAAGCCTGTCGGGCTGCGCAATCCGCATACCGGAAACATTCCCTACGCCGTGGTTCAGCTTCGCCAGGAGAACCTGCGCGCCGACTCCTACAATCTCGTCGGCTTCCAGAACCATCTCAAGTTTGGCGAACAGGCCCGCGTCCTGCGCATGATCCCCGGCCTGGAGAACGCGAAGTTCCTGCGCTACGGCCAGATTCATCGCAACACCTACATCAACGCGCCCGCCCTGTTGACGCCAACCCTGCAGATGAAGCAGCACCCACGCCTCATCTTCGCCGGACAAATTTCCGGCGTCGAGGGCTACGTCGAATCCATCGCCACCGGCCTGCTCGCCGGACTCACCGCCGCCGCCCTGGTACGCGGAGAGGAGCCCATCCCCGCGCCTCGCGCCAGCGCCCACGGCTCGCTCACCCATTACATCTGCAACGCTGATCCCAAGGATTTCCAGCCCGCCAACATCACCTTCGACCTGCTGGAGCAGCTTGACGAAGCCACCAAAAGGAAAGTGCGCGACAAAAAACTTCGCCACCAAATGGTCTGCGAGCGTGCTCTCGCCGCCTTCACCGACTGGTTCCAGCAACTCACAGCAGTTCTCCCCGCGCGCTAAGAGGCTTGCTCTGTACCGATGGTGACCCACATCCGCCTTCCTTTGGCGAATGTGAGATATGCCTCTTCGCGAGAACTGCCTTTGGTTTTGCTGACTGCTATGATGAAGGTCCGCTGGACGGATTCGTCCAGAAATCCTTCGCCGGAGCGCTGTGCTGATGAGCTGGTTTCGCCTGCTTGGTATTGCCGTGGCTCTGGCCGTGGATGCGTTCGCCGTTGCCGTAGTGGCCGGCCTGAGTCTGGAAGTTCTCACCAAGCGCCACCTGTTTCGCTTGAGTTTTCACTTCGGGCTTTTCCAGGCGATGATGCTCACCACCGGATGGCTGATCGGCCATGCTCTGTACTCGTTCGTCGCCTCTGTCGCCCATTGGGTCGCGTTTGCTCTCCTCGTGCTGGTGGGCGGAAACATCATCTGGCAAGCCTTTCGCAGCACCAGCGAAACGCGCACCGCACAGGACCCAACCGCGGGCTGGCAGCTCGTTTTTCTTTCCTTCGCCACCAGCATCGACGCCCTCGCCGTCGGCATCTCGCTCGCCATGATTGGCGTCTCCATTGCGATCTCAGCCTCGGTGGTCGGACTGGTAGCCGCGGTTCTCACCTTGTTGGGCATGCCGTTGGGCAACCGTGCCACTCTCTTGTGGGGCAGGCGCATTGAAGTCTTTGGCGGACTCATGCTGATCGCGATCGGATTTATGAGTCTCTGGGATCACATCAAGCCATAAGTCAGAACCCGGGTGGCTCATATCTGCGCCAGCTTCATCGGCGCAAATTTGGAATGTAGATAACGCCGACTCCATCGGATCAAACTCCGGTGCCGTGGCCCAGCTCGCCCCGGTCTCAAGTTTTCGCTCCCCTTGCCGTTGAATACAGTGGAGCTCTGATACTGATGGATGTTCTGGTCGTTGACGATTCGCTGTTTTCCCGGGCATCGGTCTCGCACTTCCTAACCGACCACGGCTACCGGCCGATCCTCTGTTCCGATGGTGAAGAGGCCTGGGAGAAAATGCAGGGCCTTCGTCCCCCGCGCATCGTCGTCTGCGACTGGGTGATGCGCAAGATGAGCGGCATCGATCTCTGCCGTGCCGTGCGCAAAGCGAATCCCGCTCACTATGTCTACTTCCTCCTGCTCACCGCCAGAACCTGCAAAGTGGACATCGGTGCCGCCGTCCATGCCGGCGTCGATGATTGCCTCGCTAAACCCTGCGGCGAACTCGATCTCATTGCCCGGGTCAACGTGGGCCGCCGCCTGCTGGAGCAGCAGGATGAAATCTGCCGCCTCCATCATTACAGCCGCCAGCTCCTCGAAGAAGCCCCGTTCGCCATCGCCTGCATCAACGAGCGCGGCAGTGTAGTGGACGCCAACCCCGCCTTCTCCACCATGTTGGGCTATCCATCCCCCGGAGAACTCGTAGGCCGCGACCTCGGATCGACCGAATTCTGCTCCGCAACAGATTTCACCGGCCTGCTCGATCAGATCGCCCTCGTCGAGCCTTTCCACGGAGTCCCAGTGACGCTCCAGACCCGGGACGGCCGCTCCATCACGGTTCGCCTCTGGGGACGCCCTATCACCATCGATGGCCGCCCCCTGTACCACATCTCCACCGACTTCTCCCTGCCGCAGTAGCGCCCGTAACTCCGCTCCGGCGTTCAGCGCAAAGAAAAACGCGGGCGATGTAGCCCGCGCGTAACCCAGCTCTCTCCTGCTCGCACTACTTTGCCTTTTTCGATTCCCTCGAACTGGTAATCTTCTTCGGGCTCGCTATAAAGTCTCGGCGTTTCCGCGGATGATTCTTGATCCAGATCGGTGTGCCCTCGAAGGCAAACGTTTCGCGAATCTGATTCTCCAGAAAGCGCTGGTAGGAGAAGTGCAGCTTCACGTCCTTATCCGTAAACAGAATGAATGTTGGCGGCGCTACCGCGGCCTGCGTCATGTAGTAAATCCTGATCCGGTTTTTCAGCGGGACCGATGCGCGCTCGAAGTCCACGGTCTTCAAAAAGCGGTTCATCTCACCGGTTGTAACTCTCCGCCAGCGCTCGCGAGCCACCCGCTCCACGGTCTCAAAGACGCGTTTCACATTCTTGCCGTTCATTGCGCTCACAAAGATTACCGGCGCATAGTCCAGGAACTTCAGCACTCGCCGCACCTGTTCTTCATACACCCGGCTGTCCGCCGCAGGCTTACTCATATCGCCCCGCGCCGTGGTCACCAGATCCCACTTGTTCACCACAATCACCACCGAGCGCCCAGACTCATGCGCATACCCGGCAATGTTTGCATCCAGCGCCGAGACGCCTTCCACCGCGTCAATAATCACCAGCGCCACGTCGGCCTCTTCCAGATGCTTCCGAGCCATCACCACACTCATCTTTTCGGCCATCAGGTGGGTCTTGCCCTTGCGCCGGATGCCCGCCGTAT
>CAZLZA010000135.1:0-9469 GCA_964563875.1 uncultured Acidobacteriaceae bacterium
GCCGCTCCTCAGGAGAAGCCGCAAGCCGGTCCATGTTGGCCATCGCAATCTGCACTTGGCTCTTCAGTTTGGAAACATCGTAGGCGATGACGAGAATGTCATTAATGTTGAAGCGCTGGCCGGAGTAGTACAGTTGTCGCCCGACCTTGACGGGTAAATACTTCAGTTCGAAGTTTGCCATCGTCTTCTCCCGTGGCAGCCCGACTCGCGCAGCAGTGCGGCGATGAGATTGCGCCGCCGGGATTCGCACTCCCGCTCCGTCAACTGCAGCAGGTACTGTTCATAGCTGATCCGCGTGGTTAGGCCGTGGACCTTCCGATGTCGTCGCATGCCATCTGCAACTCCATGTAGCTGTCGATTGCCTTTTCTATCCGAATTGGCACTACGCTTCGGAGCTTCTCCAGTTCCGTCATCCGGTCGTGCGACGCCTCCTGTGGAGTCTCCGGAAATTGTTCAAGCGAGCAGGCCAAATCCTGCAGGCCATTTTCGAGCGTGTTCCGGATTCCTTTCGCGCGGTCCTTTTGCTGGTCCTCGTCCAGATCCGGTGGCCACATCCGCAGGTATATCAGGAGGTCTGCTGCGCTCGTTGCCGCGCTTAGTATCTCGTCACTCAGCCTCACGTCTACTGCGCGGTCTGGATCGTACTCGAACTTGACGACGTCGGCGAAGCTCCGGAGGTTTACGACCATGGTCGCGATCTGTCCTCTGATTCCGTCAATCTGCGCGTCTCTTTCGGCGCTCGGTGCCATGTCCAATAAGCGGACAAGTTTGGCCTCAGCACGAAGCAGGCGCGCAAGCAGTCGCCGCATGGTGTCCACCGTGCGCTCGGGCCGCACCTGGTGAAAGATAAAGAACATCACGATAAAGCCAAGCGCAATGCCGAGGAGACGGTCTCTAGCCGGAGTCATCTGGTCGGGTGCACGAAGCCGTTCAAAGGCGATCAGGTAAAAGGAAAAGGCAATCTGCAGGCCAATGTAGCCGAAATAGGAGCTGGCAGCGATCCATGACGAGAGGAAGGCCACCCCGGCAATGACCAGCAGAAAGCCGGTCACCTCGATATTCGGGAATACCCATGTCATGCAGCCGATGCCGAGGATCAGGCCTCCGATGGCGGAGCCGATGACGCGAAAGAGCAGCTTGCGATTGCTTGCGCCGGTTGTGCTTAGCCCGGTGAAAAGCACGGTGTAATAACAGGTAGAGATCCCAGGCCAGCCCAGTGCGTTGTAGATCACGTAGCAGATCGTCGCGCAGAGGCTGACTTTGAACGCATAGATGAGATAGTCCTGGTTCGTGCGCGCGTCGGGAACAGACAGTTTTTGGAACGGCGCCTCCCACCCGTGGCGCGAGGCGGGGGCTTGCTCAGCTTCCGCATCCGGCCCCACCGGATGCGCTGCATGGTGGTGTAATGTTTGCTCGATATAATCCAGTTCGTTGACAAGCTCAGTCGGCACATCGGTAAGAATGTTCTTGACGTTCTCCGGGCGTCCTTCTCCGATGGCCGCAATGGCCCGGTTTATACGCACGAGACGCGCCGGCTCCACGTCCCGCGGGTCCCGGTGAGCGGCAAAACCCGCACCGAGGACCATAAGCCGGTCCAGCACCAGGGTTACGGTTGTGAGCGTGCGCAATTCCACACGGCTGCATCTACCGCGCTTGGAGATGCGCTCCAGCAGAACGTTCATCTGCCCCTCGCCGGTCACGACGTAGCGCCGCACGATCGCGGACTGCTCTCCGATCCGCTCGGTGCGTGCATGCGTCTCGCATAGCTGAAGCAGTCTTTCTAGTGCGGTGCATCTGGTCTGGATCTGGCGCCGCCAGGCAACCAAAGGGTCGCTGCGGTTGAACAGGTACTCCACAGCGAGGGCGCAAAGCGCGGCAACTACCAAAGTAGCCACCGCCCACATGGAAGTATGCAGGATCGTTTCCGCCCGTGCGTGTTTTTCCCAGAGAGCAATTGTATTAAATGCGAAAACCCCAATCATCAGCCCTGCAACTGGAATTCTGGACGTACGGAACAGGAATGTCGCCAGAAACGTAAACACCGCAAGACCGACCACTCTCGCCATGGGATGGTTGCCCGTAGCAATGATCAGCAGCGTCGCTGACGTTGTCGCCAGGGCCGCGCTGAATATGCCCATGAGGAGATCCTTGAAGCTATCGAACGGCGTATCGTATGAGATCAGAAACAAGAAGTACAGGCCTGACGAGATGTAGGCGGGGCGAGCCTGCAAGACCAACATCCCAAGCGTAGCCAGCGTGGTACTCAGAGCGAAACGTAAACTGGCAGCCATCCGGCCGGGGACGGGCATCATCTCCCGCCAAAAGCGGTCGAGTTCTGACACATTCTCGGAGCTGAAGAGCGACACGGCGCTTTATCTCACAACCGTGGTTGCGGTTTCACCGACCCGAAACAACGCCGGATCCGGGTTCTGAACGCGGATGCGCACGGGAAAGCGCGCGGCAATATGCACCCAGTTCAGAGTGTGCTCGATCGCGGGAAGGCCGTTACTCAATTGCGAATCGTCGGGGGCCACGCCAAAGCCGAGGCTTTCCACGATGCCATCAAAACGCTTCGAGGGCTGGCTCATCACGTACACGTCAACATGCTTGCCCGGCGAGATAGTTTTCAACTCCGATTCGCGGTAGTTGGAGATGACATACCAAGTCCGGTTATCGATCAGGGTGAAAATGGGCACGCCAGGCTTGGCATATTCGCCCTCGGAGATATTGAGGTTGGTCACGTATCCGTCGAAGGGCGCCCGGACCGTACAGCGCTCCACATTCAGTTGTGCGTCACTGACCTTCGCCGCCTTGGCTGGCCTCTGTGCCAGCAAGCTGTCCAGGAGTTCCACCCCATGCACGCTTTGCTCCAGGCGGGCGCGCGAGGCCGCGACCGAGATCTTCGATTCCTCGTGGGCGAATCGCGCCTGGCTTTCATTCGCCATGGCCTGCTGCAGCGCTGACTGCGCGTCCTCGTAATTGCGGTCCGCGATTCGCGACTTCGTCCTGCTCTCGTCCACCTGCTCCGGAGTTACATACTGCTTCGCCAGCAGGGGTTCGATACGCCTCAAATTACTTGCGGCGAGTATCTTCTGAGCCTCGGCGGACGCTAGCGCTGCCCGCGCCCGCTCTACAGCCGCGGCTGCCGCGTCCACGCTGCTCTCGCGCACCCTGGTTTGCGTCTGCGAACCGCTCAATCCCGCTTGCGCCGCGCTGACCGCACTGTGTTGGGCTGCGATCCTGCGTTGCGCGTCAACAATCTGGGTTTCAAGTAACCGCTGATCGGCAAGCGCCTGACCCAGCACATACTCGTACGAACGCGCATCGAGCGCGAACAACAAGTCGCCTTTATGCACGAAACCATTGTCTTTTACCGCTAAAGTAACCAGCCGCCCACTGACTTCAGGAGCAAACTGGACGTAATTCGCGCGCACGCTCGCGTCGTCTGTGCGGGGATGTCTCTTCAATTGCCAAAGCAGCATCCCCACGCTGACGAGGGCAACGGCCAGGACTCCCAAACATACCTGATGGCTTCTCGAGCCGAACACCGGCATAGCTTTATCCATGATGCAACCTCGCGCCTACGCAAACACAATGAACCACAGAAGACAACTGACCGCCACTGCGACGCCCGGATAGAAGATGATCAACGGGCCAAGCTTCTTCTCCACTCCGCGGCGGGCGAGTTCCAGCCGTATCAGGCCGGCAATGGTCACGCCTGCGGCAATGCAAAACATCCATGCCGGGAAAAACGTTCCGATTACCTCGATCATGGGAGCCCTCGAGCAGGAACTGCAGCCCATCACTGCGAGAGAGAGCAACAAAGATTTACCCACTTCGCGCACGAACATTCCTTCCTCCCACCTTTAAGGATTCTTAATAACGGGCTGGGCCACCGATGGCTGTTGTCGCAACAGGTTTCCCGCCGCATAGTCGAGATTTGCTGCATCGATCCGGATCGCCGAACGCGACTGCACCACCGCCAAACGCGCTTGGGCAAGCTGATTTTCCGCCGTAACCAAATCGACCAGATTCTTGACTCCATACTTGTACGCGTCGAGCGATGCATCGTAGGAAGTGCTTGCGGAGGTCAGCAATGTTTCAGCCGCTTCGTGCTGGCGCACAGCGGTACGGAACTGGATATGGGCAGTCCAAACTTCACGGCCGATTGCATCTTCCTTCTCGCGCTTTTCATCCTGAGCTTCGCGGCGCTTCGAATCTGCAAGGAGAACTTCGTTGTGACGCAAGCCGCCGTCGAAAATTGTCCAACGGGCGTTCACGCCCACGCTCCATACCGTCTGATTCGCATGACCGAGCGGATTGGGCCCGGAAACATTCACAGTCGGCCATAGTGCTTGTTGAGCCGCAGACGCCCCGAAATGAATCTCAGGCAGGTATTCGGATTTTGCAGCCTTAAACTCGGCATTTGCCGCCTGGAGCTTCTCGGAAATTGCGCGTAAATCAGGACGCTGTTGCATCGCCGTTTTCACCAGCTTTGCCGTCGACTCTGCGACTTCGGTCGGTAAAGGCAATGCTGTAGGTTGTGCGATGACGATTTCGTCAGAAGGCTCGACGCCGATGGTCTCCCGCAGGACAACGCGAGCCATGTCCACCGTGCCAATGCTGGCTTGCAAATCGTAATTGGCCTGCGCGGCAGCAGCTCTGGCGTTAAGGACGTCAGGAAGGGTGGACCTTCCGTTTGCAAGCTGAGCCTCGGCAGCGTCCTGCGTGGTCTGCGCGGTCCTTACAATCTGGCGTGATGCTTCCAGCCGCTCTTGTGCCGTGATGAGGTTAAAGTAGGCACTCACGACGCGAAATGCGACATCCTGATTAGTACGCTGGAATCCGGCCGCGGCAGCTAGACGAAGGGCCTTACTGGCTTCCAGTCTCGCGCCGCGCCTTCCGAAGTCGTAGACGTTGTATTTCAACTCCACGCCCGACTCTACGACCGGAGCCTCGATCAGAAAGTAACCACGAGACGCACCGAGCGGCTTAGGCCATGGCTCGATGACGCGCTGGTCACCACCAAGCGCCAGGGCAGCCAAGTGGGGGAAATAATCGCTGCGCGCGATCCCCATGCGCTCTGCCGCCTGTTTCGCCGATTCCCATGCAATTCGAGCCCGCGGATTATTGGTTTCCGCTATGTCGATAAGTTCTTCAAGGCTGTAAGGCTTCTCTGGGTCGATATCAGCCTTGGACATAGGTGCGCTGTTTCGCGCCGTACAGCTAGCTGCAACCTCCAGGGACTTGAACTCTCCCTGGCATTGAGCATGTGCGCGGGGCGCGCCAGTCGACCACAACAGCAGCACCGCATTTATAGCCGCCAGCACCCGCCGAAAGTTACGCCAATCCTGTTTCATTTCCACGAATGAATACTTCCAAGCATCAGTTTCTAGCCATCACAGTCGAGCTCAGCCCGGAATTGCCTTCGTGCGATTCCGGCCCGCTACTGCTTTTTCGTGCGCGCACAACACAGCACCACATCACTCGAACTCGCGGGTAAGAGTGTTGATCATTGTTTCGGTCAGGGACTGAATGTCCTTCTTCGCAAACATGTTAACGATCGTCCCGATAACCATTCCGTGAATCCCGGCCCGGAGCAGGTTGACCTTTAAGTCCACGTCCATCGGAAGCCCCTTCTCTCGAATACACTCAGTGACGAGAGCGCTGTACAGGCCGGTCAATTTCTGCTGCATCCTGAACCTTCGCTTTGCCAATGGCCCCGACGGAAGCGGCGTAAGAAAAATCAGCTTATAGGGGTTCGGATTGCTGACGGCAAACGCGATCACTGCTTTCAGAACCGACCGCAATCTTTCGAGCGGCGAGACATTGGCATCTATTGTCGCGATCTGCCCCTCGAGGCGCTCAAATGTTTCTTCACTAATTGAAGCCAGCAGTTCTTCCTTGCTGGCGAAATAGCGGTACATAGCCATTGGAGAACAGCCGGCCTCCGCTCCGATGCGCCGCATGGATACCCGCTCGTAGCCCTCTTTCACAAAGAGCTCTCGCGCGATTTCCAGAATGGATTGCCGCAATAGGGGCTCGTGCTCCCGGAACGTCTTGCCTGGGACGCTCGGTTTTGTCCGCTTGCGAGTTGTCTCGAGGTGTGTCATATACCAGCACGTGTACGCCGTAAGTGTACACCGTAAGATTACGGCGTACACTGATCAGGTGTCAAGCTTCTTTGGCCAGAGAACATCGACGATGGCGCGCAGCGTCGCGGGAACGGTTGTGTTGATTTGCGACGTTGAACCCGTCAGGTTCGAATATTCCCAGAATTCAGCTTACCGGTATGGACAAAGATAGTCGGTACCACTATGTCGTCAGCTTCTATATGAATGGGAGACTTGGGGTAGCTATTTTATTGTTTTCATTGCAAGCACTGTTCTACCCCCATTCAATTCCCGGGCTGCGTCGCCTGCGGCTGAGGCGCATGTAGTTCGTTCGCGAGCAGTTTTATCTGGCGGCCACGGTTCAGAACATGAAGCGGTTGGTCCGATTCCTCAGCCCGAAGTCCACCGAACGGTAATGGCAACGGTCTGATCCCAACTGCGCCAACAGAAGCGCGTACTCGGGCTCTCCTTCCAGACCACTCCATCACTCTGAAATCCTGAGTTTTTCAACACCCACACCGGTACGGACGAGGCAGTCGTCCAAGAAGCCTGAGCTGATTACCACCTGCTGAAGAGCATTGGGGGCACGCAATAGATTTGGGCATTCTGCCTCCCTTGCCCCTTGCTACGGGCTTGGAGGCAAACACAAGGTCCCTCTGTGCCTCTGGGCCTTCAGCCACGCCGGGCAAACGGACAGCCAGTGGTATTGGCATCCTCGTTGGGTTCATCGTTGGGTTCAGTATCAGGCCGTCCCAGACCGGTCTGACTCGGCTGTCCTTTAGCTGTCCAATAAAGATTACCGAGGAGTCCCCACAGGGCCATCGAGCGCCACCCGCGTCCTGTAAGTCATTGAAATTACTGATAATTGTGGGCTCATAACCCAAAGGTCGCAAGTTCAAATCTTGCCCCCGCAACCAAATTTTTCAACAGGTTACGAGAAAAAGCTCCACTGCATCACCTGTCCAAAACTGTCCTGTAAGCAAAAGAACCGAACCCCGGTTCTTTTTGCTTTTTATGCGACTGAATTTTTCCCCGCCACAGACCGGCTCAACACACGTCGAACGATAGGCCGGTTGGCCTTTCGCTTCTCCAGCATCGAGGCATTGCCGTACTGGTCCATCGTGGTTGAAACGTGGGCGTGGCGCATCAGTTTTTGCTGCACTCCAACCGGCGCACCCGTTTCGTCCAGCCAGGCCCGGTAGGTGTGGCGGAAGGTATGAAAGCCGATTCTGCCCAGGCCCAGTTGAAGTCCCACTGGAACGAGGTAGTCGGCGCGGATGGAATCGGAGTGATAGGGGCGACCGGTCATTGGGCTGGGGAAAACCCACTGCTCCGGAGACTCTGGACATAGCTTGCGCCATTTCTCGAAAGCCAGGATGAATCCCTGTTCGAGCGGAACCTCGTCCTGGGAATACTCGGTTTTCAGTTTGCTGAGCCGCTTGCCCACCGAGGACCTCTGCACCAGGACCGCCTTGCGATGAAAGTCGAAGTCCGTCCAGCGTAGTCCGAGGATTTCGCTGATCCGCAGACCAAAGCAGAGTGCGATCAACGCCATCGTCCGGTACGGCTGCGCCAAATGATCGAGAACCTTCCATGCTTCCTTCGATTGAAGAACCCGTGGACGTTTCTTGCGCTTGCTGATTCCCTTCCCCGCCTCCAGAATCAACTCATTAGTCGGCGTGTGAGTTCCAGCTTTTGCGCCAAGTGCATCGGGAAGTTCCGCAGGATAGAGGACATCGGCATTCGTTAGAGGCCCTGTTCCTGGTCATAGGCGGCGAGTTCGACGAGGGCAGCTTTGCGCTCGGCGTAGATCTGCCGTTTGTAGGCCAGGGCGCTCTTGAAAGGAATGCGCCGATGGGTTCCAACCTTGTGGAATTCGATCTTACTTTCATTGAGAAGGCGGATCAGCGTCGGTCGAGAGACATTCAGCAGATCGGCGGCCTCTTGGGTTGTGATCTCTGCATGCACCGGAATCAGCCGGACCGCATTGCCCCGGCTCATCTCGTCCAGAATCTGGACGAGATGATGGGCGGCGGAGGCTGGGATTTTGAGCGCGGGCTCCTGCGGGGGATTCATCTCGCGAAAATCGAGCGGCGATGTCGCACTCAGACGCGGCTCCAGAATCCGCTTGGTTTCATTCGCGAGCTTGGCATCGTCCTCTGAAGGAATAGACATTTGAGGCAGGGCTGACATAGCGGTATACGTCCGTCCCGATTGTACGCAATCGAAATAATCGAACGCAATCGAATTAAACGAACTCACCATACCCTCGCGAATTAGGTTCTCTTCTATGCCCCATTGGCCCATCAGCCCAACCGGACAGGGTCTGAAGCGGCCCTGATACCTTGACCCCAACGATGCCCCCAAAGAGGACCCCAAAGAGGGAGCAACACCGCTGGCCCGACGAATTCGACTGTCCGTTTACTGTCCAATAAAGGTTCCCCAGGGTTCCCCACAGGGCCAACGAGCGCCACCCGCGTCCTGTAAGTCGTTGAAATTACTGGCGATTGTGGGCTCATAACCGAAAGTTCCTTAAATCGCCAAATTGTCCTCAAGGATTCCAAATACTCCTTAGCTTTTCCGAGTGTTTCGCGGAATTGCCGAAGTTGCCCAAATGTGCCGCGCGTTGCCAAGGTAGGCTGTGGGCTCCTTCGGGTTTGGCCCCGAATAGGTCCAAGGCCCAGGCGGACCTTGATAGTGTCATCCAAAGTACCTGCTGCGAATGACGCTCAATTCCGCATGATCTCAAACAGAAGTCAACTCCGAGTAGGCGTTTGTTCCCGGATGACAACTGCTCGGCATTATTCGCAGGCTAACAACTGTGGCGTCTTATCGACGCTTGTTTGACATAGCTCCCTGACCAACTTCCGAACAACCCCCTAACTTATCAACTGATCTGCGGCTGACTTCCCGGATCCCGACTTCGGGGGACTCTGCCGCCAATTGAGGCGCGCTTAACAAATCACGCTCAATCTCTCTTGAGCTTGGCAAATTCCGTCAGCATTACATGTAAAGTGTCGAAAATCCGAGCTGGGCCGATAGCTTCTGTCAGATGGTGTCGGATTAAGTCTGGCATCAACACGATAGCGCTCAGCACACAACGCGGAAGGAACTGCAATGGCTTAGTCAGAAAGAGAAGCACCATCGCAACCATCGCCGCCGTTGCAACCTGTGCCAACTGACTTCGGCCACCAGAGTTTTCAACCATTGCTGTTCTGCGTGGGGCTTCCGTTGACCACGAACGTCCCGCTCAGTGCCGCTGCTACATTGGCCAAAGAAAGACCGACGAGATCCGCATTCTCGTCTAGCAGGCTGCTGAAAAATGAGAAGGATGGGGCATAAATCACCCTTCCGGT
>CAZLZA010000136.1:0-9152 GCA_964563875.1 uncultured Acidobacteriaceae bacterium
ATTCCGACCCCGATGGCTGGTCCAATTTTACCGCTTCACACTCCAACCATCGAGAGAGTTCCGAGAGGCGAAATCGCCACATCTGGCGCACTCCCCGACCTACGGGATGCGCTGGCAGGTCGCCTCTCCGTGCCAGTTTGAGCACCGTCTTTCGTGACAGGGCTAGGAAGTCCGCGGCACGTTCGGGAGCGACAAACGGTTCATGCGTAGTGGGGGTATTCAGTAGTTCCATCTCTCACCTCATTTGGACATTTGCAACGCGAATAACAATGCTTTCGTGGGCTCCAACAGTTCAGTCATTCCTCGCCCCTGCCCTTGAACGGCGCAGGATTGAAAAGCTTTGGCCGATTGAGCCGCGCATCTCTTGCCCGGTTCTCTTCCGCCTGACGATCCAGTTCCTCCATTGCCGCCTCTCTTCGAATCTGCCATTCGGGTTTCGCATCTTGCCCAGTACCCTGACTTGCCACCGGCGCAGCGACAGCGGGCCGTGATTGCCTTTCTGCGGCTGGCGCCGGGAGGTTCTTGGCCTTCGTCCTGGGCAACGCGGGATTGCCTGTGAGCCGATTCGCCATCGCAACGAATTGCCTGTACGTTCCCTGGTAGCCCACATCCCGCAATATCCGCCAGACTGCTTTCCAAGGAAGACCGACTTCTGAAATGGCGTTCAACTCAACAGCAAATCTCTTCAGCCCCCTGGCCTTGAGCGGAAGGAGATCCGTTCTAGCTCGGAGCCGTTCGGCCAGCGCCTTCACCTCAGACACCTCGATATTTATTGACGAGTACATTTCAATAAGAGTTTGCCATCGGATTTTCATTGATGCAAGGCGGCCATCGATTTATCTCATCTACGGCCCTCACCTTCCCTCACTTTGCAGCACAAGGCAGCATTCGGTCGCACTTTCCCTCATCGTCAAAAGCGGTGAGGGTGAATGAGACTTTGTCTGCCAAGGGGCGGCTTTTGTTGCGGTCGAAGACCGCGCTTTCGGAGGCTCGGAGAGCGGTGGAGGAATGCTGTGGCGTCAGGTGTCTCTTAGGTAAGGTGCGGTAGTGGAACATAAAGCGCAGACGCACTTTGAGGGTTTTGCTCTTCCATCCGACTTATTTTGTGCAAGATATCCTGCCGCACATATGTACCTTTAAAAGGCCATTGTGCGTCACATTCAAATTGCATATTTTTCAGTGCAATTTGCCTTTTGGGTCGGTTTTCGTCCTTCGCGCCAAATCTCACCCAACGCAAGTGATTTATCGCCGAATCGCTCCATTGGTTGGCATTGATCGCTGCGCCGTCCGGGCTAGGGGGCAGAGTGCGCGCACGTCACAAAGGTCACGCGTTTCATTCAGATTTACCTCGCATTTCTTCCACGCTGTGGAATAATTGCAAGGTATGATTCATCGAATAGCGACAGCTCGGCTCACTCAACTCTTGGGGCAATTCCCCGCCGTTGCTTTGCTTGGACCGCGACAAGTTGGAAAAACTACCCTGGCACTCAGCCTCACCAACGAAGCGCAGAATTCACCGCTGTACCTCGATCTGGAGCTTCCCTCAGACCGCGCAAAGCTCGCCGACCCGGAGCTCTACCTTTCCGATTATGAAGATCGGCTCGTGATCCTGGACGAGATCCACCGTCTTCCCGGAATCTTTCAAACTCTGCGTAGCTTGATCGATCGGAGAAAACGAAAAGGAAAGCGGACCAGCCAGTTCCTATTACTCGGATCGGCCTCCATTGATCTTTTGCAGCAATCTGCGGAAACGCTTGCGGGCAGAATCGCTTATATGGAGCTAACTCCATTCCTGGAGAGCGAAGTAGTTGGTTCCTCCCCCAATGCCGCTCAGGCTCTTTGGGTGCGTGGCGGCTTCCCCGACAGCTTTCTTGCGGAAACCGAAGTTCAGAGCTTCGAATGGCGTGCGGCCTTCATCCAGACCTATTTGGAACGGGATGTTCCATCGTTAGGTCCTCGCGTTCCGGCTGAGACGCTTCACCGCTTTTGGCAAATGCTGGGACACAATCAAGGCCAGATGTTGAACGCGGCGCAGCTTGCGACAGGCTTGGGAATTAGCGGCCAGACGGTCGGCAGATATCTCGACATCATGGTTGACCTCCTGCTCGTGCGTCGGTTGCAGCCATGGTCTTCCAACGTCGGCAAGCGTCTTGTCCGCTCCCCCAAGGTCTATGTACGGGATAGCGGACTTCTGCATACGCTGCTAGGGATTCGCGATCAGGAAACCTTATTGGGGCATCCGGTTGTCGGATCGAGCTGGGAGGGAATGATCATCGAGAACATCTTGAGCGCGGTACCGGCCAACGCCCAGGCGTGGTTTTACCGGACCTCCGTTGGGGCCGAAATTGACCTAGTTTTGGAGACTGCGCCAAATCAACGATGGGCAATCGAGATGAAGCGTTCCCTGAGCGATCCGAAACCAACCAAGGGCTTTTATATCGGTTGCGCCGATGTCAAAGCCAACCATCAAATTGTCGTTTACCCAGGCCAAGAAACCTATAGGTACGACCCAAAGACAGAGATAATGCCCCTGGACGCGCTACTCAAACGGTTGTCAAATCTGGTTACTCCATGAATCTGGCTTCTTGTCCGTGATCGTCCACTACATCCGCTTGGCAGCAGACGTTAGAGTGCCACGCCGTTTGCTTGGAGAAGCATACGGATAAATGAAAAGAGTCGATGGAATAGGTAATCAACGTGAATCGACTGGGTAATCGGCGTCTTCGTGACTTCGGCATGGCGGATCATGAATGCATTGCCGATCTCAGTGAGTTGCTTGGCCTCGAGCTCAAGCCGGTCTCTAAGATTAGGTTCAGTAGAACCTCTATCCAGGAGCATTTTAGTGCTCTTCTTCTTGTCGGCAGGGTCGGAAAGACTTTTCAGACGCTCCCAAGCATCCCATAGCTTTTCCAATGACTCACGCCGAATGGCCAAGTCGCGGTTTAAGAACTTCTCGCGGGCCTTACCGAGCAACTCGTTCAGCGTTTGGTCTCCAGTGTTAAATGTCGGCTGCAGCAATACCTCTTGGAGCACGGTGGGGACAAGTCGTTCCACCTGCCCATCCTTTAGCTGGAACGCTACTCCGTTCCTTTCGAAGAGCCGGTTTATCTCTTCGGCGAATTGTTTTCGGCCTCCCTCCTGATCGTATTCGTAATGATAGTGACCGAAATACGAGTGAAAGCCCCCTGGGACTGGACGTGCAATGTGCTCATACGTGAACTCTAGAAGATCAAAGATCTGGTGATCGTGGGTTTCATCGTCGTCCATGCGCCGCGCGTCTTCCGGCCAAATGACTTTGAATCCTTCCATCATGGCGCGCAGCGATACCACGTCGACACCCGAGTTTCCTTGTCCGTCTGGGCATTGAGATGCAAAGCAAAAGCCAAAAGAGTTGTCGCTAATTCGCTGCTCAACGATTTGGAACAGAGCGCCCCGAACTTTCCCCTCAAGAGTTTCTTTGACGCGTGGTTCTGGCTGTGCCACTCGTTCGGTGAAAAGCTTTCTCATGTAAGAAACTCCATATCTATACACATGCTCTCTTCCTACTCACATCAGACTCCCGGAAAATGCGCTCTTCAGGACCGCCGGCATGAGAGCCTTGTATTCCGCCAACACTTCGCCCTGCAACTTCTCGGCCTCCTGCAAATTTGCCATCACCGCGCGCAAACGAAACTGAACGGTGCGCGATGGAAGCGGCAACCGATATGCAAGAAAATCCGTAGGATTCAGTCTGCGCCTTCGCACATTTGTACCAGTGCTAGAGCCAGACAACTCCGGCCAGACCGCTGGGGAACGGAAATGCACATCAAGAACTTCCGGTAAGACCTTTTCTTGAATGACTTCAAACACGGGAAACTCTGTTGACACAACACATCCGTCACAGGTGTGGGGTACCACTCCTAGAGCTCCTTCCCACGCCATGAGCTTTGGGTAGACAAAATCGCCGCTTCTTATTCGCGTCAACTTCGGGTAGGCAAATTCGTTTCCAGACTTTGCGTTTCCGCGAAAAACCCCTCTTCCAAAACAATAAACGCCAGCAAACTGATAGGTTCGCTCGGCCTCCACGTCCACGTCAGGGGGCCTGAGTCTCACGAGATCGCGCATTGGAACTAATTGGGCATCCTTATCGTTCCTAATAATTGATCGAGCCAGTTCACTGGATTCACCAACGATGTGTTCGCGAAGCTGCTGCGCTTCAGTTATCAGGCCGGATAGCGATTCGATTTCCTCGATGAGCCTGCGTTGCTCCTCTAATGAGGGAAGCGGAACCTCAAGTGCCAGAAAGCTCTTTTCCTTAAGTCGGTTTCTGCTTGTCGGGGTACCACCGGTACTCAGTCCCAAAGCTTGATTCCACCATGATTCCTGTGAGAAGTAGTAAAACAAGTATTTCGGTAAAACAGTTGGGGATTTTACTGCGAAGCAGGGAAATTCATTCGAGACATAACCGCCGTCAGCAACCTCGTCTGCTAATGCAAACGAACCTTTCCATGCGAAAAGTCTGTTGTATACCAGGTCTCCCTTCTCAACACGGAAAAGCGTATTCGCTTGAATCTGGCTTCCTTTCTTTTGCTCCTTGATGTACAAGCCCTTTGCATACCATCTAGCCCCTAAGATGTCGTAATTCTGAGTTGGGTCCACGGCCTCAGGTCGGCTGATGATCGTCAGTATCTCCCCCAGTTGTACTAGCGTCATGCGAGCACTCATACGGCACTCTTCTGCAACAACTGCTGAACGGTCAACATGATTTCTGCAATCCGGCGCTCCTTGGTCAGAATGCTTTGCACCACGACATCAGGGGTCAGGTGTTCAATATCATCTTTCGCATTCGGATTCTTCACATCGAGATTGCATCCATTTTCTAACAACTTTGCCGCTGAAACTTTCCAAGCGGAGGGGTTCTCTTCGCGAGCATTCCACCAGTTTAGACATGCTGAGAATTCCTCAAATTGCATCGGGGCGGTCTTTGTATAGTTCTTTCTTCCCGTTGGTAAGGGCTGCTCGTAATACCAAACGTCGTTTGTGGGACCAGTACGGTCAAAGAAAAGAAGGTTTGCAGGTATGCCTGTATAAGGAGCGAATACTCCATTAGGAAGCCGAACTATCGTGTGCAGGTTGAATTCTTTGAGCAATTCTTCCTTGATACGTGCACCTATCCCATCTCCAAAGAGCACGCCGTTGGGCACGACCATCCCGCACCTGCCGCCCTTATTTCCCCGCACCGGACGACGGAGTTTGCGCATAATCAACTGCAAGAAAAGCAGAGCTGTATCGGCGGTCTGCTTGTCTTCTGGGAAATTCGAAAGGATGCCCCGCTCCTCCTCTCCCCCAAAAGGAGGGTTCGTCACGATCACGTCTACGCGGTCTTTATCGCCGATCTCTCTCAGAGGAAAACGCAGAGCATTGCCGGGGTCTATCTCGGGATATTCCATTCCGTGGAGTAGGAGGTTCATCTCGCAAAGTAGGTAAGGAAGCGACTTCGCTTCGATCCCGTGCAACGTACCATGCTGAAGAAGATCGTAGTCTTGAGCACGCTTTGCCTGCGATTTCAAGTGGTCGAAAGTTTCGACCAGGAAGCCGCCCGTACCAGCCGCCGGGTCCAGAACCGTCTCACCCAGTTGCGGATCTACGACCGAGACAATGAATTTGACGACGGATCGCGGAGTATAGAACTCACCCGAGTCTCCCGCCGCGTCTCGCATTTCCCGCAGCATTGTTTCGTACATATGGCCTAGCGTGTGAATCTCATCCTTTGAAGTGAAATGGATGCCATTCACCTTGTTGATCACATCGCGCAACAAGTATCCCGTCAGCATCCTATTTACGGTTCCTTGGAAGACACGAGAGATAACGTCGCGGCGATCACCGTTGGTGCTCTCAAGTGAACGAAGGTAGGCAAATAGACCAAGACCGCGTGTTCCATCAGGGCGCACTGCCTCATCCTGATTGATGAAGGACAGCAATTCTGGCCCCGTTATACCCTCCGCCTTGGCCGCCCAGTCGCGCCAACGGTACGGGGGTTCAATGCTTGGCTTATAGGGCTTTCTCGCAAGTTTTGCTTCGGCTTCCCTGACTTGTTCCATGTCATCCAAGAATTTGAGGAACATGATCCAGGTGAGCATCGGCAAGCGGTCGAGATCGCCGTTGAGCCCCTTATCCTTGCGCATGATTGCCCGGCACGACTTCACAATGTTGCCAAGTTGTTGGGCTGTCGATTGCTGTACTTCTTTTTTTGTTGCTTTGGTTGCTGCCATGTAGTTCCCTTATGCTGCGTAGAGCAATTGTTGAAGTTCGCCGACGGCGGCGTGGAGTTGATCTGGACCGCCAAAAAGTTGAGCAATTTCAACTACATTCCCGTGCTCCGACAATGGCGAAACCTTAAGGATGTCCGGTATCTGGAACTGCGCCGTCCCAAACTCGACATACTTGTCAAGCAGTTCGTTGAGCACCTGGCGGGCGCCGTTGGTAAACCGATTGAAAAATGCCTGGCCGTCAAGACGGGCGGCTTCAGCCCGCTCACGCCTGCTGCGGATCGGCGCACTGTACGCCACATTGCAGAGAAGGTCGAAAGGGTCCGCGTCTGGTTGCTTGGCAACCTCGGCTAATTCCTCAAAGGAGATACCTCGCTGCTCAAGGGCAGCAATAATCGCGGCACGTTCATCGGGGGCACTCCATCTGGCACGCAAATCGGCGGCAGAAGGATACATGCTGCGGACACTGTCAGCGGTGTACTCTGTGAATCGCCGCACTTCCAGCCGTCTACCGTCTTCGTCGAGCTCGTAAACGAGATGAGCGGCAATTTCCACCACCACGCCGCCATCGACGTGATATTTGCGCGGCGGTCCATGCTCATCATCAAAGACAGGCCCGCGTGCGGCCTCATGCTCCAGCTCTGCTGGAACATCCCCTTGTGGTTCCTCCACAACGACGGGCTCGCCTATAGCCTCCCCTTCCGCGTCCATCTGCTCTTCAATAATCTGGGCTGGATCACCGTCAAAGTCTCTGTCGGCAAACAGGCGTGTGGCGCTGCCGGTGTAGTCGAGAATATTGAAATACAACTTGCCGTAGTCGTCCCGCACGCGAGTACCACGGCCAATGATCTGCTTGAATTCTGACATCGAGCTAATATTGCGCACGAGGACGACATTCTTGCATGTGGGCGCATTGACGCCAGTCGTAAGCATCTGTGATGTCGTCAGAATTGTCGGTGTCTGAGTTTCCAGTTCCATGAATCGGCCCAAGTGGCCCCGCCCGGTGTCACCTTCATCGGAGACGACGCGGGCGACATAGTCGGGAAATTGGCGGACTAAATCTGCGTTGCAGTTGTTGAGCGCCCGCCGCATCTCTTCGGCGTGTTCCTGGTCGGCACAAAAAATGATAGTCTTTGCAAACCGATCAGTCTTCTTGAGAAAATCCGACAGGTTGCGAGCGATGGCTTCCGTGCGCGCTTTCAGGGCGATAACGCGATCAAAATCCGGCGTCCCGTATAAGGCATCCGGGATTTCCCGCCCGTAGCGATCAAGCTCGCCGGGCGTCGGACGCCAGCCAGCGGCATCTACGGTCGATACGATGCGATGCACTCGGTATGGCGCGAGGAAACCGTCGTCAATACCTTGTCGGAGACTGTAAGTGTAAAGCGGATTCTGAAAATACCGGTAAGTATCGCGGTTATCTTCACGCAGTGGTGTCGCGGTCATGCCGATCTGGGTTGCGGGTTCAAAATAATCGAGAATCTCCCGCCAATTGCTTTCGTCGCGTGAGCTCCCCCGGTGGCATTCGTCCACGATTATCAGATCAAAGAAATCGCGGGCATAGTCGCGGTACAACCCCGGACGGCGCTGGTCCTTCGCAATTGCCTGATAAATGGCAAAGTACATCTCGCGGCTCCTGACCGCCTCCCCTTCGATCTTGTGGCGGGCCTCGCCGAACGGCGCAAACGTTTTGTCCTTCGGGTCATCAACGAGCACATTGCGGTCAGCGAGGTAAAGGATTCTAGGGCGGCGATGCTCGCCGGTGCGATTCCACAAGGAGTTAGTCAGCTTCCAGCAGATCTGAAAAGCGACCTCAGTCTTGCCGGTTCCGGTTGCAAGTGTGAGCAGTAAGCGCTTCTTGCCCTGGAGAACGGACTGCACTGCGCGATTGATCGCGATCTCTTGGTAATATCGCGACGGCCTCCCTGCCAAGTGATAAAACGGCGTGAGCAGCCGGTTACCGACTTCCTCGGTGATGTTTTCCGCTGTTCTGAGCCGCGCCCACAGCTCTGATGCCGTGGGGAACGTCTCCAATTCAGTATCGATGCCGGTCAGGAAATCGTGCTCAAGGATGCTATGGCCGTTAGTCGCATAGGCGAACTTCAGACCCAGAATCTGGGCATATTCCTTTGCCTGTTGCAGGCCATCGCCGGAGGTCTTGTAAGCCGCTTTCGCCTCCACGACTGCTATGGGGAAGTCCCGGCGATACCGCAACAGATAGTCGGCGCGCTTCTGCGGGCGGCGGATCGCTCGGTTGCCAACGAGCACAATCCGGCCATCCGTAAAGCTCTTTTGCTCGCTGATCTGGTTGTCTTCCCATCCTGCGCTATAGAGCTTTGGCAGAACGTAAGTACGGCAGGTATCGGCTTCGTTCAGGGGCATCGTATTCCAGTGGCCGTCGCTTTCTCTGAGCTGGAACTTCTTGTAATGCAGGGCTTTCGCTGTCAGTCGGTACTGCTAACGATTGTACGTTCCTTGGACGTGCTCACGATATCAGCGGGAACATAAAGGCAGAACGCCTGGCTGGGATCGTTCGGACCATGGGCCGCATGGAAACAGGGGCGACACTGTCCGTTAGGGTTATCCCTGTTCGGGCGTTTAAGCGGGATGTTTCCCGGCTTTGCCGCTATTGCCCCTAACCGGCTCTCTCCTGGGTTGCGGATGGTCTCTGATCCGAGATAATTGTCATCAAAGTTTCCAAAGGGCCAGGATGGTGCCGATCCAGGTAGTGCCTAATTTTTTCCTCTTTAAATAAGCGGTCGAGATAGGCACACGTCACCGTCAGCGTTAGGACGTCAGTTCCGTAGGTCTCTTCAATTGCCTTCAGGTTTTGAATGATGCCGTCGGTATCTTCGCCCAGGAGCGTGTCCGCTGCGTCGGCATTTGCCTTGTGTTGGCGTGCGG
>CAZLZA010000137.1:0-9105 GCA_964563875.1 uncultured Acidobacteriaceae bacterium
CCGCTCTGCGTCTGCGGCCAGATGCGTACGAAGTCCTGGGCATTGGCCTGCTTCGATTCGTGATTGCCGCGCAGAGGAAAGAAGCCAATTCCGGCGTTGTAGAGGTCCTGTGCACACAGAGCCCGGGTGCATAGACCTGCGGTCGTTCCCTTGTCGCAGAGATCGCCGACCTGAATGACAAACTTCACCTTCTGCCGAATGAACTGCAGGTTGATCTGTTCGATGATTTCCACGGCAACGGAATTGGGGTCGGCGCCGTCATCTGCCGTAATCCACTGCGTGTCTGCCATGACGCCAAAGCTCCAGGGAGAGCTCGTTGCAGAGGTATGCGGCGAGACGCCGGCATTCGATAAAGGCTCGCGAGCGGAGATTGTTGCGGTGAGCGCCAGCGCGCCTGCGCCCAGCGCTGCGCCTTTTATGAATTGTCTTCGGTTTACAGGCGAGGATTTCAATTCTTCAATCTCGCGATTCAGTGACATGCCTTCGATCTCCAAGAAGACGACATTTCAAGCAGCAGTGTGTTTTCGGTTTTGTCGTGCGGATTTGCATCAAGGCCAGCTTTGCACGTTCGATTGGAGCAAAGCTGGCCTTGGATGAGCAGGAGTCGTTCGACAAGCAGCCTATTTTTCGCGGCCCGAGGTCCAGCGGATGCCGCCGGCATAGGTCGGATGGTAGTATTCGCGCTGCACCACGTACTGTGTGCTGCCGTTGTAGAAGCCGAAGACTTCGTTGTTGAGGTTCAGGCCGTAAGCGTAAACCTGGAATCCCCAGGGCAGGCGATAGCTGGCCTGAGTATCGAACTGGTAGTGGGCGTAGAGGTAATTGTCGCCTGCCGGACCGGCGGTACCGCCGACCTGAGGATTTGCCACTGTCTGCTGAATGCCGTTGACCAGGATGGGATTGCCGTTGGAGTCGGTGGCATAGGAGAGGTTCTCATATTGGTAGGCATAGATCATCTTGTCATCGAAGGTCATGCCGACGCGCATGGAGAAGTGTTTGGTGTCAAAGGTGGGGCTGATATTCCAACTGTTCGGGGCCTGACCGAGCAAGGCAGGACTGTCGGTGCGCAGCGGATCGACGTTCTTGGCTTGCGATGTAGTGTAACTGTAGTTGGCGGATATGCCTGCTCCCTTCAGTACGCCGGGCAGGTAATTGAGGTGCTGCTGGTAGCCGAACTCGACACCTTGCAGGTGAGCGCTGCCCGCATTGATTGGCTGCGTTACCAGAGTGGCTTGTCCGGGGTTGTAAATGGAGTTGCTGGTCAGTGTCTGTTCCGTAACGATGGGATCGGACAGGTCCTTGTAGAAGTAACCTGCCTGAATCAGGCCGAGCGAACTGAGGGAGCGCTCGTAGAGGATGTCGTAGTTATTGGCATGTTCCGCCTTGAGTTTCGGATTGCCAACGCTGACCGTAGCGGGGTTTTGCGAGGTGTCGGGCACGCCAACCGCAGAGGAGATGTCCTGCGGGTCAGGGCGAGCCAGCCCACGGCCGTACACGAGACGCAGATCGGAGTCCTTGTCCAAGGCAAAGCGGAGCGATGCGCTGGGCAGCACATCGAGATAGTCGCCTCCGGCTTTGAAGTCCAGCATGTTGTCGTTGGAGTTGAAGCTCTTTGTGTCCACGTGCGTTGCTTCAAAGCGCAGGCCTGCCACCAGGCGAACTCGGGGGGCCAACTCGATGGTGTTCATCAGATAGCCGGCCGGGATGCGCTCGATCAGGTCGTAGTTGGCTGAGTTGATTGTGCCACCCAGGGGGTTGATTTGATTGAATGTCAATGCTCCAGGATTCGCCAGAATAAATGCTTCGACCTTGTTCCAGTCGGTTACCGGTCCCATGTGGTAGGTCTTGTCATAATAGTTGGGATCGGTGAAGTCGCTGTCCCACTCTGGGTGCGCGGATACATGCACCTTGCCACCCGAGTAAATGTTCTGGAAGGTGTCGTCGAACTTGTGTGCATTGCGGATCTTGGCGCCGAATTCGAAGGTGCCAAAACGGCCTCCCATGCGGTAGGAACGGGCGTATGAAGCGGACGCCTGAAGATTGACTTGAGCGCTCTTGCCCTCAGTCGGGAATTCGAATTTATTGAGAACGTAGTTATTTGGATCTTCGGAATTGTCCGCGCCAGTGCCGAAGCAGCCAGTACTCCAGCCGGGGCGATAGACACTCACGCCTGGAACGTTGGTGCAGTTGATGTTGGGATCTCCAGCCCATTTGTACTTGGCGCTGCCGCTACCGCTCAACGACCGCGAACGGCTGGCCGATGCGCTCCACAAGAACGTCGAGGAGTTCAACATGTGACGGCCCTGCAATGCCAGGCTACCGACCGCCATGTTGGGACGGCGCCAGTCCTGGCTGTAGGCCGGAACGTCTCCGTCGTTCATCGTGTAGACCCACTTGTTGCCCCAGTTGCGGAAGGTTGAGAAGAGCCCGCGCAGAGAGATGTCCGAGCCTTCCCTAAGCTTCAGATCCGCGCTGGCTGTCGCGCCCCAGCGCGTCCGGTAATAGATGTAGTCGCGTATATCCATGCCGTCATAGTGCGGTGCAAGGCTGGAGGCAGTAGGTGAAGGCTCAATGTCATTGATGCCGCGACCATTGAAATCGTAAGTACCGCCAACCAGAAGGCCCAGTCTCTTTGTCGTTCCGAAGCGGTTACCAATCGTTCCGCCGAACTGATCCACCATGCGTCCGCCAATGATTGGCGTATATCCGCCGACGCCATACAAGGTCGCAGTGGGCACATCGCCAGCGGTCTTGGTGACGAGGTTCACCGAGCCGCCGATGCCGTCGGCATCGATGTTGGCCTGCAGTGTCTTGTTGATTTCAACCGAGTCCACCAGATCGGAAGCAATGGTATCGAGCTTGATCTGACGAACGCCGCTCTCGGGCGAAGGAACCGTAACGCCGTCGATCATGGTGTTGCTCAGCCGCGGTTCGGTGCCACGAATCTGCACGTACTTTCCTTCGCCCTCATCGCGCTCGATGGTGACCGAAGCCATGCGGCCCAGTGCGTCGGCGATATTGGCGTTGGGCAGGGAGACAATTACGTCGGCAGGCAAAACCTGCAAGATGTTCTCCGCGGCCAGCGTGCGGTTGATGGCCTCCGCTTCGCCGCGGGGCCGGTCAGCGGTCACCACGACCTCGTCGGCTGCGGAAGCGACTTTCAGAACCGCGTCAATGTGAGCGGTCTGGCCAGCCACTACCTTCACGCTGCCGGTGTATGGGGCGAAGCCGACGTAAGAGATGGTTACGGTGTAGTTTCCCGGAGCGGCCTCGGTGATGGTGAATTCACCTTGTCCATCCGCTGTCAGCGGCCTGACCTGAGGCTGCAGTTCGACCTTTGCGCCTTGCAGGACCGCGCCGGCCGCGTCCTTGACAACGCCGCTAATGACGCCTTTGCTGGATTGCGCAAATGCGGCCGAAAACGCGAACCAGCACAGAACGAGGATGGCGAAAGAGAGGATTCGTTTATTCATGGCACTCCTAATCCCGACCCTTCGGCCGGTCAGACCAACAGGATTCAGGCCGTTGCTTCGACCTGACTGGAGATTAGGCACCGGCGATAAAGCCGGATTAACGATTCAGTGAATTTCCACTAAGGTTGTGGTTCGGCGATGCCAGGGCATGTGAATGTGCGATGAATTCACATCCGGAGGTTTGCCTTTTCTACACCGTTTGCCCTTAGCCTGAGAAGAACGACGAGATGCGAATACTAATTGTTGAAGACGAGCCGCGCATGATGGAGTTGTTGCGTCAGGGACTCTATGAGCGCGGGTTTACCGTAATGAGCGCTGCCGATGGGGCCGCGGGGCTCGAACTCGCCACGGTGTACGAGTTCGGCGCCATCGTTCTGGACGTCGGCCTGCCGATTATGAACGGCTACGAGATGATCACGGCACTGCGCAAGCGCGCGCACAACACACCTGTACTGATGTTGACCGCTCGCGACACCGAGGACGACATCATTCAAGGCCTCGATCTCGGCGCCGACGACTATATGACCAAGCCATTCTCGTTCCTGGAGTTGGCAGCACGACTGCAAACAATTTGCCGGTCTGGCAAGCGGCAATCCGTGGACACCATAGAAGAGGGCGATGTGATGGTGGACCTGACCCGCCAGGCAGCCAAACGCGGCCAGCACAACGTGGACCTCACTCGCCTGGAGATGCTTCTGTTGGTTTGCCTGATGCGCGACGTAGGCCGTTGTGTGACCCGCCAAAAGCTGACGGAGTCTATCTGGGGCTCGGACCATCGGGTAGGCTCCAGCGCACTGGATGTGCTGGTGAACTCGCTGCGCACGAAGATCGATGCTCCATTCGCGCAGAAGCTCATTGGCACGATGCGAGGCCTGGGATACTTCTACAGGTGTACGGCACCTGGTGCGGAAAGACAGGCATCGTGAGATCCCTGCCGATTCGGCTTCGTCTGACATTTTGGCATTTTTCGATGCTCGCTTCGGCGGCCTTGCTGATTTGCCTGGCCAGCTATTGGATGCTGCAACGAAGTCTCGATGCCACCGAATACCACGATCTGCAGGAACGGGCCGAGGATGTGCAGTTGGTCGTGGCCCATGCAGGTTCGGCCAGCAGGCTGGATCAATTGCGCGCTGATTTCGCAGCCTTTTATACCTACAAGGACGACGGAAAATACTTACAGGTGCGCGACGACCAGGGCAACTGGCTCTTCCGCTCCCGGCGTCTGGCAGCCGCGAACCCGATGCTGCCCAGTCCCGATCGCCTTCCAGCTGCCGGTCTCGTCTCCGAGTTTCATCAAGCCGACGATCTGATTCGAGTCTTGTCCTATGCCGTGACTGTCAACGGAAGAAGGTACGCGGTACAGACGGGTATATCTCTCGATCGTCCATTGCTGCTTCTTTCGCGCTTTCGTACCAATATGCTCCTGTTGACCCCGGCAGTGATAATCTTGGCTGGCGTCGGCGGGCACTTTATGAGCAGAAAGGCGCTGCGCCCTGTGGCCCTGCTGGCCAACGAAGCGCAGCGCATCGACGAACGCAATCTGCATCATCGCTTGCCCGTTCCGCCGGCGAAGGATGAGTTATCTGCCCTGTCATGCACCTTGAACCATATGCTGGAGCGGATCGACAAGGCCTTTACGAGCGTGCGAACATTCACCGGCAACGCCTCTCACGAATTGCGCACACCAATCTCGCTGATGCGCACCGAGATCGAAGTGGGTCTCTATCGTCCCCGCAATCCGGAAGAGTATCGAGCAATCCTGGGTCGCCTTCATGAAGAGACCCTCCGCATGTCCAGCCTCGTAGAGAACCTGCTCTCCCTGGCGCGGGCGGACGGTGGGGCTGAGACAATTGTGCTCGTTCCCTTACGGCTCGAAGCTCTTTTTAGCCAGGTCGCCGAGACGTGGAAGAATGTAACCGCCCAGGCGAAGCTCGATTTCCGTGTCGAGATGCCGGAGCCCGATCTGGTGGTTTTGGCCGATGCTCCAGGCGTAAGAAGAATACTGTCGATCTTGCTTGACAATGCATACAAATACACGCCACGTGGTGGCGTAATTACGCTGCGCGCGGTGGCGGCAGGAGGGCGTGCCGAGGTCTCTGTTCGGGATTCGGGAGTGGGCATAGACCCGGCGTACAAAGAAAGAGTATTCGAGCGTTTCTTCCGCGCTCCAACCAACGGGGCCCTCTCCTCCGGCTCTGGACTCGGGCTTTCGCTGGCGAAGTCGATCGCAGAGCGCCACGGGACGCAGTTATGGCTCGAAAGTTCTCCTGGACTTGGAAGTTGCTTTTCATTCTCGCTGGAAAGAGCCCCTACTGTTCTGAAAACTATCCATGATTCGCCGATTGCATCGGGGTCTGGATCGAATCTCCCCGTACCCTCGCTCCCCGGTTTGCTCCACGAACCCGTGGCGAAATGACTGAGGCCGAGGCATGGAACTTTCAGTGTTCTGCAGGATGCTTCAAAAACCCAACCTCCGTCCGTTTTGCAAAGCGGACAAGCCGGGTGAATAGCGTCCGATCACCAGAGTAAAGTCGCCAAAGGTGGAAACCGTGGTTCCTTGCCCCGAGTGCGTCAACCTCCGTAATCACGCCTAGACGGCTTGCCCCACTGCGGCCTGGGCCATTGACGAATGCTGGACTATCCAGGCCCAGCTTCTTCAACTGCTCAATCAGCTCATCGGCATAGCCGTTGCGGAAAAGATAGTTGTCGGTAACCACCAACGCGCGCTTCTTGCCGGCTATCTCCTTTAGCGCTTCGGGAATGCATCCGCGGCAAAAATAGATGGAGCAGGGCAGCTTGTGCTACAGCATGTTCTCAGCGCGTTTGGCGACGATCTTCTTGTTCAGCAAGTGCTTGGGCCCCACTTTTTCAGAGATTGAATTTCCACCCCAGCTGCCGCAACCCAGGGTCAAGCTGGGAGACAGGCTGAAGTTGTAGAGATCGCCAATGCCGCCGTGCGACGAAGGCGTGTTGATCAGGATCCGAGCTGTCTTCATCTGCTCGCCGAAATAATTCACGCGCTCCTTCTGCTGATCCTGATCTGTATAGAGGACCGAGGTATGGCCGATGCCACCCAGGGCGACAAGCTTTCCGGCTATGGTCACAGCGCTTTTGAAGTCCGGGGCGCGATAGAGAGCCAGAACGGTCGACAGCTTCTCATGCGCGAAGGGCTCCGCAACGGTTGCGTCCGTCACCTCGCCCATGAGCACCTTGGTTGTTGCCGGCACAGTGATGCCTGCCAGGGCGGCAATTTTAGGGGCGGACTGTCCTACGATCTTCGCGTTCACAGCACCATTGACGAGGATGATCTGGCGAACCGCGTCCAGTTCCTTGCCCACAAGAATGTATCCGCCATGGCGACTGAAGCGGCTACGGATCGAGTCGTAAATCGAATCGACGACAATGACTGCCTGCAGGAATGTGTTGTATTTTTCCGATGCATTCGCATTCATCGGAAGGTACTGGCAACGAGTTTGGTCGCTGGAAAGACTCACGGCGGGGATGCGGATCACTGCAAATGTTTCGCCAGGCCCGTGCCTAATGCTTGTGAGACCCGCTCGCGCAGTTACTGTCCCCACTTACGGGTGTTCCGTCTGACCAGTTACCCATGACAACGTAAAACTCGGTAATCTGCGCTGGATTTTGCTGCTGGAAATAGATGGGTACGCCGGGCAGATTCGCGCCCCACGCCGCGCCATCCATGCGTGGGAGTTCATACATGAGGTGGTTGAGGTTGTGGGGCGGCTGGTCAGTAAGGTACCCAGCCTTCGACATCATGTAGATCAACGAGCCCGAGGCCGGAACTCCCAATTCCTTCTTGTCGACCGCGGACTTGATGGCATCGAAGATTTGAGTCTTCGAGAATCCGGCCAACACCATCCCGGTTGTTTTCAAGACATAAGGCAAGACGGAAAGCGCGGCTGGCGGGTTGAAGCACTCGGGGCTGCGATTCTTTGGATTCCAGAACTCCGGATTTTCAAATGGCGCTGCCCAGGATCTGCCCACCAGACAGACGAAGCCGTTGGTGCCTTCGGCCGCAGTCTCATAGTTCTTTTGTCCCATGACCATGACCGAGGCATCCTTGGATATGGACGCAGGGGCAGCGGAGCGCGCCAAGGCTATTTCGGCGTCACGGTCCATTCGGTATTGCTCAATGGGGGCCATTGCCGGGTAAGGCGTTTTTGCGTCCTGTGCCTGAATTCGCCCCGTCCCGTTCAGTAAGGCGATCAGCACCAGGCTGGTACCGACGATTGTTCTCATGCCGCTGCCCCCCCCCCAATCTACTTGCATTCTGCAAGTTGTTTTTGAACATACCCCAGACTCCATGCATACTGCAAGTAGTAGATGATGGAATTAATGAGAAAAATCAAGACCAGAAGCGAAGTGCGCTCGGGCTGCCCCATCAATTTGACGCTGGAGATGCTCGGCGACCGTTGGAGCTTGATCGTGATTCGGGACATCATGTTCGGAAATCGGCGCCACTATGGAGATCTGCTCAGGCTGTCGGAAGAAGGAATCGCGTCGAATATCCTGGCAAACAGGCTTGCCCGATTGGTCCAGTCCGGTCTCCTGTTGCGCGCCGACGACCCAACCCACAGGCAAAAGGCGATTTACAGCCTCACGGAAGCGTCCATTCAGCTTGTACCCTTGCTGGCCCAAATGGGCGCGTGGGGATGCAGGTTTACACCCGCGTCTAGGCAACTGTCGATCCGCGCCCAGCTTCTTGAAGAAGGCGGCAACCGAATGTGGAAGGCTTTTATGGCCGAGCTAAGAGGCATTCACTTGGGAGCGCCCGCGCCGCGCCGGTCGGTCCGCGCCGAGCTTCAAGCCGCTTTTGAGTCTGTCATGAGTGGCGAAGGCCATGTTCGAAAAGGCAGTAAGAGCCGGTAGCATTGCGGGAACTGTCCAGACGTTGGGTTGCACACGCGTGCTGGATTGGCGCTGAGTAACGCCCAAGCCGACTGGAGGTTCCTGCTGGCATGGCGCGAAATCGCCGGGTCACCCGTCGAGCTCCACCTGCCGCCAAAGGTGGCAGATGAGCGCATGGGGCGTTTGCTGAGAACGGAAGCCGCTGTCCCAGCCGTCCCTGTTCATTCGCGGACACCCCGCGGCGAAGCCGAACACCCGGTACGGTTCCCACAATCAGGCGGGCCTCCGCAAGTAGCTATTTAATCATAGGGTTGCCATTTGGGACGATTTGGCTCCACAATTGCAATTACACCTGTGGGGACCCATCTTCACCCGGAGGCAACCATGACCATTCTGCTCCAGGACCTCAGATTCGCCTTCCGCCAGTTGCGCAAGTCTCCTGGATTCACCATTGCCGCTGTCTTGACGTTGGCATTAGCCATTGGCGCCAACGCAGTGGTCTTCGGGGTATTGAACGCGCTCATCCTGCGCCCCTTGAATGTGCCTCAGGCAGAGAACCTATTCATCATCCAGCATGGTAGCGGCGTCGGGTCCCACTCCTATCCCGATTATCTCGATCTTCGCCGGCGCAATCGCAGCTTCGACGATGTGGCGGTTTTTGCCATCTCTCAGTCAGGGCTGGATACGGGTACAGATCCGTCCAATGTTTGGGAATACGAAACCAGCGGAAACTACTTCGACACATTGCGCATTCAACCGTACC
>CAZLZA010000138.1:0-8909 GCA_964563875.1 uncultured Acidobacteriaceae bacterium
TGGTGATGAACCGCAACGGCTCCATCGTGGTGCTGGGCGACAAGGGCCGCGAGAAGGAGCGCTATGCCGTGGTCTACGGCGCTCACCTCAAGGTGCAGGAAGGCGACACGGTCAAACTCGGACAGACTTTGCTCGAGTGGGACCCGTACACCTTCTCCATCATCACCGAAATCGGTGGCGCGGTTGCTTTCAAGGATCTGATCGAAGGCACCACGCTGCAGGAAGAAGTGGATGAAGTCACCGGTCTCTCGCGTCACGTCGTGGTCGATTCCCCGGATGAAAAGCGCCAGCCGGCGTTGGTCATCAAGGGAGCCAAGGGCAACAAGCGTTACCTGATGCCCTCTCGCGCTCACCTCATGGTGCAGGATGGCGACGAAGTCTCTCCGGGCGATGTGCTCGCGAAGATTCCGCGCGAAACCACCAAGACCAAGGACATCACCGGTGGTCTGCCGCGTGTGGTCGAATTGTTTGAAGCCCGCAAGCCGCGCGAAACCGCCATCATCAGCGAAATCGATGGTGTGGTGAAGTTCGGTGAAGTTGCTAAGGGTCAGCGCAAGATCTATGTGGTCGCCGACGACGGCACCGAAAAGGAGTACTCGGTTCCTCGCGGTATTCACATCAACATGCAGGAAGGCGAACGCATCCGGGCTGGCGAACAGCTCATGGACGGACCGCTCAACCCGCATGACATTCTTGCTGTACTTGGCGAAAAGGAGCTGCAGGCTTACCTGGTCAATGAGATTCAGGAAGTCTACCGTCTCCAGGGCGTGGCCATCAGCGACAAGCACATCGAAGTCATCGTGCGCCAGATGCTGCGCTGGGTGAAGATCGAGGACGTGGGAGATACGAACTTCCTGCTCGAACAGCAGATTGATAAGTTCCGCTTCCGCGAGGAGAACGAGCGCGTCATCGCCCTGGGCGGCAAGCCCTGCACGGGCCGCGCGCTGCTGTTGGGAATCACCAAGGCATCGCTCTCCACCGACAGCTTCATCTCGGCGGCGTCCTTCCAGGAGACCACCCGCGTGCTCACCGAGGCAGCCATCACCGGCTCCATCGACGGGCTGCGCGGTCTCAAGGAAAACGTCATCGTCGGACGCCTGATTCCGGCCGGAACCGGCATGGAGTACTACCGCAACGTGCAACTGGCTCCGGAACTCGAAGCCGCTGCCGAAAACGTTCAAGAGGAGATCCGCAAGGAGCAGGAAGAGTTCGAACGCAATCTCGAACTCATGCGGACCGAAGGCGAGAACGAAGCGGAAGAACTCACCGCCGAAAGCTAGCCGCAACTGTTCGAGGGTGCCCCATATTTGCCGCAGTTGGCAAATGTGGGATTAGCGCTCAACATCAACGGGCCGCATCTCCGGATGCGGCCCTTCTTTCAACCAAGCTTTTTGCAACCGCGGAGTTCCTTGTGACCGATTCAACCGCCGCCCACGCCGCACTGCCCGCGGGAGTCACCTTGCGCGAAGCCACCGAGGCAGATATCCCCGCGATGGTGGAGATGGTGAACGCCGCCTTCGAAGAAGAAGCTTTCTTTGTTAATCGCCCGCGCACTCACCCGGCGCAGCTAGCCGAGCACTTTCGCAGCGGCCGCTTCCTGCTGGCCCATGAGGGCGCGCTGCTGCTGGCCTCGGCGTACTACCACGTGCACGGCGAGCGCGGTTACATTGGCATGCTGGCGGTGCGTCCAGAACGTCAGCGCTCCGGGATGGGGCGCGCTATGATGCAAGCCGTCGAGCGGATTCTACGCGATTCCGGATGCCGGATCGCGGAACTTTCGGTGGTCAACCTGCGCACCAAACTGCTGCGGGCCTACGTGAAGCTGGGATACCGCGAAGCCGGTCTTGTCGAGCCTCCCGAGGAACTTCGGCAGAAGCTCACCATGCCGGTGCAGTTGATCAAAATGGAAAAGCCGCTCTAGCCGGGGAAATATAGTTCAGGATTCCCCTTCCTTGCAGCGCGGCCGGGGCTGGTCAAGTACAATCACTTTGGTCAACCTTGGCCGGAGAATACAGGCACCGTGCCCTCAATGCTGCGATTCCTGAAATACCTACAGATCGCGCTTCTGAGGACGCTGGAGCATGACCAGTTTGCCGTGGCGAAAGCTGCGGCGTACTCCGCCATTCTCACGCTGTTTCCTGCCGTCCTGCTCATCGCGTCCATTCTCACGGCTTCGCATAGCACGCTTAGTTTTGTCCGGGAAATCTCGTATGCCATCGGCGGAATCATGCCCTCCGGCACTGCGCCTTCGCTGCTTACATTTTTCGAGGGCCGCAAGCCCGCCCCGTTTCGCATGATCGTTACCTCCTCGCTGATCACCCTCTGGACCGGCTCCGGTGTCATGATCTCCTGCATGGAGGGCTTTCGCCGCGCCTATCAGATGCCCAAGACGTGGAATCTCACCCAGGAGCGGCTAGTCTCGTTTCTGCTGGTCTTCATGGCCGGAATCCCCATGGCTTTTGCCAGCTTCCTGCTCGCCTTCGGAAATCAGATTGAAAACTGGTTGGCCTTCCACGCCAATCGCGACCTCGACCTCTACCTTCTGGCCATGTGGACCATCGTGCGCTGGCTGATCGCAGTGGTGACGACCATTGCTGTGGTCGCGCTGATTTACCATCACGGCCTGCCGCGCACTCAGCCCTGGCACCGCGTCGTGCCGGGCTCCGTACTGGCCACGGGATTATGGTTTGCCTCCACCACGGTCTTCGGCTGGTATCTTCGCCATTACGCCGATTACGGAGTCATCTACGGCTCGGTGGGTACCGCCATTGCCTTACTCATCTGGCTCTACCTGGTTTCCCTGGTGATCCTGATCGGGGCAGAGTTTAACGCCCTGCGCTATCCGCGCTATCTGTTTGGGAGCTATTCCAAACTTGAGCCCGACGCCGCCAGCCGCGAACGGAATCCAGAGGAAATATGACGGAATATCTGCAGTCATTGCTTGCCGAGGAGAACCGCTTGGAGCCGGTCTGCCGCCGTCGCGCAAAGATCGTTTGCACTCTCGGCCCCTCGTCGAACACCGAAGATCAGATTCGCCAACTGCTGTTGCTTGGAATGGATGTAGCCCGCATCAATTTCTCCCATGGCAGCCACGACGAAAACCTCCGGCGGATTCGCACCACCCGCCAGGTCGCCGCCGAATTGGGACGCACCGTCTGCATCTTGCAAGATCTGCAAGGGCCTAAGATCCGCACCAGTGCGCTCGCCGGCCACGTGCCGGTAACGCTGCTTCCGGGTGCGCGCGTCACCATCACCAACAAGGAAATCGAAGGCACCGCCGAACGCCTGGGCACAACGTTCAAAAACCTGGCGCGTGAGGTCGAAGTCGGCTCGCGAATCCTGCTCTCCGACGGCAAGCTCTCGCTCAAGGTTCGTGAGGTCGAAGGCGATGACGTGTTGTGCGAGGTGGTCGATGGCGGCGTGCTGGGCGAGCATCAGGGCATCAATCTGCCCGGCGCTGTGCTGAGCCTGCCGTCGCTCACCGGCAAGGACAAAAAGGACCTCGCCTTCGGCCTCTCGGTGAATGTGGATGTGGTGGCGATTTCGTTTGTCCGCAGTGCCGCCGATATCCGTGCCGTCAAGAAGATCATTACCGCCGCCGGAAAGGATACGCCGGTGATCGCCAAGCTGGAAAAGCCGCAGGCCATCGAGAATCTCGAAGAGATTCTGGCGGTCGCCGACGGAGTGATGGTGGCGCGCGGCGATCTCGGTGTGGAAGTCGCGCCCGAAAAGGTTCCCATCATTCAGAAGCACGTCATCCGGCGCGCTCTGCACTGGCGCAAACCGGTCATCACGGCTACCCAGATGCTCGATTCGATGATGCAGAATCCGCGCCCCACCCGCGCCGAAGCCAGCGACGTCGCCAATGCAATTTACGATGGCTCGGATGCGGTCATGCTCTCGGGCGAAACCGCCGCCGGCATATACCCGCGCGAGGCCGTCAGCATGATGGCGCGCATCGTGGTTGAGACCGAAGCCGACATTCGCAAGATGACCACGCCACGCCGCCGTGACCTCCGTCAGTTGACGATTCCCGAGGCCATCTGCGAAAGTGTGGCCCACGTTGCCGAGGAATTGAACATGCGCGGCATTGCCGTCTTCACCGCCACCGGAAATACCGCGGGCCTGATCTCCAAGTACCGGCCTCGCGCCGAGATCTACGCCTTCTCACCGGTTCCCGCCGTGTGTAACCGGCTGAACCTCTACTGGGGAGTCCGTCCCGTGCCGATCAAGGCTCCGCATACCGTGGCCGCCATGATTGATGCCACCGAAGCCGAACTGCGCCGCGCCAAGGTGGTCGCCACCGATGACATCGTGGGCATAGTGGGCGGGACCAGGATGGTGCTGGAGGGCTCGACCAATTTTATTCGTCTGCATCGAATCCGTCCCATCAGCGACACCACCCGCCGCGCTGCAAAACCGAAGAAACCATCAACCACAAAGGGCACCGAGCGATGAAAGAGTCAATCCGTTCCATGGCGATCCTCAAAGCACACGCCGGCCGAGAGACGGAGCTGTTAGCGTTTCTCCGTGAGTTTTACACCATGATGTTCACCAAGCAGTACTCGCGCGATATGCTCTTCCGTGACTTAAAGCAGCCGGGCGTCCTGGTGCACATCCGCATCTGGCTCTCGGATGAGGCCCGCAACTCCGCCGTCCACGATCCCGATGTGCATCGCTACTGGATGAAGTTGCCGGAGCTGGCCACCATGACCACCATCCACGAAGAGTTGGAACCGGTCTTCTCGACCCGCGAAGGCCTCACCGAAAGCGGTCTCGATAGCGGCCTCTGAAACTCGCCGCCTGCCGCCCGCGAATGCAAACGAAAAGCACCGGAAGTCTCCAGTGCTTTTCGTTCCTGCAAACCGGATGCAGACATTTCAGTTGATCCACTTCGAGTCGTCGTCCTTCTTGTCCACCGACGGGCCGCGATAATTTCCATGCTCGTCAAAGTAGTCCTCGCGCTTGCTGCTGCGCATATAAACCTCGAACTTTTTCGCCGCCTGCCGCCGCTTCCACTTGTAATAGCGGTTGCGGATTCCGAACATTCCCTCCGATGCCGCAACCTGTAATCCGTAGCGTGGAATAAAGCGCAGGTACAGCCAGCCAAAGAACGCGCCGCCCAGGTGGGCAAACTCCGCAATCCCGTTGGCGCCCCCAAAGGCGCTCACGAAGGCGATAAAGATCCAGATCGCCACAATGTAGCGCGCTTTGATTGCGATCGGAAACGGAAAAATATATACCTGCCGGTCGCCGTTCAGAATCCCGAAGGCGATCAGCAATCCATAGACTCCGCCCGAGGCGCCGATGGTGGCCTGCTGCCAGATCTGTCCCATTTTGAAGAACAGCAGCCAGGGCACTTGCTGAGCCATGAAGCTCCCGAATGCGCCAACCGCCACCGTCGTCAGCGCCGCGCCCACTACGCACCAGAAGTAGAATTCGTAAAACTTGCGCGTTCCAAAATCCGTCTCGAACTGGGCGCCGAACATCCAAAGCCCGAGCATGTTGAACAGAAGGTGCAACACGCTGTGCGGGTCATGGAAAAACGCGTAGGTGACCAGTTGCCAGATCTGCCCATGCACCACCGCCACCGGGCGCAGGTAGCCGTAGTAGTCGGCAAACTCCGCCAGCGCCGGTACGGTCAGCCTGGATAGCATCATCACTAGGTACACGGCCACGTTGATGATGATCAGGGTCTTCACTGCGCGCGTGAATGGCGGAAATCCAAGGGTCGATACGGGTCCACCGCGTGCCATAATTCTCCTCTGCGTTCATCGTGCCAGTGCCGGATTCGGCGCCGGAACGAGCTCCATGCGCGCCGGTCCGCAGGCGCCACCCGCGATTACAAGATTATCCTTCGAGTAGGGCATTGTGTTCTGAAATTTCAGCGACCCCGGGACACAGCCGTTCCCACTCCGGCGAGCCGTATCCCGTTATTGCCTGCGCTGCTTCCGTCCGCAGCCCTATGCAGTGTAACGCCCTGGAGCCCGCCCGCTCTATTCGATGCCGTTTTCGATCCTGAGAATCTGATGCGGAAGGGCAATATTCTCCTCGAATCCGGTAATTGCACTCCCGCCAGCTCTGGAATCCGTCTGCCGTCGCGATCTCAGCAGAAAAAAATTCCCGATGGCTCATCTTGGGCATCCAATCTTTCCGCGCAGGATGTTTCTGTGACAGACAACACTTGACGCTACGCGGAAGAGAGGCTAAATGTAAATGCGGGGCAGCGTGCGCATGCAAGGCCAGCCTGAGAAATAATGTGGAGGATGCTATGGTTTTGTGCCCAGAGTGCGAGAGCGATCTGGATGTTGAAGAAGATGAACTCGATGAAGGTGAAATCCTGTCGTGTACGGAGTGCGGCAGTGATTTCGAAGTAGTCAGCGTCGGGCCACTGGAACTGACCAAGGTCAGCGAGGAGGACGACGAGGACGAGGAGGTCAAGGAAGTCGACGAGGATGGCGATTACTAGAGCCCGCTGGCTCAGGTTGGTAGCCGCCCCAGTGGCGTTGCTGCTGTGGTTGCCGGCCTGGGCCGCACCTGCCAACTCCGCGCCCGCGCCCTACGCGCTCATCTTCGGAACCGTGTGGGGGCCGGGTGTGCATCCGCGCTATGGAGTCCACGTCAAACTGCGTCGCGCCGGCGAGAAAAAATTTCGTTGGGAGGCCATGTCCGACCATCGCGGCGAGTTCGCCATTCGCGTTCCGGCTGGCCGCTCCGACTACGTCCTTGTCCCTGACTTGAAGCACGCCAAAGATAAACCTCTCCCGGAGACCGCGATCCACGTGGAGAGCGATGAGCGCATTGATACCGGTATTCACCTCGACGAGTAGTAGAATCGCAAGCAGCAAACTCTACTGGAGGTGGCACTGTGCGTCGTCTTCTCCTGATCGGCGTGGCTGTCCTATTGCTGTCGGCATCTTTGTGCGCGCAACTGTTTGGCGGCAAAAAGGACGATGCTTCCGCACCACGCAATTTAACCGGCGACATTTTCGATAAAGAAGATCACGTCGTCCCCAACGCCATCGTCTACCTGAAAAATACGCGCAACCTGGCGGTGGTCACCTTCATTACCGGGAAGGACGGCTCCTACCGGTTCAACAATCTCTCGCCCAATATCGACTACGAAGTTCGTGCCGAGTCCAACGGCCGCAAGAGCCAGGTCAAGACCTTGAGTACCTTTGACACCCGCAAGCAGGCCCACATCAATCTCAAACTCGAACACTGATTGTGCTCTTTTTTTGCAAACAGAAAAGCCGCCCTCAGGCGGCTTTCCTTATACCGGTTTTACTTACTCGTTCGAGCCGCGCTTCCAGTCCAGCAGTTCGCCGATCGTCGAGGTGCCGGGCGAAGATTGCGGGTGCTTGTAGGCTTCCACATCGGCGCGAGTTGCTTCCTCGCCCACCGCGCGAATGCTCAGTCCCACCTTCTTCTCTTCCGCGTTCATCTTGATGATCTTGAACTCGAACTCCTGTCCGGGTTCCATCACGATCTGTTGGCTGTTGGCGTCCAAGGCTTCGGAGTTGTGACAAAGGCCTTCGACTCCATCTGCCAGTTCGACAAAGGCGCCGAAGCTTGCCAGGCGAAGAATCTTGCCCTTGAGCACATCACCCACCCGGTGCTGTTCGAAGAAGCTCTCCCAGACGTCAGGCTGCAACTGTTTCACGCCCAGCGACAGGCGACGGTTGTCCGGCTCAATGGCCAGAACAATGGCCTTGACCTTGTCGCCCTTCTTCAGAACTTCCGAAGGATGCTTGACGCGCTTGGTCCAGCTCAGATTACTGACGTGAACCAAACCGTCGATGCCATCCTCAATTTCGATGAAGGCGCCGAAGTCGGTCAGATTGCGAACCTTGCCTTCCACCACTGAGCCCACCGGGAACTTCTCGTGCAAGCTCTCCCATGGATTCATCTCAAGCTGCTTCAGGCCCAACGAAATACGGCGTTCCTGCGGGTTCACGTTGAGCACCACGGCTTCCACCTGGTCGCCCACGTTCACCAGCTTCGACGGATGCTTCATGCGCTTCGACCAGGTCATTTCGCTGACATGGACCAGGCCTTCGATGCCCTGCTCCAGTTCAATGAAAGCACCGTAGTCGGTCACCGAGATTACGCGGCCATGCACCCGCGCCCCGATCGGGTAACGCTCGGCGGCGTCCAGCCACGGGTCAGGCGTCAACTGCTTGAAGCCCAGCGAAACCCGCTGCTTGTCGCGATCGAATTTCAAAACTTTTACCTGGATCTGGTCGCCGACGTTGACCAAGTCACGCGGATGCGTCAACCGGCCCCAGCTCATATCTGTGATATGCAGCAGGCCGTCGATGCCGCCCAGGTCTACGAACGCGCCATAATCGGTCAGGTTCTTCACCGTGCCGGTCAGTACCGCGTTCTCCTCCAGATGGGTCATCGTGACGTCGCGCTTGGCGGTCACTTCCTCATCCAGAATCTGCTTGCGGCTGACCACGATGTTGCCGCGCTTCTTGTTTACCTTGATGACGCGGACTTCCAGTTCCTGGCCCTTCAGGGCATCCAGGTTCCGGACCGGGCGAACGTCCACCTGGGAACCAGGCAGGAACGCGCGCGCGCCGAGAATGTCCACCGTCAAACCACCCTTGATGCGGTCGATTACCCGAGCCTTAACGGAAGCTTTGTCGTTGTGAGCTTTTTCGATCTCGTCCCATGCGTGCAGACGCTGCGCCTTCTGGTAGGAGAGATTTACGTATCCCTCTTCCGTGTGGCCCTTTTCGACCATTACGTCGATGGCGTCGCCCGGTTGGAACTTCACGTTACCGTCGTGGTCCTTGGCTTCTTCCAGGGGCACAACGCCCTCTGATTTCAGGCCAATATCCACAACTAAGTAGTTGCTGTTGATGCTAACCACCGTGCCCTTGAGGACGCGGTCTTCGTTAGCG
>CAZLZA010000139.1:0-8882 GCA_964563875.1 uncultured Acidobacteriaceae bacterium
GCATTCTGGAGCTTTACCTCAACGTGGTCGAATGGGGCCCGGGTATTTATGGTGCCGAGCCAGCGTGTCGTTACTACGACAGGATCTCGGCCCGGCATATCGGCCGGGAACAATCGGCACGGCTGGCCGCGATTCTACCGGCTCCACTGAAGCGACGGCCCGAGCGCATGAATAGCTACAGTGCGGTCGTCCTTAGGCGGATGCGCCAGGTGAATTGGTAGTCTGATTCTCGCGTTGGATTCGGGACGGATTGCCGACCTACCGGGACTTGACCCACTCAGCTCCGGGGCAGCAGCAGGTTGTCAATGAGCCGGGTACTTCCGAAGTATGCGGCCACGGCGGCCAGCGCCCCTTGCGTAATGTCCCTGACCGGTTCCAGCGTATCGGGATCGATAATTTCGCAGTAGTCGAGTTGGGCTGCGGGCTCGGAGGCCAGCACCGCCAGCGCCGCTGAGCGCAGCTTCTCCGCACAGCTCTCACCGGCCTTGGCGGCGCTCTCCACGGCCAGCAATGCGCGGTGCAGAACCAGCGCCTGCTGCCGCTGCTCAACCGTGAGATACGCATTGCGGGATGAGAGCGCAAGCCCATCGGCTTCACGCACAATCGGCGCCACGATCAATTCCAAATCCATGTTGAGATCGCGCACCATGCGGCGCAGCACGGCCACCTGGGCGGCGTCCTTCTGTCCAAACACCGCATAGTCCGGCTGCACGATGTGGAAGAGCTTGGCGACCACGGTGCTCACCCCGCGGAAGTGTCCAGGACGCGAGCGGCCATCGAGCCGATCGCTGAGTCCTCCGACGTGCACCACGGTAGTCGCTCCGGCGGGATACATTTCCCCGGCTGAGGGAGCGAAGACAATCTCCACGCCTTCCCCTTCAAGCCGGGCACAGTCAGCTTCCAGGGTGCGGGGATATTGGTTGAAATCCTCCGTGGGGCCGAACTGTAATGGATTGACAAATATCGATACAACCACCAGGCTGGCTTCCTGGCGCGCGCGCCGCACCAACGAGACGTGGCCCTCATGCAACGCACCCATGGTCGGAACGAAGCCGATCTTCACTTCCTGAACTCGTGCGGCGCGGCTGGCGGCCTGCATTTCGCGAATCTCGTGAATGATTCTCATTTCGAATCCGGTTTGGCTTTGGCTGGATTTGCCGATGGCGTCGCATCCTGCTTGATGTGCCAGCTATGAGCGGCCCGCTGAAACACCGGTTCGAGGCGGGCAAAATCCTCTGGAGCGCAACGCAACGCGATCGAGTACACCAGACCCTCATCCCCTTCAATCAGGGCGACGGCTTCGATGGCCTCGGTTTTACGGGCATCATCGTGAAGCTGGACGCGCACGATCTCGGCGTCGGCGCCGTTGAGCAGCAGGCGGCTGCGCTGCAAGGTTTCGGCCGAGGTGAACGATCCATCGGGAGTAAGCACGATATCGACCAGCGCATCGAGCGATGGCGCACTGGAGGCAGCTCCGTTCCTGTTCTTCGGCGGAGGCACATCGATGGCCGCAACCGTGAGCTGCGGCCAAGTAGCGAACTCAGTTCCAGGATGGGGCTCCGCGACGACAAAGCCAAGATCATCGAAGACGTCGCCCAGGCGCTGCCACCCGGCGGGGACCGTAACGCAGAGTCCGGCGGAGAGCGCGCACTCGGTGCGGCCCGCACCCGGAGATGCTTTGCGGGCAGAAGCAGCGGGCTTCACCGCACTGGAAGATTTGCTGGCCGGAGCCTGCGCCTGGGCGGCTGCGCCGAGGCTGGCGCAAAGAAAAACGGTGGCGACGAGAAATTTCATCGCTTACTTCTGCTGCACGGCCGCTTCGGCATCGCGGGGCCGGGTCTCGCTCTGGGCTTCTTTCTGCGTCTCGTTCGGCGCCTCTCGCGGCAGATGGTACGACTCGGCGTCGGCCGGAAATGTGCCGCTACGCACGTCGTCGCGGTAGGCGTGAATAGCTTCCGTGATCAGCTCGCCGGCATTGCAATAGCGGCGAACGAATTTGGCTGGCGGACGAAAGGTGAGCCCGGTGAGATCGTGGAAGACTAGGATCTGACCATCGCAATCCGGACCGGCGCCAATGCCGATGGTGGGGGTTGCGACTTCCCTGGTGATGCGGGTGGCGACTTCGCGCGGAATACCTTCGAGCACCAGTCCGGCAACTCCGGCCTGGTCTAGCGCGACGGCGTCCCGCAACAGCGCGTCGATGGCCGGTGCGGTCTTGCCCTGCACCTTGTAGCCGCCCATGCGATGCACCGATTGCGGCGTCAGGCCAATGTGTCCGACGACCGGAATCTCCGCGTCGATAATGCGGCGGATAAGTGCAACGCGCCCGGTGCCGCCCTCGATCTTCACCGCTTCGGCACCACTTTCCTTGACGAAGCGCGCGGCGTTCTCAATCGCCTTGCGGCTGCCCGCGTGATAGGAACCGAAGGGCATGTCGGCCACCAGAAATGCGTGCCGCACGGCACGGCGCACGGCGCGAGTGTGATGCAACATCTCATCCATGGTGACCGGCAGAGTGCTGTCATAGCCGAGCACCACCTGGGCGAGCGAGTCTCCGACCAGGATCATGTCTACGCCAGCTTCATCGGCAAGGCGCGCGGTGGGGTAATCGTAGGCGGTGAGCGAAACGATGGGCGTGTGGTTGCGCTTCTTTTCCGCGAGGCTGTGCACGGTAACGCGTTGGCGGGAATCGCCGGTTGTGATGCTCATGACTCCTCCAGTGTAGCTCCGCTGGGCGGATGCCGCCTGTGCGCCGAGGCGCGAGTGGCCGATGTGATCAACCGGGGTGATTGTAGTCGCTCGGAGAGAACCAAGGCAACCTTGGAGGGAAAGCCTGAGCGGCACTCCACTCTGGCTCGCCTCTGCCAAACCATACGTAAACTGGTAACTCGGATTGCGCGATAATTTACTATTCCGTCAATCCTTTGCAACCATAGGCGATCGAGTTACCTTCGCCCTGCTGATGGGTGACTACTTTGCCAATCGTTCTCTGCGTCAACTCGCGCGGCATCACTCCCTGCCACGGAAGCGGATGATTTCGCGGCGATTGCGTTTCGATGGGCGGTTCTCCGGCCGAGGTTCAAAATGCTGTGTTGCCTTGCGCTCCTCTGCCACCTTCTGGCGGAGTTCCCGGCTGGCTTCGGTCTCCCGGTACAGCGTTTGCGCAACCGAGGCTGGTCCGCGCACCTCGCTGAGCAGCAGAACCTCGACCTGAAATTCGCCGCCCTCGTTGGTCACTTTCAACATATCGCCGGCGCGAACCTCGCGCGCGGGTTTGGCGGGCTGCCCGTTTGCCTGAACCCTGCCGAGTTCGCAGGCGCGGGCGGCCAAGGTGCGCGTCTTGAAAAATCTGGCGGCCCACAACCACTTGTCAATTCGTACGGAGGTCATGAATCTATTTTGCTACAAAGGCAAGGTCAAAGGATCAAACCCCGGGTGCTCAATCGTGTCCGGTGTCCTGCTGGCCCAAAGGCAGGAAGTACTGGGTACCTTTGATGGGTTCGCTGACCCGGCGGAGGAGAACCTGGAGGTCCTCGCTGCGCTCGACGAAGTCGAGTTCGGCGGTGTTGACGACGAGCAGGTCGCTGGCGGAGTAATGAAAGAAGAAATGTTCGTAGGCTTTGACGACCTCTTCCATGTACTCGTCGCTGATGGCGCGCTCGTTGGAAACGTTCTTGCGGCGGAGACGCTTACGGAGAACATCCAGCGGAGCTTGCAGATAGATCACAAGGTCAGGGGTGGGGAGTTCAGCGCGGAGAAGTTTGTAGTAGCGTTCGTAGATGCCAAGCTCGTCGTCGCTGAGGTTGAGATTGGCGAACAGCTTATCCTTCTCGAAGATGTAATCGGTGATCACAATCTTTTGCGCGTTGCGGGCCTCAGCCAGAGGGCGGAGCTGCTCGTAGCGACGGATGAGAAAGGCGAGCTGAACCTGAAAAGCCGCACCGGTTTCGCCATCGTAAAAAGCCGATAGAAAAGGGTTTTCCTCCGGCTCCTGCAAGAGCTGTCCGTGGAGTTGGGCGGCGAGGTAGCGGGATAAAGTACTCTTGCCGACGCGAATCGGACCTTCAATGGCGATATAACGGGGCGGTTCAAAGAGATTGGACATTATTGAGGTGGCCAGTGATTCCGCTGTTCAGAGTTCAAGGGGAAGAATAGCGCGGGGCACACGGTGGGAGCAACAGGGTTGATGAGGGAAGATGGAACGGAAGACGCAGGAAGGGCCTAGGGGAATAGAATCATTGCAATGATCGGATATATAGCAGGAGCTTTGGCGGCGGCAGCGGCCACCTTTGCCGGAGTGCACACCATGGTTCCGTGGTCACAGCTCTATGGTGAAAACTTCAGCGGCATTAAAGAAGGTCTGAAGATTCTGGCGCTGACCTATGACGACGGGCCGAACGATCCGTGGACGATGAAACTGCTGGAGGTGCTCGACCGGCAGCAGGTACAGGCTACATTCTTCATGCTGGGGAAATATGTGCGGGAACGTCCGGAGATTGCGCGCGCGGTTGCCGAAGCTGGACACGCCGTTGGGAATCACAGCTTCAGCCATCCGAACCTGATTTTTGCCAGCGATCGCAAGCTGCGGCAGGAGCTGGAAGAGACTTCGAAGGCCATTGAAGAAGCCACGGGGGAGCGTCCATTTCTGTTTCGTCCGCCATTTGGAGCGCGCAGGCCGGGGACGTTCAAAGTGGTCGAAGAGTTGAAGATGTTTCCGGTGATGTGGCAGGTGACCTGCTTTGACTGGGCCGCGAAATCGCATGAGGAGATACTCAAGCACGCACGGCGGCAGATTGCAGGCGGGGAGGTCGTGCTGCTGCACGACGGCGGTCATCTGCGCATGGGCGAAGATCGCAGCCATACCGTGCGGGCCACCGATGAATTGATACGCGAGTACAAGGACAGGGGTTTTCTGTTTACCACCGTACCGGAATTGATGCAGATGCGTCCGGGAGTGGAGATGCCGTTTGGCGCCAGGGCGAAGTAAGGGAATAGTGAGTGCTTTGGCGATTCTTGTTCAGCTATCCATTCGCATGGCCAAGGAAAATGTCGCTCCAAAACCGGAACACCGTTTCTATTCCAGATCAACAGACCACGTTTCGTAACAACCTGTCTCGGCTGGGGCTGACCGTTCTTACAATATAGGCAAGGAATAATCAGGCGTCGGCAGCGGGCCATAGACTTCGACCTCTTTTTGTTGGTCTCTCAGTTTGTCCTTCAGATCGGCGAACTGAGCCAGCAGCGAGGGGACGGCCGCCGTATCCGCTGCGAATGCAACCTGATTTAGGTGGAGGACACCGGGGCGTTCGATCAATTCCTTCCCCAGAACTTTGAAATGTTCACCGACTCGCTTCAGTTCTGAAAAACATGCAAGAAAGGCCTTGCGGGTCTCAACATACTCGCGGCACAGTCTTCCGTATATCTCATCGGGCTTCTCTTCGCTCAAAGGAAACTCCTCCACAGTAAAATTCTATCACTGGGGCTTGGTGTGCCACTGAGACCCTATTTTACGAGCGCAGCCGCCGGGCGAATCTGTTGCAGATCAACATAATTGGTTGGATATTTGCCCGTGTAGCACGAGGTGCAATAGTGGGGATCACCCGCCGGTTCGCCGCAGGAGACGCGCAATCCTTCCAGCGAAAGATAGGCCAGCGAATCGGCGCCAATGAATTCACGCACTTCATCGACTGACTTGCGGGCGGCGATCAGGTGGCGGCGCTCCGGGGTGTCGACTCCGTAATAGCACGGCGAGGTCGTGGGCGGGCACGAGATCCGCATGTGGACTTCGGTGGCTCCGGCATCGCGCACCATGCGCACGATCTTCTGGCTGGTGGTGCCGCGCACGATCGAGTCGTCGATCAGAATTACGCGCTTGCCGACGAGCAGTTGGCGCACGGGATTGATCTTCAGTCTCACGCCAAAGTCGCGCACCCGCTGTTCGGGTTCGATGAACGTGCGGCCCACGTAATGATTGCGCACCAAGCCGAACTGCAGCGGAATGCCGCTCTCCCGCGCATAACCCAAGGCCGCGGTCAAACCGCTGTCCGGCACTCCGACCACGAGGTCGGCATCCACCGGAGCTTCGCGGGCAAGCTGGCGTCCCATCTGCTCACGGGATTCCTGCACGCTTTTGCCAAAGACCAGGGAGTCCGGGCGCGCAAAGTACACTTGCTCAAATATGCATTGCGACTGGGCCAAGGCCGGTGCGTAGAAATGCGAGTGCACGCCTTCGGGCCCGACCACCACGAGCTCGCCGGGCTTCACGTCGCGCTCGTACTCGGCTCCTAGCAGATCGAAGGCGCAGGTCTCGGAGGCAAACACCACCGGGTCAGGCATGCCATCCTTGCCGGGAATGCGCCCCATGGCCAGCGGGCGGAAGCCGCGCGGATCGCGGGCGGCGAAGATGTGATCACTGGTTGCCATGACAAATGAGAACGCGCCCTCAATGCGGCGGAGGGCATCGGCCATTGCGTCCGGCAGGGTCGTCTCGTGCGATTGCGCAATCAGGTGGAGCACGATCTCGGTATCGCTGGAGGTCTGGAAGATCGATCCGGCCAGTTCAAAGCGTTTGCGAATTTCGGTGGCGTTGACCAGATTGCCGTTGTGGGCAATCGCAATCTGCCCCTTGTTGCAGTCCACCTGGATGGGCTGCGCATTCAGCAGCGCCGAGTCGCCGGCGGTCGAGTAGCGGGTGTGGCCGATGGCATGGCTTCCGGGCAGTTTCTGCAGCACGGCCTCGCCGAAAATATCCGCCACCAGTCCCATGGCCTTATAGGCGGTCAAGCGATGGCCATTGCTGGCGGCAATTCCCGCCGACTCCTGGCCGCGATGCTGTAACGCGTGCAGTCCGAGGTAGCAGAGCTTGGCTGCCTCGGGGGTTCCGTAGACGGCAACGACCCCGCACTCTTCGTGAAGTTTGTCCGATTCAATCTCAATCATGGCTACCCGCCTTGTAAGTGTGCGCTGGGACGCGATGGAAGGCAAATGGCACGGCCGGAGCCGTGCTGGATTGACGTCAATGCGGCGCCTGTCTTACTGTTCCGTTCCCACATTCGCCAACCGCGGGCGGATGTGGGCCACACGTCGGATATGGGTCATCCCGTACTGCTAGGGCAGGCTTGCCGCAACCTCGGGCTCAGCCTGCAGCGCTTGCTCCAGCGCTTGCCGCCAACTCTGCTTGAATGCGGAAGCCGCCCCCTCGATGGCGGGTGTGCCGTCAATTCGAATTGTAAAGTTGTCGCTGGTGGTAACGCCAATGGGCTGTGCGTTCAATCCATATTTTACCGCAGTCTCTTCAATCGTTCTTACCTTTGTGGGATCGCAGGTGAGCAGGACGCGGGACGCATCTTCGGCGAACAGGACGCACTCGGCGGGAAGTCCGGCGGAGATCAAATCCATGTCCACGCCCAAGTTCCTGGCAAATGCGAGTTTGGCGGCGGCTACGGCGATTCCGCCTTCGGCCACATCGCGTGCTGATTCCACGAGTCGCTCGGCTGCTAGCGCCTGCAACAGATCCTGCAGCGACTTTTCGGCTTTCAAGTCCAGCAGGGGCGGTGCACCCCAGAGCTCACCTAACACGTGCACGGCAAATTCAGAGGAGCCGAACTCGGTCTGTTCCTCGCCGCTGTGCGCCTTCTGGCCCGGAGTCAGCAGCACAATCGAGCGTCCTGCGGCGGTGGCATTGGCGGCCACGGCTTTGGTTACGTCGTCGAGAATGCCCACGATGCCGAGAGTCGGCGTGGGGTAAATTCCTTCGCCCAGGGTCTCGTTGTAGAAGCTCACGTTGCCGCCCGTGATCGGGGTGCCCAAGGCGATGCAAGCTTCGGAAAGACCGTCGATCACCTGCGAGAACTGCGCCATGATGGGCGGTTTCTCGGGGTTGCCGAAGTTCAGGCAATTGGTCGCCGCCACGGGTTGTGCTCCGGTGCAGGCCACCATCCGCGCGGCGCGCGCCACGTTGTGCTCCGCGCCCAGCTTCGGGGCCAGATAGCACCAGCGTCCGTTGCCATACAGCGCCATGGCCAATCCGCGTGAAGTGCCTTTGATGCGGATCACGCCAGCCAGCGATCCCGGGCCTTGCATGGTGTTGGTCTGCACCATCGAATCGTACTGCTCATAGACCCAGTGCTTCGAGCAGATGTTTGGACTTGCCAGCAACTTATGGAAATCGTAACTGAAATTGCTCTTCGCACCCAACTGCAGAGCTCCGGGCTTCTGCGCCGGTACTGGAGCAATCCACTCGCCCACCTCGCGATGATAGAGCGGCGCGTCGTCGGTGAGGGCTTCGTTCGGAATCTCTGCCACGGCGACTCCGTGGTGGAGGACGCGCATGGTGTTTTCGGGGATCACCCGGCCCACGGTTACGGCGTCAAGTCCCCACTTGCGGAAGACCTTGAACACCTCTTCTTCGCGGCCGCGCTCGGCGACCAGCAGCATGCGCTCCTGGGATTCGCTGAGCATGATCTCGTAGCTCGACATGCCGGTCTCACGCTGCGGCACCAGGTCGAGTTCAATCTCCAGGCCGACGCCGCCGCGGCCGCCCAGTTCGCAGGTCGAGCAGGTGAGGCCTGCGGCACCCATGTCCTGGATGCCGACGATGGCGCCGGTTTGCATGGCCTCCAGACAGGCTTCCAGCAGCAGCTTTTCCAGGAATGGATCGCCGACTTGCACATTCGGACGCTTGGCCTCGCTGCCTTCGCTGAACTCCTCGCTGGCCATGGTGGCGCCGTGAATTCCGTCCTTGCCGGTCTTGGAGCCAACGTAGATTACGGGATTGCCCGCACCGGCAGCCGAGGCATAGAAAATCTCATCCTTCTTCACCAGCCCGAGGGCAAAGGCGTTGACCAGCGGATTGCCCGCGTAGCAGCTCTCAAAGCGGGTTT
>CAZLZA010000140.1:0-8777 GCA_964563875.1 uncultured Acidobacteriaceae bacterium
AGCTCTGCCCCAAGGGCGTAAAGCGCTACATGCAGGACGAGCACCCGGACCGGCTGAAGAGCCCCTTGCAACGCGTCGAAGGGAAAGGGTTTTTGCCGATTGCGTGGGACGAGGCGATGGACCGTGTGGTTGCAGAGATTCGCCGCATTCAGCAGGCCTACGGCAATGACGCATTCGCCATTCTGACCGGCGCCTCGCTTACCAATGAAAAAGCATATCTGATGGGCAAGTTTGCGCGGGTGGCGTTGCGTACGGCGAACATCGACTACAACGGGCGCCTCTGCATGGTCTCAGCCGGTGCGGCCTCCAAGAAAGTTTTCGGCGTGGACCGCAGTGCCAATCCATGGAGTGATATTCCAAAAGCGAAGGTCATTCTGGTTGCGGGCGCAAACATCGCAGAGTGCGCACCCATTACCACCGACTACCTGTGGCAGGCGCGTGAACATGGCGGCAAACTGATCATTCTCGATCCCCGCATGACGCCGATCGCGCGCAACGCCGACCTATTCATTCCCGTGCGCTCCGGCGGCGACATCGGAGTATTCAACGGGATGTTGCACATCATGATCGAGCGCGGCTGGATTGACCGCGATTTCATTGCTCAGCACACGACCGGCTTTGATGCGGTAATGGAAGCCGTAAAGAAGTACACGCCAGGCTATGCGGCGAAGATCGCAGGCGTCCCGCCGGAAATGATTATCAAGGCCGCGGAGCTATGGGGGCCGGCACCAACCAGTTTTCTGCTTCATTCCCGCGGAATTGAACACCACACGAAGGGCGTCGATAACTGTATCGCCGCCATCAATCTGGTTCTGGCCAGCGGACGCATTGGCCGCGAGGGCTGCGGCTACGCGATGATCACCGGCCAGGGAAATGGACAGGGGGCGCGCGAGCAAGGTCAAAAGTGCGATCAACTCCCTGGGAGCCGGGATATCAGCAATCCCGAACATCGCAAATATATCGCTGGCGTTTGGGGTGTTCCCGAAGAATCGATTCCGCAGAAGGGTTTGTCGGCGGTTCCACTGGTGGAAGCCATTCACGAGGACAAGATCAAGGGACTACTGTCGATCTGCTTCAATCCCACTGTGTCTCTCCCGGATGGCAACTTCGTCCGTGAAGCGCTGGAGAAGCTGGAGTTCTACGTCAATATCGACTTCTTCCTTTCGGAGACTGCCCAGTATGCTGACATCGTGCTTGCGGGCTCATTGATGGAAGAAGACGAAGGCACCACGACCAACGTCGAAGGCCGCGTGATCCGTCATCGCAGGGCCGTGACGCCACCGGTAGGCGCACGCGAAGATTGGCGAATTATCAACGAGATTGCCGGCCGGCTTGGCTATGCGGAGAAGTTCAACTCAGCTCCACGCGAGATCTTCGAGGAGTTGCGCATCGCCTCCAAGGGCGGCGTCTCGGACTACTCCGGCATGACGTGGGCAGCCATCGAAGAACACAACGGTCTGTTCTGGCCATGTCCCGAGCCTGGACACCCTGGGACTCCTCGCCTATATGAAGGCGGAAAGTTTGGACATCCTGACGGCAAAGCTCACTTCATCCCGATTGAGTGGCGCCCCTCAGCCGAGATGCCCGACGATGAGTATCCAATCATTCTCACCACCGGTCGCGTGGTCTCGCACTTTCTCTCCGGCACGCAGACCCGCCGCATCGGCAGCCTGATGGAGCAGTATCCCCAACCCCGTTGCGAATTGCATCCACGGCTCGCGGAAAAGCTTGGCATCGCCGATGGCGATTTCGTGAGGGTGGAAAGCCGCCGCGGTTTCATCGTAGTGCGTGCGCTGGTGGTGAAGACGATCCGTCCGGACACGGTGTTTGTGCCATATCACTGGCCCTTCGGGCGCTCGGCTAACAACTGCACCATTCGCGCCATCGACCCGGTGTCAAATATTCCTGAATTCAAGATCTGTGCGGTTCGCGTCAGCAAGACAGAAGCCCCCTCTGACCCGATCGCGCAGCTTGAGATGGAGGCAGGAGGCATTCGATGAGCGGGTTGGAGTTCTTCATCGATCACTCTCGTTGTATCGGATGCCAATCGTGCGTGCAGGCGTGCGCCGAGTGCGACACGCACCGAGGCGTTAGTATGATTCATCTGGAGACCATTCAGCGTTCAGACAGCGTGCAGACGGCCCCGCAGGTCTGCATGCATTGCGAAGACCCGATCTGTGCGCGCGTCTGCCCGGCCGACGCCATCAAGAAGACTCCTGATGGAGTAGTGCAGAGTTCTCTAAAGTCGCGTTGCATTGGCTGCTCGAACTGCGTCGTCTCATGTCCTTTTGGCGTTCCGAAACACCGCGCGGAAATCGACCAGATGATGAAGTGCGATATGTGCTACGACCGCACCAGTGTTGGCAAGAAGCCCATGTGCGCCACTGTCTGTCCATCCGAGGCGTTGACTTTTACGACCATGGAAGAAATTCAGCGCACCCGCAGCGGCATTCCCATCAACTCGTGGCGATTCGGCGCCGAGACCGTGAGGACCAAAGTGTATGTCATGGTTCCGCGCGAGATCGCACGCGTGGATGTGGAACTGGTGCAGATCACAACCACTCCGGCGGCGCTGCCCAATGATCCCTACGATGTTGCATTGATGTTGGAGGACGTGCGATGACTGGCGAAGAAAAAGACTGCGCCACCTGCGGTAAAGATCCGAAATGGAAGCAGGATTTTCCGATCGAGTGGGAGGGTGATCACTACGTCACACGCCGCGAGATGGTAAAGTTTCTGACCCTCGGCTCATTGCTGCTGGCAGCTGCAAACTGGATTACCGCCATTGCCGGCAAGTTGCTGCATCGCGGCTCCCATGCGGTGCTCTATATCGGCGAGTCTTCCGCGCTGGAGCAAACAGGTTCGCTGCTCTTCCGCTACCCGACAGACAAGGACCCATGCATTGCGGTCCGGACTCCGGAAGGAAAGCTAGTTGCGTATTCGCAGGTCTGCACGCATCTATCCTGCGCCGTTGTATTCGACAAGGCGGAGAACGTATTGGTCTGCCCATGTCACCATGGCGCGTTCAACATTGATCTTGGGAATCCAGTTGCCGGCCCTCCCACACGGCCACTCGCTCGCGTAAAGATCGAGCAGCGTGGTGACCAACTCTTTGCAACGGAACTGGAGGCGTAAAAGTGAGCGTGCGCACCCAGGGGACAACTCTATTTACGGCGATCCTGATTTTGGTAGGAACGACCGTCGTTCTGCAGCTCTGGCTGCTCACGGTTTCGACCGAGGCATTGTTCAGCGGTCAGATTAGGACGCTGCTACCCGCCGCTGCTGGTTCATCTGTGTTGCTGCTAATCAATGCGAGTCTGCTTCGCTATGTATATCGTTTCGATCGCGATGTTGATTGAGACGAATCGAAATCTGGTTAAGACTGCGGCGAACATAGCAGGACGCGCTGCATCAGGCCTTCCGCCAGAGCTTCGTAAGTGTCATGCGCGTGGGGGCTGAGGCCAGACTCCGCAACTGCGAATTGCTGCATCAGCAATTCGTCATCCTCTCTCGACAGCACCTTGATAGCCATAGGAAACAGCAGGTAGTCTTCCTTCCAGATGTGCGCTGGATATAGGGTGACGAGGTTCTGAAGAGCCTGGATAAGACCCGGGCGCCCGCTTTCCCTGTCGGCGAGGTACGCGTCGATGGCAGACGCGAGTTCGCCCATCAATTGACGCCCTTTGACGTGCTCTCCCTTGAGCGCACCCAACGGGCAGCCCGTAGCTGGAACGCCTCTTTGCTCCAACAGCGGGAACAGGTAGGTTTCCTCTTTGCCGTGATGACATTGATCCCCAAAAACTCGCATAAACTGCACGAGATCCCGCAAGAGATCGGCCCCGACCGAGTAATTCAGTTCCAGTTGATCGACAATTCGTGCCATAACAGCAACTGCCTTCTGAATCACCTGGTGTTCACGTTCGAGAGATTCTGTCGCTTTTCCCAAAGCATTCTCCTTCCCTTTTCACCTTCGCAACCATCCTAGTCCGATATGTAAGCTGGTGGGAAATATGAAAAGTGTGACCTTGGTCATCGCCACACGCCACGCGCGAGGGTAGGTTGAAAGCTATTGAGCGCGGTGCGTATCGCACCTGCTTCCGCGCTCCGCCTGAGTGGCGAGGGGACATCCTATGCAGTCAATGAGAAACTTACCACTTCACAGCGATGATCAGGTTCAATCAAAGAACGCGGCGACACGCGAACGTGAGACCGCTCTGTCACGAATCGTGATGCTCTTCATCGGCACTGGCCTGGCCTTCATGTTGCTGCCAGGCACATTTCTCGGCGTCTGGAATCTACTCTCCATCAGCAGCAAGCATGCGGCCGATTCGATTTCTGCGCCGTGGATACAGGTGCACGGTCATGCTCAGGTGTTCGGTTGGATCGGCACATTCATTCTGGGGATCGGCTTCTACTCGATTCCGAGAGTGCGCAGCGCAGGGGCATTCGCGCTGGGAAGCGTGGAGTTGCTGGGCGCTTTGGACCGTGGGAGTGACCGCAAGGTGGGCGGCGAGCGTCTACGAATGGCACTGGCGCGCTATCCTTCCCATCTCTGCAACCCTTGAATTGGTGGCGTTCCTCATATTTTTCCGTGCGGTTTCGACGCATAAACCTGCGAGCCCTTCGCAAGAACACCCCAAGTTTGAAAAGTGGATTCTAGTAGTTGTCTCAGGAACCTTGGGCTTGCTCGGAACTCTCGCCGCCAATTTGGGCGGTTGCATCAGGGCGGCAATGCACGGAAGTTCGCCCGCATTTCCGCAGAGCTTCGACCAACGCTTTCTGGTGCTGATGGCGTGGGGCTTCATGGTGCCGTTCGTCTGGGGATTCAGTGCACGCTGGTTGCCAACTTTCATGGGAATTCGAAAGCCCTGTGAGCGCGGACTCATGGTGATAATCGCACTCAACGTTGCCGGAGTGGTGGCTGCGCTGGGCGGGGCCATCCGGTTCGCAGTGATTCTGCTGCTGGCCGCTGCTGTCATGTCGAACGTTGCATGCGGGTACAGACTCAATCTTTGCAGCCGGCAAAGACGAAGGGGATTCACGCAAGCTTCCCGTACTTCATAAGGCCGGCCTATGCGTGGCTTATTGTGGCAGGCGTGCTGGGCACGTGGGCCGCGTTTACGAAGAACCCGGACGGCATCTGGGGTGCGTCGCGCCATGCACTGACCGTCGGCTTCGTTTCCACGATGGTATTTGCCATCGGCCAGCGAGTTCTTCCCGCATTCAGCGGAATGCGATTGCTGTTTAGCCCGCGGATGATGGGGGCGAGCCTGTATGTACTGACGGCTGGCTGCTTGTTGCGCGTTTCTTCCGAAGTGCTTGCCTATCAGGGCATGCTTTCAAGTGCGTGGAAAGTCTTGCCGGTCTCCGCAGTCACCGAACTGACGGCAGTCACGCTCTTTGCGGTGAATATTATTTTGACCTTCCGTTCTCAACCGCCGACTGCACGCATGGTCCAGATTGATCAACGGACTGGTCCGACTAGTACGGCCCGCAGTGTTGTGAACCTGTGACATTGGTCGTTTGCGAAAAGGCCAGTAACTGCGTGACCATCCCGACAACCTCGCTTTGGTGTGTACGTTCTGGAGCATTTCGGATACGACGTCTTCACCGCGAAGGATGCTGAGTGTGGCTGTTGTTTCGGCCGTTGCAAATCTGCCCGATTAGGTAATAAGCGACGGCAAGGTACCTGGCATGCAGTGGCTGAAAGTCAGGCATGGTGTTCGGGGCAGAAAAGCAGACGGCCCTGAATCGCGGATTCGACGCGTTTCTCGCGCCAAACCGACACATCCGGAACAGTTGTTGGATGTGGTTCGCAGATTCGTCCTCCTGCCAGCAATGTGATGAACGGTCTTCTACGCTATGTGGCATACGCAGATTGGAGCGCGCCAACAGCCCCGATCACCCGCTCTGATCGCCTCCTTGCAATGATGAGAGTTCCGGGGTGTGGTGGGCGGTTTTGAAACCCATGGAGCAGCAACTCTTCTCGCTTAGCGCACATCTGATAAAGCCAAGTCCCCCGGGCCTGTCTGTCGCGAGGTTCGCAGAAGCCCCTGTGTGTTTGATTGTGTCGTGAGGCGACATATATATATGAATTCTCGACCTTTAGCGATAAGCCCTCGCTTGCTGCTCACGAGTGTGGCTGACTTTCGCTTCGAGCAGCGATCGCTTTTGCAGTTCAGCGAGAGAGCAGCGGCGGCAGTGGGACTGCAGCCGCAACAGCACCAACTTCTACTGCAGATAGCGGCCGCGCCTGACGGTGCGGTGGTCACGATTGCGTACGCGGCGGAGCGGTTGGGACAGCGGCATAACAGCGTGGTCGAGTTGGTCGATCGGTCAGTGCGCGAAGGGCTGCTGTTGCGCACCGCGGACGCGGACGACCGGCGCAGGGTGCTGCTGCGCATGACCCGCAAGGGCGAACGCTTGCTGGGCCGTCTTGCCGCCGACCATGCGCTGGAGTTGCGGCTGGCGCCTCGACTGGCAGAGGCCCTGGAGCGCATCTGTACGTATGCACTAGCGACGCCGGTAGGATGGCACGATGAGGTCACGGCCTTCCGCATTGCGCGACTTTACGGTGGATCGCCGGGTGTGGCTGCTGGCGGCGGTAGCGGCCTTGATCGGCACCGGCGCCGCGGCATTGGCAGTGCTGCTGTTGAGGGCGATCGCGCTGGCGACGAATCTGTTCTACTACCACCGGCTGAGCCTTGCGATGGCGGGACGGAGGACTCGGGGGGATAGCAATTCGGCAGACTAGCCAACTCGTCCATCTTAAACTTCTGCGGTTTGTCGGCATCTTCGGCGCTTGCGCAGGCATGTAAGTCCATAAGATGGACTGATTCCACCTGGCGGAGGACAGATCCTGTTGGAGGTTTCGGATCCGAAGACGGGCGAGGCACTCGCAGAAACGCTGAAAGGCGCGGGGAATTGAGAAAAGAGGATCATGCCGCAGACAAGCTATCGCACCAGTACCTTTACCGAGTCGGTCATCCGCCGCATGACGCGGGTGGCCAACCAGCACGGAGCCATTAATCTTTCCCAGGGCTTTCCGGATTTCGATCCGCCGGAGGCACTGCTGAAAGCTGCGGAGCGCACCGCGGGAGAAGGGCCGCACCAGTACGCCGTCACGTGGGGAGCGCAGGATTTTCGTACCGCTCTGGCCAGGAAACAGTCGCGATTTATGGGCCTGCCGCTTGATCCGAACGAAAACTTTGTAGTCACCTGCGGCAGCACCGAAGCCATGATGGTGGCAATGATGACTGCCTGTAATCCAGGCGACAAGGTTATTGTTTTTTCGCCGTTCTACGAGAATTATGCTGCGGACGCGATCCTCTGCGGGGCGCAACCAATTTACATCGCGCTGCACCCACCCGAGTTCAGCTTCGATCCAGGCGAACTGCGCCGTGCCTTTGAGCAGCGCCCGAAAGCGCTGGTGCTTTGCAATCCGGCAAATCCTTCCGGCAAGGTGTTCACCCGCGAAGAGCTGCTGTACATTGCCTCTCTGGCGGAAGAGTTCGATACGTTTGTGTTGACCGATGAAGTGTACGAGCACATCGTTTATGCTCCGCATCGCCACACGTATTTCGCTGCGCTGCCAGGAATGTTCGAACGCACCATCTCTTGCAGTTCACTCTCCAAGACGTATTCGATCACTGGGTGGCGTTTGGGATACGTGATCGCGCCTCCGGCGATTGTGAACGAAGCGCGCAAGGTACACGACTTCCTGACCGTGGGTGCGCCAGCTCCGTTGCAGGCTGCCGCCGTCGCTGGGTTGGAGTTGCCGGACAGCTATTACGGCGAGCTCCTTGCCGAGTACACCGAAATGCGCGACCTGTTTCTCGGCTATCTGGATGCGGCCGGGTTGACCTACACCCGTCCGCAAGGCGCCTACTATGTGATGGTCGATATTTCCGAGTTTGGATGGAACGACGATGCTGAGTTCGCGGAGTGGATGGCGCGCGAGGTTGGAGTCGCAGCCGTTCCCGGATCGAGTTTCTTCCATGAGCCCGTCCGGCACCTGATTCGTTTTCATTTCGCCAAGCGGGCTGAGACGCTGGCCGCGGCTGGCGCGTGTCTGCTCAAGCTACGGGAAAAAGTGCGCGGCCAACATGCTTGAGGTGCGGAGGCATGGCCGCGGGACAAGGCGGTTCACCGCAGCTCGCCTATTGGGAGTGGCAGCAGCGCTGTATGAGGGCAAGTACGCGTTGGCATCTCCAGTTCTTTCTTCCGCTATTTGCTCCTGCGATGACAGACGTACTCCCATGCCGATCCGCGAGCAGGTAGCCTGAAGGTTCGAGGTGAGATTCCGCCGAGCAAACGGGCAATCTGAAGATAATGCTATTCCGCCGTGTTTGGCAGTCGCCCGCGCTGTTCCCGGTAACGTTCTTGCGCCTTGTTCCGGGGGTTGGGAAACTCAACATCTAATATCTGTATCGTTGGCGGAATGTGAACATCGAACTGTAGCAACTTTCATCTCGCCAATGTTGCGGATTCGTTCGGGGTAGGCGAGCATCCACTCACTAAATGTGAGGCTGTTACGAAGCTTCCAGTGCTTTGGCATTTTGACATCAACACGGGTGGCTGCATACCTTGGCCTTTCATTTAGTGGCGAGTAACCTCCGGAACAGAAATGACGATGATGTTGTCACGGGGTAGATCAATGTTGCGGTCAGAACCTGATTGTAGCGTTCGCAATGGGCATTTTGACTCTCCGCTTAGCAGGCTTCTGAAAAACGCACAGAATGCGGGATAAATCACCCCTCCGGCGTCATTCCGGAAGT
>CAZLZA010000141.1:0-8593 GCA_964563875.1 uncultured Acidobacteriaceae bacterium
TTATGTTTCGAGTTTTCGCAGATCACGCGCACCACGCCATGGCGGTGAATGACCTTGCACTTGTCACAGATTTTCTTTACTGAAGCCCGAACCTTCATTGGCCACTTCCTTGTTCAACTCAACGCACAACTCAATCAACAACTAATCAAGTACCCGGTTTCATCCAGCACCGCTCGGGCGCCATACGGAACCGCCATCTCCACCCCGGCGTCTCGCCGAAAGCGGCAATAAATCAGAGCTTTACAGCTCTTGCAACAAACACGCAGATGCCCGCTAGTCCCCGTTCGGACCATTGCGGGTTGCGCGAACTTTTGCCGCTACTTGTAGCGGTACACAATGCGTCCGCGATTCAGGTCGTAAGGGGAAAGCTCCACGGCCACGCGGTCACCTGGAAGAATTTTAATGAAGTTCTTGCGCATCTTGCCGGACACGTGCGCAAGCACCTCGTGGTCATTCTCAAGTTTAACCTTGAACATCGCATTGGGCAGTGGCTCGATAACCATTGCCATAACTTCAATCGCGTCTTCCTTACTCATCCAACCTCAATTTCAAATTTCAGCTTCCATTCACGGAGCCTGAAATCTTCCGCTAATCGGTCAGAATCACTGGACCGTCTTTTGTAATGGCAACACAGTGCTCAAAGTGCGCGCTGGGCTTTCCATCCTGAGTTACCGCCGTCCACTTGTCGTCCAGCACCCGTACCGAAGCTCCGCCGACATTGACCATTGGCTCAATCGCGATCACCATGCCTTCGCGCAACTTCAGTCCGTGGTCGCGTAGACCGTAGTTCGGCACCTGCGGATCCTCATGCAACTTGGTCCCGATGCCGTGCCCCACAAACTCGCGAACGACGCTGAACCCCGCGGCTTCCACAAACTCCTGCACCGCGGCCCCGATATCGCCCACCCTGCTGCCAGCGCGAGCGGCTTCGATTCCCTTATGCAGCGATTGCTCGGTAACATCCAGCAGGGTGCGCACCTCACTACTGATTGCACCTACCGGAACCGTGACCGCCGCATCGCCGTAATAGCCATCCAGGACCACACCGCAGTCGATGGAAACGATATCTCCCTCGGCCAACTTGCGCGTCTCAGAGGGAATACCGTGCACCACTTCCTGATTGATCGAGGTGCAAAGCACGCAAGGATAATCGTAATACCCCTTGAATGCCGGCTTTGCGCCCAGATCGCGAATTTTCTTTTCCGCCACCCGCTCCAGGTCCATCGTGCTCAGACCTGGTGCCACCATGGCTTGTACTACGTCCAACACCTGGCGAACCACGCGGCCACTTCGCCGCATCTTTTCAATTTCGCCGGCAGACTTACAGACTATCGCCATCTTCAATTGCCTTAAAGGCCTCGGCCGTTACCTTGTCCACATCTCCCGCGCCGTCGATATCTCTCAGACGATTCCGCTGCGCATAGTAGCTCACCAGCGGCAGGGTCTGGCTTTCGTAGGTCTTCAGGCGTGCGATGATGACGTCGTCGCGGTCATCCTTGCGTGTTACGAGGACCGAGCCGTCGATATCACAGATGCCCTCAACCCGTGGCGGCTGAGTGTAAATATTGTAAATCCGCCCGCAGGTGGGACAAGTCCGACGTCCGGTAAGCCTTTGCAATAGCTGATTATACTCCACCGTAAATCGGATCACAACCAACCGCCTGCTGCCGTCCTCAGTTTCAAAACAATGATTCACCGCAAAATACTCGTCGAGCCACTCAGCCTGCTTCACCGTTCGCGGAAAGCCGTCGAGGATGAAGCCGCGAGCACAATCCGGTTGAGCCAAACGACTGGCGACCATCCGGCAGACTAATTCGTCAGGAACAAGTTCACCGCGCTCCATCAATTCCTGGGCTTGCTTGCCAAGTTCGGTGCCCCGTGAGATGTTGTCACGCAGCAGATCTCCAGTGGATATCTGCGGAATTCCAAAGCGTTGCGCGATTCTGATTGCTTGCGTCCCTTTGCCGGCCCCCGGTGGCCCTAATAGGATCACCGGGCCGACAACGCTTCCAGCAGCTTTCTGTACGGTTGATGCAGCGATGGCTTCTGTCTCCATCACGTAGCCTCCAACAGCAGATTTAAAGTGCTCCCAAAGGTACGTACTTTACCACGCCCTGCGTCCTCTGATGCGACCACTTTTTGGAGTAAATCCTTCATAGTGACGCATAATGAGTTGCGACTCGATCTGATTCACCGTGTCCATCGCAACGCCCACCACGATCAGCAGCGAAGTTCCGCCAAAGTAGAAGTTCACGTTCAGGCCGTGCAGCACCCAGTTGGGTAAGTGATCAAAGATTCCGCCGCCCATCCAGATGGGAAGATTGTTCAGGTGAATACCCGCAATCATCCATTCCGGAATCAACGAGATAATAATCAAGTACAGAGCACCTACCAATGTGATGCGGGTCAAGACGTCGTTGATGTAGTTGCTCGTCCGAACTCCTGGGCGGATGCCGGGGATAAACCCGCCATACTTCTGCATATTGTCGCTTACGTCCTTTGGATTGAAGACGATGGAGACATAGAAGTAGGCGAAGAAGAGGATGCCGAGGGCATACAGGAAGGTATGCAACGGCTCTCCCCAGCCCAGAGCTTTGCTCAATCCAGCAAAGAACGATCCGAAATAACGGTTATTCTGCAGCGCATACCCAACCGTCTGCGGCAAGGTCAGCACCGAACTGGCGAAGATAACCGGCATCACGCCACCGGAGTTGACACGCAACGGAAGATGGGTGGACTGACCGCCCATCACCTTGCGTCCGACCACCCGCTTGGCATATTGCACCGGGATGCGCCGTTCGGAGCGCTCCACAAAAACAATAAACGCAACCACCACAACCATGACAGCCAGCAGAAAAACGATGCCGATCGGGTTCAGGGCTCCGCCGCTGCCTGCCTTCTGCCATAGCTCCACCACCGCGCGAGGCAAGCCCACGACGATGCCGGTGAAGATGATCAGCGACATGCCATTGCCGATGCCGCGTTCCGTGATCTGCTCGCCCAACCACATGATGAACGTGGTTCCGGTGGTCAGCGTCAGCATGGTCATCAGCACAAAGCCAATTCCAGGATTCCGTACCAGTTGCTCGCCGCCGATTCCGCGCTGCAGGGTCATGGCAATGCCAAACGACTGCATCGCGCTGAGAATGACCGTCAGATAGCGGGTCCACTGGGTGATCTTTTTCCGGCCGAGTTCGCCTTCCTTCTGCAACCGCGCCAGTGGTTCGTAGACCACGGTGAGCAACTGCAAAATAATCGAGGCGGTAATGTAAGGCATGATGCCTAGGGCGAAGATCGTCAGCCGACGCAGATTGCCGCCGCTGAACAGATCGACGAAACCGAGCAGGCCACCGCTGGCGTTGGCAAACAAGCGTGCCAAAGCATTGGGGTCAATGCCGGGGGTGGGCAGGTGGCCACCGATGCGGTAGACGGCAAGCAGCCCAAGCGTAAAGAGAACGCGCCTGCGCAGGTCCGGGATTTTGAAGATGTTCGCCAGCTTCTCGAACATGGTAAGAGGGCCTCTGTAACTATGCTGTTCGGGCCACGGTTCATCCTCCAAAGGAGAACCGGACCCAGCCCGCCTGTTCGCTGCAGGCGGGCTCGGTTGATCTTACTTCTTACCGCGCTTGATGGCTGCAGGCTGCTTGATTTCGAGAATCTCAGCCTTGCCGCCGGCGGCGGTGATTTTCTGCTGTGCCGTCTCGCTGTACTTGTGGGCGTAAACGGTGATGGCCGAGGTCAGATCGCCAACTCCCAACACCTTGATCAGTCCATTTTTCTTGCTGATGACGCGCAACTCGTAGAGAACTTCCGGAGTTAGGTCGGTCACCCCCAACTCAGCCAGGCGCGACAGATTTACAACTTGAAATTCCTTCTTGAAGATGTTGACGAAGCCGCGCTTGGGCAAGCGACGGTGCAGCGGCATCTGGCCGCCTTCAAATCCGCGCATACTGCGCGAACCGGAACGGGAGCGCTGACCCTTGTGTCCACGGGTCGACGTCTTACCCATGCCGGAGCCCATACCTCGGCCCACACGCTTGCGGTTTTCATTCGCCTTAGCCGGCTTGCGAATCGTTGTCAGATTCATGGTTTCTATCCCTAGCATGGTGCCAAACATGCTGATGGGCTGTCTGTGACTGCCGAACATCTCCGCCTGAAACTCGGAGCGTCCCCCGTGGCGAGCGGGCTGTTTCCTGGCGCCGCCGGTTCTACCGGCGACTCGGTTTGCGAGCGCCCCTGGCCGGAGCGGCATTTTTGCCGCGTACCCGCCGAGCGCCCGTATGGTGCGCATCCCTTACGGCTTATTCGCCGAGAATCTGGATGAGATGCGGCACTTTGGCCACCATGCCACGAATCGAGAGAGTATCCTCGCGCTCGATGACCTGGTTCAGGCGTGTAAAGCCGAGGCCCTTGACGACGAGCCGCTGCTTTGCGGGGGTGCTGTTACCGGAAATCACCCACTTCAGCTTCATCCGGGTGCCGGCCGGGGCCGCTACCTTCGGGGTCTTTGTACGGGTGCGTGGCATGGTTTAGAGCTCCTCCACGGACTTGCCGCGATTGGCCGCCACTTCAGCACGGTCGCGCAGTTTCTTCAGCGCGTCAAACGTTGCCTTGATGACGTTATGCGGGTTGGTGGTGCCAATTGATTTGGTCAGCACATTCTGAATGCCCACTGAAGTCATGACCGCGCGAACAGCGCCGCCGGCGATGACGCCGGTGCCTTCCGGTGCGGGCTTCAGCAGCACTCGTCCCGAGCCATAGCGGCCCAACGAGATGTGCGGAATCGAGGTCTGGGTGAGGTTCACCTTGATCAGGTTCTTCTTCGCCGATTCAATTCCCTTGCGGATTGCCTGGGGAACTTCCTTGGCTTTACCAGAACCGTAGCCAACCACGCCAGTGGACGGATCGCCGATCACGACCAGGGCTGCGAACGACATGTTCTTGCCGCCCTTGACGACTTTGGTCACGCGGTTGATGTTCACAACCTGATCTTTCAGGTTATACGCACCGGCATCGAGCTTTTTCTTGACGATTGCCATTTGCTATCGATTCTCCTGGAGACCGCGCCTGCGATCTCCGAAATCATGCGGACTAACGGTTTGCACCTCGCCCGCTCTAACTCTGTCGCGCCCCTGCGTCCCTTCGTCAGCGACCGGAGGCCATCGGTTGGCCTTACCCATCGCTGAATCCGGCAACCGCCGGGACTAAAACTTCAGGCCGCCTTCACGGGCAGCATCCGCCACGGCCTTGATGCGTCCGTGGTAGAGATAGCCGCCGCGGTCAAACACCACCGACTCGATGCCCTTGGCTTTGGCGCGCTCGGCAATCAACTTGCCGACCTGCTTGGCCGAGGCAATGTTGCCTCCGGCAATGTGCTTCTTACCATCTTTGCCCTGTTCGAGCGAGCTGGCCGAAACGAGCGTCGCCTGTTTGGCGTCGTCGATGAGCTGCACATAGATGTGGTTGACCGAACGGTACACGTTCAGGCGGGGGCGCGCAGTGGTTCCGGCGAGCTTCTTGCGAATCCTGGTGTGGATTTTCTCGCGCGTCGCGTTCTTGGAATTCTTAATCAGCATTCTTCTTGTCCTTCGCTCTGGCCCTTTTCCCGGGTTCTGGGTCTCCCAGCAGCTTTCGCTGCCGGAACCGAGTGCCGGGGACCAGTCTGTCCCAGCGAATGAATTCGCCAGGGTTGTGCGGACGCCCGTCGGATTCTCGTCCGGCGGGCACCTATAGCGCTCGCAGTGGGAGCGGCATTTCTTGCCGCCTACCCGGCTGCGAAGCTTCGCAGGTTTACGGCAGGCCCTAAGCCTTACCGTGCGGATTCAGCGCATCAGACGCGCATCTTCCTAAGAGTTACTTCGCGCCGGTCTTGCCAACCTTCTTCTTCAGCTTCTCGCCGGCGTAACGCACGCCCTTCTGCTTGTACGGGTCAGGCGGACGCAGCGAACGCATTTCAGCAGCAACCTGTCCGATCTTCTGGCGATCGATACCGGCGATGCTCAACTTGGTCATCTTGGGATCGATCGTGACCTCAACCCCGGTCGGCAGCGGGTACTCGATCGGGTGCGAATAGCCCAGGGTGAAGACCACAGTCCCCTTGCCCTTCAGCTCTGCGCGATAACCAATCCCGACGATTTCCAACTCACGGGTCCAGCCCGTAGTAACGCCAACCACCGCGTTATTCACCAGGGCACGAACCAAACCATGAACCGCAGCCTTGGAATCGTCCTCGCGCTGAACCAGCAGCACGCCGTCTTCGGTGGTCAGCGTAACGCCGCCCGGAAGGTGATTGGTGACGGTTCCTTTCGGACCCGTCACGGTGATGAGGTTGCCTTCTACAGTGTACGTGACACCCTTGGGCAATGGGATGGGCTTCTTACCAATTCTTGACATTGATTGCTCCTGCACCGCCGTGGACCTTGCCACGGTGGGCTTCCGGGCCGGATCTTTCACCGGCCTCGTCTGCTCCAAGCACCTGCCGCCGGAAACTGCCCGGCAGCAAGCCCTGTGACATTAGTAAACTTCGCAGATCACTTCGCCGCCAACGCCTTCCCGGCGGGCCTGCTTGCCACTGCGAACACCCTTCGGCGTGGTCAGGATGGTGATACCCAGACCGCCGAGAATGCGGGGAATCTCATTGCGATTGACGTACACACGGCAACCCGGGCGCGAAATACGCTTGATGTTGTTGATCGCGGCAACATTGTCGGCGTTGTACTTGATGTACACCCGAACCACCTTCTTGCCATCTTCTTCAGTGGCCTTGAAGTTAGAGATGTAACCCTCTTCCTTCAGAACGCGTGCGATCTCCAGCTTCAGCTTGGAGGCCGGAGCATCTACCTTCTGGTGCCGGGCCTTGATGCCATTGCGAATCCGGGTCAGAAAATCTGCCACGGGATCGGTAAAACTCATCTTTAATTCTCCTGAATTCGTTCGCCCGTTCTCTTTCTTGCGCGCGCTGGCTTGGCGCAATACTGCACCGGCTTGCACCGGCTGCCCTCGATCTGCAAGGGCCACAGTGGAAAGAACCTGCGGCGACGTTCTGTTCCCGCTTGCGCAGGACGGTCCAGCGTGCGGACCACGTGCCAGCCTTTGCGGGGCTCACCCCCGCGGGTCAGGCTTTGACTTCGTCTACCAGGACGATTTCATAACCCCAGGAATCTCTCCGCGCAGAGCCAGTCCGCGGAAGCACAGTCGGCAAAGACCGAACTTCCGTAGGTAAGCGCGCGGACGTCCGCACAGTTTGCAACGATTGTGCTGACGCGAGGAGAACTTGGGCTTCTTATTGTCCTTAGCGATGCTGGATGTTCTGGCCATCGTTTCCTTTATCTCTAGCACCCCTGGTGCACGGATAAGCCGCGTGATACTTGTCGCGCCTTACTTTCGCACCCTGAGGCTGCGATGTACTGCTTTAGCTTGCAACCATCTTCCCTGCGGCGTCGCCGCATGCGGAAAGCAGGAACTTAATTCGTGCCTGGCGGACGGAACGGCATTCCCATCGCCTTCAGCAGCGCACGCGCGTGTTCGTCGCTGGTGGCGGTGGTGACAATGGTGATGTTCATGCCCTTCGTGTGCTCCACCTTGGAGTAGTCGATCTCCGGGAAGATCAACTGATCGCGCAGGCCGAGCGTGTAGTTGCCGCGTCCATCGAAGGACTTAGTGGGAACCCCACGGAAGTCGCGAACGCGCGGCAGCGCGACATTCAACAGGCGGTCCAGGAATTCATACATGCGATCGCCGCGGAGCGTCACCATGCAGCCGATCGGCATGCCTTCGCGCACCTTGAAGGCGGCGATGGATTTCTTAGCTTTGGTCACCACCGGCTTCTGTCCGGTGATCTGTGCCAGTTCGGCCACCGCCGGATCCAACACCTTGGCGTTCTGAGTCGCTTCGCCGACGCCCATATTGACGACAACCTTCTCCAGTTTCGGAGCAGCCATCGGGTTCGACAATCCCAGTTCCCTCATCAGCGCCGGGCGCAACTCTTCAAAATACTTCGTGCGCAGGCGGGCTGAAGCGGTGTTGTTCGCCTTCGGACGAGCCGGCTTCGAACCCTGCTCGGGGGCCTCGGCGGCCTCAGCTTTGGCCTTCTTCGGCTGCTGTTTCGCCTGCGGCTTCGCCAGCTGTTTTGGCTTGGTATCTTTCTTGTCTTCTTTTGCTGCCATGGTTCAGTTCGCTTTCTCTCACGGTCCCGGAGTGGCTACCGTTACGTGAGGCGGTCAATTGAACCGGCCGAAGCCGGTTCGGGGTGGTTATTTATCCTTGTCGAGCGTGGTGTCGCACTTGGCGCAGACGCGAACTTTCTTCTCGCCGCGCACCTCGTGACGAACCCGCACCGGACCGCAGCTGCTGCAGACCAGCAGAACATTGCTGATCGCAATCGGCGATTCCTGCTCGGCGATGCCGCCCTTGATTGCCTTCTGTGGATTCGGACGCACGTTCTTTTTAACTACGCTAACGTGTTCGACCAGCACTTTGCTTGTTCCGGGGAACACGCGTAGTACGCGGCCTTGCTTGCCCTTATCGCGCCCGGCGATCACCTTCACGGTATCGTTATGGCGAATATCAACGGTTGCCATGTCTTCCTCTCAAA
>CAZLZA010000142.1:0-4638 GCA_964563875.1 uncultured Acidobacteriaceae bacterium
CGCGCGCGGCAAGCCGCCGTAGGTCGGATAGTTGGTGCCGTCATCGTACCCGGCGAGCAGGCCGTCCAGCGCGATCTGCGAGGACACGGTTCCCTGGCCGTCGTTGTAGATGTCGATCGCCAACGCTTGAGCCAGCGCCTGCGAGCCGTTGATCATCTTCTCTTCGACGAAGCTCATCACGGCGTTGTTGCCCATGTTGATCGGCAACTGCGTGCCTTGAATGGTCACGTTCGCGTAGTAGAACTTCACCGCGAAGGTCATCGCCGTGTCCGTCTGGACATAGGAGATGTCGAAGGTGGAGCCTGGGGCGAACGGACCAGCCTTCAGCGGCGCATACTGGATGGGCTGCTGAATGTAGAGGCCACCCGGAAAGGGCTTGACTGTATCGCCCTTGAAGATTTGAACGAAAACCGGAGATACCTTGTAATACTCGTCCACGATCTCGGGGACAATCTCCTGCTTCGTTACTGCGCTGATGTCATTGATGTTAAGCGCCATCACTGGCCTCCGTGGTTAAAGTTTGTTGAGTCCTAGCTCGCCATTTCAACCTGGCGGGCTTGAATCCTGTCGAGTGCTGCTGCCGCGCGCCCCGCGCCGGTCGCTGGAGCACCATCCGCGCCGGTCTTGCCGCGGTTGATGAACATCCGGATGTTGCTGTTGGTCGCCGGCGGCGGAGTGGTTCCCGGTACGCCTGCGGATCCAGACCTTGCCTTCACGCGCTTCTCGACTTCTGTTTCGATGGTGCGCTCTGTCACAACCGGCGCCACGTAGTCGTTGTATGCGTCGGTGATCGAACGATACCCGCGCGCCTTGCTTTCCGGCTTCTCCAAGAACGTATTGAACTCGGCGGAGTCGAACGGCTTGCCAGTCTCGCGCTCATGGCGGCCGTAAATACGGTTCAACTCATCGGCCCGCTGAATCGAAATCTTCACAGCGTTGTTGACTAGCTCGTCGCCGCGCGTCTTCACCACATCGGCAATCCGAGCATCAACGGTCTCGTTGATCTTGCCGAGTTTTGCGTCGAGCATCCGATCGATCGCACTCAAATCGAACTGCCCAGCGGCGGGCGGCGGTGTGCTGCGCGCCGGAGGCGGATCGACCACTGTAGCCACTGGCGGCTCATCGCCGTCATAGTAGCTGACCAACTCTTCTCCACGGGCAAGGCGGGTCGCCACCGCGCTGTTGCCCTGAATCTTCGCGAATTCTGCCGGGCTCAAAAGCCCTTTCAAATCGTCGAGCAATGCCATACACTACTCCCTTCGCACTAAGCTGCGTGCGACTCGTCTGTTTGGGATGGTGGAGGTGATGGAGGCCCGCCAGCCGGCGGCTCCGGTGGTGCTGATTCTGCCGGCTTATCGTCGCCGGAATCCAAGTCTTTCGGATCTTTCTTCAAACCCTGGACAACCAGAACTTTGATGTCTTCCTTGATCTTGTCGATGCCAGGCTTCAGTTCCTTTTTGAGCTTCGACATCTTGCTCAGGACACGGTACACGCCCGTCAACCCCTTCATCAACTCCTCGTCCGCATCCGGTTCGCCGCCGGGCTTCTTTTGGGGAGATCCACCCGCCGCAGCATCCCCGCCCGCAGGCAGGTTGTCGTAGAAATTCGGAGGGGCGGCTGTGGGGGCTGGCATTGGCATGGCTTAGTTACTCTTTCCGCGACCGTTTACCGGGTTGCCGGTTTTGACATTGACACTGTAGCCGCGCGACGGAATCGGTTCGCCGTCGTGGATCGTATGGCCGAAGAGCGCGATCTTGCCGCCGGTCATCTTGGGGGCCGTCACGGTTGGGCCAAAAGTCTCTTCACTGACGCGATCATTCTTTGCCATGGGAATTACTCCTGGGTGGTGGGGGCCGGCGCACCGGCCCCAGTTTCACGGTTGTGGTTGGTGCTTGACTACGCGAGAACTACTTCTCGCGCTTGGAGCCGCGATGGGCCTTCCGCGACTTGTGTCCGCGCTTGTGACCTTTGCGTGCCATAGGCGTCCTCCTTCTTTGGAGCGGTTTTTTAACGTGGCCTTCACCACGGTCAAGCAAGATGTTGCCATCAAGCCTTCGATGCCAATATCGCACCACCGAGGAGGTTCCAGTCCCGCCTTGCGTCGCGAAATTTGAGGGAAAATTACAGATTTGCAACAAAGCACTACAATGCGCTACTATTCGTGCATGGGAAACTTTTACCTCTCGCCCACACAGGTTGCATCCAAACTCCATGTTGGGGTTGAATCGATTCGCCGCTATTTGAGATCAGGTGAATTGATTGGGGTTCATGTCAGCCGGAAATGCTGGCGCATCTCTGATGACGACCTGAATGACTTTTTGAAGAAACGGAAGAGATAGGCTTACTTCTTCCCGTGTGGATGCTGCATCGCGCCCGCCGCGCCGGCCATCGCAATCTTCTCCGCGGCCTCTTCTTTGAGCTCGGCTTCGATCTTCTCCGCGTCAGCTTTTGGTACGCCCAGTTTGCGATAGAGACCTTTGCGAGACAAGTCTCCAAGTTTACGCATAACGAACGCCACCGGCACCTCGTCCTGTTTTTCGATGGCCAGCAGACTTCCTTTGCGGATTGAGAAGATCGCCTGGCGCACAAACTCTTCCGGCTCCATTCCCTTTTCCAGCCACTGCCCATAGAGCGGCTCAAAGTCCGCATCCGTCAAGCCCTTGACGCCGAATTTCTTGATGCGGCTCTTGGAAGTCTCGAACTGCATTTTGTTGGCTGTGACCATCGTGCCGACATCGGTGAGAAAACTGTGCAGGCCGCGACCCATGAAGCGAATCGGAATGGACCTGGAGTTCATGATCATCTCCAGCGAGTCGCCACCCGGCACCTGCTTCTTCTGCGCCGCCTGGTTGATGGCCGCCGCGCCCGAGGTCATGTCCTGCTCTTTTTCCACATCCTGCTTCATCTGGAGAACATAGGCCGGCAACTCGGGCGGCTTTGGGAACTCAGGGGACTTCGGCGCATTGTTGTTGTACATGATCTTGCCGCCGGGCGCGCCGGGATCCATAGAATCCCAGACTGACTGCGCAAACGCCGCCTTCGGCGCCACCATGCGCGGCTCAATCGCCGCCCGTATCATGTCCATGATGCCGCCGTTGATCCGGTTCACGATGTCGCTCATCATGGCGATCGGCTCAAGCGGGCTGCAGCCATTCGGCGACCATGGAACGCGAATCAGGCGGAGTTTAGCGAAAGGGTACATCGCGTGCCAGTAGGGGTTCGGACCATCCTGCAGGAGTTTGCCGCCAGCCGCGATAACGAACCTGCCGCGGGGATACCAGAGGCAACCGGGTTCGACCATGTACGACCAGTTGTAATTGGCGTCGCCGACCCGTTTTGTCTCGCTGCCTTCGTTTTTTGCCCCATCCTTGAACCAAAACTGCTTGAGCATAGCCTTGGGATAGCGCGAACGCTTTCCGTCAGCCTGTTTCTTGCCGAGCAACTTTTTGAGCGCCGGGTTCAGCCGGACCCACGAGGCTTCGGACATCTTGCCAGGCCTGGACATATCCCCGGTTGGCTCATTGCCTTCGAGATCCGGGTGTACATCGTTGGCCAGGTCTCCGTAGGCGCGCTTCAAGGTTTCGATGGTCACAGGCCAGCGCGCGATAACGCATTCGTCGTCCTGAATCCGGCTGCCCGCGCCAATCGTCATCACGTTGAGCGGCCCAAGCGGCATGAACTCGCAGTCGCCCATTCCGTTGTTGAGTGCGGAGTTCCACTGGATTTTGGCGTAGCCTGTGTGGAGCAGCGCCCACATCACAGCCTGGGTCAGCTCCGCCTCGAAGTCGATGAATCGCGCCCACATCACGATCATCTCGTTGAGCAGGTCTTGAAGTTTAGCAAACTCCTCGTCCTCGTTAGCGAACTTGACCTGGAAGTCGGGTTCGATGTCGGTGAGCAAGCCGGCCATCTCGACGAACTGCCGGAAGAGGCGGTTGACCGTGGGGCGGGAGCGGCCAAACCGGGACTTTGCGTTCCACTGCTGGCCGGAGATGTAGTCAATGAGCCGAGAGGTCAGACGGATCTCGCGGGAGTCCGCAAGTTCGCGCTCGCCTTCTTCGTAAACGGCATCTGCCCAAGCGAGAACATCCCGCTCCAGCGCCTTTTCCGGTCTCTCTTTGAAGTCAGCCATCGCGGAAAGTTTACCTGATGCCAAGGGTTTCGATGAGAACTTGCGGGGATATTTTCCTGGGGTGGTTATTCAGTATGAGCCAGAGCCCCGGCGATGCGCGTCTCCCACTTGACGACCTCGGCGGTCAGATTCTCCACCTGGCCGGATAGATCGGCGTTTAATTTGGCCGCAGCCACCATCTCGGCGCCGTTCTTCACGCCCAACTTTCGCAGTTCGGCCGCCTGTGCGCCGTCGATCAGAACCGGCTCGCCAGCCATGCAGCACCGGATGAGCGAGGCTATTGTCGGATGGAAGCGCTCGCCCAGCGCCTCTTTCGCTCTCATCAACACTTCCTGGTTCACCCAGACCTCGGCTTTCACGTCGCCGGCCCCCGCCGCAAACCGGACCTCGGTCTTCATCATGTCCGGCTTCATCGCCCAAAACTGCGCGTGGCTGAGCCGGTGGCCCATCAAGCAAAAGCAATCCCTGTTATCCCGCATCGCCTGGACTGCGGGGCTTCCATTGTT
>CAZLZA010000142.1:4738-8497 GCA_964563875.1 uncultured Acidobacteriaceae bacterium
AGTCTTCCAATCCCCGCCCTGGCCCGGCGTTGGCCATAGCGCTCTTGTAAGCCCACACCAGATCCGGAGTGATGTCCGTCGTGGCCATACCATGCTTCGAGTGTAAATCAAATTCTGCGCCCATTTGGTCAAAGATTGGGGAAAAAAGCGTGTTCGCGTTACAGACCAGAATCGGCTTTACCTGCCAACCCGCCTTGCCTTTGATCATCGTGTCCGCTTCCGCCTGGGTGTTGTACTGCCCGCGCTGGCGCATGATGTTGTCGTAGACGCCGTAGATGTGAAGTTCGCCGCTCTGCCGGACGTGCTCGGTCGCCGCGCTGGTCTTCAGGTGCTTCGTCGTTTCGCGCAGGCAATAGAGGCCGATCATTGCCGTGAGTACGCCATCATCTTCATTCCCCTGCCCTTGAGATTTCCCGCCAGTCTCCAGCGCCGCAAAGTCTACCATCTCGTCGAGCAGGTCGGCATCTCGGATAACAACTGTACGGTCGAGCAGTGCTTCGTTCATGGTTCCGATGATCTCGTCGCGAGTCTTTGATGTGGTCAGCCAATGCAGGTAATTGCTGGCTTGATGCGTCAGCCGGTCTTTGAACTGCGGACGATACAGGTTCGGGTAATCCATATCGCGCAACTCGTTGCCGGTTGTGATGCCATCCTTCATGTATTCGTTGGCTACTTCGGCACCATTGTAGAAGAGGCCGATTGCCGCAACGACGTGCGCGAATTTCTTCGGAGGTATCCAGCCCCACCAGGTCGCAACTTGTGTATCTGGCTCTATGCCTTGCCCGGCACGAAAGACGTTCGCAACCGAGAAGTCTCCTCCGTTTCCTAGCGCAACGTCATCGGACACGTAGTAAGTTGCCCCCTGCTCCGGCATCTCCCAAATGTGCATTCTCTTCCCGCCGCGCCCTGACTTGCGCCGAGGGAGAATTTCATCGTCGGCCACCGGCATGATGTCGTCAGTGTTGAATCGAGGCGGCTCCATCGAAACCAGACTAATCTCTCCGGCATAGAGCGGCTTGCAAACCTTGTTGATCTCCTGCCATTCAAGAGAGTCGCGATCAAAGGCGCATAGGCCTGATGATTGAAACGCTTCATTGGGTGTGAGGGGATACGACTCAAGGAATCCAGCCTTGGTCCCCGAGCGCTTCGCCGCGCGCAGACGAACACGCCGGAAGTTCCAGAATGTATCTGGAATCTCGAAGTGCTCTTCTTTTTTGATGCGCTCGTTGAATGTCGTCTCTTCTTCAGATAGATCAAACGCTCCTTTGATCGGCAGATAGTATTTCTTTACCTTATAAACTGGAATCCAGACCGGGCGTATATCGCTATCTCCATCCACTGCCGCGCACCACTGGTCATAAAACAAACCTTGGCGGCCATATCCGGTTGACTCAAATACTTGGAAAGTGTCGAGCGCATTAAGAGATGGCTTTATATCTGACTCCCATATTTCATCGTTAGGCCACCTTGAAACTTCGCTTCCATGTAAAGCTCTTATAGTTCTTCCAATCGATACCCCGCTGGTTTGTGTTGCCGGAGAAACCTGCAATGTTGAACCAAGCCCAGGGTCTACCATGCGCTCTTTTTCATCGGCGCGCTGAAACTCAATGGCCCCTTTCTTCGTCTTGTACATATACTCCGGCCTCAGCCACCACGGAAGATTCGCATAAGCATTCAGACTGAGTTTGTAGATATGTTCCGATGTTACTTCATTCTGCGCAATAATCATTGTGAAGCAATGCGGAGTAAAGATAGTCCGATGGAACATAGCCGCCGCCGTCCAGACCGAGATACCTGTCTGTCGCGGCTTGAGAACGATGATCTTGCAATAACCGTTCGCCGCCCACTCCTCACACATCGCCTGATAGACAATCTCTTGATGGTCCCAGAATGGATAGAGAGATTTTAAGACACCTTGCTCGGTTGTAATGAAGTGGTAGTTCTCAAGATAGTAGCGGAGGTCGAGAGCTTTTTGGACTTCGTTTTCTATGAATACAAGACCATCTTTGGGGAGTTCAGCCCATGCGCGAGTAATATCCTGATCGCAGCGGATATAGTGGTCTTGCAAAACGTCGATGGCGTCGTTGAGTGAGGAGTCTTTACGTGGAACTCTCATCCTCAACCTCTTCCTCGTCTTCGCCTTCGTCTCCACCAAAATCCTTGAACTCGTCGGCGATCTCGTCTTCGGCGCTGACTACCTCAGCCTCTTCGATTTCCTGTTCGTTTGCCAGGCCAATCTGTTCACGCTTCTTGCGAAGAATTTGCTCGAAGCTCCTGCCGGGACCGAAGCCGCCGCCGGCAATACCTCCAGCATTGAACTGTGTGTTGTTTTGCACGAGAGGAGTTTTCGGTTGGACCGTCTCCATCATGCCGCGGACTTGCTCAACAGTTTTCAGGCGCATCGCGGTGTCGGGATGAGTTTTCACTTTCCCGGTTTCCTTGTCCACAAAGATGACCTTCTCAGCTTTCATGCCGTCTTTGAAAACAGTGCTCACGCCGTCAAGTTGGTCCATCAGCACCTGGACAGCCTTGACGTTGAGCACAGAGAGTTGGTTGCGGAAGGTCCATTCCTTGATGCGGTCGATCGACGCTTTGACGGTGAGCGGGTTGACGCCCTCCTCGGCCGCCAACTGCGCTTCGGTTTTCTGGAGGCCTTCGATCTGGAACCAGCGCCGGAGATCCGCCTCAGTGGGACTCGCTAGATTCCGATAGCGGTTCACGCGGCTCTTGCTGCGCACGGCTAGTGCCGAGCCCGGCGGCGGTATGGGGGCTTTGAGTGGTCCGTCTCCCCGCTTTTTCTTTGCCGCTGCGGGCATAGACTAGACCTCTGCTGGAGATTCTGTGAGGAGCGCCTGCTCTTCGGCTTGGGCTTGCTGGTCGAGCACCGCGGTGGGGCTCAAGCCAAACCCGGACGGAGGCGCGCCAAAAGTGGACTCCTCGGGCGCAAACTCTTCGGCGCCGTACTCGTGCGTCGACCTGGACTCGGTTTCGAGAAAAAGTTGCTGGAGGACGCCGATCGCCTTTTCCAGCCGGAGGCAGGCTTGGATGCTGCGCGCGGCGGCACCCTGTAGAGCCTCAGCGTTGATTTTGTCGATCCCGGCCTGCATGGCGGCGCGGTGCGCCTCCAGGATGGCGGCCAGTTCCCGGCGGTGATCTTCGAGCAACCCGCGGACCTCTGTGCGAATTGCGACGAAACTTGACTTGGCTGACTCGATGGTAGCCTTGCTCTCCGCCTGGTGCGCAGCCAGCAGCCGGCCAGTCTCTGCATAGACTGCGGTGAATTGCTCTTTCGCGGCGGCGAGTTGGCGCTTCAAGCTCAATGCCAGCCAGATCAGCACGGCAACCCCGCCTAGCAGCAGGAACAGGAATAGGGCGGCGAGGATGGAGAGGGACACGATTCCGACAATGCTCATGGTTGGCAGTTTACGCTTTCATTTTTCCGCTTGCAAGTTTTTTTGTGGTGGGGTAGACTGAATTCGTCCTGCCGCCCAGGTTGGACTTGTAGGCGCCCTGGCTGATCACTGGGGTTGAAAAGTGGTGGGGGGTGTCCTCAAGCGCTCCCCGCCCGCCTGCTTGAGGGGGAAAATAAAAATGGCACGTATTCGCACGATCAAGCCGGAATTTCCGCAATCAGAAAGTATGGGGCGTATCAGTCGCGATGCTCGACTTCTTTTTATTCAACTCTGGACACAAGCCGACGATGCGGGGAGGCTTCGAGGAAATTCGCGAATGCTCGCGAGCCTTCTCTACCCATACGAC
>CAZLZA010000143.1:0-8162 GCA_964563875.1 uncultured Acidobacteriaceae bacterium
AATCTGAACCTTCATCTCTCTACCTGCAAATCACCCAGCCCATAAAGCATTCATCTGTAGCAAACTGGAAGGATGAGTCTGACAAAAAAGAAGCGGCCCATGAACAACGACGCCCGACATCACTATCTACGCCAGCTTCAGGGCGAATGGCCGCGCTGGGGCTTCCTGGATCGAGCGGAGGCCGTGATACGGCTACGCAATGAAGGCTACAGCCTGCGTCAGCTAGCGAAGGTTGCCGGTTGTAGTGAGGGCACGATCCGAAACTACGAGATCATTGGGCGGGTACCGCCGACGGCGCATCAGATCCTGGACGATGGACGGGTATCGATGCGGCGGTTGGTTCAGATGGTGCGGGAAAAGCGGAAGCCCAAGTGTGAGGAAGTGATCGATATTGGGTGAGTTTCCAGGGCCTGCTGCCCATGCAGCAGGGCCGAGCGGCGAAAGGAGAGAACTAACCCTACGAGCATAAGGTCCATGAAAGAAACGCTTCCACACACGAACAAAGTAGCGCCATGATAGAGCTCAGCACCGGAAGCCGCTCAAGTTAACCTATCAGTTACCTATTTCTCCTGACGAAATGGTCACTTTCCCGGATCTTTAACAGCGGCTGAACGTCTGCGGTGAACGTCTGCGGTGTCGCCTAAGTTATCATTATTTTGCCGTTACGCACCGCGTGACAGCCTATCTGCGCCTTTTTCGTCGACCCCCCTCGCCGTTACTGGATGGTACCTGATCTGGCCATCCAATCTGCCACCTGCCAGTACCAGGTTGCAGACTTCCCCACCATTTCAGCCGCTCGGGGGAGGCATCGAGAGCCGGAACCGGCCGCCCAACCACAGGCTATCCCGCCAGTCTCCAGGCATCCCTACCAGCACCAGCCAAGCCCACTCCCTGGCAGCCAGCCCTCGCCCAGCACATTCTCGGACGCAACCCCCGGAGACACCAGAGATCGAACTCGCGAGCACCCACGCTGTCGCCTCCCCCAGGAAACCGAAACCGTACCGGCCGACTGATCCTGGAACTGTGGAACGACTCCAAGGGGAAACCTGGTGCAAGTGCAGGCTGAACTGGCGGCCCCAGGGGGCGGCGCTCTCCTAACAGGTCCGACTGACCTTCTGCCGCGGTCATCAGCATCGGGCACCCTCCCAGCTTGGCTACTGGGCAATTCGACCGCGTGCCGGGCAAGGAACTGCGGGCGGCGCAATGTACAGGCCGCCTCCGCCGTGCCAGGACTCGGCGATCGACCTCCCCTCGCGCCCGTGAGGGAACAAAAAAATCATTTTCGTCGCGAAGCACCTAGTCCTGCCACAGTTCGACGAAGCGCGCATCGGAACTTAGGCTACATCTCAGTGACAGCATCGTCGATCGACACGCCGGAGCCTTCGTTCAGGATCTCGACGCCGAAGATCTTCATCGCGGTGGCGGTCGCCCAGTTCGGAGGCACCGGCCAGGGTGATGTCGAACGGCAGGATCTGATCGGAGTACCAGGGCTTGGCGAGCTGCTTCATGCCATCGACCGCAGTCATCGGCGTGGTCAGGGTACCGTTCAGCGCGGTAACAGGAGCGCCGGCGGACGGTTGTCCTGCGGCGCCTCTCCGCTGCTCACCCATGCCAAGATGCTGCGGCGTCGGAGAGGAAGGCGGAGGTTGTGATCACTGTTCTAATCTGTTCATTGCCGATGGCAAGGACAAATCGCACCAAGGTTGCGATAGCCCGCCCAGGGCTGCCGGCGTGGAGGCGGCGAACTACCATTGCCTTGGACCTGATTCCGGCAGCTTCCCGCTAAACAAATCCAGAACAATTTCTGAAAATCAGACGGCTGGAGAGCCGCGGATGATTCGGTTGCGTCTAACGCCCGGGCTCGGCATATGTGTGAGCAGAATAACTTGCAAATTAGTTTGATTGATTTTTTGTTTGTAAGTCTTTGGAAGCCAGCGTGCTCTTCTTCATCATAGCCCCGTTGTCGACCAGCCATCGTTGTTGTGCTCCGGAACTCAGTCGGCTCGTGTACCACGTGACAGGACTCATGTAAGGGAGACGATGGAGTGGACAAAGCCCCGCGCTCATCAGCTGGATTCATATCCTCTGCCGGACTGGTTCCTGCGCATACGAAAGACAACATGTCTGAAAGAATGGTCACAAGCGAGAAGATGCTCGGGGTGGCATTCACCTTCCTGATCGCGCTTCTGATCGGAGGCGCCTATCTGGGGCTGAGCAGAATGGACCAAATCAGCACGAATCTGAACAAGGTGCTGGGCGTGCAGTGGACCACCCTGAGTTTGTCGCGCCAAGCATTGGCATATTCGAGCCGTAACAGTCGCATCACGATAGAGATATTCCTTTTGAAGGATACCCAGGGACTTGACCCGCTCATGAAAAGGAGGGCTGAGAACACCGAAAAGATCGCAGAACTGATCAAACAAATTGAAAGTCTGTGCGACTCTCAGGAAGACGTACAGCTTCTAACCGCTGTCAGGGAGGCGAGGGCGCCCTACGTCGCAAGCTACACACGGGCATTACATTTGCTGCTCAAGGAACACAAACGTGACGCAGCCAGTACCTTGATGCTCCAAGAGACAACGCCGGCAATGTTCAAGTACCACGCTACCTGGGACAGCTTTATGCAGGCTCAGATCGAACAAGTGGACAAGGCGGCCAGTGAGAGCATGGCCCGTAATTCCTCCACCCGTGCTTTTGTAATGTTATTGACTGCGCTGGCAGTGTTCCTCGCAACTTCAATCGCGGTGATCGCGACCCGCAAGATAGGCCGGGAAATGAGGACGCGTGTTATCGCTGAGCGCGAAGTACGCGAACTCAATGCAACGCTCGAGCAAAGAGTGGAGGAACGCACCCGAGAGCTCTTTCAGGCGAACCAACAACTGACCAATGAGGTAGAGGTACGTAAGGCTGCTCAAGAACAGTCTCACTCCCTGGCGTACTATGATGTTCTCACCGGTTTGGCGAATCGGATTCTGTTCCAGGATCGATTGGCAAAGGCGCTGGCAAGTGCTCGGCGGCGCAAAGAAAAAGTCGCTGTGTTGTTTCTGGATTTGGATCGATTCAAAACCATCAATGATTCACTCGGGCACGCAGTCGGCGATCTTGTTCTCCAGGAGGCTGCGGAACGCCTGACGAAATGGGTGCGCGAACAGGACACGTTGGCCCGGTTAGGCGGTGACGAGTTTGTACTCATTCTGACTGATGTCGAAGATGCGGCGAATGCGGCCGTCGCCGCCGATCGGTTTATGCAGGCGATATCCACTGAGTTTCTAGTGCAAGGGCATTCGCTGAGTATGGGTTGCAGCATCGGTATCAGCATGTTTCCCGACGACGGCATGGATCTGGAAACCCTGGTGAAAAACGCGGATGCCGCGATGTATTGCGCCAAGGACAACGGCAGGAACAACTTTCAGTTTTTCACTTCGGAAATGAACGCTCGGGCGGTGGAGCGGCTAAAACTTGAGAACAGCTTGCGAGTTGCGTTGCAGAGGAAAGAATTTTTTCTGGAGTACCAGCCACAGCTTGACATCGCTACGGGAACGATCATCGGGGCCGAGGCTCTGCTCCGATGGCGACACCCGGAACTGGGCCTGATCCCGCCCGCTAAGTTCATACCGATCGCGGAGAACAACGGAACGATTATCCCGATTGGTGAATGGGCACTCAGGACTGCCTGCATTCAGGCTCGGCAATGGCACGAGCAAGGCATTGGCCCGTTGCCTGTTGCGGTGAACGTGTCGACGGTTCAGTTTCGCCAGGACCGTTTCCTTCAAGTCGTCAGGAACGTGCTGGAGGAAACAGGCCTTCCCCCGCAATTCCTCGAACTCGAGCTCACAGAGAGCCTCCTACTCTCCACGGCGGAGGTGACGATCTCCATGATGGAGCAATTGAAGGACATGGGGGTGAGGTTGTCGATCGACGATTTCGGTACCGGATATTCCAATCTCAGCTACTTGAGGCACCTGCCAGTCTACAAGCTGAAAATCGATCGTTCTTTCGTGCAAGCCATGACAGTAGACGCAGATGACGCCGCAATCACAGACACGATCATCAAGATGGCTAAGACCCTCAACCTGAAAGTGATTGCTGAAGGTGTGGAGACCGAACAGCAGATGCAATTCCTACGGTCACACGATTGCGACGAAATTCAGGGATACCATTTCAGCCGGCCTCTGGGTGCCTGCGAATTCGCTGACAAGGCACGGCTGAGCAATTTCTCGTATACCAACGCAATCGGGGAGTCCGGAAAAACAGCTGCGGCCCTGGGGGGGCAATCGCACCCTCGGAGTATCCTCCCGGTTTGCCGTCAACTCGCCATCGAAAACAAGAGGCTTTCAAGTTCGCGAGTCGTGTCTCGACAGGAGCGAGATAGCAAATGTTAGAAAGCATTCGTTTAGCGCATTCGTGTGCAGCGAATCCGCGAGAGGCCGCGCAGGAATTCTACGCATCAGTGGCGCAGCCGGAGATGGCGCTCGTGATCTTCTTCTGCTCCAGCGAGTACGATCTGATTTTTCTTGCTGCGGAAATGAACCGCTTGTTTGCCGGTGTTCAAGTGGTTGGGTGTACTACTGCCGGGGAGATCGGGCCTGGCGGTTACCGGGAACATAGCCTCGCAGGAGTGAGTTTTTCTGCCAGTGCATGTACGGCCGTAGTCGGCCACATCGATTCCTTAAAGCAGTCCGCAGTCTCAGAGTGTCAAGCTTTTGGCCAGCATCTGTTGCACGAACTGGAGGACATAGCGCCCAAGGCAAATGCGCAAAACAGTTTCGCATTCTTGCTCATCGACGGCCTGTCCGTGCGGGAAGAATCCGTGGCTCGCGCATTCCAGAACGCGCTCGGAGAGCTCCCGCTGGTTGGCGGCTCGGCAGGCGATGGATTGAACTTCGGTAAGACCTACCTATATGTCGACGGGAGCTTTCAAACCGATTGCGCTGCGCTGATCCTGATCACGACTCCACTGCCCTTCAAGGTATTCAAAACCCAGCACTTTGTCCCCACTGATCAAAGATTGGTCATCACGGAAGCAGATACGGCTCGACGCGTTGTAAATGAAATCAACGGATTGCCGGCTGCGCAGGAGTATGCACGACTCGTGGGCCTTGAGGTGAGTAATCTAAATCCCAAGAGTTTCGCTGCCTCTCCGGTAGTCGTGCTGATCGACGGCAATAACTACGTACGTTCCATGCAAAAGGTGAACCCCGACGGCGGCGTGACTTTTTTCTGCGCCATCGAGGAAGGTTTGGTTTTGCGAGTGGCATGTGGCGTCGACCTAGTGGAGAACCTGGAACAAGCTTTTGCCGAGATCCGTGAAGAAATCGGAGCACCCCAACTGGTACTTGGCTGCGACTGCATTCTCCGAAGGATGGAGATTGTTCAGAATCGCCTTGAAGATCGCGTTGGGAACATCTTCCGGCAGAATAACACGATAGGCTTTAACACCTACGGAGAGCAATTCCGTGGCGTACATGTCAATCAGACGCTCACCGGGGTCGCCTTCGGCACGATCTCTTCGAAGGCGAACGATGTCTGACTCAACGCTGTTTGGTTCAAACCCGGATGAGCAGACGTTGCGGACCGAGATTGTCCGCTTGAACAAAGTAGTTAAATCACTGATGGACCGCGCCGAACGCAGTACCAACGTTCAGGGCTCCGACTTCGGCATGTTCCAGACGACGATCATGCTTGAGGACCAGGTGCGGCGGCGGACTGTGGAATTGGAAGCAGCGCTGCGTGAAAACGAGAGAATCAATCATGCCTTTCGGGTATCGGAGGCAAAGTTCCGCGGTCTGGTAAGTCAATCGTTGGTCGGGATTGCGATTGTGGAGGACGGAAAATTCAGTTACGCGAATCTTAAGTATGCCGAGATGTTTGGCTATGGCGTTGAAGAACTTCTGCATCTTGGGCCGCTTGATATAGCAGTCGATAGTGACCGGCAACTCGTCGCGGAGCAGATGCTGAGGCGTCTCAGTCGCGAAATGGACCGTATTGACTATGTATACAGAGGTCTACGCAAGGACGGCACCGTGATGGACATCGAGTGTCACGGCTCAGTCCTGGACATTGGCGGTAAGCTTGCCCTCATGAGTCTGGTTCTGGATGTTACAGAGCGAACCCGGGCTGGCCGCGAAGTGCAGGCGCTACAGGACCAACTCCGCGAGCAGGCCATCCGCGATCCCTTGACCGGTCTCTACAATCGCCGGCATCTGAATGATTTTTTCGATCGCGAACTGAGCCGTGCCGAACGCTGTCATCTTCCCATCAGCGCAGTCATGGCCGATCTCGACAAATTCAAAGCAGTCAACGATACATACGGGCACCATGTCGGGGATGAGGTATTGAGAGTGTTCGGCGGGTTAATGAAACATTTTTATCGCGCCAGCGACATCTGTTGCCGCTATGGGGGTGAGGAGTTTCTCGCGGTCCTACCCGATATGGCAAATGATTCAGCGTGCCGACGAACTGAAGAGTTGAGGGCTGCCCTTGAAGACACCCCTATTGTTGTAGGTACATCGATTGTTCATGTGACCGCCTCGTTCGGGATCGCTACATTTCCGCAGGACGGCAAAGGCTTAAATTCATTGGTTGCGGCAGCAGACAAAGCACTGTATGCAGCGAAACATTCGGGGCGTAATCAAGTTAAGGGCTGCTCCGAGGTTCGGTGCGAGAATTCGGAAAGAAACAGCTAGAAAAATTGCAGAGTGGCTGTACCCTGCCGCGCACCGACAGCTTTTCAGTGTCATGATCGACGACCCTCGACGGGGCGTGAGAACACCAGGTAGACGTTGCGGTCAGCCGGTCCGCCATGGGAGCGCAAGCGCATTACGCTGAGCGTGGACAGGTCGAGAGTTGCACGGAGATACTGTCCGGGTCAGCGAAGCTGGGCACATCGCCGAGGGCCACCGAGACAAAGCCCTCGGGCATGAATTTCTTGAAGTTCGGCTGCAGTCCTGCTCCATGGTGGCGTTCACCTAAGTGGGATCGCCGCATTCTCAATCATCGGATTGCTCCGAGTCACGACAACACGGAAGTGATCTACGTTGTAATCGTCACGAATGGACAGGTGAGAAAGTGATCACAACCCACTCCTTTTGGGCTACCGCAGGCTACCGAATCCGGCAGCCTGTTTTCATGGGTTTGCGGAGGCGGTGGAACGAACCCTTTCGGGCTAGGCGGCTTCGCGTGCTTCCTTGATCACGCGACTGACTGTTGCCCGACTGATACGGTGAGCCTTTGCAATCTCGGTCAGACTCATGCCGTGGTCACGGTCGCGGAGAACGGCGGCGCGGTCGAAGTCGAGTGGGGTGCGGCCGATATGCCGACCTTCCAGTTTGGCGCGGCGCATCCCAGCCCGAACCCTCTCGATAATAAGGTTGCGTTCCAGTTCGGCGATGGCGCCGATGATGACGATGATGGCGCGGCCCAGCGGGCCGCCGGTATCGATGTTTTCCCGGAAGCTGACGAATTCGATGCCCAAGTGGTTCAGCTCGTCGAGTACTTCGAGGAAGTGACGGACCGAGCGGGCGATACGGTCGCCCGCCCATACCAGCACGACGTCGAACTGCCGCTGGCGGGCATCTTTCAACATCTGGTCCAAGCCGGGACGGCGCGCTTTGGCGCCGCTGATCCGGTCGGTGTATTCCTGCACGATCTCGAAGCCACGCTGCGCGGCTAGGCCGCGCAGGTCATAGAGCTGGGTCTCCGGGTGCTGGTCCAGCGTCGATACCCGCATGTAGAGGGCGGCGCGCTTCATTAGATCTGCTCCAGCGACAGCACTTCGTCTTTCATCTGGCCGACGGCTGCGTCGAGGAAGCGGAGGCGACCGAGACTGGGCACGGGCTTATGAGCTTCGAGCAGGGCCTCCATCTGAAAGAGCTGGATGGCGGAGCGGACGCGCTCTATTCGCTGGTTGACCTGGCTGCGGCTGGGACGGGGGCGAAGGTGACGGCGGCGGCGATTCTGTTTCATTGGGCACTCTCCAAGGCTCGGCCCAAAGAATAGGCCTATTGTATAGTATCGACGTAATATTGTCGATATGTCAAGGCTAAACGAAACATCCCGTCGAGCCAAAGCATCCCGCCCACCTACCCGCAGGTTTTCGTTCTCCCGTAACAAGCGCGGCATCGCCGGCAGCCTCATCTGGGTCAACTTCGACCGTCACGCTC
>CAZLZA010000144.1:0-8151 GCA_964563875.1 uncultured Acidobacteriaceae bacterium
CGATGTTCAGCCAGCACGCCAAGTGGCTGAAGGTATGCCGAGAGTTGCCATGGCGCCGGCAGATCTCGTCGCTGAACTATCTGCTTGCTTCCCATGTCTGGCAGCAGGATCACAACGGATTTACCCACCAGGACCCCGGCTTCCTCGACCACGTCATCAACAAGAAAGCCGATATTGTGCGTGTCTACCTTCCACCCGACGCCAACTGCCTGCTGTCGGTTTTCGATCATTGCCTGCGCAGCCGAAACTACGTCAACGTTGTGGTTGCAGGCAAACACGCTCTCCCACAATGGCTGACCATGGATGCGGCAGTCGTGCACTGCACGGAAGGAATCGGCATTTGGCAATGGGCCAGCAATGACCAAGACTCCGAGCCGGACGTGGTGATGGCCTGCTGCGGAGACACACCGACGCTGGAGATACTCGCCGCTGTATCCATCCTTCGCCACAATCTACCCGATCTGAAAATCCGGGTAATCAATGTTGTCGACCTCATGAAGCTGCAGCCCAGCACGGAACATCCTCACGGGCTGACCGAGAAGGATTACGACTCGCTCTTCACAAAAGACAAGCACATCATATTTGGCTTTCATGGATATCCGTGGCTGATCCACCGGCTGACCTATAGCCGGACCAACCGCAACCTGCACGTGCGGGGATACAAGGAAGAGGGCACGATCACAACGCCCTTTGACATCAGGGTGCAGAACGACCTGGATCGCTTTCACCTGGTGCAGGATGTCGTCGATCGCCTGCCGCATCTAGGTTCCAAAGGCGCCTACCTGAAACAGCAGATGCAGGACAAACTTATCGAGCACAAGCAGTACATCGACAAGCACGGCGAAGATATGCCGGAGATCCGGAACTGGAAGTGGATCAACACCAAATGAATACGCCATTGCTCATCAATACCGCGCGGATGATGGTCGCCGGTGACAAGGGACTCCTGGCGATGGATGAAAGCAACCCAACTTGTAACAAACGGTTTGCCCAGTGGGGTATTGCCCAGAACGAGGAGACCCGGCGCGCTTATCGGGAGTTGATAGTGACCACCCCAGGTCTCGGGGAGTCAATCAGTGGCGCGATCCTGTACGACGAGACGATCCGGCAGAAGAAGAAGGATGGCACCCTCATCGTTAAATCCCTCATCGATGCACGGATCATTCCTGGCATTAAAGTCGACACCGGTGCAAAGGACATGGCCGGTCATGCGGGAGAGAAAGTAACCGAAGGGCTGGACGGACTGCGCGACCGCTTGGTTGAATATTTTGAAATGGGCGCTCGTTTTGCCAAGTGGCGCGCGGTGATTGCCGTGGGCGATGGTATCCCCAGCCGTGGTTGCATTGAGGCCAACGCGAACGCGTTGGCTCGCTATGCCGCATTATGCCAGGAGGCTGGACTGGTTCCCGTGGTCGAACCGGAGGTGCTGATGGACGGCGCACATACCATGGGGCGCTGCCAAGAGGTAACGGAGGAAGTCCTGCGCGCGGTTTTCCGCCAGCTTTACTCCCAACGCGTGCTGCTGGAGGGATTGATCCTGAAGCCCAATATGGTGCTTCCGGGATCGGCTTGCCCCAGTCAGGAAACAGTGGACGAAGTGGCCGACGCTACGGTGAAGTGCCTGTTGCGAGCCGTCCCGGCGGCTGTTCCGGGAATTGCATTCTTGTCGGGCGGCCAATCCGGTGAACTAGCCTCGGCCCGCTTGAATGCCATGAATGTCCGATTCAAATCGCAACTGCCTTGGGCGTTGGCGTTTTCATTTGGCCGAGCTCTCCAGCAACCGGCGTTGGAGATTTGGCATGGCGAGCAGACCAACGTGCCGGTGGCACAGCAAGCGCTCCAGCATCGAGCGCAGTGCAACCGAGCTGCCCGCCGTGGTGAATACAATGCCACACTCGATACGGATGGCGAGGAGAGTGCGTCAGGTCGTGGATCGCCTCTGAAACACGCTTTGAGCAGCCAGTAAAGTCGAACCCAGAAAACTTTGTCGGTGGCCGAAAAATGTATATGAAGCCTGCGGCACAGCGATGCCAGAAGGAACACGCGTTATGAAGCCCAATGCAGCCCAGCTAAAGACTCCCGAATCGAAACCGGGAACAAATCCCGATTCCAAGAACGATCTGAAATCTCTTCCCATGCCGGAGCTGCTGAAAAAACTGGGCTCATCGCCGGACGGTCTCAGTCAGGCCGAAGCACAGAAGCGACTGGCGCAATATGGGCCTAACGAGATCAAGGAAGAGAAGACTAACGCGTTCCTAAAGTTCCTTACCTACTTCTGGGGTCCTATTCCGTGGATGATTGAAGCAGCCGTCATTCTGTCGGGAATTGTCCGGCACTGGCTCGACTTCTTCATCATTCTCTTGCTGCTTTGTTCCAACGCCGTGGTTGGATTCTGGGAAGAACACCAAGCAGGAAACGCTATCGCCGCCCTGAAGGCAAAGTTGGCGATCAATGCCAAGGTGAAGCGTGATGGGAAGTGGGACACTCCGAGGGCATCGGAACTGGTGCCCGGCGACGTCATCCGTCTGCGACTGGGCGATATTGTGCCTGCCGACGCACGCTTGTTGACGGGCGATCCAGTGGAAGTCGATCAGTCCGCATTGACTGGTGAATCTTTGCCCGTCACAGCGAAACCCGGCGGAGCGGTGTTTTCAGGATCGATTATCCGCCAGGGCGAAATCGATGCGATGGTATACGCCACGGGTGCAAACACTTACTTCGGCAAGACCGCGCAGCTGGTGCAAGAGGCTCACACCGTAAGCCACTTCCAGCGTGCCGTGCTGAAGATTGGCGATTATCTGATCATTCTTGCCGTGGCCCTAGTCGTGTTGATATTGGCCGTGGCGCTCTTCCGTGGCGACAAGGTTCTCACAACCCTGGAATTCTGTCTGGTGCTTTTGGTAGCTGCGATTCCGGTGGCGATGCCCACCGTGCTGTCGGTGACGATGGCCGTCGGCGCACGTCTGCTGGCGAAGAAAGAAGCGATTGTTACACGGCTATCGGCGATCGAGGAACTCGCTGGCGTGGACGTGCTGTGCTCGGACAAGACGGGCACCCTAACTCAGAACAAGTTGACGCTGGGCGATCCGTTCACCGTGAACAATATTTCCGCGGATCAGGTGATTCTGTGGGCCGCACTGGCTTCGCGGGCGGAAGACAAGGACACCATCGACCTAGCCGTGATAGGCGGTGTGAAAAACGATCAAGCACTGAAGGGCTATCAGGTAGTCCATTTCCAGCCCTTCGACCCGGTGCATAAGCGCACGGAAGCCACCGTCAAGTCAGCAGACGGAAAGCAGTTTTTTGTGGCCAAAGGAGCGCCACAGGTGATCCTTGAGATGGCGAAGAATGCCAGCGATGTTAAGGCTGCCGTCGAGAAAGCAGTCAACGAATTTGCGGGGCGCGGCTTCCGCTCCTTGGGTGTAGCCCGCGCTGATGACGAAAGCAACTGGCAGTTTGTCGGCGTGTTGCCCTTGTTCGATCCACCGCGCGAGCAGGCCAAAGCAACCATCGCGAGCGCCCGGCAGATGGGCGTGGACGTCAAAATGGTGACCGGCGATCAATTGGCAATCGCGCGAGAAACTGCCATGCAACTCGGGATGGGCGCGAACATCCTGGATGCCAGCGGGTTGGGTGACACGAAGCATCACGAGACGGCACAGTCGGCGGAGTCCATCGAAAAAGCCGATGGCTTCGCCCAAGTATTCCCAGAACACAAGTTTCACATCGTGGATGTCTTGCAGCAGCGCGGGCACATCGTTGGCATGACCGGCGACGGAGTGAATGACGCACCCGCGCTCAAGAAAGCCGACTGTGGCATCGCTGTTTCCGGCGCGACAGATGCGGCCCGCGCGGCGGCGTCCATCGTGCTTCTGACCTCCGGCCTATCGGTGATTATCGACGCTATCAAGGAGAGCCGCCGCATCTTCCAACGGATGAATAGTTATGCCATCTACCGCATCGCCGAAACCCTGCGCGTGCTGCTGTTTATGACGCTGGCGATTCTGGTGTTCAACTTCTATCCAGTTACCGCGGTGATGATAGTAATGCTGGCATTGCTAAATGACGGAGCCATCCTGTCCATCGCCTATGACAATGTTCATTACAAGGACAAGCCCGAGGCCTGGAATATGCGAATGGTTCTGGGAGTCTCAACGATGCTGGGTGTTATCGGCGTCGTGTCCGCGTTCGGATTGTTCTATCTTGGCGAGCGCGTCTTTCACCTTGATCGCGCCCACATCCAGACGTTGATGTATCTGAAGTTGTCCGTGGCTGGGCACCTGACGATCTTCCTCACGCGCACGCGGGGTCCGTTCTGGTCCATACGTCCGGCGCGGATTTTGTGGGTAGCAGTGCTTGGCACGCAAATACTCGCAACCCTCATAGCGGTTTTCGGTGTATTTATGACGCCACTTGGTTGGGGGTGGGCGGCGTTTGTTTGGGTCTACGCTCTAGCCTGGTTCCTCGTGAATGACCGTGTGAAACTGCTCGCCTATCGAATCTTTGATCCAACGAAAGCTCCATTATTGGTCAGGAAGCCAATCGATCTCACCCCGCAGATTGCCGCACGTGCCTACGAACTCTATCAGGAGAGGGTCCACGGTGAAAGCCAGCAGGATCAGGACTGGCGTGAGGCGGAGCGGGAGATTGGAAAAGACCAATCAGGAAATGTGAAGATTGCGTGAACGTCCTCATAACACTCAAAGTGACCGCCGACTGCAACTCCGAATCCGGTTCGCGACCGAAAGACCATGGCAATGACGGCCGAAAATCTAAGGGTCTGGAAGACCCAATTTGCCGGCGACCGGGAGGAGAAACATGTTACACGAACCAAGGCATTAATCGGATCTCCCGTCATCGGGACCGATGGCGAGACGGGACGTGTCCGCACTTTTCTCTTCGATGGTCAGTCCTGGAAGGTTCGCTATGCCTAATTTGCCCCGACTTCTGCCAGTTCGCGATGCATTTCTCAAGGTTGCGAAGCCGTTCTTCCGCCTCTCTTGCCGTCGAATCCTTTCTGCTTCTTCGAGACGCTGGGCGTTCCCATTCCAGTCCTTGCTGTTTCCTCTCCTCATACTCGATTCGAATCAATCGGGCATGGCGCAATGTTCCACCGATGCACTTCGGCGTAACCGCGTGGACAGGGGCTGGGACACTAAATAAACACCCGTGTAGCGGCGGCCAGAGCTTTTGATAACGAAGCTGGCGCGTCTGTGGCACAAGGGGATCGTATGCAGGCGCTGCTTCTAACGCGGCAGGCGACTGAACCGGCGCAAGTTTCCTCCTCTGCGCATAAATACTTCTGCTTCGCGCTGTCCCTGAACGGTTGATTCCACGAGGGGAAACGCGAGCGCTGGCTATCCGAGGAGGAGTTTGAACGGTTAGTCGTCGCCATGCGATTGTCGGCAGACTCTTGGGGCACACCCAGCCTCAGACTACCGCCCGGTACGCGCATCTGGCCGATAATCCATTGGGTGAGGCAAGCAACCGTTTCCCCCTGGTGCTATGAGTGCAGGACAACACTCTGAATACGAACCGGGTTCTCTCATATTTCGATGAGTTGCGGCGCATTTCAAGCTCTAATTCGTCTATTTTTAAATGAGCTTGCGCCGTACCTGCCGGAAAGCAATTTGGCACCCGAAGATGCAACTGAATATGCACCCTCCTGAACAGGGGCAGATGTGAGCTGCGTCACGAAGAATAGGTGCCGGAATGTCATAAGATCATAATCGCTCTACCCACAATTTCAATTATTCAGCACGGTGGGCGCAGTTCACCGCCGGCGCGAGGCGGTGTGCATTGCCCCGAGAGTCCGATCCCAGTTCTGCGGTCGTGGTTGGGGCCTCTGTCAGAACTTTGGCGGAACAGCCGGTGCAGCGGGCTATGCTGTCGCGAAGTAATGTGGAACTCGGCATTGTTTGTCCCATGGCCAACGAGGGAGACGAGGCAGTGGCGTTCTGCCAAGCGGTATTACAGGAATGTTCCGGCTTTCAGAGTGTCGTTTTTTTTGCCGTTTTCGACCGTGTTACGTGCGATCACAGTCTTGATCAGATGCGCGAACTAGAGCGGAGCGAGCCGCGATTGCATGTGGTATGGGCACCTGAAGATCGATGTGTGGTGGACGCGTATTTGCGTGGCTACAAAGAGGCGCTGGGCGCCAAATGTGACTGGATTCTGGAAATCGATGCCGGGTTCAGCCACCAGCCTTGCGACATTCCGCGGTTCTTTGAAGCTATGGAAGCGGGGATGGATTGCGTGTTCGGGAGCCGCTTTCTTGACGGCGGGAGCTTTGAACACAGCTCATTGAAGCGACACTTCGTCAGTTGGGGTGGAACCGCGCTGGCGAACCTTCTGCTCGGAACGCGCCAGACGGACATGACGAGCGGCTTCGAAATGTTTTCGCGCGAGACACTTCAGATGGTAATAGATCGGGGGATTCAATCCCGCGCACACTTTTTCCAAACCGAAATAAAGACCTATTGCCGAAATTTGAAGTTTGTAGAGGTTCCGATTACATACCGTGCTGCTAGCCCGCGGCTTGGCTCATCTTCCCTGGAGGAAGCCTTCCGCCAACTGTGGCGTCTGTTTCAACTGCGTCTAAGAGGTGAACTGTAATGGATTCCGTGTATAGCGGGCCGGCCAGCGTCGTGGTTACCTCCATCTCTGCCCCAAATGCCGTTCTGCGAGGGCTGGCGACGCAGTGCAAGACTCGCGGTTTTTCGTTTTACGTGATCGGCGACGTTCCAAGTCCGGCTGATTTCGCGATCGACGGATGTGAGTTCTACAGTCTGGAGCGGCAGAAGACGACAGGCTTAGACATTGTCGAACTACTGCCCTCCCGTCATTACTCGCGGAAAAACATCGGCTATCTACTGGCGATGCGTTCACGGCCCGAAATGCTACTTGAAACCGATGACGACAACATGCCATCGCCGGATTTCTGGCGTTCGAGGCAGTCCGATCAGCGCGTGCGGCTGCTCTCGTGCAGCGGCTGGAGCAATGTGTATGCGTATTTTTCCGACGCAAACATTTGGCCGCGTGGTTTGCCACTGGATGCCATTCGGACGCCTCTACCGGATTTCGAGACATTGCCGGAATCTGAATCGGACTGTCCAATTCAGCAAGGGATGGCCGACGACAATCCTGATGTGGACGCGATCTACCGGCTCGTGCTTCCGCTTCCAATAGTGTTCCGCAAAGATCGGCGGGTAGCGCTGGGATCGGGTGCTTGGTGTCCATTCAACAGCCAAAATACGGTTTGGTTTCCCAAGGCGTATCCACTTCTGTACCTGCCATCCTACTGCTCGTTCCGCATGACGGATATCTGGCGCAGCTTCGTTGCGCAGAGAATTGCCTGGGAGAACGGTTGGAGCGTGCTCTTTCAGGGTCCGGATGTCTCTCAAGAGCGAAACGAACATAGCTTGATGCGGGATTTCATCGATGAAATTCCGGGATACGTGAACAATCGCGCAATCGCAGATCGTCTTGACCGTCTGAAGTTGGCCCCAGGCCCCGAGAACATTGGAGACAACCTAGTTCGGTGTTACGAGGAACTGGTTCAGATGACCTTGGTAGGCCCCGACGAGATTCCTCTGGTTAAGGCATGGAACAAGGATTGTGCCGCGTCGGAGTCCCTCATCTTCCGAGCCGCTGGTGCTAGGTGACGATGAAAGTAGATGCAGAGGAGGGTCTTTCAATGTCAACCGCGGCAATCGGCACCGAGTTCAGCGGAAGCCGGACGGGCCGACAAATCGATGGACGAGCGGACCCGCGATTGTGCTCTACATCGCCGCAGTCATGTTCATCGTCGAGATAGGCCAACCCCTGGACACAGCAAACTTCTACTCTGGATGTAAGCGTGAGCTTGGATCTGGAGGCGGAAGTTGGACTGGAGAGCCAAGGTGGAGTTGTTCGAGCAGATTCGGCTGGAGTACGAGTTTGGAGCAGGCACGATCCAGGGCGTGGCGCGCAAACCGGGAGTGCACCGACGGGCGGTGCGGGAAGCGATCAGGAGCGCGATCCCTGCGCGGCGGAAGAAGACGGAGCGCGTATACGTATCTTCTTCCTGGTTCATGGCGTAGAGTCGTACGCCCAGTTGGTGGCTTGGAAGATTCTGATTTCCAATTCAGACGGAATACCCGAAACTCCGAT
>CAZLZA010000145.1:0-4865 GCA_964563875.1 uncultured Acidobacteriaceae bacterium
CTCTCATTCACAGACTCTTTCAGGCCGTCAACACGGTATTGGGGCGACGCTTACGTTTCTTCATCAGTGTTCCTTTCTGCATTGCGTGTTTGGTTATGGCTCCCGCTTTTCGGCTGCCAACCCCTCGGATTATGCAGCGAGTGGTTCCGTTAGGTCGAATCGTCGTAGAAGATGATTCAACCGGGAGCGGTGAAGCTTCTTCTCGTGATGCAATCTACCCACAACAATGCCGGGTGAAATACCAAGGGTCCCGGCGAACGCCCGAATGTCAGACTCCGAGAAGCTTCTCTCAATTACAAATTTGCGCCACTGCGATTCTGGAATTAAGTGCGCCCTTGCAAATGCATCTGCCTCTTGCTCTTTGTCGCCGCCCCCACCGTTCTCTTCCAGAAACACATCTCGCTTCCCGTGAAGCATCACATGTCCGGCTTCGTGGAAGAATGTGAACCAGAAGATATCCTCAACTTTGTATCGGCAACTCAACTGAATCACCGGGGTGTCTCCAGCCCAACGAACCGCACCATGGACAGGGGTACCGGGAAGCCCTTTAACGAAGACCACTGACACCCCCGCGCCTCTGCACTCCTCTATCAACCGCTTCTTAAGCTCGGCGGGTGGTAGCTCCATCGCTCCGCGCAGGTTGACTAGCACCTGCTTGAATACGTTTTTGTCGAAAGCAGGAAGGCGCTGTTTCTTAGCTTCAATCTCACCGAGACGCAACCAAGCCGCCGTCGCCTCGCAAGAAGTCTGGAATGCTGAGGAACGACGGTAAGCAGCTTCCGGCGCAGTCCAAACCTGCGCCCACGCGGCAGGGCTGCTAACGCCGAAAAACTGAAGCAAAGCCCGCGCCATTCCGATGCTGTCGTTAAAAGCCGCGAGGGCATTCCTCTTGACCAGTTCCTTTACCGGGAAGGATTTCACCCATTCATTGATTTCCTCCAGAGCCTTGCGTTCCTTTAAGGACGCCAAAGCCTCGCGGTAGTTCCGCTCCAAATTGTTCCAGAAGGAAGCTGGCACCCCTAGCACGCGCTCTAACTGCAAAGCGGTTTCTGCGGTGATTGCAGCTTTTCCATTGATAATCTCATTGATGGTCTTGAGTGGTCGTCCGGTTCTCTTAGCCAATTCTGCTTGTGAGATTCCCAACGATTCGATGGTCTCAAGCAGAGTGGCACCCGGTGCAACCGCGTAGTCGGGCTTGTACCCGAATCTTCGCTTATCGGCCATGGTAATCCTCAATTCTCAATACAAGTATTGCAGTGACTTGCTCCAAGTCGATTCCCCCGTCTGGCCGTCTGGGTGTTGGCTCGTTTGCGACTTCAAATATGAGTCGCTCGTTTGGAGAGATATCGACAGCAAACTGCTCATCCAGCTTCCCGGTGAGTTGATGACATCGCGGCGGGGGAAGCGTGCTGATGTCGGCCAGAGTGTTGGCTGCGGCCAGTTCGACCAGCCTTTGCCGAATCTTCGCAGCACGGTGCTCACCCCAAAGTCGGATACCGTGCGATTCCGAATTTGCCGCCCTCTCCAACTTTCGAGTTTGGAAGAAGATGATCATTAACCCTTTGGGTTAATGAATCCTAGCACTTTGATGCAAGCGGTTACAAGAAGGATTTTCTTTTTGATTTACGCTCACCGGGAAACCCCGAAACAGGGTGGCTGGCACGACTGGGTGCGTTGGTGATGCCGGGCAGGATGTCGAGGTCGCGTCAGAGATGGTTGGAGGTGTTGGGGAAAGTGCGGGAAGGCAGCCACTGTGAGCAGCCGCGCCCTGTGTATGGCGCAATTTACGAGATGAAGATATCAGCGGGAAGCTTGAACCGTGCGCTCAGGTTCTGAACCTGCTTCAAGGTGAGCTTCCGCTGCCCGGCCAAGAACATTGAAACCGCGCTCTCTGTCCCGAATTGAGGAATCAAATCGCGTTGCGTCAGCCCCTGATGTTCGATGAGAAATTTCACCACTGCAACAGCACCCGCCACTGGAATGAAGTAGTGTGTCTGCTCGTAGCGTTCCACCAACAGAGTGAGCAGCTCGATGGCTTCTTGTTGTGGCGGAGTGGGGTTCTCCAAGGCCGTGAGGTTGAAGAGGGCTTGTGTGTACTGTTCAAGTTCAGCGTCATTGTGAATGATGCGAGGTGCACCGCGCTCGATCATCTCCACCGGGTCGGCAAGTGCTGCGCTCTCGAACGCGATAACGGTCTCGGCAGCAATGGGTTCCTTCTTGTCGAGCTTCCGGGCAGTTTCGTGCGCCCGTTCGAAGAATCCCTTCACCCCGTACGTGTTGATGGAAACCTTCTTTACCATCTTCCTGCTCACGGCTCCATTGTATTGCAGCGTTACCAATGTCTCTTCAGAGACAAGCTGAGGCCCACCGCTCCCAAGCGCCGGAAGAAAAGCGGACGTCAACGGGGCCGGAAAGCGGATGATGAAAACACGGAGCGAAGGCTTGAACCTCCTTCGTCGCGCTGACTCTTTAGCTGACTCATTGACGAATTTCCTGACCCGAGACTAGGACATTATCACCGGAGTTGTGCCTTCAAAACTTTCCCAATCTCTGCGAGAAGACTGGGGGATTAGCGTAGACCACTCTCAGTTGTGCCCCCAGATGTTCCCAGCACCCGAAGCCACTTGGGCACAACTGAGGGTGCTCAAAATTGACGATTTATCTACTTGTGCCCACAACCACACATCTGGGGAGTGCTCGATTCTAACGCGGGGTGCTCAAAACCGACGCGAGAGTGCTCAAAACTGACTATTTATCTACTTGTGTCCGCGAGGGAACAACTGAGGGAACAACTACGCCTAAAACTGCCTACTTCTGCCCAATGAGCAGGTTGGAAAGTCGTTGAAACCATTGATTTTACGTGACTTACCTGCTATCAGTAGGTTGTAGGTTCGATTCCTACCGCGCTCACCACCTTCTTTATATTCAATCACTTACATCACCTCTCCGGGCTGTCTTTCACGGCAATTCTGTTTGCAACCTACTGACATAACTCAGTACCGCTAGCCTTGCTCATCACGTATTGGCGAGTAGACAACCCGTAATCTCATTCGGTGTTCTCGGAATGATATTACGGAAACAATCGGCGCGTGCCACTCACACCCAAGCATGACAACGGACTTCGAGCCCAATTTGGAGCCCGACTGAAAAAGCTGCGCCTTGCGGCGAGTCTAACGCAAGAAGAACTCGCTGAAAAGGCGGGCATCTCTGTCGATTTCTTGAGCCTTATCGAACGGGGCCGCAACTCGCCATCCTTTGAAAATTTAGAGAGCCTTGCTAACGCGCTTGGGCTTCCAGTGGCCGAACTCTTCAGTTTTGGGAGACACAGCCGATGAAGCTCAATAACACCTACATCCTTTTTGATTCCGGAGACACAACCAAGAAGCCGGATTGGGCCGTTACTCACACTGCAATAGCAAATGCTATAAGCGCCGCGACTCTGACGACTTCACGTCGTCAACTTGCTGGCACACAATGCCGCGTTCAACTCTGAGCTTAGAGTAGTAGAGCGCGATGTTATAGCGTCAAACCTTGTATCTATCCCATAGAGTGATAAATCGGCATTTCGGAAGCTTGGCCCGCTGGCTTCCTCGAACGAGACTTCGGGACCGCGTCGAAGGCTGATCGGCGTTTTCCGTTACCGATCCTGTCTGCTGGGCTGAACATTCTTGGCGCAACGAAGGCTGGCGCATTCTCCCATTCCGGCCATTGGGGACCGGGTTCATCTCTTAACAACTCGCCCCGCCCAACACAACGTCCGCTGCGCCGAGTACTTCCAGCAGAGGAAGCTGCACTTGCTCGCTTTCATTGGCGTACATTCCTTTATCGTTCCTAATGGGCGCACCACGCGTTTTGTCGTTCTTGCCGTACGCGTGGTGCACTCACTGGATCGCTTTTAATCTCCGGTGCCCGAAAGCGAGATGCGCTGCGGGCTGTTTTGGGCGTTGGTGGTGATCACCAGACTCCCCGACCGCGACCCCTTCGCCTTAGGCTTGAAGGTGACGCTGATCGAGCAGGTGGCTTTCGGCGCCATGGAAGCCGGGCAGGTGTTGGTTTGGGAGAAATCCGCCGGATTCGCACCGCTGATTGCGATGCCGTTGACGGACAGCGTGGTGCCGCCGGCACTGGTGAGGGTCACGGATTTCGTCGCGGTGCCGGAGTTCGCCTTTACCGTGCCGAAGCTCAGGCTGGGTGGGTTAAACGAAGCGACCGGATCGATGACCGTTGCGGTGAGCGGCACGGTCTGCGGGCTGCCCGCGGCGTTGTCGTTGATCATCAGCGTGGCCGTTTGCGGGCTGTAGAACGGACCGGCGATGAAGGTAACGGTCATGGTGCAGCTTTTGCCGGCCGCCAGCGACGCCGGGCAAAGGTTCACCGTGATGAACTCGTTGGAGTTGCCGCCTTGCACGATGGCGATCAGTGGGTTCTTAATCGTCATCGTCGCATTACCGACATTCTTTACCGTTACCGTCTTGGTGATGGTCGAGCCCAAATAGAGAGTTCCGAAATTAATGCTCGCTGGCGAAATGCTGGCGATCGGTGAAGAGATGGGAACGCAGGCACTGGCTGAGGTGGATCCCATGGCAAGTGTCGTGTCCCCGGCCGGGCAGGCAGTCTCAGTGGTCTGTCCGGAGCTGGCTACGTAATAGCCGGTGCCCGCCAGAAGGCACGAAGTTTGGCCAGCTGTTGGCTGGTAGCTGCCCGCGGTGCACGCTGTTGCCGCCGTTGCGCCGGTGTTGCTTACGTAGTAACCCGCCGGAGCGTTCGTGCAGGAGGAGCTTCCCGCGACGTTCGAGTAAGTCCCTGCCGCGCAGGCAGTCTCAGTGGTCTGTCCGGAGCTGGCTACGTAATAGCCGGTGCCCGCC
>CAZLZA010000145.1:4965-8141 GCA_964563875.1 uncultured Acidobacteriaceae bacterium
GCACGCTGTTGCCGCCGTTGCGCCGGTGTTGCTTACGTAGTAACCCGCCGGAGCGAGCGTGCACGGCGTGTCTCCGGTGGCCGAATACGAGCCAGCCGGGCACTGCGTCACCACCGCATAGGGGATCGTCAACGTCGACGTGGCGGCCGCCGTGGGCCCGGTCTCGTCTGTGCCGGTCGCGGTGCCGGTGTTGATGATCGAACCGTTGGTCACGTCGGTTGTTGTCGTCGTGTAAGTAGCGGTGCAGGTTTCTGACGCCGTGGGGGCAAGCAATGTGACGGGGCAGCTGATCGCCGACAATCCGGTCATCGGGTCGGTGACCGTGACGGGATTGAGGGTCTCGTTGCCAGTGTTGGTCACCTTGTAGCTGTAGGTGACGGGCGTACCCTCCGCGGAGTAGCTTGCGATGCTGGCCGACTTGACCACGCCGATCGCGGGTGCGTCGGAAGCCGGGGTCGTCCACGTGGACGAGGGGGAGATTACGACAGCTTCGAGCGCGGTTGTGCCGCTCGCGGTGGCCGAGTTGGCGATCCCGCCTGCGGTCACGTCGGCTTGGGCGGTGGTATAGGTGGCGGTGCAGGTCTCTGAGGCCGCGGCAGCGAGGGTGGTGCTGGGACAGCTGACCGCCGACAACCCGGTCATCGAGTCGCTCACCGAGACGGAGCTCAGGCTGACATTGCCGCTGTTGGTCACGAGATAGTTGTACGTGATCACTGTGCCCGGGGCCGAGAAGTTCGCGGGCATGGCCGATAACACAATGGCGATGCTGGCCGTCTGGGCTGCCGGGATCGTCACCGAGGATTTGGCGGTTACGTTAGGCCCGACCGGCGGTGTGCCGAACGGGGTGCCGGTCGCGGTGCCGGTGTTGGTGATCGAACCGTTGGTCACGTCGGTTGTCGTCGTCGTGTACGTGGCGGTGCAGATCACCGAGGAAGCAGAAAAAGGAGCCGGGGCGAGGGAGCCGCTCGGGCAGCTCACCGCCGAAAGGTTTGGCATCGGGTCGGAGACGAGGAATTGGCTCAAGGGAATGGGGCCGGTGTTGGTGACCGTATACATGTAGGTCACCAGGGTGCCTGGCGCCGAGTAGCCATCGATGCTCGCTGACTTGACGAGGCCGATGCCAGCAGTCCCCGTTTGATACGCACCCGCGTCGCATTGCGTCGCGGACGGACGGGTTACCCCGCGCTGGTCCGTGGCCGGACAGTTGCCGGTGTCGAAGCCAATCGCCGTGCTGCCGGAATTCAAAGCAATCGTCTGCGTCGGGCCGCCGTTGTTGGCGAGCGTGCCGAGATTCAGAGCGGTGTCGCTATAGATCGAGGGCGGGGAAAAGCTGCAGGAGGCATCGTCGCTCAGGTTCCCGCCGCCGTCCGTGACTCCAGCAGAAGGCGCGCAATTTCCGCCAGCGGGGGAACTTGCCAGAATCGTATTTGTCAGGGTCAGTATGGCGCTGTTATTGGTCGCATTGTAGACGGCGCCGCCGCCGCCGGTGGACGCTGAATTGCCTGCGAACGTGCTGTCGGCGACGGTCAGCGCGCCCTGGAGTAGGTAGATTCCGCCTCCCTGCCCGCCACTGGCTGTATTGCCCGAGAAGGTGCTGTTCATCACCACGTAGCTGTCACCTGAATATGGTGCCAAGAACATGGCGCCGCCCTCGCCGAATTCTCCGGTTGCATAATTACCTGAGAACGTGCTGTCGGTGACGGTCAGCGTGCCGTAGAAACTGCTGTAGATGGCGCCGCCCTCGTGTCCGGTTGAATTACCCGAGAACGTGCTGTCGGTGACGGTCAGCGTGCCATCGTTGTAGATGGCACCGCCGCCGTCCAGGCCGCCTGCGGTTGAATTACCCGAGAATGTGCTGTTGGTGACAGTCAGCGTGCCGCCGTTGTAGATGGCGCCGCCCTCGAAATTGGTTGAATTACCCGAGAATGTGCTGTTGGTGAGAGTCAGCGTGCCACCGTTGGTAATGGCGCTGTTGTTGGCTCCGTTGAAATCGGCAATGGTAAGGTTGTTCACAGCGACGACGGCTTCGCCACCCACCTCAAACGCTTGTACTTGGCTGATGTTGTTTCCGCTGAGGGTTATGCTTTGCCCGGCGCCGGTAATCGTCAGCGTGTCGGTGATATTCGGCAGCGTCGAGCTGAGCGTGGTGGTGCCGCTGACGCTGAAGTTGATCGTGTCGCTCAAGCCGTCGGCGTTCGCGGCTGCGATGGCGTCGCGCAGTGTCGCACAAGTAAAAGTGGGAGCGGTGCCTGAACATGCGGCAGCGGAAGCATCGTCGTTGGCGGTTGTCACAGTATAAGTGTTTTGTGCCTGAGCGACCCCCAGGCCGAGCAGCAGGGTGAGGGCTGCGCCGAACAGGGTAAGTTTTCTTGCGATGCCAAGCATCGAAGCAAACGGTGAGGAAGAAACGGGGAGGATTCGGCGGGAGAGCGAAGCTGACATCTTGACCTCCATCCCGCGTCTCTACGCGGGAGGCTAAATTCAGAATGGCCCAGTGGTTTCGATACGTGCAGGCCCGCAGAATCAGTACAGGCGCTCGTGCGTAAGTTCCGGCAAAGATTGCGGATGGTGTTCACCTAGATGGGTGAAGCGAATGGAGCTTGCGGATTGTAGATAAGCCATTGCCCCTGGCATGAGTCAAGCGGGTCCATGGCCTTGGCAACAGCCACATTCCCCCGAATTGCTGCTCGTTGGGAGTAGATCTGTAGGGCCAGGGTTGCATCTTCTTTTACCCTACTCCCGCTCTTAGCTCTCAACGATGAAGTCTTCCGGCTCGCCGTTAGCTTGCCGGAAGCGGCAGCACGGCCACATGCCACAGCATCACTTCAAATGCCAGTTCATCCCGGAATCGGTTACTGCTTGTGAACTACCCCGCATACCTCTTGGGCAATTGGATTGATGGGCATGCTGACGATGCCGGCGGCAGCGTCTCAACGCTCCGGGTGACAAGAATGATTCTCACCAGAATCTGGCGACTCAATGCAGGGAGCAGGGCGCAAAGCGGAATGACTATCGTATATTGTGCTTGTTCCAGATGCTCTTCGAGATAGGTCCCCGCAAGTCTTAGTGCTGTATCTGGAGCGCCCCGCGATGCAACCGTGCGCAGCTGTACGCTCTCATGGGGGCGCTTCTGATACAGCGACTTGAAGGAAGCCGCCCTCATGGAAGGCTATGTA
>CAZLZA010000146.1:0-8069 GCA_964563875.1 uncultured Acidobacteriaceae bacterium
TGAATGGCGCGCCGGGCGTTCTCCAACTCTTTCGGGGTGAACTCGTTTTTGCCGTGCGCCTGGCGTGCGTGCGCCCGCAGGTATCCGAGAATCTCTTCTTCGTTGTTGCCGGTCACACTCCATCCGCAATCCTTCTCAACTGCGTCGGCACAGCGAAAGCTGCGGTCTCCGTGCGTGTGCGTGCCCTCCCAGGCGGCCGGATTCTGCGCCGCTTCATTCTGCGGATACGAGGTGTGCCGCACATCTCCGGCGCCGTGGGCGTTCGGGCTTGAGGCTTCGGGATTGTTCTGGCTTACCTGTCCTTGCTTTTCATCGGGCGTGGTGCCCCAGCCTGCGGTGCCAGTCGAGGGAGCCGATGGATTGATGCCGCCTTTCGAGGATTGAACATTCGGATTATTCCCGGCGTGAACTTCGCTCTGCTTCTTGTCCCGCATCTCTCACCTCCCCGCCTCACTACGCCAATGGATTCGATGCGCGAACTGGGGCAAACGATTGACTAAGAAGACAAGGGGCAGAGAACCCCACGTGACTGATGCAGCAATCCCTCGGAAGGATTGCCGAAAAGGTACATTGCAGGCGCGAGCAGTTGCCTGAAAGAGCAATCGTTGGGCTCCTTGCGAGCAACCCAGCCTGCCAGGGCAATCCAGCCTCGAAGACGCCGGTCAACTTTCGGAATCCGAAGGCGCTCCAGCTACATCGAAAAACCGATAGGAGAGTTATGCAAGAGCATGATGAGCACACCAACGCTCACGCCGGTGGAGCACTAATCGTTGGCGTCACTCGCGACCCGGTTCTGCGGCCAGTCGGGGCTCTGCTGGTGATTGTTGGCGCAATCTGGGCGCTGTTCTGGGGCATGGCCGTCGACGCCGGAACGTTTAAGCAACCACTGGCTGCGGCGACGCTGATTGTCCTTGGAGTGCTGGCCTTGAGTGTGGGAAAAATTGCCGAGCAGATTTAACGCGGTCCAACGGCAGGCTCCGGCAAGAGCGAGGGGAAAGATGTAAGACAAAGGGCGAAGCATTCGGCTTCGCCCTTTGTTTGTGCGCAGTTTGCGCATGAGCTATTGTTTCAGCTTCTCGGCTTCGAGTTTGGCGCGCTTCCGGACTGCCCATCCTTCGCGGATGAGTTGCGGTGGACGGGTGAGGCCGAGCGAGTCATCGGGCAGGTCCTTGGTGATGCAGGAGGCGGCGCCGACGTAGGCTCCATTGCCGACACGGACGGGTGCGACCAGGGTAGTGTCACTGCCGATGAAGGCTCCAGCGCCGATGATCGTCTTGTGTTTGTTCACTCCATCGTAATTGCAGGTGATGGTGCCCGCGCCGATGTTGGTGCGTTCGCCGATCTCGGCATCGCCCAGGTAGGTGAGGTGATTAGCCTTGGCACCACGTGCGAGTTTGGCTTTCTTGGTCTCAACGAAATTGCCGACATGCGCCTCGGGTCCAATTTCACTGCCCAAGCGAAGCCTTGCGTAAGGGCCGATGATGGCCGCCCGCTCCACCGTGGAGTCGTCGGCAATGGTTCCCTGGTTGATGCGAACCAGATCGCCGAGCCGCATGTTGGTGAGTACCGAATAGCTGCGGATCAAACAGTCCTCGCCGATGCTGGTTTCACCGAGCAGTTGCACGAATGGCTCGATGATGGTGTCAGCGCCGATGGTGACTCCGGCGTCGATGAGAACCGTCTCGGGCTTAAAGATGGTGACGCCATTGTCCATCAGCTCGCGGGTTTTACGCTCGCGTAGAATCGAATCCAGTTGGGCGAGCTCGCGGCGGGTGTTGACGCCAAGTACCTCGCTGGCGTGCGCCGTGTGCAGGGCCAGCACGGGGCGGCCGTCGCGCTGCAGGATTGCGGCAATCTGGGTGAGGTAGAACTCGCCGTGTGGATTGTCGGTGGAGAGTTGATCGATGCGGGAAAACAGTTCGGCGACGTTGAAGGCGTAGATGCCGGAGTTGATCTCGCAGATCTCATTCTGCTCGGGGGTGAGCTGTTTCTGCTCGACGATGGCTTCGACGTGATCAGTGCTGACACCTTGTTCGACGCGGCGCACGATGCGTCCGTAGCCGAAAGGATCGGGCGGTTCGGCGGTGAGAATGGTCATGGCGGCAGATTTGGCGATGTGGAAATCGCGCACCGCCGCAATGGTCTCCGGACGAATGAGCGGCACGTCGCCACTGAGTACGAGCACATGATCGTAGGCGGCGAGGGCCTGGCGGCACTGCATCATGGCGTGTCCGGTGCCGCGCTGCTCAAGCTGTTCGATGAACTGGGTTCCGAGGGGCGCGATCTCGGCACGGACGCGATCGGCCTCATGGCCGATGATGCAGAAGATGTCGGCGGGAGCGACGATGCTGGCGGCGGCACGGACAACGTGTTCGAGCAGCGAGCGTCCCGCGATCTTGTGCAGCACCTTGGGGAGCTTCGACTTGAGGCGGGTGCCCTTGCCTGCGGCGAGAATGGCGATAGCAAAACGTGGGTTCAGCATGCGCTCTTATTGTAAAGCAGGGAAGCGCGATGGCGGAGAGGGCAAGTAGCCCAGTCCGTGGTTCGCGGCGTCTCCGCAGTTCACCGCTCTACGGTGCGGGGGCCTTTGCCTGAAACTCGTGGTGAAGACGGGCGGGGAGATTGAGGAGGTCGAGGGCGATGCGGTCGGTGGCATGGCGGGCGAACTGGGTGGCGTCGAGGTAATTGCCGAGGATCGGGGTGACGCCAAGGGCGCGTATTTTGTCGAGATCGTGGTGCAAGGGCTCGGAGTTGTCCTCGGCGTAGCGAGCGCGGAGTTCGGCGGGAACGGGGGCGGAGTTGAGCATGGCGTAGTCGAAGACCTTGCCGCCAGCGTGCTCAAAGATGGCCTGAATGTGCTGCGCGGTGGAAAGTCCGGTGCTCTCGTTGGGCTGGGTCATCAGGTTGCAGACATAGACGCGCAGAGCTTGAGAGCTGCGAATGGCTTCGGGGACTCCGCGCACCAGGAGGTTGGGGATGCAACTGGTGAAGAGCGAGCCGGGGCCGATGCTGAGGATGTCGGCATGGAGAATGGCTTCGATCGCCTGGGGCAGGGGACGGGCATCGGCCGGGACCAGGCTGAGGCGGGCGATGCCGCTGCGGCTGGCAGTGATTTTGGTCTCTCCAAGAACGCGTTTGCCATTGCGCATAAGCGCCTCCAGTTGCAGGTTGCTGCAGATGGAGGAGGGATAGATTTCGCCACGGGTTTTTAGAATTGCGGAGCTGAATTGGACAGCCATGGAAAAGTCGCCACAGACGTCGGCCAAGGCGGTGAGGAAGAGATTGCCGAAGCTGTGACCATCGAGGCCGCCGCCGACGAAGCGATAGCGGAAGAGCTGGGCGAGGAGCTCTTCATCGTCGGAGAGCGCGGTCATGCAGTTGCGGATGTCGCCGGGCGCGGGCACGCCCTGCTCCTTGCGTAGACGTCCGCTGGAGCCACCATCGTCGGTTACGGTGACGATGGCAGTGAGCGAGGAGATGAAGGGCGCAAGCGGCGCGGGGGAGGAAATCGCCGTGGGGGAGATGGCGAGGACGTGGCGCTTGAGTCCGCGGAGCAGAGTGGAGAGGCCGCTGCCTCCGCCGATGGCAACTACCCGGAGACCTTCCGGACGGTTTGTAATAGGGCTCGGTGTAGTCATCGCTTCGTCAGATGCAGGGAAGCCGGGGTACTTCCCTAGGGATTCGATAGGGCTCGTGCAGGGCTCCGGCTCACGCTCCGACGGTGCCTTCAGGATAGAGCAACTCGGTGAAGCGTGGATCGTCGGCCATGTTACGAAAGTCCGAGTCATTCCGGGCCTGGAAACGAGTTCCCGGATTGATCCGTATGGCCTCGGCCAAGTGCTGTAGACTCTCCGAGGTGCGTCCGGTAAGACACTCCAGCACGGCCAATCCGTACCAGATGAAATCCAGACCGGGGCGCTGGATGGAAAGTGCTTCCAGGTGTTCGCGAGCCGTGACGAAGTCGCCGAGGTTCATGAGCGAAACCGCGAAATCGTAGTGCTCCTCAGGGGTGTTGAAGGTGTTTTGGATGCGATCCAACTGCTGGTTGCAGATGCTGATATGAACCTTGGCGCGATCCGCAAGCTCGCTGATGCCGGATTCGATGACCTTCTCGAACAGCGCCTTGGCTTTGTCGAACTTCTGGGTTTGCAATAGCTTGAGAGCCTGTTCGTAGCCTAGCAGGGTATGCGCGAAGTGCGCCTGCAGTTCATCGTGCGAGTGCTTGTGTTCGGCCTTGGCAGAGGGGCTTTTCGGTTTGACTTCGAGTTTTTTAGTCATGGGCCCTTCCAAAAAGCGGACAATGCCCCCGCCCCGGGACTGACAAAAGAACAGGGAACGGGAACTATCACAGGATACAGCTTTATACCGTGACTCGGAGGCAGCGTCAACCAAATGGGCTTTTGGCGGGATTTCCAAGGATAATAAAGGCGAAACGGCTCAACCCGGAGCACGGTTTCTACGTCTGTATACAATAAAACATAGACGGAGCGTGGGCGATGAACGAAAAGGAATCCGCGGTGGGCGAGTCAGAGCAGACGAGGCCGGTTGAATCCGGATGGAGGTGGTTGCGCGAGGTGGGGCTCTCGCTGGGGATTTCCCTGTTCATCATCGTGTTCCTGTACCAACCGGTGAAGGTCGAGGGCACCAGCATGATGCCGGGCCTGGCCGACCAGGAACGTATCTTCATCAACAAATACGCCTACCGTCTGGGGAGCATCGAGCGCGGCGACGTGGTGGTGTTCCGGTATCCAGGTGACCCCAGCAAGAACTACATCAAGCGAGTGGTGGGAATTCCGGGCGACCGGATCGAGATCTTTCGGGGGGAAGTGCTGGTGAACGGCAACCGCCTGGAGGAGCCGTACGTGATCAAACAGTACCGGGACGAGCGCTCGATGAGCGAGTTGACGGTTCCCGAGGACGAATACTTTGTGTTGGGCGATCACCGGAACCTCTCCAGCGACAGCCGGGACTTTGGGGTGGTGGAGCGCGAGGCAATCTTCGGCAAAGCGGTGTTCGCTTACTGGCCTACGGGGATGGTGGGCAAGCTGCGCTAGAGCAGGACAAAATGCAAGTGCAAGGAAAGACAAGATGAGACTGGCAATCTTCGGCAGCACCGGGGGCACGGGACTGGAACTGACAAGGCAGGCACTGGAACAGGGCCACAGCGTTCGGGTGCTGGTGCGGAATCCGAACCGGATGCCGCTGGTGAATCCGAATATGCGGGTGGTGCTGGGCAATGTGCTGGACCATGAGAGCGTGAACAAGACCGTGCTGGGGGCGGACGCCGTACTGAGCTGTCTGGGACAGCGCAACCTGCTGCGGAACACGCGAGTGTGTTCGGTGGGAACGCGTTTGATCGTCAACGTAATGAAGGCGCAGGGAGCTCGGCGGTTGGTGGTGGAGTCTGCCTTTGGCGCCGGCGAAAGTCTTGCGCTGGCAAATCTGCTGGAGCGATTGCTGTTTGCGACGCTACTGTGGGCTCCGTATCAGGACAAGAATCTGCTGGAGCCGGCGGTGAAAGAGAGCGGGCTGGAGTGGACGATTCTACGACCGACGCTGCTGACGAACGGTCCGCGCACCGGGCGATACGTGGTGACTATGGGACGGCCCGCGGTGGGCAGAGTCGCACGCGCGGACGTAGCGACCGCGATGCTACAGGCGGTAACCGAACGACTGTGGATTGGCGAGTCGCCGACGGTGACAGGTGGATAAGCTCGAGGTTTCTGGGTTTCAGCGTTCCAAAGGTTTCAGAGATTAAGAGCAAAAGCAAAGTCAGAGCCAGAGCGGTGCGGAGGTAGAGGGCGCTGCTTCCCACCTTATCCTTCTGCTCGGGATGACCCTCTACGGCGTTGCATATTATGCGAATGACTGTATTAATATGCATGGCGGGATGGTTTTCCGGAAGCGAGGGCTGCACCTTGGTTGAATAGCTGGTATGATCAAGAAAATCCACTCCCTGAGGATGCGATGCAAGCTATCCTTGCGCTGGAAGACGGCAGAGTCTTCCGCGGCAAAGGCTACGGAGCGCGGCTCGAACGTACGGGCGAAGTAGTTTTTAATACATCCATTACCGGCTACCAGGAGATCTTCACTGACCCCTCCTATGCTGGGCAAATCGTTGTTCTCACCAATCCTGAAATCGGCAATTATGGCACCAATCCCGACGATGAAGAGGCGGGCAAGCCCTACATCCAAGGGCTGATCGTGCGCGAGTTCTCGCCCTATGCGTCGAACTACCGTTCGCATCAGGTGACGGACGAATACCTGGAGAGACACAAAGTTCCGGTGCTGTCGGACATCGACACGCGGGCGCTGGTGCGGCATCTGCGCGATCGCGGGGTGATGCGGGGCGTGATCTCGACCAGTGAGACGGATGTGGCGAAGCTGGTGGCCCGGGCAAAATCCACGCCGACGATCGATGGGGTGGACCTGGCGAAAGTGGTTTCCACCAAGGAGATCTACCAGTGGACGAAGGGTGACGTGGAAGAGCGGATCCTGACGGTGCCGCACGCCTCGATCAAGCAGCTTTCGGTGATTACCACGGAGTCCGGGGCCGATCGGATGGCGTCGCCGGAGCGCAAGAAGGTGGTTGCCTTCGACTATGGGATCAAGCACAACATATTGCGGCGGCTGGTGACATCAGGCTGCGATGTGACGGTGGTTCCGGCCGAGACCTCGGCGAAAGACGTACTGGCGCTGCAACCGAATGGAGTGTTTCTCTCCAATGGTCCGGGCGATCCGGATGCGGTGGTGTATGCGCAGAAGACGATCCGCGATATGGCGGGACGGGTTCCGATCTTCGGCATCTGCCTGGGGCACCAGTTGATTGGGCTGGCGCTGGAGGGCAAGACTTACAAGCTGAAGTTTGGGCATCACGGCGGCAATCATCCGGTGAAGCAATTGAAGACCGGGAAGGTGGAGATCACGGCGCACAACCACAACTATGCGGTCGATCCGGATTCGCTGAAGCAGAGCGAGGTGGAGTTGACCCACGTGGATTTGAACGACAACACGCTGGAGGGGTTGCGGCACCGCAGCTATCCGCTATTCAGTGTGCAGTACCATCCCGAGGCTTCTCCGGGACCGCATGACTCGCATTATCTGTTTGAGGATTTTGTGAAGATGATGAGCGAATGGAGAAGATAATGAGCCGTAAGCGAACGGGTTTCATTGTTGTGCTCATGGCGATCGCCGTGATGTGCTCAGCGCAGATGCCGCCATCGCACCAGCAGACCGGTGAAGGCGACGTTATGCAGGGTGCGCAAGGCATGGGGACTTCCAGTCGGACCGAGTTTGGCGCGAGTTGCGGTATTGCAGACACCTCCATGCAGAGCGCGATGGGGTTCATGCGCGAGGGTGGAGAGTGGTCGGTGCTCAGTGTAGACAGTCACTCCGGGCGAACCGACAGCACGGTAGCGCGGGTGTGGCGTGAGCAAAACTGGATGGTCGACATACACGATGCGCTGGGACAAGGCATGAGGACCATGCACACCGGGCAGATGTGCTTCAATCCTCAGGGGCACATCACTTACATGATCGACCGATTCATGGAGATGGCTGACTGCGGGTGCGTGCGCTTTACTTCGATGACCTATGGCACAGATGGCAGGGTGACGCGGCGTGAGCAGAGATTCGTCAGCATGACAACGGGAGCTGAGATAGCAGCGCCCGAAATAGCACAGGATTTTCCCCTCGTATGGGACTTCCGCACCATAGAGCAGTTACCATTCTTTCCGCTGATAAAGCAGTGAGAGCTGATTTGCAAAGTTGGGCTGATTCGCATTCATCGCAGGTAAGAAAGCACAAGTAGATGCCACGTCGCACAGATATTTCGAAGATTCTGATTCTTGGTTCGGGTCCGATTGTGATTGGACAGTCGGCGGAGTTTGACTACTCCGGCACACAGGCGTGCAAGGCGCTGAAGGCCGAAGGGTTTGAGGTTGTGCTGGTGAATTCGAATCCGGCGACGATCATGACCGATCCGGAGATGGCCGACCGGACGTATGTGGAGCCGCTGACGCGGCAGTACGTGGAAGAGATTATCCGGCAGGAAGTAGAGCGCGGCGTTG
>CAZLZA010000147.1:0-7887 GCA_964563875.1 uncultured Acidobacteriaceae bacterium
ATCCGCTTCCACTCCACGCTGCCGTCACACGCGATGCGCGGTCCGTATTTCTGGACGGCCATCTCCAATCCGAAGAGGACGGCGGCTTTATCGTATCGTTGACGCATATCGGATAGCGTGGCATTTCCTGGGACCGTCCCAGGCACATGGGCCCTCATTTCCGTCTCCAATTCACCGTGGTATATAGGCGTTTTAACACCGCCGCCGGCCCTAACACTCGCGTCAAAGGTGGAACTCGCGACCGTCCGAGCCAGAGTATCTGCGTTGCTGCCTGGCCTAGTTTGTTCCCTCTGCCTGTTTATCTCTGCTGCCACCACGTCGGCATACGCAGGATCATTCTTGCGGAGTGTTTCCACCATACGCGTGGGCATCTCTTGGAGCCTTTGGTCATGTTGGTTCTCCGGTCTGGAGACGATTTCTGAGATTTCTTTTATCCTCTGGGGGAGTTCTTGACGGTTGCGATTCCCAATGATTTCGCCAATGTCCCGGCTCACCGTATTGCCCGGGCTCTCGCCCTCGTCGGCCAACTCGTTATCGGTTGTGCCGGCGGACCAGGCGGCAAGCTTTGTTGCATTATCCGCCAACATTGGGGCCACGCACGACCCCGAATCGAGGGCCATTTTGAGGCCTCTCAATGCCTCGTCGGATGGTTTGCCGAGAGCGACCTGAGCAAAAACCTCTCCGGCAGAGGCGACCGCATAGTTCGGAGAGACCGCAAGCGTTTCTTTGAAGTCGTCGGCCGCGCCGTCAGCGGATTTTTTGCTGTCCAACTGAGCGAAACCAAGATTGGCCCAGGCGTCCGCAAGGTTTGGGTTGGCATCAGTAGCCTTGCGCAGATCGTCGATGCCTTTCCAGTCGTGGTTGCTGCTCAGCAGAACGCCCCTGGCATTCAATGCCAGCGCCAGTTTGTGGTCCTTTTGCAGCGCCTGATCGAACTCAGTCTCTGCCTCTTTGGCCTTGCCCTGGCGCGCCAGCGCATCCCCCCTGAGGTAGTGGGCAATTGCAGCGTCAGAATGCGTCTTACTGATCCTCGCATAATAGAGTTACACGGTGGGTCAAATAAAGAGTCCCGCGTGGTGTAGGAAAGAAAACGGCAGCTTGGATCGGCGAACTCGATCCATGCCGCTGCACACGCCCTGTTCGGCTTCGCCAAGTCCAGCAACGCAGCGGTTGGCCAACTCCTGGCCTTTGATGTTGCTCCATAAGTCCTCTACCGGATTCAGGTCGGGAGAATAACCCAGCAGAGTCTCTACTTCGAGCCAGCCGCGCTGGCTCTCCAAATACTGCTTCATCTTCCTGCTCTTGTGCGCAGGCAATCCATCCCAGATCAGAATCACCTTTTGTCCGCGCAAGTGCTTCTTCAGATTGCGCACGAATGTAATCAGCCGTTCGTCGTTGTAGCTGCCGGGCTGGGTCTGAAACCACTGCCGGCATCGCTTGCCGTCCCAGCGCCCCTCCTCCCCCGAAATACCATGCCCATGACCGTCTACTGGCCCCTTTTACTCCGCCCCAGTGGTTCCCTTTTACTCCGCCCTTGACACCTGGTTATTCAATGCGGTAACGCTATCCGGCTCCGCATACTGGACGAACTCCCAGTTCGCGACCAACCCGTCGTGCGAAAACATATCGTCACCCAGTCGAGCAATGTCAATCAGGGCATTTCTGCGCCGTTGTCGGCGATCAAAATCGCTGCTGATAAGAGCATGACGGTGCCGGGGGCTGTCCTGAATGGCGTCAAAGATCTGGCGATCATGCAGTTGGAACTCCTCGTCGATTGCGAAGAGGAGGTCAAGTTTCTTGCAATCATCGCAACCCGGGCGCCCTTCTGGCAGAATCTTGGCGTTCCACACCCGCTTGAACTCCTTGATGGCGGGGTCAAGGATTTTGTAGTCGATTTTGATTTCGACAGTTTTTGGAGTGAACGGTATGCAGAGTTTACCGCCCTTGTAGTGCCCCCCGGGATCCTCCTGCACTTCGCCGACCTGTGCCTCCCAGTACATCAAGCCACCCAGTGTGACCTCTCCCAAGCCGAGACCTTCGGCAATGGCGGCATAGCCGACAACTTGGCACTCGTATTGCTTGTGAAAAGGATCCTTGTTGCCCTTGCAGTGCGCCGTCTTGAGATCTACAACGCAGAGTGTGCCGTCCTTCCGTTCAAAGATTTCGTCGGGCGCGCCGTACAGCGTGACTCCGGAATCGTGGACGTAGCTGAATGTACTCCAGTGTCTCGGGAAGTTAGCGCGAGCGGTGCAGTCGCAGAACGGGCTGAACTCCTTAGGGAGACACCCGTCCCTCTCGATGAAATAGCCAAGAACGGCTTCCTGGGACTTCTGGGCGTCACCGAAAATGGCGGCGCCGAAGTGATCGAAGGGCGCGTGAAACTTCAAGTTCAAGATGTATTTCATACATCTCGGGCAATAACCTGGGAGGCGGAGGCTTCCCAAGTTGCGCGGCGTTATTGCGAGGTTAGCTTTCAAACTGTGATCTCCAATCAATGATGATGGTGTGAGTATGCATCCCAGACGTTGCGGCTCCAAAGCCACAAGAATTGCGACGGAGGTGCGTGGATTGATCCCCTGAGAGTGGCTAGTATAGGAAGATTCGGAACGATTTCGCGGAAATGTCCGGGACTGCTCCAAGCGCCAGACCGAATTGTCTCCATCACATGAGCTGAAGACATGCGATCAAGGCCATCCCAGGGAGGCCCAGACTCCTTGCCCGGCCCAGTTCGCGTTGGCAGCCAGAGGTTCGCATTTCAATCAAAGGGGTGGCCGCATCTTCAACCGAGCTCGCTGACTCAACAACTGGTGTTGAAGGGATGTCGTTCTTCGCGATCCCAGTTTCTTGCGCTGGTGACGGTGAATTCGGCAGATTGGCAATCAGAAACGCGTCCAGGTCTTCTCCGGCGATGAAAACTCTGCGGCCCTCCCGATGAACCGGCAGTGGGGATTTTCTGTAGGTCCACGCGTACACCGTTCTTGGATGAACCTCTATCTGTCTGGCGACTTCCGCGACTGACATCAGGTCGCTGCCGACCGCTGGTGAATTCTTCATAAAGCCTCTCGAATTGTTGGTGGTGGCGCGGGAACTCCCGCGAACACCTTCATCATCCTCCGGCTGGCATGTCCATCCAAAGGCTCACTTATCGAGAAGGCATTTCAATTAGAGAGGGGGTGATTCGCAATGAGAGCAATAATGATCTACGGGATCGGAAACGTGCTTTCGGTCCTGTTCTTTTCACTTGCAGTCTGGATTTTAGAACGGTATGTCTTCAGAGTCCGATAGCTGGCCAAGGTGCTTTGGTTCCGGATGCTCCTGCCGGGTGTCATCCGGAATATCCCACCTGCAATATGAATTCATATTGGCTAGATCGCCTGGAGGGAGGTATCCGGCGGCGTTCAACAAATCCCGGGTGAAATCCTTTACCCTCTTGGACCAGACCAGGTTTGCGCCAAGCAAGACCAGTAGATTGGCTTGGAGGTTCTCTTCGAGGTAACAAGTCCGATTTCTTCCTCGTGTGTTCAGACGAAAGATCCGGGCCCGATGATCGTCAGGATCGACGAGAACCTCCCCCATCCTTGCTACCTCCTCAAGAAAGTCGGCGGCCCGTCGAACATTGTCCTTGGGCTGTCCGGTAGCCTTCATCACCTCACGAAACCTGACGCCTCCACGTGCCCGGTAGGCGCGTTGAATGATCGCCCAGTGCAGCGGCGTGATGCCCTCCTCATAGAGGACTCGATGTAGCGCCCAAAAGAGGATGTCCAAGGTTTGTTGGACTTGGCTGACCATGCTCGGCAGGGGTGGCTGTTTTGATCTTCCCATAAAGAGATAGAAGCAGTATGCGCCTATTTTTCCGGCAGAGCAACAGCGGCGTATCCACATGTATATCAATGTCCTGGATGGACTCTTCTTCGTTCATCAGGGACTACTCCGCAACAAAATCCCCAAACTTCGATGCTTGACGGGAATTTGGTGGTCACCTGATTCCTCTGCAATCTGGCGTTGCTGGCGCAAGTTTCGCAGTCGGCAGAAAGGTCTGTATGGGTGTCGCGGATGACCACGAGAAAGCAGAGGGTGTTGTTGCGCCGGGACCAGGTCCTGAACCAATTGCAGGTGGGAGAGGATGAACTCGAAGAGTTGATCGACTCGAATCGATTGACCGAGGTAAGGATTCGGGGACATCGGCGGTTTGACAGCGACGAGGTCGACGATCTCGTCGAGAGGTCGTCATGCCGGCCACTGTAGCTTCCCGTCAAGTTTGGCTCGCATGGGCGGAAGTCATTGGCACCCTCCAAATTCCGGATGCCGATTGCCAATGGCTGGTCAACACGGGGCAATTGACCCCAAGGTTGGCCCGAAACGAAATGATGTTCAACTCGCTCGACGTCTGGCGGCTGATCCAGTCGTACAGAGATGTCGCGCACAGAAGAGGTAGGTAAGATGCCGAAGGGAAAGAAGAAACAGGTAGTGCCTTGCTGCAGTGTCTGCGGCAAGGCCATGCCAGAAGCGGAAGTGTGGCGCGGCCGGATCGTCGTCTGCGAAAAGAAGTCGTGCAGAAAGGATGTGCGTGCGTTCGGCAAGAGCAATGCCACGCCGAGATACATAGGTACGAACGAAGTTCGATGCGGTCGGCCTGGTTGCGACAACTATGTGCCGGAGGGATATTTCCAACCCAATCTTCAGTACACGGTATGCAGCGAAAGCTGCTATTGGCGCCGCAGTTGGGAAGCCGAAACACTGACATGCGCATACCCTCCCTGCGGAAAGGAGTTCCGAGGCAGAAGCGGCTATCGGCGCTACTGCAGCAAGGAGCATGCAAAGCTCCATGTCCAGGATCAACATCTTGACTCATTTTGCGGCGGCTTCCGCGATCTCTATCAGGAGTACATTGACTCCACCAGTCTCAGCAAGCGATCAATGAGCACACAGAGGTCAGGCCTGGCGCTGTTTTTTCACTTCGTCAACGAGCACGGGATCACAGATCTTGAAACGGTAGTTCCAGCGACGATCACAAGATTTCTCAAGTGGGGAGAGGAAACTGCCAAGCCCTCCGTGTGGAATGCAATTTGGGTCATCTCTTCGTTCATGGACTGGATGAGGGGCACCGGTCGCCGCAAGGGAGCGAACCCCGTCATTACCCGCTATCACCGGAGACCGAAGGCGAAGCGCCTTCCCCGCCCTTATACAGAGGAACAGATGCGGTATATCTGGATGCTTCTCGAACAGCGCGGGACTACTGTTGTACGGCTTGCGGTCGCGATCGCAGAAGAGACTGGCATTCGAATTTCCGAGTTGGCAAATATTCGCATGGCTGACATTGACCCGAAGAAGCAGCGGCTCTTCGTCCGGTTGCCCAACAAGACGATGGTTGAAGCCTGGGTCCCGTTTCACAACAGCACCGTCAAGTTCCTCAAGGTCTGGCTCTCTGAACGCGATCCCAAGCTTCCGCACGACTTCCTTCTGTGCTGTGGTCAAGGCAAGCCATACAAAAAAGGAAGACTGCACGACGCGATTGCGCGGATCCTTTGCAAGACGCATCGGGGGCACAAGTACAACGATGAGGGCATCGACTCATGGAGCACCCACCGGCTTCGCCACCTCATGGCTACACGGCTTGTGGCTGGCGGCGCAAATGCCGCAGCCGTCATGGCGATTGGACGCTGGGCGAGCTTCTCGGCGATGCAGGGCTATTCCCAAGTTGATGATGCGGTCAAGGCGCGCGGCTATGACGAGGCGATGACCAAGGCGCGCAAAAACCGTGAACAGCCCGCGAAAGCGACTTCCAGCTTCCGTAAGTACGTGAACCAACAATCAAGATTGCCTAAGGCGAGCTAAACAAGCACCTTAGCGGAACCTTGCGTGTAATTTCTCTTACACGCAAGGTTACTCAAAAGTAACTTTCTCTAACTTCTTCAGGACTACAGAAAGGAAATCAATGGATTTCAGCGAATTTATCGTCGACCTGTCTTTGCGAGGGTTCAGCCCGGAGACGATCAAGGCATATAAGAGCGATCTGGAGTTCTTCGGAAGCTATCTCGAGGATCGAGGCTTGAAGTTGCGCCAGGTGACACACACCATCGTTGGGGAATTCAGGATGTACATGACGACTCTGAAGGGCCGCTCCGAATCGCTGGGCCTGGCCCCGGCCACCATCGACAGACGAATGGCAGTGCTGGCCAGCTTCTTTGAGCATCTCTGCAGACTGAATCCGAGGAGAAAGAATCCGATTCAGGCATTCAAGGAGAGGACGCCCCGCAGATACCGATCGAGGGACTATCGCGGGAAGGCCGTTGACGATCCTTCGATGCAGGCTCTGCTCGATGGAATCGACAGCCTCAGGGATCGTGCCATGTTCTCGCTCTTCGTTGCATCGGGACTTCGCCTGAGTGAGCTTGCTCAGCTCGACATCGACTCGCTGTCTGAGGAGCGCGAGACAGGGAGCGATGGCATTGAACGAGTTCTTGGAACTGGCACAGTGATTGGAAAGGGCAACAAGCAAAGGCGGTTCTACTTCGACCAGGATGCTATCGCGGCGATTGCAGCATACCTGGAGACCAGAACGGATAACTGTCCGGCGCTGTTCATCTCACAGAGCGACACGCGGCTTTCGGGGCGCGCGATCCAATACACGCTTTCAACCTGGTGTTCACGACTGGGACTCAAGCACATACATCCTCATTCGCTGCGCCACACTTTTGCCACAAATCTCGCAAACGCCAACATGGATGCGCTCGTTTTGCAATCGCTCATGGGGCACGCGAATTTCGAAACGACCACACGATACTTCCGCCTCGCCGAAGACATGAAGGCCAGACAATATTACGGCGCAATGGAATTTGTCCGTGGGCCGGAGGCATAAGCGATTCACTCTATACCTGCGGCCTCATGCAGTCTGTAGTCTCTCGATTATGCCGACTGTCCCAAGAACTGCCTGCAATGTTGGCTATCGACAAACCCAACTACAAGAACCACACATCCAGGAATGAGATTTACATGGAAACTGATTGGCTCACAGCAAATGAGGCCGCCGAATACGTGAAGGTTCAACCTCGCACCGTTCTTCAATGGGCTCGTGAAAGAAGAATCCCCGCACACCGGTTGTCTGGTATCCTTCGCTGCGTCTGGAGATTCCGCAAGGATGAACTGGATGCTATCCTATGTTCGTCATCCGCTGACCCTGCTGAGGGGAGGCAGCAATGAGGGTCCAGCGACACGCAAGCGGGTCTGTGCGCTATGACAAACGGCGCAAGACCTGGAATTACCTCTGGTATGACGGCCCAACTCGCCGGTCAAAGCGAATTGGAACGAAGCAAGAATTTCCAACCAAGGCAGCCGCGTGGAAGAAAGTCGAAAGCCTTGAAACCCAAGCGAAACCACAGGCCGAAGCGGCGGGAGACACGGTGCGTAGCGTGATTGCACGGTACGAAGCGGAGCGGATGCCCTCACGCCAATCCACGGCGCGGGTGTATCGTTCTTTCCTCAACAACCACATTCTGCCGAAATGGGGAGATACGGAGATTCAGGCCGTCCAGCCCCGTCCGGTTGAACTGTGGCTTCGTGAGTTGCCGTTATCGCCAAAGTCTAAGACGCACGTTCGCTCACTCATGCACGGGCTTGTGGAGTTTGCGATGTGGTCCGGCCTTTTGGACATTAGCCGCAATCCAATCTCGCTGGTCCAAAACATCGGAGCAACGCGACGGGTACGCAAAGCGCGTAGCCTCACAGCGGAGCAGTTCCAAGCCCTGCTGAAAGAGCTACACGAGCCATTCGCAACGATGGCCCTGCTGTGCGTCTGCTTGGGACTTCGCATCAGTGAGGCCCTTGCGCTCCGCTGGGCTGACGTGGATTGGCTCGGCTCCCGGCTGAGTGTCCGGCGCGGCATTGTGG
>CAZLZA010000148.1:0-7820 GCA_964563875.1 uncultured Acidobacteriaceae bacterium
TTGTTCCAGGAAACGTCGGCGTTGCGGGTTTTCTGTTCAGTTGGGAGCCGTTCGATTGGGGCCGTCGCCGCAACGCAGTTTCTGAAAAGACGAAAACTCTCGAACAAGCACGAAATGGCATAGCGGAAACCGAGTCGCAGATCGCAGTCGAAGTCGGGGTGAAGTATCGCAAGTGGAATGAGGCTGCTCTGCTGCTTAAGGCGTCGCGCACGGCGCAGGAAGCGGCTGCCGAGCGATTCCGGGTGACCGGGGGCAAGTACAAGGAACAGGCAGCACTCATAAAAGACTTGCTTGAGGCACAAGCTCGTAAGTCGGAAGCGGATTACCAGTATCAACAGGCACTCTCGTCCTATTGGGGCGCTCTGGCAGATCTTCGCCGCGCCATGGGGGAAGAATAAATGAGAAACACTCTTGCAATCGTCCTGGCGGCGGCGCTGTTCATGGTCGGCTGTCATTCCAGTAAGCCACTCGAGCAACCACCGCAAGGCGTCCAAGTCCAGTTGATCCAGGCCGCTTCAAGCGTTAGTGACGGACTGCGCTTCTCGGCCGTGGTGACGCCCTATGCGCAGGTTCCGCTGGCATTTCGAATCCCCGGATATGTTACTTCGCTTAAGCAGGTGCGCGCTGACGGCGGCATTCGCGATATCGCGGAAGGCGACAGCGTGAGCAAAGGGGCCGTTCTCGCCCACATCCGCGCGACTGAGTATGAGGACAAGGTACGCCAGGCGACCTCGGAGGTGGAGGCCGCGCAAGCCGCCGCAGTGAAGGCACAGCTTGACTTCGATCGTGCTTCGCGCCTCTACGAAGCGCAGAGCCTGACCAAGCCCGAGTTCGAGGCGGCGCGCGCACAACACGACGCGACGCAGGCACAATTGCGAGCCGCTCAGGCGCAGACGGCGGAGGCACGAGTTTCTTTGGGCGACACTACTCTCGTCGCTCCGTTCTCCGGCGACATTGTGAAGAAGTCCGTAGAACTCGGATCCTTCGTAGGACCGGGATCGCCGGCGCTCGCACTCGCCAGCACTGATGTCGTGAAGATCGTGGTTGGAGTGCCTGATACGAATGTGCGGTCCATCAATGTAGGGCAACCAGTTGATGTCGCCATCGACGCGTTCCCATCGCGCACCTTTCATGCACGAATAAGCCGTATCTCATCGGCAGCGGACACCACGACGCGCAACTTCGATGTCGAGGTCGCAATACCGAACCGCGACCACTTGCTCAAGGTGGGCATGATTGGTTCATTGCAGCTGGCGCACGGCGAAGATGCAAGCGAAAGGCATGTCTCGTCTCTGCTGGTTCCACTTTCGGCGATTGTGCAGGCGAATGATGGCAAATATGGCGTGTTTGTAATCTCAAAATCGGGCGCCGGAGACATAGCGACTCTCCATAGCGTGGAAATCGGCGCTGTGAATGGAACCGACATAATCGTGGTAAGTGGGTTGAGTGCGGGTGAGCGGATCATCACTACCAGCGCCAATCTGCTGAAGGACGGACAGTCGGTGGAGGTAGTTCAGTGAAATCGGGAGACGTTAACAACAGCCGGAATCTGGCGCGATTCTTCACGCACAACCGCCAGATCGCGTGGGTCGCTTTGATTGCCACGTTGGTTTGGGGTGTCTTTGGGTACATGCACATGCCCAAACGTAAAGACCCTGATATCCCCGTGCGTGTTGCGCTTGCCATCTGCCCGTGGCCGGGCATCTCCGCGGACAAGGTGGAGCAGTTAGTGACGAGAAAGATCGAGCAAGCTGCGGCGGGCAACAGCAAAGTGGATCGCGTGGAATCTACAACGCAGGACAACGTCTCGGTAGTAACAGTTCGCCTGCTCGACAATATCCAGAACACACAACAGGAATTTCAGGACATCGGGCAGCGCCTCAACCAGATCAACGATCTTCCAGAGGGCGCAGGACCGATCACCTGGATCAGCGACTTCGGCGACACCGCGGCGTTGATGCTGACGGTCGCCAGCCCACCCGTTCCGGATATCGAAATCGAGTTGCGCGCCCGTGGTGTGCAAGATGCGATTGTGAAAGCGCGCGGAGGCGATACACGGGGACGGGCGACGGCGCTCTATTGTTATCCGCAATCAGTTTCGCCCGCCCTCATTGAACGGCCGTTTGCAATACTTGGCGCAGAGGTGCAGCGGGATGGCATCGGGCGAGATATTCGTCCGTTGTCCGTGGGAGGTTGCTCCGGAATTGATTTTGCAACCGAGAAGTCAGACAACGAGATTCGCGCCTATGGCCAACAGTTCGTTCAGAAACGGCTGCAGGAATATGACTTCCATCCCGATGCGTGGGGTCCGATCCTCATTCGCGATCCCCAATCTACAAAGGAACGGATTGTGGAAGTCGCCAGCGACCGGTATTCGTATCGCCAGCTTGATGACTATACCGATCTGATCCAACGCACCCTGCAACGTGTGCCAGAGGTAGCAAAGGTGCAGCGTGCGGGCGTTCTGCCGGAAGAGATTTACCTGGAGTATTCCGACGATCGGCTTGCAGCTTTGAAGCTGCAGCCGACGAAGATCAAAGACATCCTGAACGCGCGCAATGTCACTGCCCCCGGCGGAATCGTCCAGACCCAATCGCGAAATGTGCTGATTGACTCGACCGCCGAATTCAAAAGCACGAAAGAGATTGGCAACGTGCTCGTTGGAGCATCACCGACTGGCGTGCCAGTGTATCTGCGCGACCTTGTAGACACGTCGCGTGATTACCAGTCGCCAAGACGATATCTGAACTACATGGAGACTCGCGACGCCAAAGGAAATTGGCATCGCAATCGCGCCATCACCCTGGCCGTGCAGATGCGCTCGGGCGAGCAGATTTTCAAGTTCGGTGACGCGGTGAATAAGGCGCTTGCAACCGTGCGTCCGCAACTGCCTGCTGACCTGATTGTTTCGCGAACCTCAGACCAGCCAAAGCAAGTTCATGAACTTGTCAGTCTGTTGATGGGCAGTCTCTATGAAGCTATTGCTCTCGTCGTCATCGTCGCCCTGGTCGGCTTCTGGGATTGGCGTGCGGCGATGCTGATGGCCGCTTCCATCCCGTTGACGCTGGCAATGACCTTTGGGATCATTCGCGTTCTTAACATCGATATTCAACAGGTTTCGATCGCGACGCTGATCATTGCGCTCGGCTTGCTGGTCGACATGCCCGTAGTTGCGGGCGACGCGATCAAGCGCGAGCTAGGCTCCGGTTCCCCGCGCGATCTAGCATCCTGGCTTGGGCCAACCAAACTGGCCAAGGCGATCGTATTCGCGACCATCACCAACATCGTCGCTTATCTGCCCTTTCTGTTGCTGACCGGCGACACGTATTTCTTCCTGTACAGTCTTCCGGTCGTAATGACGTGCACGTTGATCGCGTCCGTCATCGTGTCCTTCACCTTCATGCCGTTGATTGCGTACTACCTGATCAAGCCGCCGAAGCATGCGGAGTTACCGATGTCGGAGCGACGCGCCCATGGTTTTCCGGGCTTCTACTATAAGGTAGGCGACTTCGCGCTAAGACACCGCTGGGGCGTATTCGCCGGCTCCCTTATCTTCCTGGTGTTGGGCGGAGTGTTCTCCAAAATGCTGCATCCGCAATTCTTCCCCAAGGACCTCTCGTACCTGTCGTATGTCGATGTCTGGCTCCCGCCGGACGCCCCGCTCGGTGCGACAGACACGATTACACAACGGGCAGAAACCGTCATCCGGCAAGAAGCCGAACAGTTCGGAAGCGAACATCATGAAAAGGATGTTTTGAAATCGCTCACAACTTTTGTCGGTGGTGGCGGTCCCAGGTTCTGGTTCTCGGTCGAACCGGAGCAGCAACAGCTCAACTACGCGCAGATTATCGTCGAAGTTACCGACAAGCACTTTACCAACGAATTTGTCGGACCGCTCCAGACGGCTCTAAGCCGGGAAGTCCCAGGCGCTCGGATCGACGTGCGGCAGCTCGAGACGGGAAAACCAGTTGGCATTCCCGTGTCGATACGGATCTCCGGCGCCGACACAGAAGTGTTGCATCGGCTCTCCGCCGAACTCCAGAACGTTTTCCGTACACAGCCGAATGCGACTCGTGTACGCGACGACTGGGGAGAACCGGCCATGAACGTCCGGCTCAAGGTTGATCCCGATCGTGCGAATCTTTCCGGGGTCACGAATCTCGATGTCGCACTCTCATCCGCGGCAGCGATTAGCGGATTACCAATCTCAACGTACAGGGAAGGGGACAAGCAAATCCCCATCGCGGTTCGCTTGCGCATGGAGGAGCGAGCGGGACTGTCTGACGTTCAAAACACCTATGTGTACTCGGCGACCAGCAATCAGCGCGTGCCTTTGCGACAGGTATCGCAGGTCACCACTGATATGTCGATACCGAAGATCAAGCGCCGCAACCAATTCCGTACGGTTACGGTATCGGCATTCCCGATCCCGGGTGTCTTGCCGTCGCAGGTGCTTGCCCCCTTGTTGCCAAAAATCCAGGAGTTCCAAAAGAAACTTCCTCCTGGTTATTTCCTCGAGATCGGGGGCGAATACGACGAACAGCAGAAGGGCTTTAAGCAACTCAGCGCGGTAATGGCGATTTCCGTGCTGCTTATCTACATCGCGCTTGTGCTCCAGTTCCGCAACGCGATCAAGCCTCTGCTCGTCTTTGCAGCGATCCCGTATGGAATGACGGGCGCGCTCGCGGCACTGGTAATCATGGGGCAGCCATTCGGCTTCATGGCGTTCCTTGGAGTTGCGAGTCTTGTGGGCGTCATCGTTAGCCACGTTATTGTGCTCTTCGACTTCATCGAAGAAGCGCATGAACGAGGAGAGCCATTGCGCGAAGCGCTACTCGACGCGGGTATAGTGCGCTTGCGCCCCGTGATGATTACCGTCGGCGCGACCGTGCTGGGGCTGGTACCGCTGGCCATGCACGGAGGACCACTCTGGCAACCGCTCTGCTACGCGCAGATTGGCGGTCTGACCATCGCGACCTTCGTCACTTTAATACTTGTGCCGGTGCTCTATTCGATCTTCGTGTTGGATCTGAAGCTGATCAAATGGGAAACCGTCGCTCCCGCAGAGGAGTCTGAAGCAACTGCGCAAACTGGAGGTGCATAACGATGCAGTCGGTCAGAAAGTCTTGGCGCACAACTTCGACTGCAGCGTTGGCGGGCAGAGAAAACGAGCACGAAATGAAATCACGCATCGGGAGTAACTGCCGATCAGACGAGGTGTCCAATCCCCTGGGCGCCGGATGGTTTTCCTTGTGCCTTGGAGTCTTGCTGTGGGCGGGCTTACTAATAAGATTTGCGATGCAGAGGGCGTTGCTGTGGATTTCGCGAGCGTTTCCTAAGGACGTGAATTCATGAATGCGATCGTCCAATTCGTTCTGCAGCACGGCTACTTAGTCCTGTTCGCTGCGTTATTCGCGCACCAGATAGGTTTCCCGGTACCCGGACCTCTATTTCTGCTTGCGGCCGGGGCGCTCGCACGGAACGGGAACCTGGGCTTCGCGCCCGCGCTCTGCCTGGCTGTCGCCGCCTGTGTGCTGGCCGACTGGGCGTGGTACGAGGCAGGTCGGCGGCGGGGTGACAAGGTCTTGCACTTCATTCACAGCCTCGCACGAGATCCTGACGCCCACGATCGCAGAGCGAAAGAGACGTTTGCCCGGTATGGGCCTCCGATGCTCTTGCTTTGCAAGTTCGTCCCTGGACTGGACGCCGTAGTGCCTCCCATGGCCGGGACATCCCGCACCGGCCGGCTCCGTTTTCTGGCCCTTGAAACAGCTGGCGCGGGCCTCTATTCAGGCGCGTATGCCGGACTAGGCTATGTTTTCAGCCATGACCTGAGCCGCGCGGCTACCTACGCTTCCAGAGCGGGAACGTTCTTGGCAGGCCTTGCGTTTACCGGATTATGTATTTACGCCGCGCGCAAGCTGGTTCGCCGGCATCGGCGATTACGCGACTCCAGATGTGTGCGCATCACACCAGCTGATCCGATGGGATGTGGAGCCCCGGTCGCCAATCCGTGCAGGATCATTGAAGTAGTCGACCGCGGCGACTAACGCTGCAGCTCAACGGCAGACATGTCGGATGCCGCCAGACTCATTGACACTCAATACGGATGCGGTTCAATGCAGTTCGCGGGAACGAACGAAGCACTGTATGAACGGCATTTGCTGTTTGACAAATAGCGTCGAGCTGGCAGGCGCAACGGCGCTGCGATAAGTTCGAGGTGCTTGCCCTAAGAGAGAAGACTTACGAATAGCACAATTTTAATATCTCTCGATGGAGTTCCTCATCAGCCAGCTCACTTGCAAACAACGCTAAGAATCGTCTGCTCGCTCCGCTGGCGAACCAGTTCACTCCAATATCACCCTGGGGCAGATTGGGCTGGTATTCTTTCTCGCCGGTGTTGGCGCCGGCTATCCTTTGCTCAGATGCTCTGACAGAACGCCTGTCGATGCTGCTAGCGGGGGCGGTCGTTAAGGTGGTCGTTACGCTAGTTAATTCTGGTGCAATTGCCGGTGAAGACTTGCCGTTTGCGCGCACGTCTTGCGCAGAATATTGACATAAGATTCACCCTCTTGCTTCCCACACTTGCCCGTAATGTGGCTACGGTGCCGGTATTCGGGCAGGCTGGACGGCGGCATAGGCCGGTGCAAAGCCCGCATATAAACAACAATAGGCGGCTGAGCCGAGCTCATTCGTTTGGCCCCGCTCTTGCATTTCACATAGTCGGGTGCTTGAGGAAAAGAAGCAATGAAACTTTCGACCATGTTGGAAAAAATCACGGAAAACCATCATTATGCGACAGTAGACGACATCCGCAATGTTTTCGGCGATTATCACAACGCGTTGCACTGGTTGGCCATCTTTCTGATCGGAGACGAGAAACTTGCAGCCGGGTGTATAGTCGACGCCTGTACCATTGCCCAAACTCAAACTCCGACCTTTCACGAATGGCTTACACACTGGGCCGCCCGAGCGACCGTTCGATGCGCATTCCAGAGGCAGCGCACGCGTATTGCGGAACTTGCCCCCGAGTACGAAAAAAGCGAGCCAAGCCAACGAGAACGCCCTCCACTTTCAGCTGAGTACTTTCGACTGCTGGTCAAGAACTCCGAAGACATTCATGCTCGCCTGGACATACTTTGCCGGTTCGTGCTCGTCATTCGCGGCATTGCAAAGGACTCTTATGGCGAAGTTGCTGCGCAACTCGGGATCAGCCGGAGCGCCGTCGAGCGAGCGTATTGTGTCGCATTCGACACGCTCGACCGAGAGCAGGCCGTAGGGTTTGCTGGTGATGGGCAGCCGAAACGTCGATGCCTTCCGGCAGGAGGACCTGGATCTGCTGTCGCAGACTGGCATCCAGATATCACTCGCATTGGATAATGCACTTGGAGGATGACAACTTTGCAGTGCATCTTATGCGGTGGTTGGAGGTAGCGGAAATGAATAACTCCGGGCTGAGCGCTGAACTTCCGGAATCTCTCATATGAGATATTGCTTTCGCCCCCTCGCTCCTTTGACAAACTCAGGTAAAAATCAAATGATTTCTCCTGGTTCCTGTATTCAGAACTTGAGGGAGTACTCAAGAGCCTGCCGCTCGAAGCCATCGAAGACGCATACGAGAGGACGCAACCTTAGTAGGGCTCTACGGAAGAGCGAGCGCCTCGCCTGGGTCCGGGTTGCAGAGCGCCTTCTGTCCACGCGGGGAGGCGGCCCGAACTGTTGGAGCGTCTGGCTGACGCCAGAATCTCGATTGTACTGGTTCTGGAGCTAGTGTGCTGTCCCGGAAATACGTGAACAAAGGCGTGCAATCTTCTGCAGGA
>CAZLZA010000149.1:0-7751 GCA_964563875.1 uncultured Acidobacteriaceae bacterium
GAAGAATGCCGCTTGGATCAGCCAACGTCTACACGGCCATCACGCCACGCTTACGAAGAAACTACTCGCAGTCGCTTTCTTAATGGCTCTGTTCACAGTTCCGATGTTGGGGCAATCGTCCGTATCACTCAAGGGCGATCAGGGTAAGGACAAGAAGGTGGAGGTGCAGCAGGGTAAGGAAGTTGAGGTCGAAGTCAAGATCGATCCAATTCCAAATCGTGATGGGGACGTTCACGTTGTAATGAACAGTTCCGCGCCAACTCAGGGCAGCGTTTCTGCGGAGGGCCGTACGACGGTCTTAGCCGGGCAGACGAAAGCTACGATCAAGATCATCATGCCAGTCGACGCTTCTCTCGGCGAATGGAGAGTCACCCAAACGCAATACGTATTGAATGGAGGTAGTCCTTATTGGCGCGACCTCGAACTCAAAGACAAGCCAACTTTCACTGTGGTCAAGGGAGAAGGAAAAGAAGTGATCGAACCAAAGAGCGCTTCGGTAGAGATCAAAGAAGTCAAGTAGCAGCGCCATCTCACAAGAGCCCAGCTTCGGCTGGGCTTTTCGGTGGGCTCGACTCCCGTTCCAGTGAGTTCTCGATGCGCTCACCACCTGAAATCAACATTCCCCTGCCCATACCGCAGCAGAGCCTTGTCATAGAGGTGATTTGGCAAGGAACAAGCCGTCCTCGACCGCGTTGACCACACACACGCTCGGTCTGCGAACCTGCCCTCGGGTCACGAGCCAGCCAGTCCGTTCAGCCGCTTAACTCGGTCTGTGCTCTGTTTGTATCTTTCGTTCCCAAATGGCCTCGCTGTTCCAGCGCACATCGTCACCGAACTCTAGCCAGATTAGGTCTTCTGTGCCTTGGTTCGGTATCCGGTACATGCGCTCCCGTTGCTTTGCGGAAGGTAAATCGTAGCTTCGCTTGACCGGAATCTGATTACCCAAATTAATGAGCAGCTCATTCGCAGCCGCATTTTCCCTTGCGGCGTGCAACGTAATCACGCCCGGCGCTGCGCCACTAGCTTCCTTTTCGAGGTCGGGGTTCATCCAGATATTTGGGTCAGGCCCGAACGTAGTGCAGCCAGATACGGAGTTTCCGAATTGCGCAAACATGCTTGCGAGGGGCAGAGACTTGCGCGTTGCTGTGAATCTTATGACGCACGGCCTACTCTGTTCATGTTGATGGCGAAAAATATTAAAAGCTTGCAGCATATAAATGATGTTCGGAAACACAGGGTCTGTGGTCACAATGCTGTGTGTGTGGATGTCCAACTCCTGCGCAATTTGCACATTCTGGCTTCGGAGTGCTTCGATACGGGACACTAAGTTCTGGTGGTCAATGTAGATTGTGCGCACTATGAACACGGCGTAACAGACCGCCAGCAACCCGAGGAATCCGATACCCCAAGCTTGCAGTGAGAGAATCTGGTCATCGACAGCGGACTTGAGTGCGTGTGTCCCTCCGGCCTGCCGATATTTGCGCCAGCCAAGATAAACACTCAACCCCCAGACCAACGCGAAAAGAACGACTGTAAGAATGACCAGACCGAGTGTCGTGGTGCCCATGGCGGCTAACAAATTTCCCCACGAGCGGCAGAGCAAGCTCCAGAGATGATGTGTCCACATGTTCAGCACATTCGCTCCAACGCTATGAACCCACTCCGTTCGGAGCGTTCTTGAATTTTGCAATGAGGGTTGCAAATCTCACATTCTTCTGAATCATCGCGTCGTCAATGACTGGAATGATGTTCGCAATGTCACGTCCCAATTGGACAACAGCGACCACATCGTCCGCTGAGTGGCGCAACTCCAATAACAGGTCTTCCGCCAGCCCTGCGCCAGCGAAGCGCATCCTCTCAGGCCACTCTGCGACTGTCCACTGAGCACCGATGACTTCAACCAAGATGCTGTCGTGTTCCTCGAAGGGCTTGTTGTCGGGATGGTAGAAGTGAAACTTCAAAGTTGTATTTTCCATGCGCAACATCCTATCCCGGCGCAGTCTCGGCATCCAGTGCGGAATCATCAGACTGCAAGTCGTCAGCCCAATGCGTTCGCGTACCATCGTGTGCCTTCACTCCCACCGATAATCGATATTCCCCTGACCGAACCGCAGCAGAGCCTTCTCGTAAATCTGGTTGGCCAGAAAGATTCCATCTTCGACGGCGTCGATCACGCGCTCCGTCTTGCTTCCCGCCCTCGGTCACGCGCCAGCCGCAAGCCTGTGATGATCGTGGCTGCCAGCACGAGAATTCTGCCGTCCTTCTTCGTAGCTCCGGGACTGTATTCCACGAGGTTTAGGATAGGCGAACAATTGGCGAAATAGCAAGTTGTGTCGGGTGGAGTCCTGTTCTTCGGCGCGAGGCTCCCGCCATCGTTGCCCGGCGACAAGTCATCACAGAACTGTCGGCCTCGACAGAATTCCTCCCCACCGGAGATGATGCCCAATGCTACAGCAAACTGACCGCCCCTCACGTCGCGACTTCCTCCAGAAGGCCACCACCACAATCGCCGCCGCCATGGTCGCTGGTGCCATTGCCGATGCGCAGCCTTCAGCTCCGAACGCTGATTCGATGATGATGACCATCTTCCTGAGGCACGACGAAACAAAGACGCTGGACGAGATCAATGCCCATCTGGAGAAGACGGGAGGAGGGAAAATGAGATCCTGACCTCCGGGCTCGGAATCAATACCGTAGTAGTAGGTTTACTGGAGTGAATCATGGATTTAAAGCTCAGCGGAAAGCGTGCGCTGGTGTTCAAGTCACTGGATACGCGATCTCTTCTACACCTACGCCCGCCCCTGCACAACCATCGCTTCATTCTGGACACCCATCTCGGACGACTCGCGAGATACCTACGGATGCTGGGCTTCGATTCTGATTACGAGACCGACCGTGAAGACAAGTAATTGTCGCTAATCTCCCACAACGAAGAGCGGATTCTTCTCACCCGTGACTGCGGTCTGCTAAAGCGTGGCGAGGTGGTTTATGGATACTTCGTCAGAGCGACGGAGCCAAAGCTACAGGTAATCGAGGTCGTCGGGCGATACGATCTGTTCTCCGCCGTGTCTCCGTTCCGGCGCTGTCTGCGTTGCAATGCGCTGTTGAACTCCGTCGCGAAGGAATCCATCATCGGTAGGCTGCAACCAAAGACGTGCCAACATTACAACGAGTTTCGGCTGTGTCCTGCTTGCAATCGCATCTACTGGGCTGGCTCTCATCACGAGCGTATGCAACGTTTCATACAACACGTTTTAGCACGGTGAGACAGGGAACGTTTTACATTCTGGTCGGAGTTTATCCTCCGCCTCGCGCCCCTACCGTTTCCACTTCCATATAACGCTCCAGTTCCTTGACCGAGTACATCACCATTTTGCCGACCTTGGTGAATGGTGGCGCTGAAGGCGACCTGCTGCTCCTCCAGCTTCTAAGCGTTGCCACACTTACCCCTAGATATGCCGCTGCGGCCTTTTCGCGAATGTACCGCTTCTCTTCGCTGCCTTCTTGAGATTTCGGAAGACTGCGGAGCCGAGTAGCCACGGAACCAGCGATTCTCTCCACGAGTTCCTCTTCCCGCAATCCCGAGAACGCCGGACACTGATCTCCGAAGATGGAGACGAGCGTGTTCGCCACTGAATCCCGCACAGCCTCGATTCGCTTCTGTAGCCGCGTCAGTTCCTCATGGATTTCCACCAGTTCTTCGCGTGCGTTTGCCAAGCTTTGATGTGTTCTACGCATGGATTGATTTTGGCAGAATGCAGCTATACTGCCAGTCACTATGTGTGGACGATTCCGCCTCACCCGCGCTTCCAAACTCGCTGAACGCTTCGGCATTGAGACCGAGGACGACTGGGTTCCGCGCTACAACATCGCCCCTACCCAGAATGTCGAGGTCATCCGCCAGCATGCCGAGGAACCAAAGCGTTTCGGTTCCCGGATGCGGTGGGGGCTGATTCCGTTCTGGGCGAAGGACGCCAGCATCGGCTACAAGATGATCAATGCCCGTGCGGAGACGGTGGCCACCAAGCCCTCTTTCCGGGATGCGCTGAAAAAGCACCGTTGCCTGATTCCTGCGGACGGATTCTATGAGTGGGTGCGACATGAAGTCGCATGTGTGATTGTCCGGCTACCGCCAAATGACCGGACCTGCCGTTCCATCGGCAGTACCCTACGAGGTCGGGCGAATCGGTAACGAGTCGTCTAAAAGCCCTCGGAAAATGTATCCCGCCGTCGCGAGACGGGTGTCGAACCCGCGAGGGGTCGATGCTTCTGCCAGCATCAGGTGGATTGGGGCTAGGGTGGATGGCATGGTCAGCGAATGCAAACCTCTTCAAGCGTCGTCAAGAATGAAAGAGCCAAAGATGCTGTCAGGCTCAGTTGCGGCAGGAACGGGTGTTCCATTCTCACCCGTCATGGACACTTCAGCCGCCGGTGCAGATGGAGGGGCCTAACCCATCCGATGTCGCGCATGTGGAACATGGTAAGCCCGTATCGCTTCCCTTTGGGACAGCCTAGCCGTGAGGCTGGGTGGTGGTGGTGCGGGTAGAGGAGAGAGGAAAAAGCAAATGCCCGGCTGTAATGGTCGGGATACGGGTCGCAGCATTACCCGACTGCGAAAGCGGGGCAGACTTCCTCTTGGTCTTCAGTCACGAGAATACTTGGCTACTGGCCTAATAGGATCGGCAAATGACGGCGCAAGCTGGTGCAATCCTAAACACGTGCTCAGATTGGGAAGCCATCAATTGGCGAACCGTCGAGCACAATGTTCGCCGACTGCAAGTTCGTATCGTGAAGGCGGTGCAGCAAAAGAGATGGAACAAGGTGAAGGCCCTGCAACATCTCCTGACTCACACGGCAAGCGGCAAATTGCTTGCGGTTCGCCGTGTGACGGAAAACAACGGTAGAAGGACGCCCGGAGTGGACGGTGAACTCTGGGATACATCACACAAGAAGCTGCAAGGTGTAATGTCGCTGCGGGCGCGGGGCTATCACCCGAAACCTCAGCGACGAATTTACATACCGAAGGCGAACGGGAAACTCCGGCCTCTGGGGATTCCTACGATGCGGGACCGAGCGATGCAGGCGTTGTACCTTCTGGCGCTCGACCCCATCGCAGAAACCACGGCGGATGGAGGCTCCTACGGGTTCCGGCAGGGGAGAAGTTGTGCAGATGCTATTGAACGTTGTTTCGTAGCACTCTGTCACCGAAACCCTAGTTGGGTGCTCGAAGGCGACATTAAAGGTTGCTTCGACAACATCAGCCATCAGTGGCTGCTCGACAATGTTCCAATTGACAAGTCGATCCTCCGCAAGTGGCTGAAGTCCGGCTACCTTGAGAAGCAATTGTTCTTTGATACGATCTCTGGCACGCCGCAAGGCGGAATCATATCGCCCGTGCTGGCAAATATCGCGCTCAATGGCCTCGAACGTTGTCTCCGGGAGCGTTTCCCGGTACAAGGAAAGGGTGCCGAGCGTGGTCGAGCTGCGCAGGTACATCTGATTCGCTATGCGGACGACTTTGTCATCACTGGCCACTCGAAAGAGTTGCTGGAGACAGCAGTCAAGCCATTAGTCGAGTCCTTCCTGATTCAGCGTGGGCTAGTCCTTTCTCCTGAAAAGACCCTCATCACGCATGTCACGGGAGGATTTGACTTCCTTGGGCAGAATATCCGCCGCTATCCGAACGGGAAACTGCTCATCAAGCCTGCCCGGAAAAGCGTCGAATCTCTTCTTACCAAGGCGAAGCAGATCATCAGAGAACACTTGGGTAGGGCCGCCCACCTGCTTATTACGCGATTAAACGCGGTCATAAGGGGATGGGCCAATTACCACCGTCATGTCGTCTCCAAACGTGTTTTCGCACGACTCGATGCCGCGATCTTCCGAATGCTCTGGCGCTGGGCGCGAGCCCGTCATCGCCGAAAAGGGAGCCGCTGGATCAAGCAGAAGTACTTCGAGCGCGTGGGAAACCGCGATTGGTGGTTCTTCGGAGACTTTCGGGCCGCAAATGGAAACTCTGTTCGCGCCCGCTTGTTTCATGCTGCTTCCGTGCGAATCGTCAGGCATGTTCAGGTTCACTCTGGCCTGAACCCCTACGATCCCCAATGGACATCTTACCTCTCCAGACGTACAGGCCGTTGTGCAGCATCGTCCGCGTCCATGCTTTGGACGTTCGAGAAGGCTTGAGCCGTGTGAGATGGAAACTCTCACGCACGGTTCTTAGAGGGGGAACCATCGGCAACGATGGTTCCCTACTCGACAAGAAGGACGGCAAAGTGAAGGTCCCGTTCTGTTTCACGATGGCGGACGACTCGATCTTCGCCTTCGCCGGACTCTGGGAGACTTGGAAGAATCCAGCGGGGCAACTGGTCGAAACCTGTTCCATCATCACCACAACGCCGAACGCCATCTGCGCCGACGTTCACGACCGCATGCCCGTCATCCTCCCCGACGACACCTACGACCTGTGGCTCGACCCCGACTTCCAGAAGACGGACGCCTTATGCGACCTGCTGAAGCCGTTCAACCCGGCATTGATGCGGCGGTATGAAGTGAGCAGCCGGGTGAATCTGGTGAAGAATGATGATGCGGCGTGTGCGGAGCCTGTGGCGCGGGAAGCGGCGGCTGTTGTTCTCAGAACCCCCTCTATTTCTTGACCTGAAGTTTCAAGTCCAAATAGTTGAGCAGAGTTCGAACGGAGTTGATCACCAGCAGGGCCTCCGGCTCTGCCAGTAGCTGTTCGTTCGGGTGAGCCACACTGGCCTTGTTGCGAAGCGGGTTCAACACATCCACGACGGTTGCCATTGCCCCGAAGAGCTTGACCACGTCTTCACTACGGGTGCCGACGTCTTTGAACGCCGGGTGCTGCCCCCGGAGTATTTTGAACATTTGTGTCAGGTTCGGCTCTGTTCCAACCGCAATTGAGGCGTCTGCACATGCCTGAAGAAGATAGCCGTGCAACGCAGTGTGAATCCCCAGCAACTAGTACCATTTCATCCCCACCATAATTGCTCACTGTTTCAAGAGCATCAAGCACATCTTCTATGGTGGCATGGTCGATACCGATAGTGCAGGTGCCGCCTAATTCCTCACCATGGCCACCGATATCTTCGTAGTCTGTGTCATCTTCATCCTCAAAGGTCGCATCCTCATCAAAAGGAATTCCGGCATCTCTCATGCTCTGGCGGCGATGTTCCCACTCTAGTTCATTCTCACGGCGTGCTTCGTCACGCCACATTTCCACATCCTGATATTGGTTGCAAGAGTTAGGCAGGATTGACCCGGCCGAGAAGCGACCTTCGTGGACTCGAAGACCAACATATTTGGTCTTGATGATGGGAGAGATCAAGTCGAGTATTTCTTGGGCGTGTTCTTGAGTAGGCTTCATTTCTTGAGGGTCGCCACCGCCATCTCCAGTAGATGTTCGACGCCATCTTTGTCGGTACCCTCCAGCGTCTGTACCGACCGAAGGAGCGTTAGGACTTTTTCAATGGAGAGTAGGGCAGCTTGGTGATCAGATTTTGTTTTCGGCATGGGATGGAGTCGATTCTAGCGGAACGTTGCTGACCACCGGAAGAACAAGATTGGCACCATGGGAGGGGAGCTTCCGATACGGCGGAACGCACCGCCCGGTACCGGAAAGCAAGCGAGACTTCCTGATGTGTGCCCCAGTTATTCTTCCTCCTCGTCTGCTTCCTCCTCATCAATGACCTTCGTGAGTTTCAGAGGCTCGACGCTGGCCACTTCAAAAT
>CAZLZA010000150.1:0-7722 GCA_964563875.1 uncultured Acidobacteriaceae bacterium
CTTTCGTTGATGTGATAGTCCGTGGCGATTCGATGCTCGTGCGCCCACTCCGTCAGCTGCTTCACGTCCTCATGGTTGTTGCGACAAATATTGATATTGAAGAAGACCATGTAGCCGTACGCGTACTGCTTCCGCCGCAGGTGTTCCAAGTTTTCCTGTACCGGAACGAAGGCCTTCGGTAAACTCTCTTTTTCGTCCCATGAATCGAGCGCAAGGTTGAATATGGCAACTCCGGCATCGCCTAGCCGGTCGGCAAGATCAGGGCGCAAAAGACGGCCGTTCGTCGCGATATAAACCCACATACCTTTCCTGGCTGCGTAGTACACAACCTTATGTACAAACCCGGGACGAAGCAGAGGTTCTCCGCCCATCAGCGCTAGCACCCGTCCGCCGTGATCATAGAGCCAGTCGATGGAGCGGCGAGCTGTATCTTCGCTCATTCCATTCACGCTGTTGTCGTAGGAGGGGCAGTACCAGCAGTCCAGATTGCATTTGTACTCGACGAACAAGTACGCCGTGATCGGATGAAAATCGCCTGGCAACGCCCTAGACCTGAGATAGGGGACTAGCCAGCCACGCGTCGCGCGCAGGATCTGACTGGTCGTCCACTTTCTCTGTTCCGGCGGGGTCTCCGGGCCCGGGTCTGCCAGCTTTCTCGGAAACCGCGGAAACACTGGTTCGGGGAGCCTTAGGCCGGTGTTCTGCACTGGTGCCGGCGGCTCAGAGCTGGGCATCGTCAGCAACTCATTCAGTTCAGCATCAACTCGAAATTTTACTGGTCTCATCATGGCGTTGTTGTCGTTCCTTTCTTTTCTGTTTGCAAGGCAAGGCTACTAGCGGCGGGGCGGCGTTTTCAGGCGCGCCGCACATTGTTTGGAAGGAACACTCGCCGGCAGTCGAGGTGCCCATCGCGATCCAAAAACATCGCGACCAGTGCTCTCGACAAATCCTTCTTTGCACGGCTCGCTAGGCACTAAGCAACATAAAGAGAACCTCCTCCCACAGATTGCTCACCCGCTCTCTAATTTTTCGATTCCTACGCGTTCCACGCTGTGGATCGTTCTGTCCCCTAAGCTCCTGCCTCTTTTTCCTGTCTCTATTTGCCAAAAAAGTCTCTCGGTTCAGTACCAGCAAGTTTGTCCAGCACCTCGTTCATGGTGTGCGAAATGCGAGTGCGTGGCCTGTGAAAACCGCGACCTGCTTTGGACGCGATACGACAAAGCGAAAAACGGTTTTGTAACGCATTTAAAGCCTCAAAACTTTCTCCGAACGCATAGCTGACTCTCTGCTACAGTGATCCCATCACGCGTAATGCCTAAACAACCTGAACAGAATCAAACCCTACCGGCTCCTCAATGGCGACCTGATCCCTGGCGCCGCGTCCGCGATGCGTGGGCCTATCGTCAGCAATGAGACCGTCACTGAGATAGATAACGCGGTGCGCGTATTCAGCGATGTCGCGCTCGTGCGTGACCAGGACAATCGTGTTGCCGCGCTGGTGCAGGTTGTCGAACAATGCCATGATTTCGTTTCCGGTCCGCGAATCCAGATTTCCCGTGGGTTCGTCAGCAAGCAGGATAGCGGGCGAGTTAATCAGTGCCCGCGCAATGGCAACGCGTTGTCGCTGGCCGCCGGAGAGTTCGTTCGGCTTGTGATGCGTGCGGTCTCCCATACCAACTTGGGTCAATGCTTCGCGAGCGCGCTCGATGCGCCGCCCGGCAGGGACACCCGCATAGATCAAGGGAAGTTCCACGTTGTGCAGGGCCGTAGCTCTCGCCAGCAGATTGAAGTTCTGAAAGACGAATCCGATTTCTTGATTGCGGATGCGGGCCAGTTCATCGTCGTTCAGTTCGGTCACAAGTTGCCCGTTGAGCCAGTAGCGGCCCTTGGTCGGAGTATCGAGACAGCCGATCAGGGTCATAAGCGTGGTCTTGCCGGAACCGGAAGGACCCATAATGGCAACGTACTCGTTACGGTGGATGGTGAGGTCCACCCCGTGCAACGCGTGGACCTGCTGCCCAGAATCCGCACCATAGGTCTTCCACAGATTCTGAGTGCAAATGGCCCCCGAATCGGGAGGGATATTCCATCGTTGCGTCATGCCAGCAACTTCAGTTGCCATCTCCAAATTCTCCTGCCATCGGTCCTACCACTATTTTTGACTCTTAGCAGTGGGCGTAAGCCTGCGCAATAGGAACTCCTGTGCCAAGCTGGCGGCCACGCGCTCACCGGTCCCGATAAGGAAGTTCCCGAAAACCATCCCAACGCCACGATTCGAACGCGGATAGTAGGCATTCGCGAGGGACGCCGAGGCGAGATCGCCACCTATGCTCGAGTAATTCGGCTCCAGCTTTCCGTCGTCCCCCCTGCAGAGGAATGGGCTGGAGAGTGCGTGGAGGACGCGCGACTTATGAGTGCCCGTGCCCTGGTAGTAGTAGCGTGGGTCCTGATGCAGAAGCGATGGCAGGATGGCCCCGCCGATCATAATGTCGGCGAAACCGTCGGCCGCGCCAGCTCCCATGCGCTCACCGTAACCCTTCGCACCTTGGACGTAGTTGGGGATGTTTGCCGCCTGCTGGATGCCGGCGAACCCGGTAACTCCCAGGGCGGTAACAGGATCTCTGGAGACTCTTAGAGCAAGCTTGAACTTCAGCTTCGTCGTGAGCGGCTCGGCGTTGTGATCATAGACAACATAGAAATTAGGGATAATGCCGAAGACGCGCTGCTGCTCCTCGATCTTGACCTGCTCGGTGGCGATCTCCTCGGAGGAATAAACCACATTTACCGTGGCCAGCGCTTCGGCGATCCGGAGTTTGCTGTCGGTCAGGATTAGATATTGGCCCGGCTTGAGGATGATTTCGGGCGAGGTCCAGTTTGCAAAACCCTTGGCACTGATGGCAACGTGATAGGGGGTTCCCGGCTCGAGATCTTTGAATTGAAAAAAACCGTTGTCGTTTGCCTCGACCGTGCGGCTATCTCTGAGGCCCGGAGCATCGAGAACAACCGTGGCACCAGGAACGGTGTCGTTGTTGACATCGGTCACAGTGCCGATAATATTTCCCTTTTGCGCCTCGGGCGCGTCGATCTGCTGGCCCATTGCTGCAGTGACGAGAGACAAACAGATTACAAGGGTGCAGAGTGGTGTTTTTAATTGCAGAGTTAAAGAGGGGCTAGTTCGCGAATCGGCCTGAATCCAAAATTCGTGCTTTGCCGACGCCGACTGCCTACCATAGTGCAACTTCATGTTTTTCGCCCCTAACATAGCGTGTGTGCCGCAAGTGATCGGGTCTCCGGAGAGACGCTGCTAAGCTGTGAATGGCCCCTGGCCGGCACTCGTTGCAACCGGCACTGTCCCGCCCATGAGCCAATTGATTCCACCGCAGTAAGCGGCCAGAATTGCCGTACGTGATACCCCCAACGTTAAAGCACAATCCTGGATCGCCGCGTGTTGGATCCCGCGAAGGATCAGCACAGCCCTGGATAGCGGGTCGAGATGCGACGCCAACTCCGAGGCAGGCCATTGCTGCAGTGCCGCGACTTCACCGCTCGACAGAGTCTCGTGACCGCCGTGAGGACACTGGGCACGCTCATACTTGAGCTCTGCCGCCTGCACGATTTGTGCATGCATGTGAGCGAGAGAGTTACGTACGGTTGCGTTTCTTGCCCATTGCGCCAGCCAATCCCGAAAGATTGTCGAGTTCTTCTCAGTGAGGTTACTGGCGTCGATAACGCATTGCGCCGCCATGCTGGGATCCCCTGTGATTACTTCAGCAAACCACAGCAACTGTTCACTCAGAGATTCAAACACCTCTCGAATTTCAACAACCGATGCGAACTGGGAATCTCTCGCGAAAATGTCCGGAGCGTTGTTCTGGCGGAAAGAAAACATTTGCAATCACCATCCATTCAAGGTTCGGGCACTCTTTGATGCGCCCAGCGTGTACTGGGAAAGGAGTACCCGGGAAATCAACAAGTCCGATTCGAGGTTGACTGCCGCATGGAACTTGTTCCTCTTATCCAAGAGCACGACATATGCCAACCTTGGCCAAAAGAAGAGACGTTACTGAAGTGACTGAGTCTGTGAGGTTTCTGGGTTTCCGCGTCGACAGGGGTTGGAGCGTGTGTCAATTGGTTTGATACGGATATTTCAAAAGCACGACACTGATCTCGCACATAAGAAAGTCAGGAATCAACCTGAGATCAGTGTCATAAGCCGATTGTCAGTCAAGGCTCGCCAAGGAAGATCGGCACGTAGCAGTCAATTGCCCGCATACGGTCAACGCCCACATACGACGCCCACATACGGTCAGTACATAGGGGAAGGCCTTCGCTTTCCGGTTCGGCAAACATCGCTCGCCAAACACGGAGGAAACCGTACGGCGACCGCTCATGCTCTCAACGTCAGCATGTCTATCCCCATGCCAAGATCGTGAAGATCGACACGTCCGCGGCAGAAGCGCTGGAGGGCGTACGCGGCATTGTCACCCATGAGAACGCTCCGTTTCTGGCATTGCTCCCCCAAGTCGCAAGCTGTTTGAGGACAAGGTTACCTCAGTGGGCGAACCGGTCGCAGTCGTCGCTGCCGATACTCTGGAGATTGCCGACGAAGCAATCGATCTGATCAAGATCGAGTACGAGCAGCGTCCTGCCGTGTTTCGAGCAGACGAAGCTCTCGCGGAAGGTGCTCCTCTCCTGTACGAGCGATTCCCCGGCCATTATCGATCCTGGATGCCCCTATTTCCAGCCGGATGGTCCGTGGTGGCGGGGCAAAAGAGGCGTGGCTGGCAAGGCAATTAAGGAAGCCGCGTTTGTCGCTACGGACAAGGTTGACTTCAACAAGATGCCTTGTCCGCTGGCTCCGGAAATGCCTTTCGTTATCGCGCGATATGACGGGAATGACCACTACACGCTGTGGGCTTCCGCCCAGAGTGCGCACATTATGAAAATGATGCTGGAAGCCTACATGCCGGGTACTCAGGCTGATATCAACACTTTCAACGTGGGCGGCGTCTACGGCAACAAGCAAGCCATGTTTGTTCAGGCCGTGTCTGCGTGCATGCTGGCGAATGTTACGAGGCGGCCTGTCAAACTCGTTCTGAGCAAAGCCGAACAGCTTATGGCCTATGAAGTCCGCCCGGGCAGCACGATCAAAGTAAGGACGGGATCGTGACCGCTGTGAAGGGCGACTGGTTGGTCGATAACGGCTCCGTCTGTAACGGAACCGGGGGGCAGGTCGGCGTCGGTCTTGGCGAAGCGCAACTCGTGCTCGCGAAGTGCGAGAACTGGGACCTGGACAGCCGTATGGCGCTCATCAACCGCACAACAGGAGGTTTTCCGATATGACCGTCGCGCTATTTATCGCCGTAGGTGATGTGTACGGACGGCTGCCAGTACGTTTTCCGGCGACCATTTGCAGACGACATTGACCACGTTCGGCCAACTGAATGAGCGAAGGTCTGGCATAAGCGATCTACCTGTCTGCATTACTACACAGGGCACGCCGCCGGCAGCGCGTTGTAGGCGCTGGACAAAATCCTCGGCATCCATTGCCGGCAGGTACTCGCTGAGCAACACCAAGTCGAACGTCTTGCAATAGAGTGCCTTGAACGCGTCTCGCCCGGGCCAGGCAGTTGTCGTGGCAAAACCTTCGTTCTCGAGCAGGCGTTCTAATTTGATAAGAATCTCTTCGTCATAGTCGACGATCAACACCCTGGCACGAATCGCGTTCATAGGCGATTACCTCCGGTGCTTTTGCCTATTCGAAACTATGTGCCCCTCCTCGGAGCCCTTGTTTGGCTTGCTGCCATAGCCGCTTGATCACCCGCGCGTCGTGGTAGCAGTACGCCAGGTTATGGTTGAGTCTCGAGAAGCAGTGCTGTTGTCAGCTTTTCTTCATGCTCGCCAACCGCAAATCATTCATCTTCACGTCGAGCCGGAATTTCGCAGGGCTCGTTGGCATCTGAATGTCCTTTCTTATCAAATGTCACGGGCGAGGGTGCGGCGCGTACCTCGTTAACACCGCACCCTGCCTTGGGGGAAGGCTGCCCGTGGCCGACGCGCCCGGTCCTCGCGAGCGGCAAAATCATTCCTTTACTCGCCTCTATTCCGTGTCTTTAGGCCGCGGACGTGGCGAAGAGCGATGCAACAGTGTTTCTGCAACTGCACGAACCTCTTCGTCTGGGTCATCCAGAGCAGCAACAAGTTCGTGATACGCTTTCACATCTCCTCGATCTCGCCATTCAAGATGACAAGTGAATAAGTAAGAAGGGTCGCGCTCCTTCTCCCGTTTGCATCTCTCGTTGCGTAATACGCGCAAAATTGTTTGCCTCCGCTGGCTAATAGCGGTTCCCGCATTTGCGAGTTTGACGCGACTAAATTCGTTACGGGCACATTCCGTCTCGCGCACAACGCCCTTGCAGCCACTGGGCGGCAACACAACAGCCGGCACAGACAGCAAGCCGAGTAGTTCGTAGGCGCAGAGCACAATCCTGGATGGCGCAGTGTGGAATTCCCCGCAGGATCATGACTGCACGTACGAATGGATCTAGCGTGGTGGTGATCTCGTGAATTGGAATTCCCTGGAGCGCGCTCACCTCCTCAGCCGAGAGCGGCGCATGCCCGCCATGCGAACAACGGAAGTCCTTGTATTCATACGCGGCGGCCAGAATCTCCTTGTGGGTCCGGTCAATCGCACACTGGATGGTTGCCGCGCGGGCCCATTGAGTCAGCCACTCGACAAACAGGCCAGCGCGCCTCGAGGCAATGTTCCGGGCATCGGTTACACAGCTTTCTGCTAGCAGGCGGTCACCGGTAATCACTTCGGCAAGCCAGTGCAGGAAGACAGATTCAGTATCGAACTGATCTTCAACCTCAGCGGTCGTTACGAGGACCGGCTTCAATAACTCACTCTGGCGCTCAACTTCCCAAAAAGTAGACATACTCATCTCCCGACTCTGCAGCTACAAGTTATTTTCGCGTCTGCTATTTGTCTGCGAACGTCTTCTATTGACGCCGAGCTTGGGAGATACGGATTTGTTCTGCGTGGCGCGCAGATGAAGCCGTTCGCAGACGCTGATGGAGTAACAGCTCGTGGCAATGAACTGCGCTCCAACCTGGTTGAACCACGACAGTACGTCCTCTCCCGCGGTGTCCACGAAAGTGACTTCCGAAAGGTTCACTACCAGACGAGGAGGAACTCCCGACCGCAGAATCAGGCTGCGCGCATCCTCCGCAAACCTGTTAACGAATCGTCCTTCCATTCGCATGATGAGAGTGTCCTCGTGTTTATCGAATTCGATCCGCAACATACAGACCCCAGAATCCGTGGTTCCCGAACTCACAAACGCATGCCGGATTCCAATCGAGTGTCGAAATAATTTCAACAAGTTATGTGGGTATTGGATCTGCCCATTGATCAACTGCCCGCCCGGATCCGGGCAATATGGCAGTGACTCAATGCTCGCGGGGATTAGAGTAACGTGTCAGCAAAATGGCGGGATCGGTTAAGGCGGCGCAGTCTGCGCTCCTAATGGCCAAATGTTGTCATAAGAGCAGATTGTCTTTAGTAGAAGGCGCGAGTGATTCCCAGCTTGCGCATCTTGTTCTGGAGGGTCGTGCGCTTCAGGCCCAGACGCTCGGCGGCACCTCCTCTTCCGGAAACCCTTCCGGAAGAAGCCTTCAGCGCATCGATAATTGCTTCCCGCTCACTCTGTTCAAACGTCA
>CAZLZA010000151.1:0-7389 GCA_964563875.1 uncultured Acidobacteriaceae bacterium
CAGATGGCATCATCCATATTTAATCCCACAAACCAGCGGAAGAGCAGGTTGTAGTACCAGCAGACGCAGCGTTGGATTAGGGCTGGATGCTTTGAAATCATGGGCGAGGATTTACGTTCCCTGCTGCGCGAATTTGCGGAGCGTAAACCCCAGCCGAGCGCGATGGTGCTCGACAGCCGCACCCTGCAATCCACGCCGGAATCGGGAGCGCGGGCCGGATACGACGGAGCCAAGCGGCGCAAAGGCTCGAAGGTGCACGCAGCGGTGGATACGTTGGGCCATCTCTTGGCGCTGCATGTGAGCGCGGCTGATGAGCAAGATCGAGCGCACCTGAACAGGTTCAGCAGATTACGGGAGACACCGTGGAACTGGCCTATGTCGATCAAGGATATACGGGAGCCCGTATCAAACTCACGGAGTTAATCCCGCCAGTCGCCGAGGCGTTTCTTGCCGACCGCATCGGCGTGGGACACGCTCTGCTGATCGCCAAGCTTCCCGCCGCGCAGCAACAGGCGGCGTTTGCCGCCGCCTTCCGCAGTATGTGGACGAGCGACGGAAACCAGCAGGTGCTGATTCCGGTGCGCGAGCTGGCAGCGTGGATCGAGTCGAACATCCTGCTCGAATTGGCGGCAGCGCCGTTCAGCAAGCAGGATGAAGCCCTTGTGCCCGAGGCGGGAGCTTGCACCAATTGCCCCAAGCGCACTGGCTTCAACACGCTTTTGTTCTCCGACGTGCGCAAGGACTCCTGCACCGATCCGGTCTGCTTCCGTGCCAAGCTCGATGCCCATGTCGCGCAGACCTTGGAAACCAAACCCAAGCTGGTGCGGATATCGTCGGCGTGGAGCAGCCGCGAGGGAGCCCCGCTCGGACGCAACCGCTATGTGGAGTTGGAGGTCAAACGGGCCAAGCCGAACCGCAGTGCTGCCAAGCTCTCCCCCGCGCAGAAACCCTGCGAGAAGATGAGCGAGGCCATCGTGATGGACGGCGGCAAGCGCGGCCAGATCGTCAAGGTCTGCTCCGATCCCAATTGCCGGGTGCATCATCCCGACAAGCCCTCTCCGCAGAAACAGGAGCGGGAACGGGCCGAGGAGCGCAAGCGCATCGAGCAGGAAAAACTCGCCATCACCATCCGGCACCGCATCCTCGCCGCCGTGCTGGCCAAGGTGGCAGCGCCGCTCAAGAAGACCGACTTGCTACAGGTGGCGCAGTATGTCCTCGCCCATCTGCCCGATGCCCAGGTGCAGACCTTGGCCAAGCGGCACAAGGTCGAAGGCGACAAGAGCAGCACATCGCTTGAATCGCTGCTGGCCAAGCGCCTTGCCAGCTACGACGAAGCCGGACTTTGCCGCGTTCTGCTGGAGGTCAGTTTGCTCGATTCGGCCTACCAGCGCGGCAGCAAGGGGCAGGACGATACGTTGCTGGAAGCCGCGAAACGCTACCGCATCGACACGGCCAAGATCGAAAAGGCCGTCACGCAGCAGATCGCCGCACAGCAGGAAAAGCGGCAGAGCCGCAAGGCGACGGCAAGAAAGAAAACCGCTGCGTAATCCATTCGCAACAAAATGGTGGAGTGCCAAAGCGCTCCGCCATTTTTTGTTCGTCAACCGAACTCTACATTTCGACTTCGGGACCGTATCGCCGGCGAACTCGGCGTTTCCTGTTACCGAGGATAACCTCTGAGCTGTCGCGTAATGTGGCCCCTCTAACAAATGCGTGGAGGTTCTCCGAAGAATACCGCGCGCGACTAGATACTCGATCACAAAATCAAAGTGCGAATCGCTCACGTACCCTCTTCTCAATCGCTGCTCAGCAAGCATAGACATATGGGCATCCCGGCGAGTCTCGCCCCATTCGCGGACCACTTCAAGCAACCACGGCCTTTGCGCTATGAATTGGATCAGCTTTAATCGTGCGGAATTGATTTGTCGGATCGATGTTTTGCCAATCGACGCATGCATATCGAAGGCGAGACAAACGATCAGGACCCTGTAGTCGAAATCGTACGTTATGGATGGTACGATTCTTTCTTTGTCGACGACAAGGGTAGCGTGCCCCTTCAGCAATGCCGCGAGAGATTCCATCGAACTTTGCGAAGCGTCAGGCATTTAGTTCTTTTCCCAGCGGATAGGGCACTCACCAATAAGCCTAGAAATCTCACCGTGACATAAGCTCGGGAAGAGATCTCCATAGACCGTCTGGAAGCTGGATTGAAGGATCTCCGCAGCCATTTTTTCGGCGGCTGAAAGATGCATCCAAGGCTCGGCGTGCTCAAACATAAAAGCGTTGATTTTATCGAGCAGGGCCATGCGCCCCTGCTCCAAAGCGTAGTGCAGATTTGCAGCCGTGGAATCGAGTTCTTGCTCAACTGCTATTGCGAGACGCCAACCCCTCCTCCAGCCTTCCGCCAAATCATCAATCTGGATGACATGCGAAGGTCGGATCTCTTTTAATAAGTTTATTTTATGCTCGAAATCTTTCGCGTCCGTCAAGAGCACCTTCTCGGCCGCAAGTTGTACCCGGGTCGTTCTTACTCGCTGCGCAGCTCTGTTGAGTGTCATTTCATCTACCCCGTACATTGCCGCAAGTTGCTTGGGCCCGAGAATAACCAACTTCGCGGAGCTGTCGAGAAACCGTAGAGCAGATTTAGTCATGTATGTTTGAAAGGACTCATACAGGGGCTTATATATCTTATTGCTCTCGAACCTATTAACTATGAGCTTGATGACTTTGATCTTGCATCCGCTGGGGATGATGTCTTCTAACGCTTTGTTTGTCCATGCGCAGAGGTCGCCCTTTGTGGAGTTGGTTTTCGCTTTACCTCCTGCCTTCGGGATCTTTGTAGTGGCAGTGGAGATGGCGACAGTTGCGGAGACTTGGGGCGGACCAGCAGGGGATTTAGCGGGGCTTCCTTGAGGACCAGCGGAGACGCTGCCCGGATTTGTTTCCTGATCTTCCTTCTTCGAGCGCAGCTCGAAAAGTTTACGGAGGTCGGATCTGAATTTTTTTACAATGTCCGAGTTGAGTTCCTGCTCGTCCTTAAAAGAGTCGAATTCGGGACCATAGCAGCAGTATCCGATTGTGCAGTTATCTGAAAGGCCATCGAGTCCGCCGTCACCGTTGGGTTTAGTGGAGATGGTTTGAAAATCAAGAATCGCAGTCTGGAGACGCGCGCAGACTTCATCCTCAAACGGATTGCCGGTGAGGATTGTAAGTGTCTCGGCGTACTTGTCAAACAGTGACACTGGTCTCCGACTCGAAATGGGACGGGCAAGCGTATCACGTCCAGAGATCCTGAAGATATAGAATTCACAGCGGTATGGGCGTAGAAACCAAAATCGGCGGTGTGCCAAGGCAGAAGCTATTTTGCAATTCGAGGCCAGTTCATGCCGAAATTCCTGACGGCGGCACTGGCAATTGGAGAACCCGAGTGGGACGGTACGCCTTCTCACTCATCGGCAAAGACAATTGCACAGGCAGACGCGGCTCCTCAATCCGTTTCACGAAGTTTCGAACGTACTCACTGACGAGTCGAGATTTATTGTTGGCGAGTGACGCCAGATGCATCTCCAGGTTAATCTCAGAATCCAGCAGCGGTATCCGCACAAGACCATTGCGGGCGATGCGTTCTGCGCCGTTTGGCGTCATCCACGCAACAAGGCTATCGTCGTGCAGCAAAGCGGGCACTTGCTCGGCATGACTGATTCGATGAGCGATTCTTGCTCTCTTGTGCTCGGCTTCCAACCGCCGATGAATCAGATCATATAGCGGAGGATGTACATTGCGGCTGAAGAGCGCCCACGGATACTCTGCCACTTCCGCAAGCCTCGCCGATCTCCTTTCTGCCAGAGGGTGATCCTCCCTGAGGACGAGCATGAAAGGATTAGTCGCAATGCGGACGGTCGTAATCGCCGCATTGGATGGCGGTGACGTGACCAGCGCAAGATCGATTCGGTGTCGCTTCAGTTGAGACAAGAGCTCACAGGAATATTCACTGACAATTTCAATGGTGAGATCGCGGAACAGCCGCAATTCAACCGACCGCAGAATTTCAATCAGGTGGGGCGAAAGAAAAGTGGATGCGCCAATTCTAAGTTTGTGCATGACGCCACGCTTGGTTTCGCGGGCTTCGTGAACGGCCCGATGAAATTCCATGAGGCTTTGCTGGGCATGTTCAACAAACGCACGCCCGGCCTCCGTGATCGTGACTCCTTCATGACTGCGGTCGAAGAGCTCTACTTGGATTTGCTGTTCGATCGCTCTTAGCCGCTTGCTGAGCGCTGGCTCGCTGATTCCGATACGCCGGGCAGCGACCGTAACATTGCCCTCGTCATGAAGCGCCATTACAAGTTCGAGATCGCGAATTTTGAGCTGGGCTGGCACGTTCCATTCCTGAGCACATCTTGACTACCCCAAAAGTCATGAGTCAATCGCAATTGCCGCTGTCGCAGAAGACCGCTTCGCGGCAACAATCCGACAACTCACCATTTAGTTTTTATCGGATGCGGCGACTTGAACTCTGGTTCCATTTTTTGCGATGCTTTTTTTCGGCAGCGGATTCGGCGTCAGTCCCAAAAAGTTATGGGCAGTATCCAAAAGGTTATCGGGCAAAGGCGCATCTTTCTGAAGCAAGGTAAAGAAAGGGAAATCGATCATGGGAACTTCTGAGCAAGAGAAAGGAGCTAGCCTGACATGAACGCACGATTCCTCACTGAAAGCGAAGTTGCAGAGCGGACACAGATCAGTCTCGCCACCCTGCGCCGATGGCGGCTGGAGAATCGCGGGCCGAAGTATCGTAAGTTCGGCTCCCTGGTGCGCTATGCAGAGGATGAGCTGGCCAACTGGGAGCAGAACCAGCCAGGGGGCGGCGATGTCGCCGATTCAGCCAAGCCGGAGTTTGGCAGAGAAGGCGGTTTGAGGGTTCGTGCAAAATCCGCTCGGGAGCAAGTCGGACGTACGGCGTCGTCTCCCAAGGCAACACACAAGACGGAGAGGAGCCCGGCTTCGGACGCAGCAGCCTAGCTTCCATTTCGCCCTGGCAGGTATCCGCACTGGAGAGAGGTGTGTTCTGAATCGAGATATACTCGCTTTTACGACTAATCCGGAGTATTCTTTGCATAGGAGGGATCCCATGTCCCCGGCAGCAAAGGAAAAGTCGAAGAAAGCGGCTCCAGTTCCGCCCGCCAAACCTCGCAAGGCGAAGTTCCAAGCCGATCTCGCGCCCTCGGAGGACAGTATGGTGCGGGTTCTCAAGGCGGATTTGCAACTGACCAGCAATACCGACTTTCTCTCCGACGCTCTCGCCCTTTTCCGCTGGGCGGTCTCGGAGCGAAAGCGGGGAAACCGGATCTTCAGTGAGAGTTCAACCGGGGAACGCAAAGTCCTGCTCTTCCCGTCTCTGGAGCGAGTGGCACCCGAGGTCTCCCTGCCGCACGTCGATATTCAGTGGACGAGCGCGGAACTGGAAAGCTTGGCGGCACTTGCCTCCGGCGAGGCGGCCGCACCCACCGGGGCCCTGATTCGGGCGATGAGGCACTGACTTGGCGGTCACGATTCGCCGTCTTGAAGAATCCGACGAAGTAGCGAGCTTCGATTGTGGAGACGAGCCGCTCAACGTTTACCTGCAGCGCCATGCCTGGACGAATCAGCGGAAGATCTCGATTGGCGTCACCTATGTCGCCGTCGATGACTCTGCGCCTCGCAGTGTGCTTGGCTACTTCACCTTGGCCACGTCGAGTGTGCCCAGCGACCGCCTGCCCAAGAAATATATACGCGGTCTGCCTCCCTATGATCTGCCTTTGATATTGCTCGCGCGGCTGGCAGTGGACAAGCGCTTCGCCGGCAAAGGCCTGGGCCACGCCTTGATCTCTGAGGCCCTCAAGATCACGCTGCATGTAGCCGAAGAGGTCGGCTGCCGCTGCGTCGTGACCGACGCCTATCGCGACAAAGCCGCGTGGTATGCGCGTTATGGCTTCCTTCCCTTGGAAGACGAAGCCAGTGGCGAGCGGCAAAAGATGTTTCTCGACGTGCGGACCATCCGCGCCGCAGTAGAATCTTCTCCTGCTGAAGGGAAATGAGCAGGATAGCTGGAGCGATCGATGAGTGTCTTCCGACGTGGCGAATTCTGGTGGTATGAGTTTTGGTTTGCAGGGCGGCGGGTTCGCGAGTCCTCAAAATCCACAAAGAAGACCATTGCCGAAAAGGCCGAGCAGAAGCGCCTGCGCGAGTTGGAGGAAGGCTTCAACAACATCGTCACTGACACGCGCCACGAACGAGTCCGCCTTTTCGGTGAAGTCGCCGACACATTTCTTGAGGGCTACAAATTACGCCTGCCCCAGTCGGCCACCTTCGCCGACTATGCCGTCGCCCACCTGAAGCGTGTCCTCGGCGGCAAGATGCTGATCGATTTCACGGAGACCACGGTCGTCGACTACCAGAACGCGCGCCTCGACGAGGGCACGGCTCCCAAGACCATCAACGAGGAGGTTGGTTTCCTGTTGCGCATTCTCGATGAGCAAGGCGATCTGCTGCGCCTAAGGCTGCGCCGGAAGAAGATGCTCAAGCTGAAGGTTCGCCGCACCGTCGGCAAAGCCTTTAGCCAGGCGGAAAAGGATCGCATGCTGGAGGAGGCGAGCAAGGCCCGCTCGCCGCACATCTATCCCGCGCTGGTTTTGGCACTCAACGCCGGCATGCGCGACGCTGAGATCAAAAACCTCACTTGGGGACAGATTGACTTCGAAAAGCAATACCTGGCCGTTGGACGCAGCAAGACCGACGCCGGTGAGGGACGGACGATCCCGCTGAACTCAACCCTGTTCGAGGTCTTCCGCGAGTACGCCGTCTGGTACAAGGAGAAGTTTGGCAAGCCGCAGCCCGAGTGGTATGTCTTCCCCTTCGGCAAGCCGAATCCGTCCGATCCGACCCGCCCGGTGACCACGCTCAAGACGGCGTGGAATAACGTGCGCATTAAAGCCGAAGTCAAGGGACGCTGGCACGACAACCGCCACACTCTCATCACCGATCTGGCGGAGAGCGGCGCAGGCGATCAGACCATCATGGATATTGCCGGGCACGTCTCAAAGCAGATGCTGAAGCATTACAGCCATATCCGCATGGAGGCCAAGCGCACGGCGCTTGAGGCCATCGTCAAAAAGAAAACGTCCCCGGAAGCCAAAGCCAAGGCAGCGAAAAAAGCCGAGACTGCGACAAGAAATCCCTCTCAGGAGCTGCAGAACTGGGGCAACGGACACGGCCGGAAGAACGTGGCGAAAAAGGCTCAAAACCCTGCCGGGGCTGAAAGCGCGCAAAATTCAAATCAGGAATGCTCGCTATCTATCAGAAATGAGCGGGGTTTTGATCTAAGGTCCCCACAAAAGTCCCCACATTCGGGTG
>CAZLZA010000152.1:0-7351 GCA_964563875.1 uncultured Acidobacteriaceae bacterium
CGCCTCATGCCCCAAGACGCCGTGCTTTTTCTCGAAGCCCGCGATTTCCGTGCCGCGCTCTCCGACTGGAACTCATCGCCGCAAAAACAGCTCTGGTTGAACACCGATAATCACGAGGTCTTCAGCCGCTCGCGCCTGTTCCTTCGCCTCCAGCAGGCGCAGGATGAATTTGCCGCTGCCGCTGGGCTTACACCCGATATGTCTTTCCTTAGCGATGTCGCCGGAGAGCAAAGCGCACTCGCCCTCTATGATATCGGCAAGCTGCAGTTTCTCTATGTCACGCACCTGCCATCGGCTCGCGCCATGCAATCCGGAATCTGGCAGCAGCGCGGCAAATTCGAGACCCGCGAAATCAATGGGAGGCAGTTTTACGTGCGCACCGACCCGCAATCCCAGCGGGTAGCCGCTTTCGCCATAGCGGACGATTACCTGATTCTCGCAACCCGTGAAGACCTTGTTGCAGGAGCGCTGTCTCTGCTCGCCAATCAGAAGACTAGCGCGCTTAGCCAGCAAGGCTGGTTCGTCGACGTCATCCAAGCCGCAAAAGTACCTGGTGAGCTGCGTCTTGTAGTTCATCTTGCCGAGGTCGCGAAAACCCCACAGTTCCGCACTTACTGGGTGCAGCAAAACATCACCGAAATGCGCCAGTACGAGTCGTCCGTAAGTGACCTGTTCTGCTCTGCTGCCACTTATCGGGAGGAGCGTATCCTGCTGGTCAAAGATAGGCCGGATGGCTCACCGGATACCGCAGATGCTAGCTCGCAAGTGGCGGAACTGATGCGGCTCATTCCGCCGGAGACTGGCTTCTACAGTGCCTCGGCCTTGCCCACCGTGGACGATACGCTGGCATTATTGGAGCAGAAGGTGCTGGCTCCGCGCCTTGGGCCCACACCGGATTCCAGGTCCGCACCGGATGCGCCCTCAGTTGGACAGCCCACCGGCGTTGAAACAAATCTCGACGTACGTATCGATGTACCGCCTTCAACCGGTGCCACACCAAGCAGCGGCGACGGCGCTTTGAAGGCACTCGTGAAGCAGGCAAACGTGCGTGCCGCACTTCAACTGCACGGCTCCCAGGCCGAAGCCGATGGCATCTTCGTCCGCCTGCATTCCACCATTGTGCTGCGTGCTGATGCCGACTGGGATGAAGCTTCCGTGCAGCAGGCCATCCAGCGCATGATCGCGCCCGGAATCACCGCCTCCACCCTCGGTGTGCAGTGGAAGAAAGCAGGTGTTGGGCAGGCTTATTCCGAGTTGGACGGGCTTGCTCGAATCGCGCTCGCCGTAAGGGGCAAGTATCTGTTGGTGAGTAATGACCCGGCGACGCTAGCCGCCGTGCTGGCGCGTTTCTCACAACCGGTATCGGCCGAGTCTGCCATCTACTATGCAGGCTTTGATCACGCCCGCGAGCGCCAGAACTTTTACCGGCTCACTTCGGTCATAGACCAGCCCAGCCGCACCAGCGCCGCCAACAACGAATCCCGCGAACCACAGTTCTTCTCGCAAAATGTTACCAGCCTCAGCCAGACGCTGGCCGCCGTGAAGTCGCAATCCATCGTAGCCAAACGCAAAGGCGGCGTGGAATCGCAGACCGTGCTCTACGAATGGGCACGATGAAGGCGCGTCGGTATATCGCAGCGCTTAGTATTTTGGCCGGATGTCTGATACCACTGGCATCGACCGGCAGCGGACGCGCCAGCTCTGAGTCTCTTGAATCCAACTCGCACGATGCCGCCGCTCTATTCTCGCGCACTGCATCGCAGACTCTGGCGCGGGATTTCTCCTCGCCCAATATTTCCTATCTGTTTTACGACGAGCGTGACGACCGCTTCATCGCCACAAAGTGGAGTGAAAGCGATCAGGCTATTCCTATCGGATCGCTGGTGAAGCCCTTCACCGCATTAGCCTATGCGGAATCTCACAATTTCCTTTTTCCAGAGCACATCTGTACGGGCGGCAACTCGTGCTGGCTCCCCAAGGGGCACGGAGCGCTCGGCATCGTCGGGGCCATCTCATCGTCCTGCAACTCGTACTTCACAGAACTGGCGACGAATACCGGGGGATTACAAGTCACGCTGGTCGCTCGGCGCTTCGGCCTCAACGGTCCCGGCGCCGGTGCCTCTCCCGAAGCAATGGCCGGTAGATTCGGTATGTGGCGTGAATCGCCGGAGAGCCTCGTACGCGCCTATGCAATGCTGTTGGGACGCAGATCGCAGCCGGCGATCCGGAACATCGTGGACGGTATGGCGGAGTCTGCGAGAGTGGGGACCGCCGCCGGTCTCGCACGCCAAGGGCTGCACCAAAGATATCTCGCAAAAACCGGTACCGCACCCTGCACGCATGCGGAACACGCTACTGGAGATGGCTTTGTAATAGTCGCGTGGCCAGCCGATCTTCCCCGCTACCTGCTGCTTGTGCGTCAGCACGGCGTGCCGGGAGCGCAAGCTTCGGCGCTGGCTGGCCGAATGTTGCGCACCTTGGAGCCATAGCGTGAGATGGATGCGCTCAATTTTGCTCCTGCTGCTGGTTGCGGCAAGCGCCACCGCGTCGGCAACCGAGCGAGTCAGCATCGCAGTCCTGGGTCTGTTCCACTCCAGTCAGTTTGTAGTTGAAGTTTCGCCCGCGTTCCCCATGCGGGTAGATTCAGGGCAGCATCAGTTCGTCGCCGGCGCTGGTGCGCGCCAGAAAATTGCCGTCCGCCTGATTGGCAGGAGGGTTATCGTCGATGCGCCCAGTTCGCGGATCGTGGGCGAGCGGTTCACCTTTGGCGCGCGTGCGGGCGGCGAATCCGAGTTCGTTCTCGTTGTCCCCGGAAAACTCCGTCGGCGCTATCGAGGAAATCTCACCATCACCGCTGGCAAAGCGGAGCTGATCGCAGTAGTGGAAATGGAACTTGAGACGGCCGTGGCATCCATTCTTGCGGCCGAGTTATCTCCTGACGCCCCGCTTGAGGCCATGAAAGCGCAAGCAGTAGTTTCACGCTCCTTTCTTATTAGCGGTGGTCGTCGCCACCCGTTCGCTGACTTCTGCGACACAACGCACTGCCAGTTTCTTCGCGATCCACCTCCTGCCGCAAGCCGTGCCGCGCTCGCCGTCCGTGCAACTAGGGGCCTGGTTCTCGCCTGGAAGGGACGCCCGTTTGCCGCCATGTACTCCGCTAGTTGCGCTGGCCACACCCACTCCTTGCCTCAGGTAGGTGCTCCGATTGTTAATTACCCTTACTTCTCCGTGGAGTGCGAATATTGCCGACGCCACCCGGAAAAATGGTCATCGCAGCTCAGCAGGAAAGATGCTGACGCCCTGGTGCCCAACAGCGAGCACGAACGGATTCAAACCGCTCGTAAACTTGGCTGGAATACGCTGCCAAGCGATACGTTCACGCTGTCAGACTCGATGGGTGATGTCGTGCTGAATGGAGTAGGCCGTGGCCACGGTGTCGGTATGTGTCAGCGTGGTGCTATCGGCATGGCGCTGGACGGCAAGGACTTTCGCACAATACTGGATCACTACTTCCCCAACACTACTGTTGAATCAGTTGAGAAGCCCTGAGGTGCCTTCGGCAGACTTACTTCTTATTGTTCACGTCCTTCTCGCCTTCGTCCTTAGAGCGCTTGACTGCCATAGCTTTGTCCAACCACCCGTCAGCCTGTTTGCTGTCGGCCTCACTTGCATGCGGATCGTCGCAGCGCATGTCTGCACGCTCGCGATACAGAAGGTTGAGATAGACCATCGCATCAATGTATTCGGGAGACAGCTTCACGGCCTTGTCTAGCATTTCGATGCCATGTTCCACAAAATTCCAATTCATGGCGCGGATCATCGTACAAACCGGTTTATCGATCGCTGATACGGCTGGAGTGAGACCGGACTTTGACCTGAGCTCCATGCGCAAAACGTAAGCCATCGTCCAGTCCACATACACGACGCCATAGTAGTTTGCGGGGTCCCGAGCGTCTGTGTCCACAGCTCTCTGGTAGTAGTCCAACGCTTTCTCGTACTGCTTCAGATTCAGGCGCAAATATGCGATTCCTTTTATGGCGTCAATGTTTTTCGGATCGCGATTTAGCACGGTTTCATATTCTGCAATAGCGCTTTCCGTCCTGTCGCGATTCTCCGGAGCATCCTTGCCAGGGACATAGGTCTGCGCGTATGCCGTCGCCAAATAAAGGTGCGCGTTCGGAAGGGTCGGATCAAGCGAAACGGACTTCCGAAAGTGCTCGATTGCATCTTCGTATTTTTGGACCATGAACGCAGCCGCTCCCTTGTTCAGTTCGTCTCGGGCAGAGAAAAGCTCCTGATTTGCTGTTTGGGTTGGGGCTTCAGGTTCATGTATTCATTCTGCATTCGCGATTCGCGAATAGCGAATAAATTTGCACGTATTTCGTTGCGAAACTTGGCTGGAAGCATCCACGGGTGGAGAACGCATCATTCCGATTTCTGTGGCTTGGAAACCTCCGGCGGAGGCAGAGCCATGAACGCGTCGACACGAGATCCACGGTGGCGACGCGCGGGCGCGGCCCGTTGAACGCTTCGAGGTCGGCTCATCAGGTATGCCATACTTTATGACATACGTAAGAATCATCAACTCTGCAAGTGATTGAAAACATAATGGCATGTTGGGAGCAAAACCTGCATTCCTGCTGACTAATAGTCAGTGAGCCTAATTTTTGACTCTGTAAGTGATTTAAAATAATGGTGAGCGCGGTAGGAATCGAACCTACAACCAAAGGATTATGAGTAGTCGAAGCAGGCGATCCTAATTGTACGGTTCCAGCCATATTGTCCAATCACTTACACATACTCAAGCCCGCACGGAAGCGTTTTAACACGGTATTGAAACGAAGCACTTTAGCTCACACGGGACCGAGGCGTACGGCACACTTATGGCACACCTCGGGCAGGAGCTTTGAGCCTAGTGCTTGCCCTAAACCCCGAAACGAGTACTCATGAATGTAATGTTGATGAACAGACAGAATAGCGACAAACGGCACGCGCAGCGATAGCGTTAGGCGGCGGAAAGCAACCGATCCATTATATGCAGCCGAGTACTCAGGCGCCAATGGAGGAAACGGGGGCTGCAACGTGGAACGGGAGAGGTGGCGAGGAAGCAGGCGCCCGAATGGTGGAGAAAGGGCGGCCTAGCAAGGAGGCCTCGCCTTCTAGACATTTTGATGACTACACACTTTCACGGTTAGTCAATCTTCCTCTTGCTTAGGGCCTGAACCCTGCATTGATAGCGGAACGTATCTCTCGTGCGGTGTCTTCCATGCTCGGAAGAAATCCAGGGGATTCTGCGTTCCGACGAATTCCCGGGCGAGCCGGAGGCGCTCCAGAATCTCCTGCTGCTGCATTTCGGGGAGCTCTTGGGTGCGGGCTTGGACTCCCTCGAAGAACTGTTCTAGGCTGACGGCTTTCGCCCATGCTTGGATCACTTGCTCCAGTTGCTCTCGGCTTTCCTTAATGGACTGCGCCTCCTCGCGGCGATCCCGCTCCAGACGCCACTGTTCCTGTTGTGCTTCCCATTGCAGGCGTCTGAGTTCTGCCTGTCGTTCAGCCTCTTTGACCTTTTCCAACACGCTGGCGGTAGCATTCTTAATTGACTTCACGATTGCGGGAATATCACTTGTGAGCGGCCTGCGTTTACTTTCCTCAAACGTCGATACCCAATCGACTCCCTGATATGGGGCATAGATTACGAGCCGAAGGCGACCACATGGAATTTCCTTTGTCGTGGTCCAGGTGTGTTCGGCATAGCGTGTGGACTTTGGCGGTACGTACTCAGATTCTCGGATGTACTTCCCATTCACGTATCGCATCTCCACCTTCTCGGACATTTCAATCACGGCAAGTCCGAAGGCAACTGATCCCACGTATGTCACCGTAGGGCGGTCAGGCGACCACAGGCGGTTGTAGACGTATGAGTTTTCTCCGCGCGGAGTTTTTGGAATCTCCTCATGCTCATCAACGTGAGCACGGCTAAATCGCTCAGCGAACGGCGGGATGATCACTCGGTGTCCTTTGGACTCCAGTGCGTTGAACAGGTCATTCGCAAATGCCAGCGCCTTCTCCAGTCCAGAACGAGATGCGGTTACGTCAACCAAGAGCCGCTTATAGGGTCTGAGGTGTTGTCCTTCTTCTACTGTCCGGCCTCTATCAAAGTGCCCCTTCGCCTCACGAATCAGCTCATGAGTGCCCGTGACTCTGCGGCGTGACATGGCGGAAGGTGGACTCGCAGGGGTGGCAGGCCGGGGTTTTGGAACCTGCGGCAATTCTCCACCCGGATGCCAGCTTAACTGGTCCCCCGGTCGCGACTCCGGCAGGAGCGGGCGCTTCGGTGCCTTGTTGAAGGCAAGCTTCGCCCAATAGCCCCGTTCGGGACGCGGGACGTTCAGGGCGGAGCATACCCGCGCCAGATAGCTGCCCGAGACCTTGAACTTCTCGGCCGCTTTGGTCATTGGTGTGGTCCAAACCAACTCGTAGAGTTCCTCTCTTGATATCAAGTCTGCCTCCGTCAATGCGCGCCATCTTCGCATGGTGGCCAGTTCGGCAGCCGGGTGTAAAGCATCTTTCACGTTCCGAGGAAGAGCGGCGCGCTTGGAAACGTAAAGCCCCGTTCGAGATATAGCTACGCATACTCGCCCTACGGCCGACCGGCTGGCGCGTGAAGTAGCTTACTCTCCTCTCTGGAGAGCATTAGGAATTCACAAGATTTCATTGCTTGGCTGCGAGGCGTCGACCGGCCAGCATACTAGTGCGGCGCACGTATCCCGGCGCAGCTTAGTCCTGAGACACGAGCGTCGAAAGTTCTGTCCCCACTGCGGCTCTCCGTACATCGCCTCGCAGAGTCGTCAGCGATGGGCTGTGTTCTTCGCTTGCTATCGGCTTCGTCCCCAATTTGCTTTGCGGATTTGCTTCTTCATCTGTTCACTGTCCGCACGCAGGTCAGACAGTTCCTTTTCTAACTTGCCAACATAGCGGCGAACCGGCTCAGGCAGACCCCTGAGTTCGGCTGCTGTGAGCTCTCCGGTCTCAGCAAACGACGGGCAATACCGAAAGATCTCGTTGCCCGGATCGATTTGCTTCAACAGTGCGAGAAGAGCTTCGACTTCGACATCGATCTCTGCCCCGGAAACCTGTTCGCCTCGCTGTTTTTGGTAGGTTCGGATGTGGCCCAAGTGCAGGTCTCGAAGCTGAACTCCGAAGGCCTCGGCCCACTGCAGCAGGTGCTCCCTGCGCGGGTCTTGCCAGATGTCAGCAGCCTCCTTGATCGTCATCGTCCCGATAATTTCCGTGCCCGGTGTGCTCATGAGTTCATAATCCTCAGTTGCGGCAGAAGCCGTAGACGAGAATA
>CAZLZA010000153.1:0-7163 GCA_964563875.1 uncultured Acidobacteriaceae bacterium
ATGGCAGACGCCAGGTACACGCGGAACCGCTCGCTCCCGCGGCACGCAACAGCTCCTGGAAGCCCGGCGGCAATCAACTGCACTCCGATGATCCAGCGTTTGCCGAGTTCACCGGAGGCACCGAGCCCATCCCGCTGTACGACGAGCAGGCCGCATAACGCGGTCTGCACTCACACCGAGCGCTGCCCCCAGCATTCCCGGATGCGGATAGTGGGCGCAAAAGCCCTGTTTGCGACACAAATCTTGCACCGCACCTTCAAAGCTGTAACAATCCCGAACGATGGAGTGAAATCACCAAATCGCGCCCTGCCGCTCGGCGGAGGTTAAATGAAGAAGCCAGAATCGCAGCAGGTGTTGCAGGCGATCAGTTGCCTCCTCTGCGTCTTCATCACTGTTTGCAACACGATCGACCTTTCAGGCACAGAGTTCAGCGGAGGATGGCTTACAGGACCCCTGCTCTCGCTGGCCGAGATTGGAATCCTTCTCTTCGTTTTCGCTCTTGCCATGACCTTCTGGTACCCGCGACTGGCCGCTGCACTGGGGATTGCGGCGTCGCTGCTTGCCTTGCCGATCCACTTCTACTTCATTGCAACGGTGCCCTTCTCTGAAGTCTTCGCGCCCGGTCATGAGTTCAGACTGCAACCGAGTGCTGGATTTCATTGGGAGAAGTGGACGGTAATAGGCGTACTTGCTCTGGCAGCTGCATTCTTCTTATGCGTTCGCCGTGTCGCGGCTTCGTTTACGCTCCCGGTGTCACGCGAGCATCGGAGAGTTACAGCGCACACTTTTCCAACGCTTATAAGTGCCTTGCTGGCCCTGCTTCTTGTGGCCGTTCCGCTTTTCATCCTCAAGCTGCATGACCAGAGCGTAGAGGTGCCGCAGTTTACAGTCTCTGTGAAGCTCTCGGGAGCAGCAGCTCAGCGGCTGCAAAGTATAAACGAATCCGTAATCGTGATGGCATCCTTCGAGGAGCTCGGACCCATGCCGGAAGAGGGGCCGGGGCTTTTCCGAGGCGTTGATTTGGGTACAGAGAGCAGACCACTAGGCAAAACCAACGTCGTGGAATTCAAAGGGGCGAGGGTTCCGCTCAGGAACTGGAAACGGCTCTCAGATAAGAATTATTCCATTGGTATCGATGCGGTTTCCGTGGGGAGGGAACCGGATGCACGGAATATCCTTGACTGTCCGTATCTCACTGACCGGATCGAGAGTGTGAAAGGAAGAACGGTTGCATTGTCTTGTTCATTGGAGGGCGAGTCTCGAAGATGAGCGCACGCGCGGCGGCCGCACCCTGCGGTTCCGGCTATATCGCCAGTAGTCGTTTGGCTCATGGCCCATCCCCCCATCGGTTCGCTGAGGTGTGGATTTCGGGGACGTAGCCAGCACGAATCGTCGCCACAGTCGATTTCGGCGTCAGGACGATGACCTCGGCATTGTGCGGACGGTCCATGCGTTTCGTGTAGCCTCCCGCCGACCAGGCCAGTAACCAGTCGTTGTAGACCAGATAAGGTTCTTCCGCAAATTTGACGAAGACGCCATTCGGTAAATCAGCCAGGTTTGCCACGGAGAGATTCTTTGGGGCCACCCGCTCTGCATTTAGGCAGTTGTCGATGTCAGAGGCCGAGGGCTGCGAGCCAGCTTTCTGAGGATGAGCCTGCTGCCAGGCGGAGCAAAAGGACTTGAACCGTTCCCGCCGACATTCGGCGCAGGGACGGTGCCCGGCTGCCAGAGCGGTTGCTTCGTCTAGGAAGAAGAGTTCGGTGTAACGATCCTGAGAAACGCCGCCGGGTCGTGACATCGCTAAGGATGGCTGCGTATTGAATTCTGCATACTGGACCGACTTTGTGAAAGGCTGCGCGGGCTACTCAAGAAAAGATCTGCTGCCACCCAAACTCACATAGTTCCTGCACCATTTCCGGCGTAAGGTTCCGGCCAGTTGCAATGCGCGCGGCTTCGCGGATTGTGTCGTCGAGTTCACGAAAGTGCTCTCTCGCAGCACTTTCGACCAGACGGACCGCCCTCGGCTGCAACTCAGGCCGGATGTTCGCCTTCCACTGCTCACGAACCGCGGCGAGATTGCTTCCGAAGGTCTCGATCGTGTCGTGAATATAGAGAATGTCCTTGGCACGCTTGTCACGAGGGCGTTTACCGTGGATCAGAATCTTCTGGACGAGGAATGCCGCCGGGTTGGGAACTAGGATGCGACTCACGCCCGGCGTCGGATAACCCACGGTGGGGGAGATTGTCACGTCCCAGGGATGAAGGAACATCAGTTCGAGATGACGCAGTTTTTGGACGGAGACGCCGGAGACGCGTGCCGTCACGTCACGTCTGCCCCCGCGCTTAACTTCGCCGCCCTCGAGCGACGCCAGAAACTCCGCGTAGAAGCTGGTGTCCCCGCTCTGGACGCGGTAGTGCGCGGCCGGCGGTCGCGTGTCGCCCAGCAGCTCTTCGTGAAAATCCCTTCCGAGCAGCCGCTCGTGAATTTGCTCGCCGGTTGCGGGGAGGTTAAGCGGGACGGCAACATCGGTGTCGAAGGTTCCCAAAGGCTCGTAGTTGTTCTCCACTTGCTTCATGGTCAGCGTCACGTCGATACGTTTTCCCTGCCAATCTGTCGAGACGACGGAGACCGGGGAGATGAGTACCTTGCGGCCCTCCAGCCAGCCGCCGGTTTTCACCGTGAGATAGCGAATCGCCCATGTTTCATCGTCGAAGTAGAGCTGTTCGATCTTCCCAACCTCACCGTCCGTAGCCCGGATCACGAGACCTTCCAACTGCGCGGCATTCATCAACATTTCCTTGCCCTCCCGTACTGTACGCTTCCAATATCGGGCACTTGTGCATGAGTTTCTGGTCAGTATTGACCATCACCTGGAACTCCACCTCGCCCCTACCCCAGGCGCATCACAGAAATGAAGAGAAGCGAGGGGCCCGGCTGTCGAAGTTCGTCGCATTGGGCGACGCTTTACGCTTGGTTTCGAGATGAGCAAAAGTGAACAGATTGCCGCATCCTGAAGATGCGAAGCTCTCGAAGCGTGCTTGGGCAGACGCGCTTTGTGAAGGAGCAAGCAGAACTTCACAGAGTCACGAACCAGTTCAGATTCAAAAGGAGAAAACCAGATGAGCCAGGGTGCAAAGGACGAAAGCAGCCACACCGTTCCAGAAGCCAGGAGCGACGCGAAAGAGAGGGCAGATCAGGCCAGCACCGATCCTGCCCTGGAGTCGGAGGGCAAAGCCGAGGACCTGGCCATTTCGACGAGCCTTTTTCTCGCCCCCCGCCGAGAACTGCTGAAGGTAGAGGCAGACCTGAAGACAGAGAAGGAGGATGCCGAGCAGAAGAAGACTGGCTGGAAGAAGGCATAAGGGTACAGCTTGGCGGCAAACACTCGCAAAATTGCGAACACCACAAGGAAGAAACAGTGACGAAGAAACAGAATGCCGGAAACGCTTCCACCGGGACCCTGAATGCACAGCCGCGGCTTCATCAACACGCAGCAGAACTCCAGCACTACGGGACCGTGAACCACCAATTGCCGCTTGAACTGGAGGAGCCTGTTCGTTTGGAGATGACGGAGCAGTTCAACACCCTTCTGGCCAATACCATCACGCTTCGCGACCTCTATAAGGAATCGCATTGGCAGGTTGCTGGACCAACGTTCTATCAACTCCATCTTCTCTATGACAAGCATCATGGCGAGCAGGATGAACTGGTCGACGCGATTGCCGAACGGATTCAGTTGCTTGGTGGTGTCAGTATCGCGATGGCGGCCGATGTCGCAGAGACCACGCAGATCGAACGTCCTCCCAGCGGACGCGAAGAGGTTCCGGTTCAACTATCGCGGTTGCTCGACGCCCACAAGATCATTATTGGTGAGTGCCGGACGCTGGCGCGCCGCGCGTCGGCCTTGGGCGATGACGGCACGAATGACCTGGTAGTCAGTCAGGTGCTACGTACGAGTGAGCTTCAGGCCTGGTTTTTGAGCGAGCATCTCGTGAATGTGCCGCTGGTCAAGGCGGAGGAACCCTCTGCGACGGCCGATGCAGCATAAGCAGATGCCCCCGGGCTTTGGCTTTCGGGAGTGCATGGCTTGAATCTCGTATCGCTTTGATCAAACTGTGCAATGTTGCTCAGACCGGTTTGCGCCAGCGCGGTAGCTTATACGATACCTCGGCACTTTGGGGCAGCCCTACCAGCCTGCAAAAGATGGCGCGAGGGAAGAGAAAGAAGAGGAGGAGTCGTGAAAAAACTTACGCTGTTTGTTCTTGTGCTGAGCCTAACGAGCTTGGGCTGGACCGAGTCCAAGCGCGTGGCACCCACAGAGCGTCTGGCTGCTGCTGGCAAAGTGCTGGGCAAGATCATGGCCTCACCAGCTACGAGCATCCCTGGAGAAATTCTCAGTCGGGCAAAATGCATCGCGGTGGTGCCGAGCATGTTTGAGGGTGGGTTCGTCGTTGGCGCAGAAAGCGGCCATGGGGTGGCTACTTGCCGTACCGCCGGCGGATGGAGTGCGCCAGTATTCTTTACCGTCATAGGCGGGAGTGTAGGATTGCAACTCGGAGTCGAAGGCGTGGACCTGGTCATGATCTTCCAAAAGGACGAGGGGATGGCGCGTTTGCTATCCAGTAATTTCGAACTCGGAGCTGATGTCTCGTCGTCAATTGGACCAATCGGTGGTGACTTTTCCGAGGCTACCGATTCGAAGCTGAATACAAAGATACTGACCTACTCTTATGCAAGAGGCGCCTATGTTGGCGTTACGCTCACCGGCGCGTCGGTTTGCCGCGATGACGATGCAATGCAGGCCATTTACGGGCGCAACGTCTCTAGCAGCTCTGTACTGCTCGGCGAAGTTCCGACCCCGAAGGCTACCTTGGCGTTCATCTCCGAAGTCCGAGATACCACGGCGAAGCGGTCCGGGACACAGGCTGCAAAGTAGTCTAGAACCCTGCGCACGAGAAGCGGCGGCGGGAAACGTGCTAAGCCTGTCGACCGTCCCGGCGATCATCCGTCGTCTATCGAGTCATTCGGACCGACCGGCGTCGAGTTCAATCCCGCAAATTCGCGGTCGAATCGGGCCCTGCATGGATGTGGAGAAGAGCATCGCGGATATTGCATTTCTGGAGGAGCTATATGCGCTTCCGGACGAGAGGCCGGTCCTGACTTCCGGCGGGAGAGCGGCTAGCCCAAACCATGATGAATTCAATGGCGGGGATTTCTGGCCCAGTTTATGGAATCACTTGCAGCGGCAATGGGCGGTTTGGCGCGGCAAACGACGATGATCTCCGGAATGCCAAGCCGAAAGCGGCGCCTACGGCAAGCACAAGCGCAAGCGAAAACAGGAGAAAAAATGTTAACGAATGCTAAGTATATGAAAGATCTAGTTATTGGAGCCACGGACGGCGAGATTGGGTGCGTGGACAATCTCTATTTCGACGACGAAACATGGGTCGTTCGCTACGTTACGGCGGAAACAGGTAGCTGGCTCGGTGGCCGGCAGGTTCTCATATCGCCCTTCTCCGTCGTTGAGACGAACTGGCGAAGCGGACGCTTGGATGTGTCGCTGACGAAGAAACAGGTCGAGGGCAGCCCAGATATCGACACGGACAGGCCGGTCTCCCGTCAGCACGAAGCGGCATATCTTGGATATTTCGGGTATCCCTATTACTGGGGCGGTCCCTATATGTGGGGTCCCGCGTTGTACCCGTCGGACGTGCCCATGCTTCCAACCGCTGCTGCGAGCGAGGCACTGGCCGAAAGAATACAGAAGGAGTCGCCGGATTCTCATCTGCGCAGTGCAGATGCCGTTAAGGGCTATCGGATTGAGGCGACTGATGGTGAAATCGGACACGTGGATGGGTTCATTGTGGATGATGAGAACTGGAGTATCCGCTATATGGAGGTTGCAACGCGGAATTGGTGGCCGGGCAAGAAAGTACTGGTTTCACCCGCTTGGATTAAACACGTGAGTTGGGCAGATTCGACGGTATACGTTCGACTCTCCCGGGAAGCTATCCAAACAGGCCCTGAGTTCGATGAGTCCGCCCCTATCACTCGTGAATACGAAGACCTGCTCTACAGACACTACGATCTGGCGCCATATTGGATACACGAAGTCCAAAGAGAGCCTTCTCGTCGCTGAGCGGTGGTGACGCTATGCGCGTGGGAGCGTCGGTCTTTGCTTCACCTTGGCGTTAATCGCCAGGGTGAGAGACGACAATTGGGCGGCTACTTCTCTTTCGTTAGCTGTTTGCCGATCGCGTGCAACTCCAGCCTCCGCTTCTCCGTGGTCTTGGGATATGCCATCTTGAGATCCTCCAGCGCATCAAGAACAAGGCGGGAAACGATCAAGCGTGCGTTCTCCTTGTCATCGGCGGGGACGACGTACCAAGGCGCGTGATGGCTGCTCGTCGCGCCCAGACAATCTCCATAGACTTCCATGTAGTGTTTCCAATACTTCCGCTCATGAATGTCAGAGAGGCTGAACTTCCAGTTTTTCTCCGGCTCATCAATGCGCTCGAGGAAGCGCTTTCTTTGTTCCTTGTTGGATAGGTGGAGAAAAATTTTGATAATCCGTGTTCCATTGCAGTGAAGGTGTCTCTCCATGTCCACGATGGAGCGGTACCGATCATCCCAAATGTTTTTTTCGTCAAGCAATTCCTTGGGAAGCCCCTGGCTGCGGAGAATCTCCGGATGGACCCGAACGACCAGCACATCCTCGTAATAGGAGCGATTGAAGACGCCGATCCGTCCGCGTTCAGGAAGGCGGCACGTGGTACGCCAGAGAAAATCATGCTCCAGCTCTTCAGCGCTCGGCTGTTTGAAGCTGAACACCTCGCAACCTTCTGGGTTTACTCCGGACATGACGTGCCGGATGGCGCCATCCTTGCCGGCAGAATCCATCCCTTGAAAGATCAGCAGCAGCGCATAGCGGTGAGATGCGTAGTGAAGCTGTTGCAGTGAGCTCAACTCCTCGACGTGTTTTGCCAGAAGCTCCTGATACTGCTCCTTCGATTTGCAAATCGGCTTTACAACCGTCGGCCATTCGCTGAGTTCAACCTTTTTTCCGGGCGGCACGGAAATCCTTCGAATCGATTTTCATCTCGTTCCTCTAGTGTGCTGTCCCGGAAATACGTGAACAAAGGCGTGCAATCTTCTGCAGGAT
>CAZLZA010000154.1:0-7011 GCA_964563875.1 uncultured Acidobacteriaceae bacterium
CATAGACGCGATATAGAGTGAGCTACGGAGTGGAAGCCTTACTTCTTTGCCTTGGACGATTTCTTGGCGGCAGGCTTGGCGTTACCCTTCGCGGCTGGCTTAGGCTTTGCCTGGGGCTTCGGTTTGGCTATATCCTTCTTGGCGGAAGGTTTAGATACAACCTTCTTGGTAGGCTTTACGGCCGGCTTCGGCTTGACGACAGGATTAAGCTTTGCCTCGGATTTTGTCTTAGCGACTGGCTTTGTTGAAGGCTTAGCTTTTACCTCCGGCTTCTCCTCCTCCGCTTCAGTGGCGTCCGCTTCGGCTCGCTGGCGCAGGGCGTGCAGGACGACGCGGAACATCTCTTCCTCGGGAGCAGGCTTTCCCGTCCATATTTCGAACTGCCGCGCGCCCTGATGGACGAACATCTCAATGCCCGTGATGATGGGGATCGACATCTGTCGCGCAAGATGAAGCAGCGGCGTCTCCAGAGGGTTGTATACCAGGTCGAAGACCAGTTTGGTGTTCAGGTCCTTGGCTTCCAGCAGGGGTGCTGCCTTGTTGCCGGCCATGCCGACCGGCGTTGCATTGATAATGGCGTCGAAAGAGGTCTTGGCCAGCGCATCCTTGCGGATGGTATGAGAGCCGGACTGACGCGCCAGCTTCTGCGCGGTCTCAGCGGTGCGGTTCATGATGAAGACGTTGGCGTCCTTCTCGCGCAGTCCGAAGACGGCGGCGCGCGCCGCGCCTCCCGCACCCAGCACCAGCACTTTGGCTCCGGCCAGAGGCATGCGTTTCTCCAGAGGCCCGGTAATGCCCGCGACATCGGTGTTGAATCCGTAGAGTTTGCCGTCCTGTGCGCGCAGAACCGTATTACATGCGCCAATCCTGGCCGAGAGCGGGTCGGTACGCTCCAGGTGTGCCAGAATATCCTGCTTCAACGGCATAGTGACGCTGATGCCCTGGATGGGGATGTCATGCACCAGCTTGATGAGGTCGGAGAGCCTGGTAGTCTGCAACGCCAGATAGACGGCGTTGACCGTCTCGCGACGGAAGGCCGTGTTCATCATGATGGGCGATAGCGAGCTGCGGATCGGGTTTCCCGCCACGCCGTAGACCTTGGTGGCCGCGTCCACCTGATCGATGCGATAGGTCTCTATCAGGGTGCGGGCGGCAATCTGGCCGGGGCCGGTCTCCTCGCCCATGGTGGCGGCTGCGAAGGTAAAGGCCGATCCGGCACGCACGCCCAGCACGCGCGAGATGATCCCCGCATCGCCCATGCAGATACCAATAATGTTGGAGTGGTCGCTCATGCGCTCCAGAAAGCGGATGAGGGTGAGGTTATCGATCAGTGACTTGGCGGTGGGGACGACCTTGATAAAGTCGGGATGAAAGGCCTCGATGCGGCGGAAGATCTCGTCCAGATCGCGTGTTCCATTGAAGTCGTGATGGCTGATAAGTAGGCCAATTCCGGTATCGCGCAACCTCTGCAGATCGTTCTTTTTGAGGCTCTCGGCGGATTCGAGTTCAAGGTCAACAAGATGGAACCCGGCATCCGCACACTTGGTGAGGATTTCCAATTCGGCTGCGAGAGAGCCGGCAAACTTGCCGCCATTTGCCGAGCGTCGACAGGTGGCGATGCCGGTAGCGACTGTGTTGTCGGCGAAGAACTGCTTGAACCTTGGCAGTGCCAGCAGCGGCTTCTCCAGGTAATCCAGGCGAAACTCAAGAAAAGGAAGCTCTTTGACCACAGAGGCTGCCTTTTCAATCATCTCCGTTGGCGTGGCGCCGGCGATGGCGACGCAAACCTTGGGGATGCGGGAACGGAGGAAGTTGGATGCTATTCCGGGCACATTCAATCTCATGGACGCAATCGGGTATCTTACAGAGCAATCGGCCAGGATGCAACTATTCTGGTAAATCTTTGCGATTGCTGAGGTTGCTGGTGCAAACGATGGGGTTGTAATCCGTAAACCGCGTCCTCTTATAGACGGATGCGAAGGCAAAAAGTTGCATGGAATGAAAGCCATACAGCCCTAATTGGATACTGACCGAAACAATCGTGACTTGGCCTGTCAGTAAAAACATAAAATGGGGTGGTGATGGATCGAAAAAAAGACAGGGAATCGACTGGCGAGATCGACGAGCTGCTGATTAAGGTCGGCCTTGGACATGGCCGGCGCAAGACGCTCACCGGGTCCTGGCAGAACGGAGAGCGTCGAAGGCGGGAGCAACCAGCTTCCCAAGAGGTGAGGACAGAGCCCGGAACGGAGCGAAGCGTACCTCTAGTGCAAGCGCCCGGTTGGCAGAAAGTTACATGGCTACGTCACGGCTTCAGTACGCGCGCAGGAGGCGTCTCCACCATCTACGATTCTGGATCGTGTAATTGTTCGCTCAACCTGGGCTGGACCCAGCAGGATGAGTCGGACAATGTAACCGAGAACCGCCGCCGCTTTATGGCAGCGGTTGCAGGCGAGACGGGTGAACTCGCGGGATCGCCAACGCAGAACGCATCCCGCTCCAAGTCTACTGTTCCCTGTCTCGTGACCCTGCGCCAGCTCCACTCAGGAATAGTCCGCATGGTGGAGGCCGGCGACTTTGCGCTGGAGGGCCGCCTGCAGACCGCCGACGGGCGCGCCGTACTGCGCGGCGATGGATTGATGACCAACATCCCCGGCGTCTTTCTCGCCATCCAGACAGCCGATTGCGTTCCTGTGCTGGTGGCCGATGTACGTCTCCGCGCGGTGGCTGCCTTCCACGCTGGCTGGCGCGGCACGCTGGCCCGGATCGTAGAGCGAGGTGTTGGGGCGATGCGCCTGCGCTACGGCTCGCGCCCGCAAGACCTGCTGGCAGTCGTAGGGCCCTCCATCGGCCCCTGCTGCTACGCCGTCGGCGAGGAGGTGCGCTTCGAGTTCGAGTCGCAGTTCGCCTATGCGCCACGGCTCTTCAGCGAGGTCTACGACTCCGATCCGGTGCGCGACAAGTACCCTCTGCTGTTCCTCACTGCGCGCGCTCCCGGCCACTCCAACATCGGCCCGCATATCCACCTCAACCTGTGGGAGGCGAACCGACGCCAGTTGCTCGACGCTGGCATCCCGGCCAAACGAATTACGGTGATCGGCGAATGCACAGCCTGTGCCGAAGTAGTAAGCGCCGCTGGCAGAAAGTACTTCTCCCATCGCGCGGAGAGTGGCTTCACGGGAAGAATGATGGCCGCCGTCGGCGTGGTTTTGTGAACATAGTTTCGACGACAAATCTCAGGGTTGTATTTTACCGGCGGCTGGTGTGGCGATGGGAGTGGCAGGGGCGGAGTGTCTGTGGAAGACGATGCGGATCAGGTCGGGCGCGAACTCGTAAAATTGTCCGCCCAGCGCGCCGAAGAGCGTTACTTCAGTGCCATTCTCCAGGGTCAGGGCTACGCCGCGCTGATCAGCCGGGTAATACGAGTTGGAGATGGCGCCGGAGATGTAGTTGCCCAGGATGTTCGAGGTGTTGAACTGTCTCTTACCGTTGTCGCCCTTGCAGACGAATGTGGAGACGGCGGCCACCCACATGCGGCCCTTGACGGAGCCTGTTCCCTTGCGGAAGTAGCGCGGGTCCTGGTGCAGCAGTTGGGGCAGTAGGGCGTTGCCGATCAGCGTGCCATTGACGTTGTCGGCGTAGCTGGCGCCGACGCGCTTGAAGTAACCGGGAGGCCCCCAGCCGTAGCCGCTGTTGCTATCGATCAGTTCGCTATATCCTCCGCCGATTACGAACGACCAGCCGACGTAAAAGGGATCGAGAATGCCGTGAAACGCGAGGTTCCACTTTTGTGCGCCGGTCAGCGGCAGGGCCTGACCGTTCAGTACTACATTGAAGTTGGGCACCACGGCGAGCAGACGCTGCTGCTCCTCCTGCTTCAACTCACGTTCCGCCTCGCTTTGCTCCTGCTGCTTTGTCCCGGCCGAGCCAGGCTCTGCCGTCGACGGGGACGTTGAGCCTGAGACTGGCGCGGTTGTTTGCGCGGAGGAGGAAGAGGTCTGGGCCTCAGATAAGGAAGCCATGAGGTTCCCGTCAGCAGGTGTAGCCGTAAGGTAAGGGGCCCGCGGCTGAGGAGCTTCGGGAAGAAGCAGCGTCGAAGCTACCATCGGCTCTGTCTGACTCGTCTGCGTGAGCTGCGCCTGTGCTCTGGAAAGAGAAAAAATGGACACCGCCAGGGCTGCGACTGCGGCCGCAAAATGTCTGTGGGAAAAGATTGGTCTCACCTTGTTAGTCTACCGTATTGACTCACTTACGGTCGTGCAAGGAGCAGGTCGGAAGCGGTCGATTTGTGGCACTGCAGTCTGGGCGGTGGGTTTGCTGCTGTAGGCTGGATGGGTGAGGAGTTTGCAATGAACTTCGAGATGGAGAAGACGCCTACGCACCAGGTCTACAACCTGCTGATCGGCCTGGTGGCCCCGCGCCCCATCGCCTGGGTCACCAGCATGGATAAGGAAGGCCGTCTGAACGCCGCGCCCTTCAGTGCCTACAACTACCTGTGTACCGATCCGCCCATCGTCGGCATCGGTGTCACCAACCGTCCCGGCCGCGACGCCGTCCCCAAGGACACCGCGCGCAACATCCGCCGCACCGGCCAGTTCGTCATCAACGTCGTGACGGAAGACCTGATCCAGCAGATGAACATCTGCGCCACCGACTTCCCTGCCGGGATCAACGAGCTAGAGATGGCCGGCCTCACCACCGCACCCTCCTCCGTGGTCAAAGTCCCACGCATCGCCCAGGCCCACGCCGCGCTGGAGTGCATCGAGTTCACCACCATGGAGATTGGCCGCTCGCGCATCATTCTGGGCCGCGTGGTTGCCATGTACGTCGAGGACCGCTTCGTCGACCCGCCTATCGACGGCCACGGCCCCTATATCCACGCCGAAGAACTCCACGCCGTAGGTCGCATGAACGGCCTGGGCTACTACGTCCACACCCGCGACAGCTTTCTCACCGTCCCACGCATCTCGTATGAGGAGTGGCAGAAGGGCAAGCGATAATTTTCGTAGCCAAACCTGGTGCCGACCAACGGGAGGGCCACGCAAAGCACTAAAGGGCGTGTGAACGCCTACTCCAGGTACCTCTTGATCCAGGGGTCGTCGGAGTGGACAAGCTCCTCTGTAGTCCCTAGGAAGGCGATCTTCCCCTCATTCAGCAGGAGGAACTTCATGCCTGGGTCGATGCCATGGTCTGGCCCATCCTTTGCGATGGGCTTCATGCCGCCGGTCGCCATATCGTAGCGATGCGTGGCCAGCATAAACGCATCCTGCAGCCGGTGCGTCACCACCAGCGAGGTGGTATGCGAAACGTCGCGCTGCTTCATCACCAACTCGATGATGGTGGTCGAGGTGATGGGATCAAGCCCGCCGGTGGGTGAGTCGTAGAGGATCAGGTCGGGGCTGCTGATGATGGCCCGCGCAATGGAAACGCGGCGTCGCATTCCACCCGATAGCTCAGACGGGAACTTGTCGATCGCTGTCTCCAGTTCCACAAACTTCAGCGCTTCCACCACGCGCGTGTGCGCTTCGTCCTCCGCTACATGCTCTTCGTGCAGCCGGTAGGCTACATTGTCCTCGACGGTAAGCGAATCGAAGAGCGCCGACTCCTGAAAGACCATGCCGATGCGCGCGCGCAGTGCGTACATCTCTCGCCTGGGTAGCTTGTCGATCTCCTCGCCGAAGACGCGAATCGTGCCCGAGTCGGGCAGGAGCAGGCCATTCGTCAGCTTCAGCAGCACCGACTTGCCGCAGCCTGCCGGGCCAAGCAGCACCAACGTCTGCCCGCGCTCTACCGAGAAGGAGATGCCCTGCAGGATGGGCTTGACGTCGAACGTGATGCTGACGTCTTCAAATTGCACAACCGTAGTCTTGCCGTCGGGCGGCTCCATGGTTGCAACAGCGGTGCTGGAAAGTCCGTCAGGCATGGGCGCTCTCAACTGCCGAAGATGCCGATCATGGCGCGCGTGACGATGAAGTCGACGACGATGATTAGCACCGCCGAGACGACCACAGCCTGCGTGGTGGCGCGCCCCACGCCCTGCGTGCCGCCCGTGGTCCTCATGCCGAAAAAGCAACCGACGGTAGCGATAATGAAGCCGGAGAAGAGCGGCTTGGTAAGCCCCTGCACGATGTCTCCATGGACCAGGCTGGCATAGGAGTTGTGCAGGTAGGAGCTGGGTGTGAGTCCGAGCATTCCGACGCTGACCAGCGCTCCGCCCGCGACGCCCACCGTATCGGCGATGATGGTGAGGAAGAAGAGCATGACGACAGTGGCGATCAGGCGCGGGGTCACCAGCTTGCGGACGGGGTCGGTGCCCAGTGCGCGCATGGCGTCAATCTGCTCGGTCACCTTCATGGAGCCAAGCTCAGAGGCCATGCCGGCGGCGTTGCGCCCAGAGACCATCAGCCCTGTCAGCACCGGGCCAAGCTCCTTCACCATGGAGAGCGAGACCAGTTGGCCGGTCTTGGAGACAGCGCCAAACTCCTGTAGCGCGGTCACCGACTGCAGCGCCAGTACGCATCCGGTGAAGAAGCCGCTGAGGATGATGATGGGCAGCGAGCCCACGCCGATCGAGTCCATCTGGGTAAAGATGTCGTCCCAATAAATCGGCCGCGAGAAGAGGTCGGCAATCGCCCTGCCCGCCAGGATGGAGTACTCCTGCACGGAGGCGACCTGCTTCTTGAGTATCAAATCTGGCGAAAAGATGGACATGTCTTCTGTGGCTCAGGTTATCAGATGCGGAAACTGATCCGCTCAGCTAAGTTCATTCCGCTTCTCGCTCAAGCCGAAACCAATCTGCCAGCGCCTGCTCTTCCCCGTGGCCTCCAAGCCATTGAAAGTGAGAAGATGGTTGGATGATCTCTGAACGCCCAGCGGAGACGATGTTGGCGGCGGTGTTGTATGGCAGCGAGGACCTGCGCATGGAGCAGGTTCCTATCCCACGAATCGGCGCGGGAGAGCTGCTGCTGCGGGTGGGTGCGGCGCTTACCTGCGGCACCGACCTCAAGGTCT
>CAZLZA010000155.1:0-6992 GCA_964563875.1 uncultured Acidobacteriaceae bacterium
ATATCTGTCGTCGCGTTTGCCAGCTTCGGTTTGACACTGATGAATCGGCTGGCCACATGGCCGCCATCGAAGACCCAGTCCACCGTGTCTCCGCCGAAGACCGTGGCGATCTTCTCCTCGGACGGAAGCATGATGAGAGTCGATTGCAAGAGGCCCGCTCGAATGACAGGCGGAGTCTGCGCCTCGGAGACGGTGACGGAGCGGGGAGCATTCGGCTGAAGCGGACGGGGCTGGGTAGCGCCAAAGCCGGTTACGGACCAACCGGCGAGCGCAAGGCCACAGGCGACGAAGATGGTGATGGGCGGTTTCACGGATGATCCTTTCGGTTGGAGAATCGGTAATGGGTCAGGCAGTCTCGCCCTGGGCGAACCGAGCAATGCCTTCGGAGAGTCCATATTTCGCGATCAGCTTCGAACGGCGTACCCTGTCCTTCGGCTTGGTTGAAAACGTTGCGTAGCTACGGCTGTCGAGATTGAGGGTGACGACCTTGGTCAGCCCATCGCGCCGCATGTAGAGCCCTTCGCGGTCCTGCAAGCTCTCGAAGAGCGCAATCTGTTGCTCGTTCATCTTGAACAGCTCGGCGTACCGCTTGCGGTTGAAGGTGGCGTCCTTGAGGAAGAGGAACGACGTACAGGAGTTCACAATGCTGTCAGCATTCGCGCCGAGGTCGTCGGCGGACTGGCCGATCATGGTCACCCCACCAAGGTTCTTGCGGACAGTCTTGATCGAAGCGAGCGCACCGTCCAGAAGTTGCTTGTTTTTCATCGAAGAGAAGATCTCTTCGATGAGGATGTGCTTTGGGACGCCAAGATTGGCGGGGTTGTAGAGAACATCGTTGATGCGGCGGAGTAGCCAGACCATCAATGGCTCGATCAGGTCGGCATACTGCTCGTTGTTCACACCCTGGAAGTCGAAGCATTGAAGCCGCGACAGGGAGAGACTGTCGTCCACGTTGTCGAATACGGCGTTGTATATCCCTTTACCAACCCACTTCGATAAATAGCGGTCGAGCTTCTTCGGAAGAAAGAGGTTCGACAGGCGACGATTCGTGGGGTCGAGAAGGTACATGTCTTGCACGGCCTTATGGACTACGTCATCGTCTTCCGGTTCAAGCTCCGCCCCGCCATTGGTCAACAGGAGTTTGACGAATGAATACAGGAACTTGATGTTGCTCTCGGTCGGCTCCAGCGCGAACGGATTGACCCGCGGACCATCTTTGCCGACGCGATCGACCTTTCCTCCATACAGTTCGACCACACTCTCATAGCTGCCCCCGATATCGAAGATGTAGGTAAAGCCGCCATACTTTTGTTCGAGCGCAATGATCTGATTCCCATGTACGGACTTGCCGGTCCCGGTTGGCCCGATAATGAGCATGACGCGGACGCCGTCCACATACACGTCCTGAAAGAATGGTGTCCGGGTCCGGGTCTCGAAGATGTTGAGGTATTCCGAGCCGAGGTCCTCCGATTGCGTATGCCCGATGTGCGGAACGAACACGGAGGACAGACGAGCGTGGTGGTCCTCCGCCAGCCACAGCGGAAAGACATTGAACCTGTGGTTGCCGGGGAACATCGCATAGAAGGCTGACAAGTTCCCAAGAGTCTCCTCCATCACCTGCGCCCGTACGTCAACAAAGATGCGGTGAACTGCCGGCACAACGTCGCGGAGTTGCTGCGGGCTGTGAGCAGCCAACAGCAAGCGAAGAGAGAACTCACCCTGAGATTTCTTGTCGAGCGACCGGATAACTTCGCCCAGGTCATCGACGTTGTTGTTGGCAGCCTTCGCTCCAGCGCCGGTTTCAAGCGACGCGGTATCCCGCCCGCTCATAACGCGCGTGAACACTCCGACTTTGAAGAAGGAAATGAACTTTTCCTGGGCGTCGATCTCGCTGCGGGCGGCGGATGTGGACTTCAGTCGCCACGTTGAGCAGAGGACGCTGTCACAGTCGAGCGAGAGGAGGCCGGAGAACAGGCAGGGACGCGATGCCTCGGGCGTTGTCTTCAGTGAGAACATCTGGACGTGGCGCTGGCCGACCTGCACATGATCGCTGTGCCATGCCACCGGACTCTTCACGATCTGCCGGTCTACGCCCGTGTCGCCGCGGAGTTGGTCATGGCTGGCCCACTCTTCGAGATTGAAGAGATAGCTGAGAAACTGAAACACTTCGACCTTACCAAGTAGTCGCAAGCCGAGCGCGCTGCCGAGATGCCCTTCGAGCAGAGTCGCCGTCTTCTCCAAGTCGGCCAGCATGCTTGAGGTCTCGATGGCATTGTCTTTCGGCTTGCGCTCGAAGGCTTTGACCTGTGAAGGCTCCAGCGTCAGGCACCAGTGAAGGTCGATCCGGCGAAACGCCGCATTCTTGTTGAGATAGGCAAGACGGTCGCTGGCAAATGCTTCCGTAACATCATTCTGATACCGATTTTGCCGCGGAAGATCGAACCCCGACATGACTCGGGTGTACTGATAGAGGCAAGATCCTTCCGGTAGCCCGCGCAGGGCGCCCTCAATCTGGCGAACGCGTGCCTCAAGCCCCTGATCCGTCAACCCCTCTTCGTCCAGGCCCGTGAGAGAGAAGAGGCACCCGTAGCCGCCGCCCTTCAGAGCGAAGATGTTCGGTCCGACGAAGCGGGAGATGGGGACGATGCTGCAGGCTGCCCCCGCCTTCGCAAACCATGGAGTGTGTTTCAGTTGTTCACTATTTGCGCGGGTCATAGTAGGACTTCTGGTTGAGGCTCAGGCCCCAGAGTTGGAACATCTTTGGGTGTTTGCGGACGATCAGCCATGCGGCACCCGCCAGTGCTGGAAAGCTCAGGATCGCCAGCATTCGGAACCCTGCGAGGAAAGCCGTTACGGTCACAAACACGATCGCCATCCACGCTGGAAGCTCAAGGCCAAGCTTGGCCCTCGGCCTGTTCAACGCCTGATTGATTGGTAACGGCTCTCCCCGTTTGGTCGTATGCATGGCAGCTCCTACATCGACTGCCCGGTGAGAGAGTCAATCCAGCCCGCGCCCCAACCGAGCACAGCCGCACCGAACAGCGCACCGAAGAGACCCGGAATGGCATCCTGAAAGCGACCGCTCATCATCCGGATCCCGGCGAATATCAGGCCGCCGAAGCAAATGACTGCGCCCGCGTAGATCGCGAACGTCTTGAATGTTCCCATGAGCGTTTGCGCCCCGGAGAAGTCCATTGTTCCCTGGGCATGGGCAACACTCGAAACCGTCAGAGCAAGAAGGGTGGGAGCCATCGCGCGGATGGCATGGATAAGCTTTCTTTCCAAGTTGCGATTTCCGAAGCGTGAACGAAGTGACATCGGCATTCTCCTGATGGCGTGTACTTGTGCCATGAGCAAAAACCTAAGGCCGCTTCACGATCTCGTCCAACAGTTCCTATCGATTTCGCCATACATTTTGTCGATGACATTCGATAGGTCTATCCGAGCAGCTCCATTTGATCGGGGTTACGGGATTTGAATGGAGGTCTTCTTCTCCGTGAATCGTTCCAGGTCCCTCGGAGGAAACGTTCGATGAACGGCAGAGCGACGTGATCTGTATGGGTCATGTAGACGAACGCTGTATCGGCCGTCCAATTTACGCCTGCAATCGGTCGGGTTATGAGTCCAGAGTCAAGCGGCGTCAGCTGGTCGATGAGCGCAAGTCCGAACCGCTCTTTGACCATCCATTGGATTTCAGCGGGGGTGCGGGCGGAGCAAGCGAGATGTACCGGGAGACCCAGTTCCCCGAACATATCCATGAGGCGCGAGTGCGCCGATGGGTGAAGCTCAGGGTCACGGAATACTGTGATGCGCTTGGCAGCTTTATGGATATCAACTTGGGCGTGATGAGCAAGGACATCGTCTGAGCGCATGCATAGCACGAGCGGGGACTGTGCGATCTGTTGAACAGAGTAAAGAGTCGGGTCGATAGGCAGCGGGAGGATCGCACAGTCAAGGGTTCGAGCTTCTAGTCGCTGCAAGCAGAGATGAGGGTCTCCGCTCATCAGTCGGATGGCACAACCGGAGAACATCCTCTCGTAACCCTCGCGGAATTGTTCCATCAGCTTCACGTTGATGAATGAGGAAAAGCCGAGCCGCAGCGGGGGAACCTCATTGCGCTGCACGGCCCGTGCCATGACCAGCGTCTGTTCCCACTCCCGCAAAGTGTTCTCCGCATAAGCTGCGACCATGCGCCCTGCCGGGGTGAGCTTCAAACCGCTCTGCGAACGGTCGAAGATCGTCACGTCGATATTGTCTTCGAGCTTCCCGATCTGATGGCTAAGCGAGGATTGTGCGACAAAAACCTGCTCCGCCGCGCGCGTGAAATTCAAGGTCTCAGCGGAGGCCTTGATGTAGCGAAGCAGACGGAATGTGAGGGAATCGGACATCGGCCTACGGAACTCCCGCTTGGCTTTCGTCGATTCCACAGGCCCAAGTCATCGGCTGTGGAAAACCGGTGCTAATTCTTATTTTCGGCGATGCATCAAGGAAGTCAATTAGGCTCCGCGAGGTGACCGGGTTCCTGCAGGTAACCGTCAGCCGGGTGAGTCATGCCCTACGGCATAGACAAAAACTGGGGCGAAATCGACAGGAAGTATTGGACTGGAGTGAGCGGAGACTTCACCCTCGAAGTTGATCGACAAGCGCGGAGGTGTTGCATGGGAAATACGTCTGGGTTCGTTTCGTCCTTCGATACTACTGAATCGGTTGGGGTCTCAAGTTCGACCGAGAGGCAATCGGCCCGTCCACCGCTTCGGAAGCCGCCAACACGGGTCACCGAGCTAGAGCCACTTCTCACTGCTGAAGATGTTGCCAGACGCCTCAACGTCAGCACGGACTGGGTTTGGGATCACTCGTCGAGGAAGAAGCCCCTTTTGCCAGTTATTCGAATGGGGGACGGGGCGCTTCGTTATCGCCTGAGCGGGATTGAAGCCTTCATCGACGAGCGCGAGCGGCTGAGCGCGATGCGTCGACGCGCGTGAATTGATCCAGCCCTAATCGAGGGTGCTCGTCTGTCTCCGCGCCGGACCGCGAACGGACGGATTGACCGTGGCATCGCCTTTCTCTTTTTCCCTCATGGAACGCCGGTAAAATGGAGACAGGCCCTATCCTTTCCCGCCACAGAACTGAGGAAATGAATGGGTACTTCGCACCAGCGAGGGTATGTCACTCTCCGTGGGAAACAGTGGTACGGGTACTACCGCAAGGTGGTGAACGATCCGATCACTGATGAGCAAAAGTCCGTCCGCGTTCCGATTATTCTCGGGTTGAAGACCAAGATGTCGAAGTTCGAAGCCCGCGAAGCGTTGCAGCGTGAACTCACAAAGCAAGTAGGGCAGCCAGGCTCCCCTACCAGAATCATGAACGACGGTTCTGTCACCTTCGCCTGGTTCGTCGAGAATCGGTTCCTTCCGTTGAAAGAGGCTGCCTGGAAAGAGGAGACAGCCAAGACGAAGACGATTCTCATTCAACGCGATCTCATCGACCCGCTCGGGGAGGTTCCGTTGGTCAACTTCGACAAGTTCAGCTTGCAGCTTCATTTGAACAAGCTGGCCACAACCCGATCCAAGGACAGAGTGCTGCAGATGCGTGCATACCTCCGGGACATCTTCGCCGAGGCGGTCGATCAAGACTTTCTCGCGAAAGATCCTGCACGCAAAGTGAAGGTGCCAACGCAGTTGCGTGAAACCGACACAACCAGTCTGACCTGGGATCAGCTCCGTTCGGCTCTCGATGCGTTAGGGCCGCGTGATCGGACTCTGCTGGAACTGGATATGACCAACGCTCTTCGTCCCAGTGAACTGTTCGCTCTGAAATGGAAGTGCTTCGACTCAGAAGCTTCCGCGATGAGCGTCACGGAAACCGTCTACAAGGGAAACATCCGTGCTTGGGGCAAAACAAAGAAGAGTCTCTCGGTCATTCATATCCCGCAAACGCTCGCTGCCGATCTCGACGCGTGGAAGTCGGAGTGTCCGGACCCGTCTCCTGAAGCTTTCATCTTTGCGAATCAGGCTGGAAGTTTCATGGACACGGACAACTACCGCAAGCGGGTGCTTCATAAGCTCGCCCGCGACCTGAATCTGCCGAAGCTGACGTTTCAGGTGATCCGCAGAACGATCGCGACGCTGGCCCAGAAGAAGGGTACGGTGAAGGACGTTCAAGGATTGATGCGGCACTCCCGGACGGCAACGACCACCGATGTATATATGCAGGAGATCCCCGAGAGCGTGCAGTCGACCGTCAACTCCATTCATCTGGAGTTGCGGAAACAGCCATTAAAAGAACGCCGCAATGGGGCAAAAGCTCCGGCAACGACGGCGTTCTTCGGCGGACGTGAAAGCAAGCGCGGAGCGGTGTCTCTAAAATGTTTTGAAAATTTGACACCAAATGACACCAAACGCTCCGGGAAGGAGGTTTTGAGCTTTCGCTAATCTATTGATTTGTAATGGGTTGATTGGTGGACCTGATCGGGATCGAACCGATGACCTCTTCCATGCCATGGAAGCGCGCTCCCAGCTGCGCCACAGGCCCACACTCAGGAAGGACTCTTTCTATTCTCAGACCTGCGGGCCGCTGAGTCAAACCCCGCCACGAGTTTGGCGGCACTATTTCGCGTGATTCGGGAACTATTCCCCTACAGCCCGGTGTCTATAGATACAGAGTGAGCGAGCACTCGGCCGCCGGCGGCGCAGGTAAATCTCGCTCCCGAATGGTTTACCCGGTCAGCAACGGGGCCATGCGGCGCTGGCTCGAGAGAAGGTTTGCAACAGGTTCGGCAAAGTCGTACGTTAAGGATACCTGGGATGCAGGCGGGCAGCGCAATGGGCAATCTGGCGAGCGTAGTCGATCTTCCAAGTGAAGAGGCAGCCCTCGTCGCCGAGTTGCAGGCTGGTTCTGAGGTCGCTTTTGCCCAACTGATCGCGCAATACCACCAGCAGCTTTATTCGTTGATTGCGCGCAGCCTGCAGGACCCGGCCGACGCCTCCGACATT
>CAZLZA010000156.1:0-6889 GCA_964563875.1 uncultured Acidobacteriaceae bacterium
ACGTCTGTCAGGCCCACCCGAGTCGCTCCCAGGATTTCGACGGCGGCCAACACGTCAAGTCCCGACCCCGTTCCAATGGAGCAAAACGACTCGACCGCTGCGCCGCCCCGTTGTTGGCGATACACCTTGAAGGCGGGCACGGCCACATGGGCCACCCAGTCGCTCTCCAGGTCGTCGATCCGAGGCTGATAGCAGTGGTCAGTCAGTTTGATAGAAAGCTGTTCTTGAATACGCTCCGGCTTTTGAATTGCCAGGTAGGCCGACGTATCTACACGGATAGACTCATCCAGAGTTTCTCGGGTATTCGTAACTGCCATGTCAGTTCCCCCTGCGGCCAACGCTCTGCAGCGCTTGGTCAAAATCGGCAATGAGATCTTCGGCGTCCTCGATGCCCACCGAAACGCGGATCATATCGGAGGTGATTCCCGCGCTCAGTTGCTGCTCCGCATTCATCTGGGCGTGCGTGCTCGTAGCCGGATGGAGGACGCCGGTGCGAGCGTCACCGATATGCACCACGAGAGCGGCAACCTTCAGATTCCTGACGAATGTCCTTGCCGCTTGGGTGTTCCCCTTGATGCCGAAGGTGAGAATGCCGCTCGCGGCCTCTCGCAGGAAGTACTTCTTAATGCGGGCGCGGTTGACGTTCCCTTTGAGCCCCGGATAGACCACCCAATTGACTTTCGAGTGCGTGCTTAGGAACTTCGCCAGCGCCAGTGCATTCTCGCTGTGCCGGACGATCCGCAAATGCAGTGTCTCCAATCCGAGATTGAAGAGAAAGGCATTGAACGGGCTGAGGCACGCGCCAAAGTCGCGCAGGTATTGGGCGCGGGCCTTGGCAATATAGGCGGCGTTCTTGAACTTCTCCACATAGCGAACCCCGGCATACGTATCGTCAGGTTCCGTCAGGTCGGGAAATTTTCCATTGGCCCAGTTGTAGTTGCCGCCGTCGATGACCACGCCGCCAAGACTGGTTGCATGGCCATCTATATACTTGGTGGCCGAGTGCGTGATGATGTTCGCGCCTAGGCTGAACGGATTGCACAGATAAGGCGTCGCCAAAGTGTTATCGACGATGAAGGGCACGTCGTTCTTGCGGGCCAGTGTTGCGAACTTGGCAAAATCCAGAATACCTAGACCGGGATTGCCGATGGTTTCGGCAAGAATCAATTTTGTGTTTGGCCTGAACGCCTTTTGAAGCTCCTTTTCAGGAGATTCCGGATCGATGAAGGTCGTTTCAATACCGTAGCGTTTCAGCGTCCGGTGAAGGAGTGTATAGGTGCCTCCGTAGATCGTCGAAGCTGCAATCACATGGTCCCCCGCACTGGCGATGTTCGTGATCGCTAGGAGGTTCGCCGCCTGCCCGGAAGCAAGCGCTACCGCGCCTGTGCCCCCTTCCAACTCCGTGATCTTTTGCTCAAACGCCGCAACCGTAGGATTGCCGGTGCGCGTGTACTTGTAGCCTACCTCTTTCAGCGCGAAGAGGCGCTCCACCTGCTCCAGATCTTCGTACTTATAGGTTGTCGACTGGAAGATCGGCAGGATTCTCGCCTCGCCCACCTTCGGCACATATCCGCCCTGGATACAAATCGTACCCTTGCCACGCTTTGCTGGCCCGGTGGCGCTCGCTTGTTGAATCGCTTTGCTGCTCATGGATTGGTTCCTATTAGAAGTGATACTCATGGGCGGTTTCGACCATGGTTTTGACGTTTTCAATCGGCACGCTTGGGGGAATATCGCAACCCGGCATAAGGATGTAGCCCCCGGTGGTTCCGGACTTGGCGATGGCTTGGTGGCAGGCGGCGGCGACACCTTGTGGTGTTTCCTTCTGCATAACGGCGACTGGGTTCATGTTTCCCGCAAAGGCAATCTTGCCGCCAAGGATGCGGCGTGCTTCGCCCAGATCGACTTTGTAGTCCACGGACATAATGTCCGCGCCAGCCAGCGGAATTTGATCGAGCCGGTTGGTGGTGTTACCACAGATGTGAACCGTCAGCCAGACTCCCCGCTCTTTGACTTTGGCACCCACCTTCTTCAGGTAAGGGAGCGAAAATTCGATGAACTGTTCGCGCGAGATCAAATCGCCCGAAGAGGTCGGATCAGCCAGTGAGATGATAGAAACGCCGGCGTCGATGAACGGCTCCAGGTAAGCGAAGCATAAATCTGCTGCGAAATCGAGCACGGCATGCACGGCGGCTTTGTCCTTATAAAGTCCCCGCATGAGTTTTTCGACCCCATACGCCAGGCCACCCAAGGTGAACGGAGCCCACTGACTGGTCCCAACCACGGTGTGCTCGCCAATGGATTTGGCGAGGAGTCGCGCCGTTTCCACCAACACGCGTATCCCTGCATCTTCTTGCACTCGCTCAGCCCAGGCCCCGTCAATGTGGGCAGCATCCTGAATCAGCGATTCCATAACATCGGGCGTCCCTTTGGTACGAAACTTGATCCGCCCGCCTGCCCCCCGAATAGCCAGGTTATGGTAGCCGGAGCCAGGCCAAACGATGTCACATCCCACGATTTCGTTGGTTCCGGCAATGATTTCCGCCACCCGTTCCGGTTTCTCGGCCAACGCCTGCTCCATCGTCAACCCGCTCCGGTTAAGCGCCCATGCACCTCCAGAAAGCAGGGAAACAGGCAGGTACGGAGTCCTTTCAAGACGGATGACCTTCCCGATAATTTCTTTATGTGTCACGACCTCGCCTCTTCCGGCGCTGAATGACCTTGCCATGATTGATAAATGCAATTCATAACTAAGTTCCGGCCTAAAGTTTCTTTTCAGGTGATAACAATCGTTTGTAGTAGAAGCCCGCGGTGTAGAGTGCTGCTGCGGGATTGTGCCCCAGCACGCGATCCTTCGTAATCAACGTGGTCACGAGTGCGTCGGAGTGTTTCATGAAGAGCGAGTCGTGCCCTACACACAAGCCTACAATCACGTTCAGGTCTGTCTTTTGGGCGTTGAGCAGTTTTGCCTGAAAGATTGGATTGCAGATCGATTCGTGAGAGCCTTTGAGAACCTTCAACTCCTCGGAAATTCCAACCTCGGTCTTATCCACCGAGCCCACCTTACAAAGGACGGCATACGACTTCAGACCATGGGCATGGAGGATCTTCACGAACACGCGCGTCTCCTCAATGAGGCCGACGCATGTGGCAATGCCGATGCGCTTGGCCCCGATACGATTGGCGAAGGCGATGATCTCCTCTACACGCGTAAGCTTGCCGTAATAGCTTCCCTCCACCTCGGCTGCGGCACGCGAGGCGCGCGCTTCTTCCCCATCGCCCTGATACAATTCCAGCACCTTACTCAATTCCTCTGGGTCGCTCGACTGGGTTAAGCAAAAGGATGGGAAGTTCTTATCCCTGCGGTAACAGCTAAGCGGGCCGCAATCGGAACACGTTATGTCGGACTTCTTCGGCATGGTCTCCTACTCAAAACAGTAATGACTGCACAAACAATTTCTCGAACGCGGGATCATTCGCCAGTTCGAGAACCTCTACCTGTTCCACGATTCGTTTCATGTTGTCGCGGGTATGGCGGTTCAGCAGAAACGCCTGCGCACCAGATTTCGAAGTGTTTCCGACAAATTCCACGTGATCGGTGAACTCTTTTGGCAGCAGTCCGAGGTGAATCAGGCTTGCCGTGCGCAAATGGAAGCCAAATGAACCGGCGATCAGCACGCGATCTACCTGTGCTGCATCCACCTTGCTTGCCTTCAGCAGCATCTCAATCCCTGTGCGAATCGCACCCTTGGCGAGTTGTACCTGGCGTACATCCTTTTGCGTGAGATACACCGGGCCGGCAATCCTGAAAGCAGGTTTGCCGTCGACGGTTTCCCATTGATCTCGCCAAGGCTGGGCGTGACTCGCGCCGTTGTTTTGAAATCGTCCGCCTTTATCCAACCCGCCCTGAGACGCCAGTTCGCCAACCACATCCAGCAGGCCGCTGCCGCAGATCCCAACCGCAGCAGCGTCGGCAATGGTTTCGACGCGGATACCATGCTCGCCGAGTGAGACCAACTCAACTGCGCCACGACTGGCGCGCATTCCGCAGGCTATGTTCATGCCTTCAAAGGCAGGACCAGCAGCGGTTGAAGTGGCGGTCAGGCGCCCATCGACGGAAAGCACGATCTCCCCATTTGTTCCGATATCCACGAGCAGAACAACCCCTCGCTGTTCTGCTAAACGCGTCGAAAGAATGCCCGATGTAATATCCGGCCCGACATAGGCCGACATTATTGGTGGCAGGTACACAAGCCCGTGTTGCGAGATGTTTAACTCAATTTTCCGGGCACGCACGTGTTGTCCGCCGTCGAGCGCGAGGGTGTATGGATATTTGCCGAGCGAAGCCGGATCGGTACGGGTTGCGAGGTGCAGCATGGTCGTGTTGCCGCTGAATACGGCCTCGTAGATGTATTCTGGCGCAACGCCTGCCTGCGCGGCGAGAGCTGCGATCTGCCGGTTGATCTCCCTGATCAGTTCACCATGCAGTTTCTGCAAGCCTTCCGGCTTCGAACCGATCTTGATTCTCGACAGCACGTCTTGCGCATGCAGCGCTTGTGGATTCAGACTCGATGAAACACCGAGCTCGGCGCCGGTGCGGAGATCGAGCAGAGTTACCACCAGTGTAGTAGTGCCGATGTCGATCGCTACGCCGTAGCAATGTTGCGATGTGTCGCCCGGTTCCTCGAGGAGCACGGAACCACCTGCCAGAACATATGTCGCGCCGCTCGCTACCTTGAATGACTTGCGAATCCACGGATCGACCTCTATCGCGAGCGTTTGACCTTCACTCAGTATCTGTAGTCCATCCCCGCGTGTAGCTTCGACCTCGACTTGAACGTCACCAAGTACTTTCGTTTGACACGCGAGCACCCAGCCGCTATCGTGCGCCGATTGAGCAAGCGGAGCCTGAACATTCTCACTCAGCAGCAGGCGGTCTTTAGCACTCACCTTTGCCTTACACTTGCCGCAAGTGCCCGCACCGTCGCATGGCGTCTCCATGCTGATACCAGCAGCACGGGCGGCGTCGATAAGCAGCGTACCGGCGGCAACAGGAACGGCAATATCCTGTGGCATAAAATGGACAGTGGCCACCAGCTACTCCCCTCCCTTCGTTACTGCATTGGTCATCGCGCGGATACTTTCCAGCTTGGTTGAGGTACTCAATCCGCAGGCCGGTGAGATGATATCAATGCCGCTCGCGACAAGATTTCGCGTAACCGAGCAGATTTTCTCTGGCTCGCTCCACTGGAGCGCATAGGTACTCAGGTTTCCCATGGTGGTGACCTGCGGAAACTCCGCTTTGAGTGCCGCCAGGTTCACCATTGCGTCCGTACTCAACGCATCGCAACGCAGCTTCGGTAACAGATGGCGCACACGCTTCATGTCGCCGCAGATATGGATGATGAGAGGAAATCCAAGGGCATGAACGTCATCGGCGAACTGATTTAGATAACGCACAGCAAACTGCTCGAACATTGCGGGGCCAAGAATCTCTCCGGTCGCGGAAGGATCGCCAACGGCAATCACCGATGCGCCCTGCTCTAACAACAGACGCTTGGCAAAAGCAGAGAGTAAGCGGGTGACGTAGTCGAGCACACGATGCGCACCTGCCGGATCCTTTCTAAGCGACTTGTAAAAGGTCATCGGGTCAACGATCGATGCCGCCGTGCTGATCGGACCAGTCAGGCTGGCGATTACCGGCACTTCAGGATTCGCCGCAGCAATGCGGTGTGCCGCATCCACCACAACATTCATGCGCCCGGATTGCGCTAGCTTTCCCACATCGGCATAAACTACGTCGTTGATGGTAGGAAACACCTCGTGAGCAATTTTGGGTTCGCAGGCAAGAGTGCCGTGGTCAATTTGGCTGCCGAGCAGCTCGGCTTCCACCGTCATGCAGAATGGAACGCCTATGTTCTCAAACCCCGTGAGCGACTGAATATCCTGAGCGAGTGCTGCCATACGCTGCGCGTCGAAATGTGCCCCCGGCAAAGTGTTTCCCGTCTGCTGCATGATCTCGACAATCGCCGAGTTCATCATCCCGCCGGTACAAATCACCGGAGGACGGTCGACCGGTTCTCTCCGCAGTACGCGCAGCAGGCGCTCTTTTGGACTTAGACTGTCCATGCCGCCTCCAGTTTCTCCGCGTGAACCGGCCACCCAATTTCGCGCACCGACTCAAGCATGGCATCGATATTTTGAAATGGCGTCTCGACAGGCAGGCTGCATCCAGAGGCAACGATGTATCCCTTGGGATTGTCGTGCGCCTTCCAGACGCACTGGCGAACCGCATCGCGAACCTGCAATGGAGTTCCCTGTAGCATGATCTCAGAGGGTGAAACGTTCCCCATCAGGCGAACTCGGGTGCCCACCTTCACTTTCGCCTCCAGAAGGTCGGCAGCATTATCGATAGAGAGGCAATCGGCGCCGGTATCGGCCATCTGCTCCCAAATAGATCGCGTCTTACCGCAGATGTGTAACGTGACGCCGCGGCCATAACCGTGAATGAAGTCCACGAGGCGCTTCAGATAAGGCTGCCCAAATTCTTTGAACTGTTTCGGGCTGATCACTGTCGTCGAGCACATAGCGTCGGTCAGGCTCGGAGTGCAACCCCTGTCGAGAATCGCCTTGGCATAGGCGAGCGCGCCCTGCAATGCCAGTTCACAAAGCTGATGCACCGCTGCAGGATTCTTAAGCATGAGCCGAACCAGCGTCTCGGTGCCGATCAGAAACGAAGCCGTCGTAAACGGCCCCGTTAGCGCGCCAGTCACTGCAACTTCTTTTCCGACCGCCTCCACGGCTCTGGACATCGCTTCAAGATGATGGGGAAGATTTCCGTCCTTATAGGGATTCGCCGGTTCGAGCGATCCTATCTGATCGGCTGAGT
>CAZLZA010000157.1:0-6849 GCA_964563875.1 uncultured Acidobacteriaceae bacterium
ACGGCACCGTATCCGGTCTCGGAGCCCGTGCCGTGGGAGGTATTGATGAGAATGAGCGGCACAGCCCCGGTTATGGGTTCGCCCTTCTCGTAGAAGTCAACGGCCTTCTTACCAGGATGCTTGATGAGCACAGCGGCCGTCTTAGCAGTGTCGATGGAACTGCCGCCGCCGATGGCGAGGATGACGTCGGCCTTGAATTCCGCGCCCATGGCCGCAGCCTCTTCGCAGTTCGTATAGGTTGGATTGGGCCGGACTTGGTCATAGTGCTTCCACTTCACGTTCCCGTCCAGGGCCGGCTCCACGCTCTTCCAGGCACCACTGGCCTTGTAGGCGATGTTATCCGTGACTACAAGGACGTTCTTTTTTCCTTGGGCCGCCATTTCCGCCAGAATGCCGTCGAGTTTTGCGATGGCTCCGACGCCGAAATAGGTGATCGGTCTGGGTGATTGGAGGACAAAAACCCGGTTGATGTCGATCTTCTTTTCCCACTGAGACATTGCACTCTCCTTCGTGTTTAAAGGTTGTTAAGTCTTTGGTGGCGAGAAGTCCCAACTTCATAAGAGCTGCTACGAGCAGAACCTCTCGTCGACCTTGTCCCTCGTGTAACATGCAGCTGCCATTCCTTATGCACAGGAATGGCCATTGCCGTGACTGGAGCGGTGGAGAGAATCACCGCGCGCTCGATAACATTTTGCAGTTCGCGAATATTTCTCTTCCAGCGATAACGGCGCAAGCAATCCATAGTTTTTGGCTGGAATGGTGTTGATGGTCCGCTTCACGCATCTGGCAAATCGGCGCGCGGAGCACCCGGCCAGTAGAGAGACGTCTCCTGGGCGGTCACGCAGATGAGGAACGCGATAACCTTTTGCGGTCGAACCGCGATTCGTTGTTCAAGAATTACGCGCGGTGCTCAAAAATTGAGCACATACCCGCAGAAGGATTGTTCTGAAAAGGATTGAACAAACACACGCAAAGAGTGATCTATGGAATTCGCTATTCCGTTCTTAATTCGCCTCTCTGCCCAGCGAGTCAGTTTCTTGGTGCCAAACTGTATTGGGTTTATCCAAGCCGGCTCTGCTCGGCAGGCGGTGATGCACCCCCCGGAATCGATAGCCTCAATGGTTGGCGAGTCAATCGCAAACGAAGTCCGTAGCTTGAATCTCGCGATTAGCAAAGCAGCGTTTTCCGTCCTTTGGTGCAACGCGTGCAACAAGGGATAGCGCTAATGCTTCTTGTTTTTTGTTGCGCATGAAGCCTCAGGAAGGAGTCGACCTGTTGAGGTCGGCTCCACCTTTTAAGGCAGCAGCAAAGCGGGTTCCAGAAAGTACTTAGCCGTGTACCTCTAGGAAAAGAGATCAGCTCTCCGGGATGATTGGGCCGATACCATACTGTTTCATCTTGCTGTAAAGAGTGTTGCGAGTGATACCGAGGTGCTCAGATGTCTGCTTGATGTTGTACTTAAAGGCGGCTAGGGCTTCGGAAATTGATTTCTTCTCGACGTCCCTCAGCGTCTTGACACAATCAGGTACAGTCTCGGCCTGTAGCAGTTGCCGGCTTAAGAACTCTATGAGGCCGGCGTGTAGTTCGTTGTCCGCGCCCATTCGAACCAGTGCCCTTTCAATGACGTTTTCGAGTTCCCTGATATTTCCTGGCCAGAGATGAGTTTCTAGTTTATTCAGAAAGCTATCCTGGATATGAATCGGTTGTTCTTGATTCAAGGCCGCAAAGCACGCATGACCTTCACCAGCCAATCGCGAGACAACTTTCCGGACAATGTGGCTTGTGAGCAGAGGAATGTCCTGGCGTCTCTGGCGCAGTGGTGGAATCTTAACTTCCAACACGGTGAGCCGGTAGTAGAGGTCTTCCCGGAACGTTCCCTGTCGTACCTCGGCACTCAGATCTTTATGAGTTGCAGCAATAATCCTTACATTCACCTCTTTTTCCTCAGCTGAGCCGAGCCGAACGCAGGTCTTTTCTTGAATCACACGCAGGAGCTTCATCTGTGCGGTCAGAGGCATGTCGCCAATCTCATCGAGGAAGATGGTACCGCCATTGGCGATCTCAAATTTTCCTGGGCGCCCGCCTTTTTTGCCGCCTGTAAAAGTACCCTCCTCGTACCCGAATAGCTCGCTTTCCAGAAGGTTTTCGGGTAATGCAGCACAGTTGAGTGCCATAAATATTTCATTCTTTCTAGTACTGGCGTTGTGAATTGCCTGTGCGAACAGTTCCTTGCCGGTTCCGGTTTCGCCAGTGATGAGCACTGTTGAAGGGCTGGCGGCAGCGGCAACCGCTGCCCATTCCTTAAGCTTTTCCATGACTGGGCTTTCACCCACAATGTCTTCGAAGGTGGTGCGACGCTTATGGACACGACCTAGGAGCCGCACCGGCGTGGCTGCTGACTCGCGAAGAAGCGCGACGGCACCGATCACATCCCCCTCGGAAGCCTTCAACAACGATGCGGAGCAGGTCACCTTTTTTCCGGTGTTACCGAGCACTACTTCTTTGTCCCGATGTTCCGTGCCGCTATCGAAAACAGGCACGATTGCGCCAGCGAGATTGCAGATCTGGCTGATATGCCGACCTTTGGCAAGCCCCGGATCTATCCCAAGGAGCCTCCCGGCCTTGCAATTCATCTCGGTCACAATACCATTGTTATTTATCGAGAGCAGGCTGTCAGACATGCTTTCCAGCAAGAGCGAGGAATACTGGTAAGCGCGGGACAGCTTGTTATTAATTGCTTCCAATTGAAGCTGATTCTGAATTGCATGGGCCGCAGCCACCACCATGCCGAGCGTGTGCGCGTTGGCATGGCGGTAATCGCCGCTCATGTCGAGTACTCCGACGATCGTCCCGTTCGGATCGAAGATCGGGCATGCCGAGCAGGTGAGACAGTGGTTGGACTGGTAATAGTGTTCCCAGGCGTAAATCTGCACTGACTTCTTCTCGATAAGCGCCGTGCCGACTGCGTTCGTGCCCCTCGCCGTTTCAGCCCAGTTCGCGCCGGGGTAGAGTTGTATTCCACTATCCGAGGAGACAGGGAGTTTACCTCCGCCGAGTGCGTGCAACAGCATTCCGTCCTCGTCCGTCAAAATAACAAAGAATTCGGAATTCTTGACAACGGCGTAGAGATCCTCCATGAACGGAAGCGCTATTCGGATCAGATGCCGCTTCCTGCTGAGACTATCCCTTAGCAAAGCCTGACTGATATCGCAGTTCGGCTTGAGGAATGGGTCGAGCTTATGGCTTCGGCACCGCTGCCAGGATTTTGCAACCTCAGGACGAATGAGATGGATGTCGAGTTCATTATCCTCGGCGTATCGGCTCCACGCCTTTTGTAATCCCCCTAGATTCCCAGTAGCCAAGATTTGAAATCCTCCCGCGCGTTTTGAAGAAACCTGCGCGCTATCCCTTATTATTTTCAAGTCTTAAGGTCGGGCTCAACCTAATTGGGACTTACCGCCGCCCAAAAGTTTTGGGGGACATCTTAGTACGATTCAAGTCGCATGGCGAACTTTTTCAATATTTGCGCGAAATCTTCTGGCGCTTAACCGGAACTGTTGCTCAAGAATTACGCACCGTGCTCAAGAATTGAGCAACTTCTCCTACCCCATGACGTTCGGCTAGAACGTAAAAAGCGTCCCAAACGCCGTCAGACACGGCGCTCCTTCGCGACGACAGGACACGATCATGGATGTCGTGGCCCCCGGATTGCATAAACGACAACGTCCACTTAAAAAGCGTTCTGCTGGACAGCACTGGATTTCAAATCGCGTGGTGTTCGCCTGAAGCAGGCAGGTAAAGAAAGGCAACGCAAGAGCAAGCATGCGCTGTAGTGCACGGTGAAGTGACGTTGGAGAAGGCTGTTCGCATCTGCTTCGCCTATACGTTCGCCAAACGAAGCAGATGCGGACATTACTGGGTCAAGTACCACCATTCATAAAGGAGAAGCGAAAATGGCATTAGCTGAACAAACCTTCGGTTTTTTCATCCCAACCGTTTCCTTGATGGGCGTCGGTTGTTCTAAAGAAACTGGCCCCCAGGCCAAGGCACTAGGCGCTACCAATGTCTTGATCGTCACCGACGCCGGTCTTTTCAAACTGGGCGTCGCCGACCAGATAAAGAAGTACATCACCGATGCCGGCCTGAAGGCGGTTATCTTTCCGGGCGCCGAGCCCAACCCGAAGGACACAAACGTTCACGACGGCCTCAAGATCTACAAGGACGACAAATGTGATGGCATCGTGACGCTCGGCGGCGGCAGTTCCCATGACTGCGGCAAGGGCATTGGACTGGTCGCTTCCAATGGCGGCCACATCCGCGACTTCGAAGGCGTCGACAAGGCATCCAAACCTATGCCGCCGCTGCTTGCCATCAACACCACGGCCGGAACCGCCAGCGAAATGACGCGCTTTGCCGTAATCACCAACACCGATACGCATGTGAAGATGGCCATCGCCACTTGGCGCTGCACCCCGAGCGTCGCAATTAACGACCCGCTGCTCATGGTCGGCATGCCTCCTGCCCTGACTGCGGCCACCGGTATGGACGCTCTGACTCACGCCGTCGAGGCCTATGTTTCGGTTGCTGCCACGCCCATCACTGATGCCTGCGCAATCAAGGCTATTGAGTTGATCGCTGAATGGCTGCGTCCAGCAGTGGCAAACGGCCAGAATATCGAGGCCCGCGACAAAATGGCTTATGCTGAGTTCCTGGGTGGCATGACCTTCAACAATGCTGGCCTAGGCTATGTTCATGCCATGGCGCATCAGTTGGGCGGCTTCTACAACCTGCCGCACGGCGTTTGCAACGCCATCCTGCTGCCGGCAGTCAGTGACTTCAATATGATCTCTAGCGCGAAACGTTTTGGCGACGTCGCCGTGGCGCTCGGCGAGGACATCCGCGGACTTTCGCCAGTCGACGCTGCCGCCAAGGGGATTGCCGCAATCCGTAAACTCTCCAAGGACGTTGGCATTCCCGCCAATTTATCGGAGCTGGGCGTCAAAGAATCGGACTTTGAGATCCTGTCCAAGAATGCGATGAAAGACATTTGCGCACTATTTAATCCCCGCATCGCGACATTAAAGGACGTGATCGGCATTTACAGGGCAGCAATGGGTACTGCTCCGTTGAGCAAGGCTGCAGCGAAATAAAAACGAGGCACGTTCATCGCAGAAGGCATATCGGATGATCGCAGCCACGGCCGTCGACGTATGCCGCCTGATGAAGTAGTGCCTCAATGGGGAGAGTGCGATCAACTCAGGTCTCGCTCTCCTCCGAGTCAAGTATGGCCACTGACTTAATGAGCGCGGTCATGCTCTATGATCGAACTAATCAGCTGCTAAATCAGTACATCTTGGCGATCCGTCCGGGCCTTCTTCGCCTGTGCGGTAACTTCTCTCTGACATCGCTCCAGCTCCCGACGTTCCGGCCGGGGCGGCCGTCCGAGAAGAACAACCCTGCAGTAATCCTCCTGATCATCTACCGTCCGAGCCAAGACGGCCATCATTGTCATGATCTTCTTCATCTCCCCTCCCGGCCAGATATTCCCCCTCTCTTCTCTATCGAAAAAGATCCTTCGCATCCAGACTACAAGCATCTCGTTCACCTTCGCGAACACGGTTCCGAGGGCGATGGGAAGGTCAAGAACAGTTGAAGCTAACCGGCGGGGCCAAAGGAGAAGATCTTGAAGCTACGATACCGATCAGTTCTGGCAGCAGTTACCTCGGTGGCAAGTTTCATTTCGCTAACACCTTGCAATAAGACTGTCGCGAGCAAGCCACAGGTAATCAAACTGGATTATGCCTATTACAACCCAGTCAGTCTTGTGCTTAAAGAAAAACACTTCCTTGAAGACGATCTTGCCAAGGATGGAGTCTCTGTCGAGTGGACTTTGAGCCCTGGAAGTAACAAAGCACTGGAGTTACTAAACAGCAAGAGCGTGGACTTTGGTTCCACGGCGGGGGCGGCCGCGTTCATAGGTAAATCTAATGGCAACCCAATCAAGACCATCTACGTGTATTCGCAACCGGAATGGACCGCATTGGTGGTACGCAAAGACAGTCCGATCACCAAGGTAGAAGATCTGAAAGGCAAGAAAATCGCCCTGACGCGCGGTACAGATCCCCATGTCTTCCTGTTGCGCTCGCTCTACCAGGTTGGACTGACGGATGGCAGGAATGCTCTTGAAAGAGGGGACGTAGATGCATGGGCAGGCCTTGATCCTCTGATGGCGCAAACTGAGGTTGAGAAGGGATCGAAGCTCTTTCATCGCGACATATCACTGAACAGCTACGGCGTGCTCAATGTTCGCGAAGAGTTCGCAAAGCAGTATCCCGCGTACGTAAAGCGGGTGGTGGCCGCCTATGAAAAGGGCCGCCTATGGGCTATCCAGAACACAGCGGAGTTCCGTGCGCTTTACAGCCGGGACGCGAAGATTAACGACGCTATCGCTGCCAAAGTCCTGGAGAGAACTGACATCAGCAATTCAGTACTGGGAGACGAACAGAAGAAGGTAATTGCCGCCAGCGGTGACGTACTCAAGAAAAGCGGCGTGATCAGCAGTTCTACCGACGTCGCTGCCACCGTCAATGATCTGATCGACCCGCAGTATGTGCGCGAAATTGTCGCTAGCAAGTGATCAAGAGATGAGTACAACACAACAAAACACGACGATAATCCAACTCGCCGCGCTGAGGGAAAAGCCAGCACGTCGCACACGCATCGCGAAACGACTGGTTACAGATCGGCTACTCGGAGCGATCGTTCCCGTGGCCGGGATCATTGTGTGGGAGTTACTTTCGCGCGCCGGCGTCTTCCCGCCCAATGCGCTTCCCGCACCCACCGTCATCG
>CAZLZA010000158.1:0-6837 GCA_964563875.1 uncultured Acidobacteriaceae bacterium
GACATCTCCTGATAGACGCTCATCTTCTCCTTGATGGCGCGTTCCATGCGCACCAGTCCGATGCGGAACTGGTTCTCCATCAACTCGCCCACGGCGCGCACGCGGCGGTTGCCCAGGTGATCGATGTCGTCCACCATGCCGATGTTCTTGCGCAGCTTGAGCAGGTAGCGGATGGTCGAGTAGAAATCCTCGGGCGTCAGCGTGCGGTGATTCAGCTGCGTGGCGTCCTGGTTCTCGTAGAGCTTGATGTTGAACTTCAAACGGCCCACGCGCGAAAAATCGTACTTGCGCGCGTCGAAGAACATGCCTTCGAACAGCGCGGTGGCCGTGTCCAGGGTCGGCGGATCGCCCGGCCGCAGCTTGCGGTAGATTTCGATCAGCGCCTCTTCCGGCTTGCGGATCGAGTCGCGCTTCAACGTGTTGGTGATGATGTTGCCTACGTCGTCGCGCTCGGGGAAGAAGACCTCGAAGCTGGCGGCGCCGCTGGAGAGCACCTTGTGCAGGCGATCGGCCGTCAACTCGACGTTGGCCTCGACGACCACTTCGCCGGTGTTCAAATCCACCACGTCGGCGGCGGTGATGGCGCCGTCCAGTTCGGCCGACTCGACTTCAATGCGATCGATGGCGGCGGCGCGGATGGCCTTCATCACGCTGGGCGTGATCTTGCGGCCGGAGTGCGCGATTTCCTCGCCCTTGGACAGAATGGCGTGCGCCGGCTTGGCGCCCAGCAGATGGGTGCCGGCCTTCACATCCTGGGGCACGGCCCAGTGCAGCTTGCCCTCGGCAATGTGCAGCCGGTCAACGGTATAGAACGTCTTGAGGATTTCCTCATCGGAACGCAGCCCGAGGGCGCGCAGGAAGATCGTTCCCAGGAACTTGCGCTTGCGATCGATGCGCACATAGAGCGTGTTCTTCTGGTCGTATTCAAACTCGACCCAGGAGCCGCGATAGGGAATGATCTTGCCGAGGAAGTAGGTGTGATTGTTGGCCGTCTCAAAAAAGACGCCGGGCGAACGATGTAACTGCGAAACGATGACGCGCTCGGTGCCGTTGACGATAAAGGTGCCGTTGGGCGTCATCAGCGGAATGTCGCCGAAGAAGACTTCCTGCTCCTTGATGTCGCGGATCGTCTTATTGCCGGTCTCAGCGTCCTTATCAAAGATGGTCAAGCGCATGGTGACCTTCAGCGGTGCGCTATAGGTCATGCCGCGCTCTTCGCACTCTGGCACGTCATACTTCAACTGCATGCCGACCGGATCGCCGCACTTGGAGCAGAAGTCAGGAGTGTTGGCGTTGTAAGTGCCGCACTTGATGCACAGCACTTCCCCGGGATGAAACGGATCGGTTACAACCGTCGATCCGCAATTGCGGCAGGTGGTGCGCAGGTGGTTGAGCCCTTTGAGGTGGCCGCACTTGCACTCCCAGTTACCGATGGCGAAATCAACGAATTCGAGCTGTGAAACATTGCGGAAATCAGAGATCGGAAATACAGATTGAAAGACCGCCTGCAAACCCGCGTCGTCGCGCTCGCTGGGTAGTTTGTCCATCTGCAGGAAACGGTCATAGCTGCGTTTCTGAACTTCGATCAGGTTAGGTATCTGGATGGTCGCCGGAATCTTGCTAAAATCGAGTCGTTTACGATTGGCGATTTTCTTCTCTGCCATTAGAACTCCTCAGGGTTGCCATACCCGTCTGTTTGCGGGCCCCGGCGCCGCGCCCGCCGGGAGACATAACGTGCGGCTGTTTTGCCACACCCTGGAGATGCCGGATCATGCACGGCAGCCCCCACAAGAATTTTCGCCATCCAGCCGCGAACCGGACAGCGAACACTTTCTTCAGACCAAACTGGACTGCACTCGTATTCCTACGGAATCATGAACGAACGGAGGTTGCAGATGGGCGCCGCCTTCTGCGGCAAATGCCGCCACGGTCGATGCGCAACGAATTTCCATACCTAGCGAAGGCAAAACAAGAAAATCCTGGAGGACAGATATCCCCTCAGGCGCCGATGACAGCGTCAACCACGTCTGCCCCGCGTGCAGGGGCGACCAGTGAATTACACCGGTACGCAATTTGTAAGTTTCCCGCGCCAGTTCTTAGAGCCTGTTCTTCAGCTCACCCCACCCAGGAGCCGGAGGATGTCGGTGGCTGCCGCCGTTCGTCTCTACCCTGTACAGCCCCTTCCGCGTGAGGCCGCAACTGTTTCCGCCGGAGAATTCTGCGGTCCACAACAAAAATGGATGCCCGCTCCGCTTCTCAAGCTGTATCATCTTTCGGTGCGCCCGCTCCAACGCACCAAATCCTGAATTCGCCGCCGGACACAATCCATTCCCCCGGCAGGATCCGATATCATTTAATTGTACACCAGAAATAAACTATTTGGGGACAACGAGAGGTATCCGGATCGTACACAATCCGGAACAGGGATAAGCGCCGGGATGAAGCTTCCACCCCGGCCTCTCATTCGCAGCCTGATCCAGGCTGCCGGGAACTACTTAACTTCGACGGATGCGCCAGCGTCGACGAACTTCTTCTTGATCGTCTCGGCTTCTTCCTTGGTGACCGATTCCTTGATCGGCTTCGGGGCGCCGTCGACCAAGTCCTTGGCTTCCTTCAATCCCAGGCTGGTGACTTCGCGGACAGCCTTGATCACGTTGATCTTATTGGGGCCCGCAGCAGTCAGAATCACCGTGAACTCCGTCTGCGCCTCAACTACCGGCGCAGCCGCAGCCGCACCAGCAACGGCCACCGGAGCGGCCGCCGCAGCGGATACCCCGAGGGTTTCTTCCAGTTCCTTCACCAGCTGCGCAGCTTCCAGCAGCGACAATCCAACGATCTGTTCCTTTAAAGCAGCCAAATCCGCCATGATGATCTCTCCAATTTAGATTCGAATTTCGTTGTGCTTCGGTTATCTCCGGCAGAAAACTTGGGTTCTGGAGTTATCGGGCGGCCACCACGCAATCCCTGCGTTGCTTGGACCCGCGTCCCGGACTCCGGGACTCTCCTGCCGCTGCCCCAGACAAGGCGGCGGACCGAACCTGTTTCGCACAACAGATAACACAAGCCGTTGATTCACCGGAGGATCGACAACGGGCGACCTCCCAGCGTGGCCCTGGCTGGGACGAATCCCCACCAGCGCCTGAATACCTTCCCAAATGCCCGGCCCAGCCGGGCAGAGCGCAACTGGATCCGGAAAAACTAAGCCGAAGCCACGTCGCCGCCCTGGAACTTGTTTTCCTTGACGCCCTGGTCGATGACCACGGCCATCTTGCGTCCCACGCCCGACAGAGCCGAAACCAGCCGCGTCGCCGGAGCGTTGAGCAAGAACAACAACTTGCTGTACAGTTCGTCCTTGGACGGCAGGCTCGCCAAGACCTCAATCTGCTTCACATCCACCGCGTTGCCTTCGACAACGCCAGCCTTGAAGCTCAGTTCAGGATGGTCCTTTGCATACTTGGTCAGTGCCTTGGCCAGCGCGACAACGTCTCCCCGGGTATAGGCGATCGAGGTACGGCCTTTCAGAGCCTTGGCCGCTTCTTCAAACGCCGTTCCGGCCGTCGCGCGCTTGGCCAGAGTGTTCTTCACCACGCGATACTTGGCGCCCGCGTCGCGGATCGACTTGCGAAGCACGTCGTCCTGCGCCACGGTCAGCTTGCCGTATTCGGCGATGAAACCGTTGCTCACATCCTTCAATTCGAGGGCGAGCGTTTCTACTTGCGAGATTTTCTTTGCCTTCGTAACAGCCATTGCCGCATCCTTCTCAATCTTGTCTGGGGCGGGAACTCCCGCCGGCGGCCTCGCGGCCACTCCAACTGCTAGAGCTCTAAACCTTAACCTTCAGCGCCGCTTCCAGAGCCACCGTGTCGATGGCGACTCCGGGACCCATCGTGGAGCTGATAAAGCAGCCCTTGATGTACTTGCCTTTGGCGGCAACCGGCTTGGCCTTGATGACGCTGCTGATGACCGTCCGCGCATTGTCCACCAACTTGTCGGAGGTGAACGAAATTTTGCCCACCGGGACGTGAACCAGAGCGGTTTTATCGGTACGGAATTCCACCTTACCGGCCTTCACTTCCGCCACTGCCTTGGCAATGTCCAGCGTGACCGTACCGGTCTTCGGGTTCGGCATCAGGCCGCGGGGGCCCAGTACTTTGCCGAGACGTCCTACCGAACGCATCATGTCCGGGGTGGCGATGACGGCATCGTAATCGGTCCAGCTTTCCTTCTGAATCTTTTCGACCAGCTCTTCGCCGCCAAAGATGTCGGCACCGGCAGCTTCGGCTTCACGCAGCTTTTCGCCGCTCGCGAGCACCAAAACTATCTTCTTTTTGCCCAGACCGTGCGGCAGAACCACCGTGCCGCGAACCATCTGATCGGCGTGCTTGGGGTCCACGCCCAGACGCAGAGTCACATCCACCGTCTCATCGAACTTGGCGAACTTGATCTTCTGCAACAGGACGATAGCGTCCTCCAGCGTATAAGCACGCGCTTCTACCTGCGCGCGCGCCTTGACAACATTCTTTCCAGATTTCTGTGCCATTCCTGCTCCTGTCTCCCACCGCCCTGAGCTTGCCGACTCTCCCGCCTGGGCTTCATCCAAAACCCTGGCGTTCTTTGAGTCCCCCGGGCCGGCAATGAAGCCGGGCGGGGCTCGGGACCGTGGTATCTACGACCGGGGATCCATGTGATCCACGGAAGAACTTCCTACTGCATTCGGGCGAAAGCGCCCAAAACTTTACGCCGTAACTTCCAGACCCATCGAACGCGCCGTGCCCTTCACGCTTTTGACGGCAGCTTCCAGCGAAGCGGCGTTCAGATCCGGCATCTTCTGCTTGGCGATTTCCAGTACCTGCTTCTCAGTCACCTTGCCAACCTTTTCCTTGTTCGGTGTGCCCGAACCCTTGGCGATGCCCGCGATCTTCTTGAGCAGGACCGCGACCGGCGGAGTCTTGGTAATGAAGGTGAAGGTGCGATCGCTGTACACGGTGATGACGACCGGAACGATCAGTCCGGTTAATTCCTTGTTCTGCGTGCGGGCGTTGAACTGCTTGCAGAACTCCATAATGTTGACCTGCGCCTGACCGAGCGCGGGACCAACCGGGGGAGCGGGGGTCGCCTTGGCTGCTTCAATCTGCAGCTTGACGGATCCTGTGACTTTCTTTGCCATTACGGTAAACCTTCCTTATTGCTTGTACCACCCCGAGTCTAGGGTTTTCGGCTCGGCGTAACTTGTGGCACACGCTGAAATCCTACGTTAACTCAAAACCTTTTCGACCTGGCCGAATTCCAGTTCCACCGGAGTCGAGCGGCCAAAGATCGTGACCATAACTTTCAGAGTCTCGCGATCCTCGTTGACCTCATCCACCACCCCCGTAAAGGTTGCGAACGGACCTTCGGTGATGCGAACCGTTTCTTGCTTTTCGTACTTGATCTTGAGCTTCGGCTTTTCCTTGCTGTCGGCGACGCGGTAAACAATCTGCTTCACCTCATCGTCGGAGAGCGGCGTTGGCTGCTGGCCGGTGCCGACAAAGCCGGTAACCCGCGGCGTCGACTTCACCATGTGCCAGACTTCGTCGTCCATGTCCATCTCGATCAGAACGTAGCCGGGATAGAACATGCTCTCACGCGTGTACTTTTTGTTGTTGCGGATTTCGGTAACGGTCTCGGTAGGAATCAGAACCCGGCCCATCCGCCCTTCTAATCCAAACGCACGAATGCGCGATTCCAGAGACTCCCGGACCTTGCGCTCAAATCCCGAGTAGGCGTGGATGATATACCACTTCATCCTCGGATTCCCGATAGCTTCCGGCGTCTCGGCTGGAGTCGCAGGCGCGCCGATTTCCGGTGTACCTTCCGGCGCACCCTCCGGGGTGCCTTCCTGGGTACCTTGCGGCGATTCTTCCGGTTCCTTGCTCTCGTTCTTCAGAATATCTTCCATAGTTTCCCTGCGCGCCGGCCAGTCGAAATAACATTGTGTCACATTGGGCGGTGCGGCGGACCCTTTGCTAGTGTGTGCTGAAATACTTGAAAATATGATCCAGCGCGGGCCCGATCAAAACACTGTCCACCACCCAGAAATAGACACCGAAGATAAAGACCGTGATAATCACAACGATCGTCGTCGCTTCCACTTCCTTGCGGTTCGGCGTGGTCACCTTGCGCATCTCGTTGCGGACATCGCCGTAGAACGATTTGATGCGCTCGGGCAAGCCTTTGACTTGCTCGATAAAACTGGGCTGCGCACTCACCACTGCTGTCTTCGCCATCACATCCTGCTTTCGCTCACGGAGCCCGCCGGGCGCTCTCGGAGCCGCTCACTTCTGAATTCTTTTCGCCATCCAATAAAATCATGGCAGGGGCGGAGGGATTCGAACCCCCAAAAACGGTTTTGGAGACCGTCGGTTTACCGTTGAGCCTACGCCCCTAAGTTGCCACCGAATCTCCGCGACGAACCCGGATGATTGCCGGGTTTTTCCGCGGGCTAATCAGCCCGCGACAAACACCTACTTCACTTCGCGGTGGTCCGTGTGCTTGCGGCACTTGCGGCAAAACTTGCTGAACTCGAGACGTTCGGTCGTGGTCTTGCGATTCTTGGTCGTCGAGTAATTCTTATTCTTGCATGTGGTGCATTGAAGCTGAACGATTTCCCGTGCCATTAATGTGTTCCTTTCGTGTACCCAGCAGCTTGGCTGCCGAGCCTTGTCCGGGTCCGAGCCCGGATATCGGCGAGCGGTCTTTTAAACCGCCCGCCGAAGTACAAAAACCACTTACCGCTATGCAGCTTACAGAATTTCCGTAATCGTACCGGCGCCCACGGTGCGGCCGCCTTCGCGAATT
>CAZLZA010000159.1:0-6805 GCA_964563875.1 uncultured Acidobacteriaceae bacterium
GGTAGTTTGTTGATCTTCACTTTGTCTTGGGTGCTCACGTGTTTCTCCCATTCCCCGAATTGCGGTCGTCAAAGTCTGCACCCGGCCACGCGCTCCGTAGCAGGCTGAATGTTAAGGCTGCGCCAAGGAAGGTAAAAAGCAGGGCAAGTAGCTGAGCGATGAGAATGATTCCTCTATCGTCCGCCGGATGCTCGCCTGCCCGATCCTTGTCAGCTACGATTTGAGGCTCAGAATTGTCCAGGCCCTGTAAAGATCCATTCGATGCGACCAGTGCCTTGCGAAGAGCGGGAGTCTCCGACCTGGCCAGCACCAAAGCACGAGAGGCCAGCGAGTGAAACGCGGCTGCCCCGGCAAATGCTCCCAGACTCTGGCGCAGCTTTTCATAGACGCGAAGGATCGGGCCCTCCGCCGACTTGGAGGTCCCGCTCGCATCGGCTTCACAGGTGAGAAGCCGACGGGCTAAGTCTCGCATTTCAGGGGGAGTCGTCATGTTCAACCCGGCTTCGCTCAAAGCGACATCCCGATCATTCTTACACGCTTCGTTGGAGGATTGGGGCCATGACTCGGTTTTTATGCAAGTGCCCCCGCAGTTCAGGCGTTCCCCATCCAGATCCGTTGCTCGGAATACTGGGTCGAACGCAGTTGAAGCTCAATTCATGTAGCCATTCGTTGGTGGGTAAGGCGGGTCATCTTGCGAGCCGCCCGCCTTGCTTTTGATGAGCGTGAAAACGTCGAGAACGGTAGCAATGTTCCGAATGTTCCCCGCAACGGTGACCAGTCCTGCTTCCATGCCGGGATGTTTGGCTGCCAGGGTCTCAATGCGACCGCTCACATCCCTTAGCCGGTCAATCTCGATCAGCAGGTCTTCGAAAGCCGCATTGATCGCCAGTTCATCGGCTGCCGCGGGCGTCGCTTCCGCCGTCGTTGCGGACGGCTCTTCCATCCCGTCAACCTGGAGCCGCAAGTCTTCAATCAAGCGCAGCGTGGTTGCCTCGCCCAGGAAGGTCAGAAACAGTCCGAGTAGCTGCGCAATCAGAAGGATTCCAGCTTCACCAGCCCGCTCCGTTTCCGTATGGGATTCAACTTCGCCCAGACCGCGCAAATCTCCATTCGCCGCGACATGAACGGCATCGAGCCGGGGAGATTCCGCCTTGGCCAGAGCCAGGGCGCGAGCAGTGAGCGCCTGAAAGCCGCCAATCCCCACTGCGGCGCCGAGTTGTCTGCGCAGCCTTTCATAGGCCCGTACTGTGGCGGCTTCGGCTTGCAAGGGAGTAGCGCTTGCATCCGCCTCACCAGCAACAAGGCTGCGAGCCAAATCACGCGTCTTTTGAGGAGGAAGCATCGGTTCTGTTCTTTCCTTGCGCACTACGCCCCGTGTTGAAGGTGAAGCGCCTTTGGCAATCATACGCTTGCGGAGGCTGCTCCGATCGGGTGATTCCCGGTCCGTTTCATCGGCCATGCTCCTGAGACTACCTCCCCCAGAAGACTCCAAAACTCTCCACGATGTTGTGCAGAATTGGACAACCCCTGCCCTTGCCCCAAGATACCCTTTGCAGCACGACAGGCAGATTGTACAGCCTATGAGGATGGCTGCCCTGGATACCTTGAAGGGCGGAGCACGCAGCAGGCAACGGCGGAGGGGACCGGCATCATCTGACCTGATACCGCAACCTTGATCCGCTGTATCACAAGGAGCATCCCTCGTCCAGGCATCGAACTGTTCGCCAGCCCACGTTCGGCGCGGCGAGCAATTGCGACCAGCCTACTTTAACCACATCGTTGAATACTGCATATTAGCAGGTTCTGTATCGCGCTGGGCAACTTCCCAAGCAGAACCTTACCTGGCCACGGAGACTCAAGCTCTAAGGGGTTCTCCATGGCGATCGACTAATTCGTTACTGCCACCGAACCGAGGAGGAAACAAGGTGAAACTCAGCACGGACGACCGGGCAAAAGGAAAACTGCACGAGGTACAAGGCGCTATCAAGCAGAAGATCGGCGAGCTTACCAAGAACCCCGATCTGGAAGATGAGGGGAAAACCGAGAAGACTGCAGGCAAAGTACAGCACTTTGTCGGCAAGATCGAGAAGGCCGTCGGAGAATAGGCAACTCAACCACGAACCGGGAAGCAAGAGAGGCGAAGTGACCATGGCGCAATCAATGTTTGACCAGGCGAGCGAAAGGATCTCCGGCACGGCTCACAAGGCTTCTCGGGCTTCCTCTGCCGCCGCCGATGCGGTAGAGGATGGTGCAAGAGCAGTCTTGCGCTCCGCAAAACAAGGCGCCAAGACCGCTGAAGTGCTTCTTCAGCGCACAAATTTGCGGTTGAGACGGCATCCGTATGAAGCCGTTGCGGCAACATTGGCGGCAGGCATGGCTGCTGCCGCGGCGCTTATCTGGGTGATGAGGCGAAAGAGACTCTACAACCGGGACCACGCACAGAGAAGATCCAGCGATCTTGGTCCTCCACTCTGGAAGTCACAGGACCTTCGGTTGCTGCATTATGCCGGCGATGCTGGCGAAGCGGGAGAAGAAGATCCCTTGTGCGAGATTTGAAATCCGAACAGGGCTATGCAGGATGGGGTAGAGGCAGCGTAGAGAGGGTACTTCCTCTGGCGTATGTAGTCGCAATCTATGGAACCGCTGCCCCTGCTTCATGTCTAGGTGGGTAGAAGTATTTCGTATCAGCGTCACTATCCAAGGCGCTCCTGGCATTGCGAGCGTTAACACGATGAGTAACCTGAGAATGGGTTTGGCCGGATTGGGGCACAGTAGATGAGACGAAATGAAGCCAAGACAATTCTCCTGGTGGAAAATAACGCCGAAGAAGCCCGCCTCTTTCGCATTTTGTTCAACGTGCAGAGATCGCACGACTTCAGAATGGCTCGCGTTGCTTCAATCGGCGGCGCGGAGAAGTACCTCGCGGACCACGCGGTGGATATTGTCTTGCTCGAATTCCGGTTGCCAAATGCAAGGGGCTTGGATGCTGTCAGGCGGATTCGAGCCGCCGAGTCCAGCGCCGCCATCGTGCTGCTGTGCAGTCCGGGCGATGAGTCCCTGGCGGCTCAAGCAATTCAGGAGGGGGCACAAGACTATCTCATTAAAGGACGGATTGAGCCCAGCGAACTCTTGCGAGCCTTGCTCAATGCTGCACAGCGCAAGTCGATAGAAGAGTCCGTAATCCGCGAGAAGGAGCGTGCCGAGGTCACACTCGAATGCATTGGCGATGCGGTGATTTGCACCGACATTTCGCATAACATCACCTTCCTCAATCCCGTCGCTGAAACGATGACGGGCTGGTCACTTAAAGAGGCAGCCGGCCGTACCATGGGCGAAGTATGCCAGATTCTCGATGCCACAACTCGTAGAGCCATTCTGGATCCGATGGCGAACGCCGCAACGCAGAATCGGGCGGGGGAACTGCCATCGAATTCTCTCCTCGTCCGTCGCGACGGACATGAGGTGTTCATCGAAGACTCTGTCGCCCCCATTCGTGACCGCGCAGGCGAGGTAACCGGCGCGGTGATCGTATTTCGCGACGTGACGGCTACGCGGGTTCTGGAGATGAAATTGACCCATGCCGCTCAACACGACTCTCTGACCGGCCTGCCCAATCGAGCGCTCCTAAGCGACCGGGTGGGCCAGGCGATCGCACTTGCGCAGCGACAGAACAGCCAGGCTGCTGTATTGTTCCTGGATTTGGACGGTTTCAAGCAAATCAACGACTCCCTCGGACATTTGGCTGGTGACAGAGTCCTCCAATCCGTTGCAAAACGCCTGCTGGAATGTGTGCGCACACCGGACAGCGTGAGCAGGCAGGGAGGCGATGAGTTTGTCGTACTGCTTCAGGAATTGCATAGCCCCGAAGATGTCGCTACTACGGCAAGGAGGATACTGGAAGCGGTCGAGGAGGCTCACTCCATCGACCACCAATTGGTATACGTTTCAGGAAGTATCGGCGTGAGTGTCTATCCGGGCGACGCAAGAGATGTGGATACCCTCTTCAGGAATGCGGATGCCGCCATGTATCAGGCCAAGAAGAATGGGCGCAAGCAATGCTGGTTCTTTGGTCAGGCTTCCGACGCCCGTGCGATTGAGCGGGAATATTTCAGACGAGAGTGCCGGCCTGCCCGAAACGGAACGAATTGACACTTCACCGCAACCTGCCTCCGGCTGATTGCGGTGCGCGCATCTCTCGCTTCAGTTGAGCAATGATGTTGCCTGCGATTTGTATCCTGCGTTTCTTGGTTGCCACAAAATCCTCCGTGGAGCAATTCGCACATTCCACATCGGTTCATTCCAGTTCGTACAGAACAGCGATGGGACATCAACCCTCATGCTTGCAGCCGGATCGTGGATAACGTGGGGGCGATCCCCAGATGACCGGATTGCTGGCACTTTGCCGCTCTTTCAAATGCGTCCATGTAGGTTTGTGCTACCCTCTTCCACACCATGGGACGCGCATAAAGGAAGGCGCGCCTGCACATTGCAGCGCGCATCGCATCGTTGTCAAGAAGCTCAATCGCCGCGTCTGCGATGGCGGCTGGGTTTTGAAACGGGACCAGCATCCCACGACCGCCGTCAAGCAGCTCAACGGCGTGCCAGTAGGGTGTGGAAATGATCGCCTTTCCCGCGCCAAGGGCGTACGCAAGCGTACCGGATACGGCCTGGGCCTCGTGGCAATAGGGGGTAATGTAGATATCGGCAGAATCGACGAGGGAAGCCATCTCCTGAGGACTGAAGAACCGATTGTGGAAGAGCACATTTTGCTCGACTCCGGTTTCCCTCGCCAAGGCCTGTAGATGGAGACGATACCGGTCCCCCTCGCGAAGTCTCACGTGGGGATGAGTGGCTCCGGCGATAACATACACGACGTCCGGATGCCGAGACAGGATTCGCGGCATGGCTGCGATCACATTCTCGAATCCTTTGTTTGGAGACATCAGACCAAACGTCAGGAGTACAGTTTTGCCGCTGCTTGCAAGCGACTCCTTGCAAATGCCCGGCTTCGCAACTGTCGCATCGGGAATACCGTGAGGGATCACCTCGATCTTTTCTTCGGGCACATTGAATACTCTCTGCAACAGATGCGAAGAGTGCTTGCTCATCACAATGAGACGGTCGGATCGCAGTGCAATCTCCTGCATGACCGACCTTTGCGCAGCGTCGGGATTGCGCAGTACCGTGTGCAGTGTCGTAACCAGCGGTTTGTCGAGATGCCGCAACAACTCGAGAATGTTGCTCCCCGCACTGCCGCCATAGATTCCATATTCGTGCTGCAAGCACACGACACCGGCGCCAATCGAATTGAGGAAACCGGCGGCTGCTCGATAGGACGAAATGTCGTCTTGGCTTATCTCGCACCGAACCCGTGAAGGGTAGCCGTATCCTGTCTTCGAATCGTTGACGGCAACTACGGTCACGCTTGAGGTTCCGTATTCGGCGCTGATCGCGTCGCACAAGTCCGTCGTGAATGTGGCAATTCCGCATTGCCGTGGCAGGTGGTTTCCAATGACTGCGACTTCCACTGGAAGCGGCGGAAATGGGGTAAGCCGTGTGGACGATGCCGCCCGGCTTTCCAACCCAAGAATCTGGGGACTGCTCCATGGTTGCTTGCGCGGTCGCGGATTCAACACTGTGGTAGACGATGACATAGCGAACTCCTAGCAGTACGAGTCGGTGCAACAGTTACTGAATGCTGGCGGAACAAACCCGATGTTCTATGCCTGGTCGTCCTGAACCGGATGAGCTGTGCTGCGTTTATCAGAGGCGTGTTTCGCCGCTCGAACAGTAAGAAAATGGCGAGAAGCAGCGGTGCGAGAGCCAAGAGAAGGCCTAAGGTGTCTCCTGCAGATTGCAGAGTGAGGTCTAGAACTTCAACTCCAATCATTGAACAGCCCGTGCAATCATGCTGGTCAGAACTGCGCACTCTCCATCACGGTTCAAATCCGCGGGCATGGGGACTACCTCCCGGTCGCAAGAACTGGACGCTACAGCGACAGAAAGTCCTAACGGCCCCTGGCGGGTCCGAAATGCGCGACATTGCGTGTGGATTTGAGTCTCACTGAATTCTTTTTTGGGGGGCAGAGGGACTGATGCATTTGCGGGAGTTCATCGCCGAGGACCGTGATGAGACTCGCGGGTAATGGTTGGGCTACAGCGGTTCCACAATTGCTGTACCCCGAAACCAAAGCTCTCAAGTGGCATTGTTCTCAAGAAAATGCCACCTTGAACGGTGTCGGAAAGGGCACGTGAATTGTGGAACCGCTTTAAGCAACCTTTTAAACATATCGCGCGATTTGCCTTCTCCGAGAGCATGAGCGCCCACTCAAAAGAAGGAACCGAACGGCTCCTTACAAAACCGTTCATTTTTACGACTCGTGGGATGCCCGGTGTACTCATTTGCTGCTGGCAACGGGAGCCGGCGCCGTCACGCGAACCCCGTTCGTCATGAAATCTCCGAGGCAAGTCAGCATGAACCAACGCGGATTAAATCGACTACACCGGCTCTCAAGATGGAAGGTCCGTCTCTACTATATTGATTCCGGCCGGCGCAACGCTCGATGCGAGCGCCCTTGCTCCCGTCCAGTAGAGCGCAGCCGGTGGCGTTCCGATCATCACACAGCCCCGGTCAGCGACAGCATCGGTGGTCGCCGACCGGGAAAACCTCACACAACCAACGCGAGCTGCGGTTTCTCGCAGTTGTGCTCCGGCAATTGATCGAGCAGGACCACGTTGAGCAGCGACTTGTGCACCTGGATGCGGCCGTTGTAATCGATGAACCCGAGCTTGCGAAAACGGTTCA
>CAZLZA010000160.1:0-6798 GCA_964563875.1 uncultured Acidobacteriaceae bacterium
GAAGAGGATCTTTCCCAAGTCGTTCCTTCGCGGGCGCTCACGCCTGCGGAAGCAGGAGAGATGCTGAAAAGATATCTTGCCAGCTTGGCGCTACAGGCTGCGCGAGGCTGGAAGTTCAACCCTCGACAAATCGACGGTCAGAACGTCGCGAGCGAGTGGATTCTGCGATTTCAGTTCCGAAGAACCGAAACTCTGGTTGTCCCGTCTCTTCGCCTACAAAGGACGTCATCGCTAGCTCGCCGTCATCGCCAAAACCGGAGACAGCTTCCAGCATGACCAGCTTCAGGACCTTCGGTCCGCCAACAATCGCGGTGTTCCGCGCCTTGAACGCGGGCAAGGTAGACCTGGAGATCCATCGCGAAATTAGTTGGGTCACTAACGCGGACGGCCGCGTTCTACCACGTCCATATTGTTGCCGCTCCAAAACGCTCGGCGACGACCAAGCTCGACACTACCGCCCGCTACGTCAACGACGAGCAGAAGTTCGGCGGGGAGCGGTCAGCAGGGTGGCCGACATCAGCTGATCGGCGGCAAATGCCATCCAGTCGAGGCGTGTCGTTTTCCGTAGTTAGTAGAATTGATTTTTGGCTATGTGCCAAACATAGCAGGACTTGCGCGTCCCCTATGAGCCAGTCACCCTCCAAGCAGACTCACTATCCACCGGCAGACTTGCCCCGCGTGCTCGGCGCAAGCCAGGCTACGGCCATCGTTGTCGGCACCATCATCGGCAGCGGCATTTTCCTTGTACCGCGAGAGATGATGCAAGACGTCGGCTCTTTTACGCTTGTTTATCTGGCTTGGATCGTCGGGGGTCTCCTCTCGCTGTTCGGTGCCATGACCTATGCCGAGTTAGGCGCAATGCTTCCCTATGCTGGCGGCGAGTATGTCTACCTCCGCGGTGCCCGGTGACACGCCCGCCTTCCTCTATGTGTGGACATGGTTTGCGGTCGCCAAGCCAGCCTCGATCGCCGCCGTCACCGTCGGCACGGCGCGCACGCTTGAGTTCTTCCCGACGTTTCACTGGCTCAGCGCCCAGGCCATCCGTGCGCCAATGCCGCTGTTCTGGTCGCAAATCTTCGCCATTGCTATTACATGGTTCATCACTGGCCTTAACTATCTGGGCATCAAGAAGGCCGGCGATTTTCAGCTCGTCTTCACCGTGCTGAAGGGCGTCCTTATCCTCATTGTCGCGGGGCTTTGTTTTGCTTCCGCCTCCGGCTCGTGGAGCAATTTTTCCACCAGGCTGCCCCACGCCACGGGCGGTTTCAGCGGATTGATGCTCGCACTCATCGCTACACTTTGGGCTTACGACGGCTGGAACGACCTCACCATGGTCCGTCGCCCGGAACATAGCCTGCCCATCGCACTGATCGGTGGGCTGTTCATCGTGGGCGTTCTCTTCATGGCCACGAATGCCGCCATCCAGTACATCCTGCCTGCCTCGCAAATTGCGGGCAGCGAGCGTCCCGCCGCCGTCGCGGCTCTCACCGTCGTCGCCGGCCCTGCCGGGGCGGGCTTTACCGTGGCTCGACACGCGTACGTCTGACGGCAATACAGTGAACTCTTTCAAGCCGGTGTCGCTGACCACGCTGGTGGATTCTCCACTTATCGCGGGAGAGCACTACCGCAGGATCGAGCTGACAAAGCCAGGAAAAACTCCGGCGCACGTGATTGATATGGTCAGCGAAAGCCAGGCGGGTCTGGAGATGACTCCCGCCGACGAAGCGGCGTACCGCGAGCTAGTCGCCGAGACGTACGCGCTCTTCAAAGCACGTCACTATCTCGAATATCACTTCCTCCTTACGCTGAGCGACGAAGCCGGTCATCATGGCGTGGAGCATCATCAGTCCAGCGACAACAGCGTGGATGAGCGCACGCTCAATGATCCCGACCGGCATTTGCTGGCAGCGGGCCTGCTGCCTCACGAATTTGTGCACTCCTGGAATGGCAAGTACCGGCGCCCCGCAGGATTAATTACACGCAACGATCAGGAGCCCATGATCGGCGATCTGCTCTGGGTGTACGAGGGCTTGACCGAGTATCTCGGAGAGGTGTTGACGGCGCGCTCCGGGATATGGACTCCGGAACAGTATCGCGAGGCCCTGGCTGTAACTGCGGCCATGCTGGAACATCGTCCGGGCCGGAACTGGCGTTCCGTGGAAGACACAGCGCGCTCAGTGCAGACCCTTCGTATGGCGGGACCGGAGTGGCAGAATTGGCGGCGCAGCCTTGACTACTATCCCGAAGGCGCACTGATCTGGCTGGAGGTGGACACCATCATCCGCCAGCAAACTCACGGGCAGAAGTCGTTGGACGATTTCTGCCGCTTGTTTCATGGCGGGCAGAGCGGTCCGCCAGAGGTCGTCTCTTACGTGTTTGATGATGTAGTGCGAGGCCTAAACCAGGTGACGCCATACGATTGAGCGGATCTGCTACGGCAGCGGATCAACTCAACCGATGTTCATGCACCGCTCGGCGGACTCGAGCGCGGAGGCTGGCGGCTCGTGTACAACGATCAACCGAACCCATATCTAAGCTCAATAGAGAAACTCGGGAAGCGCTCCGATGTCGCTTACTCACTGGGCTCGCAGATCAAGGAGGATGGCGAACTCCTGGATGTGGTGGTCGGCTCACCCGCCTATACCGCTGGAATTGGTCCGGGTATGAAGCTGGTGGCAGTCAACAGCCGGGCCTACTCTAGAGATGTTCTGATGGACGCTCTGCGCGCCTCCAAAGGAAACACCCAGCCCATTGAACTCTTAATCGCGGCTTCAGCTTCCAAGGAGAGCCAAGCCTGTATCCGATGCCACCAGGAGCAGGCGACTCCGCTGGTAGTGCAGCAGTGGGCGGCGAGCAAGCACGCTACGTCCGGTATCGGTTGCTATGAGTGTCACCAGGCCACCAAGGACAGGCCGGATTCCTTTGAGCACTACAGCTATCGGATTTCTGTAATGGTAACGCCCAAGGTCTGTGGGACTTGTCATGCGCAGCAGACGGAAGAATTTGAAAACAGTCATCACGCATTGGCGGGCCAGATTCTAGGTTCGCTGGACAATGTGCTAGGCGACATCATCGAGGGCCCGCAGGCCGCGGTTTCCGGTTGCGCAAAATGTCATGGCAGTGTTGTAAAGGTACTCGGGAACGGGAAGCTGGATCCTACTACCTGGCCGAACGAAGGAATTGGCCGCATCAACCCCGATGGCAGCAAAGGGTCATGCTCCGTCTGCCGTAGCCGGCATACGTTCTCGTGGCAATTGCGCGGCAACCGGAGAGCTGTGGCTACTGTCATCTTGGGCCGTTCCATCCGCAGGAAGAAATCTATACTGAGAGCAAGCATGGCCTTACTTACCGCTCGTTAATTGGCCAAATGAATTTGAACTCTGAGAGCTGGGTTCTGGGCAAGGACTACAACGTAGCACCGACCTGCGATACCTGTCACATGGGCGCCACGAGCAAGCTGGCCTCTACGCATGACGTAGGCGCGCGGCTCTCGTGGAACCTGCGCCCGGAGATTGCCATTCGTCAGCAGAACTGGCAAGACAAGCGGGCTGCGATGAAATCCGTTTGCCTGAACTGCCACGCCTCCGACTGGGTGAACAACTTCTACATCCAATATGACGGCGTCGTTGATCTCGGCAATGACAAGTTCTTCGGGCCGTCCAAAGAGATTATGGGCAAGCTGCAAAAGGCCGGAAAGATTACTGCCACGCCGTTTGACGCAAAGATCAAGTGGACTTACTTCGAGCTGTGGCATCACCAGGGCCGCCGCGCACGATGAATGGCCCGGATTATGTGCAATGGCACGGCTTCTACGAAGTTGCCAAGATCTTCTATAGCGAGTTCATCCCCGAAGCCGAGGCTTTGCTGCCCGGAGTGACTGCCGACGTGATGAGCAGCGATGCGCATAAATGGATCAAAGGACTCTCTCCCGAGGAAAGGCAGAGCATCCGCGAGTTTTACCAGAAAAGGTACGAACAGAGTCCGCGATGAACGTCCTTGGCAGAGATATTCTTTGGGGAGCAACGGTTCCGCGCTCCGCTTGCATTTTCTCCACTACAGGATGGTCCGAGAGTCGCGAGCCGAGGAGCACGGAATGGGGAGAAGGGATCAACTGTGTGACTGGTTTCGGTCATCAGGCCATATGTTAAGAATCCTTTATAGCAGAGACTTAAGTCATAGTAACGGCCTTTTCGGTATGCTCTCCTGAGATAGACAACTGCCAGGCGAATGCTTTCTGCGGTGATAAGGAGTTCACATGCAGGTCCCGTTTTCTCCTAAGCTTCAGCTTGTGCTCGGCACTGGAGCCTTTGCCTTCTGCTTTGCTGTGTTTGGCTCGCTCTCGGCCATGATGCCGATTTTGAGCAAGCAAATGCATCTCTCTCCGGTGCAGAAGAGTATTGCCGTAGCACTTCCGGTTTTACTTGGCAGTCTTGGTCGCATTCCGCTGGGTATGCTGACGGATCGCTTCGGTGGGCGCTCAGTTTTCAGCTTCGTTATGCTGATCTCGATCATTCCGGCCTATCTCATGGGTACGGTAAGCAACTACCAACACCTGTTGATCTACGGGTTCTTCATAGGAATTGCGCTGGCCAGCTTTTCGGTGGGCGTGGGTTTCGTTAGTGGCTGGTACAGTGCTGAACGCCAAGGATTCTCCCTCGGAGTGTATGGAGCCGGGAACATCGGTCAGTCGTTGGCCGCGTTTGGCTCGCCTTTCATTGCCGCAGCGGCGGGCTTCCGATGGGGATTCTGGACGTTTGGGATTCTGCTCTCGATCTGGCTACTCATTTTCGCAGTGCTGGCGCGCAACGCTCCGCGGCGCAGTGGGATAAAATCCTTCAGCGACACAGTGCAGCCTTTGAACGATTCCCGGAGCTGGGTACTGAGTCTCTACTACTTTCTAACGTTCGGCGGCTTCGTTGCAATGGCGGTGTACCTGCCCATATTTCTCACGGAAATGTTTAAGCTAACTCCGCAGGATGCAGGGTTACGAACGGCCGGATTTGTTGTTTTGGCTACACTCATGCGACCGGTGGGCGGAATTCTTGCGGACAGGGTTGGCGGCCGGACAATTCTGAAGTGGGTATTTCCGGCGACGGCTCTCATGGCCATATTTCTTGCCTGCCCGATGATGGTGACCTTTACAACCGGGGCACTTGGAATGGCCGCGGCGATTGGACTCGGCAATGGCGCGGTGTTCAAACTGGTGCCCGAATACTTTCCCGGCGCGGTGGGCAGTGTGACTGGATTGGTTGGCGCCGCGGGCGGATTGGGTGGATTTTTCCCGCCGCTACTACTCGGCTTTGTCAAGCAGCAGACTGGCACTTTTACTTTTGGTTTTGTGCTGCTTGGAGTGTTTTCAATGGTCTGTCTTTCTGTTCTGTTGCGGCGGCCATCTTCGCAAGTTGCGGCCGTTGCTTTGCGGTAGGGCAAAGTGCGACAACCTGAGTTTCCAGTTCGAGGTTCCGATACCGCTCATGCTTTTGGATCGGGCGTGCTGGTGGCGTCGTTTCTGATTGCAGCGATTTTTGTCGGTAGCCGTGGTCTCAAGGACTTCGATCCTGCGCTGGTCTCCTATGCCGGGGCATCTGTCTTCGCTGCCTTCGGCATTGGGTATCGATATTCCATGTGGCTGCGAAGGCCGCCGACCCGCCTGTACTGGTATCGTGGGTGGCAGCTATTTCTCCGACCCAAGCAATTGCCCGGAAACATCGCGCGTCTGGGCCGGATCTTCTGGAACAACATCGTTCTGCAGCGTTTTATAGGGCGGCGTTCGCGTCTTCGCTGGACCGCCCACTGGTTCCTGGCGTGGGGATGTTTGCTGGCAGCAGCAGTGACGTTTCCTTTGTCGTTCGGCTGGGTGCGATTTGAGACAGCGCGCGACAATCAGGAGATCTACAACGCGTTCATGTTCGGTATCCCGGTTGGCAGTTTTCATCTTGGAACCGTGGTGGCGGCGCTGACCTTTAACATTCTTGACATTGCGGCGGTAATGGTACTGATCGGCGTATTTACCGCAATGTGGAGACGCGCCACCGACCGCGACGCAATGTCGGTTCAGCAGTTTTCAAACGATCTGTTGCCACTCATCCTGCTGTTTGCAATTTCCATCACCGGACTGTTCCTCACCGCTTCGACACACCTGATGCATGGGCTGCATTATGTCTTCCTCTCGCAACTCCATGCCATCACCGTGATCTTCACGTTGCTGTACCTGCCGTTCGGCAAGTTCTTCCACATCTTTCAACGTCCGGCACAGCTTGGAGTGGACTTCTACAAGAAGGCGGGAGCCGAGGGAGAGCAGGCGACCTGCATGCGATGTGGACAATATTACGGTTCGCAGATGCAGATGGACGATCTGAAATCGGTGCAGGCAGCGCTTGGCATCAACTATCAGATGGCCGATGGCACGCACTATCAGGACGTTTGTCCCGCTTGCCGTCGCAAGAATCTTGCCCTGACGCAGGACAGTCTTTGGAAATCCCTCGGCAGCGATGTGCGCGGGATGGGAAAGGAACTATAAGCAATGGCAAAGCTTCCGGTGGATATACCTGAGCTGGTAAGGCAATTCGGCCCCACGCTGCACATGGTACCGCCCGGAGGGTGGGCGCATACCGATGGGGAAGAAAAGCTGGTGAAGACCCATTGCTGTTTCTGTGGCCAGCAGTGCGGTATCCAACTGCGCGTGCGCAATAACCGGGTAGTGGGCTTTGAGCCATGGGACGATTTTCCCTTCAATCGCGGCAAGCTCTGCCCCAAGGGCGTAAAGCGCTACATGCAGGACGAGCACCCGGACCGGCT
>CAZLZA010000161.1:0-6545 GCA_964563875.1 uncultured Acidobacteriaceae bacterium
TCGTGGTAGTAGCCGACTTCGACGTTCTCCAAGACACCAAGAGCATCGTCGGTGAGGACGGCGCAGGAGAAGTACAACGACAACAGATACGAGGACACTCCGAGGTTATCCATCCCCATGAAGCGCGCAGACAAACTCGGCATGACCTCTCCGGGTATGCCCACCTGATGCAGGCCCACTACCCCCTGCTCTGCTTCGCCCACGCGCACAAGCAGGATGCTCGTCGTCCCCAGAGACCGGGGTGAAAGATACCGGCTCTTGATCTCCAGCTTGTCGCAGGGGATCAGCGGCACGCCCCGCCACGTGATCACGGACACCCCGAAAAGGTTCACCGTGGGCGGCGGTACGCCGCGCCAGGTGCACTCCCGCCCGAAAGCCGCAATCGCTTTGGGGTGCGCCAGGAAAAATGCCGGTTTCTTCCAGACCCGCGCCAACAGCTCGTCGAGGTCATCCGGCGTCGGTGTTCCGTAGCGTGTACTCACCCGCATCGCCGGGTCCACCGAGTGCAGCAGACCGAACTTCTTGCTGTTGACCAGCTCCCACTCCTGCCGCTCCTTGATCCCTTCAATCGTCAGCCGCATCTGCTCTTCGAGCTGGTCGTAGGGGCCGTTGTAAAGATCCGAGACCCGGCTGTGCACCCGCACCACAGTTTGCACCGCGGAGAGCGAATACTCGCGCGGATGAGCAGAGTAGTCGACAAAGGTTTCCGGGATTTCAATGTTCTCGGCAAAGCCGGAGACCAGATCGATGTTCCGCTCGCCGTACTTATTCACCGTCGTCAGAAGCTTCAGGTGCTCGTCGATGACCCTCTTGAACTGCTCATTCAGACCGGAACTCTGAGCAAGTACCTCGTCCAGATCGTTGCGCGACAGGGTCAACAACACGCAAGGGGTTATCGTTCGCACGGTCACGTCGGAAGCCCGCTCGGAGACCAGTTCGGCTTCCCCGAAGTACTCGCCCTCAGTCAGTAGGGCAATCCGCAAATCGCTGCCATGGGCGCCTTTGCTCAGTACCTCTACCTGTCCGTGGGCGATGATGAAGAACTTGTTGCGGTCCTTGCCTTCGACCACCAGGGTGTTGCCCAGCGACACCTCTTCGGTCTTGAAGCGGCTGGCCATGCCGGAGAGGATTTCATCGGGAAGCTGGGAAAACAGCGGGACGCTGCGTAGCGACTCCGCGGAAAACGAGGCGCTTCCGCCGGTAACGTCCACTTCGATTCGTTCGGCCTTGCTGAGCTCCACCCTAGTACGATTTACCCGATACGTACCGCCATTCACCTGCACCCAGGGCAACTGGCTCAGCAGCAACCGTGGGGTGATCGACATCATCTTCGGGTTGGTCTTCGTCGTCGTTGCCAGATTCCTGGCAACCGCCGTCGTCACACTGCGCTGCAATAAGCTATCCGACATGTACGTTTCCTCTATCTTTATTCATGAATACCGGGCCATGAATCTGCCTGGTCTCAGTCTTCTAGCGATTCGAACACGGACTTTGAGCGCGGTCGATTCAATGATCGCTTTAGTGTTGGATATAGTGCCGAGTGCGCGGCGCGAAGTTTTGTGAAGGGAGCAGACAAAAGCTGGTCCTCGCGGAATGCGGACGTGCTCCCTCTTTGACTTAGACGCGCAGCTCAGCATGGAGTTGCCTGTAATCAGCACCGGTTTGCTTTCTTGCACCATTGGATTCTGCGACGAGGCGCAAATTCGGAAATAGGGTACGACGGCAATAAAAAGTGAGTGGCAATCCCCTGCCTCGCCGCAGCTACGCCTTGGTTGCCGCCTCGCCGATCTGCGTGGTAGGCAGCGCCTGTGCCTCCTTGCGCAGTTCCTCGAAGAGAATCGTGCTCAGGTAGCGCTCACCAAAACTTGGAATGATAGCGACGATCAGCTTGCCCGCATTCTCCGGGCGCTGGGCCACCTTCACAGCGGCAGCCACCGCGGCCCCGGCAGAGATTCCAACCAGCAGACCTTCCTCTTTGGGCAGGCGGCGCGCATAGGCCAGCGCCTCATCGTTCGAGACCTGTACTACTTCGTCGATCAGCGTGGTATCCAGCACGCCGGGGACAAAGCCGGCGCCGATTCCCTGGATTTTGTGCGGCCCCGGCTTACCGCCCGAGAGCACCGGGCTGTCCGTCGGTTCCACTGCAATTGCCTTGAACCCCGGTTTCTTCGGCTTGATGTACCGGGCGATGCCGGTAAGCGTGCCGCCCGTGCCTACGCCGGAGATCAAGATGTCCACCTTGCCCTCGGTGTCATTCCAAATCTCGGGACCGGTGGTTTCAAAATGAATTTGTGGATTGGCAGGGTTGTTGAACTGTTGCAGGATGTAGCCGTTCGGGGTGGTGGCGAGAATCTCTTCGGCCTTGGCGACCGCGCCCTTCATGCCATTAGGGCCGGGAGTCAGCACGATCTTGGCGCCGAAGGCCAGCAGGAGTACGCGCCGTTCCAGGCTCATCGTCTCCGGCATGGTGAGGATCAATTCGTATCCCTTCACCGCCGCGACGAAGGCCAGCGCGATTCCCGTGTTTCCGCTGGTCGGCTCGATCAGTACGGTTTTGCCGGGATGGATCTTGCCCTCGCGCTCAGCCGTTTCGATCATCGCAACGCCGATGCGGTCCTTGACACTGGCCAGCGGATTCTGGCTCTCCAGCTTTACGGCCACTCGCCCGGCGGCTCCTTGGGTGATCTTGTTGAGGTAAAGCAGCGGCGTTTTTCCAATTAACTCGGTGATGCTGTTTGCAATAGCCATTCTTTCTCCATTTGGCCCGCGATCAGCGAACCGCTAAAAGTTCACTGCGCCTGGAGGCGGCGCTGCTTATAGGCCGCACGGCAGGGAATTTGTGCAAAGCACTGATTGTTTCGATGCACCACAATTGCGTTCCGGTCACACACAATGAAGCCACTGGCTTCAGTCAGCGCTGGGTTAATGAAACAATTACCGACGACGGATACATGTATTAGGCAGCTTCCTCGGGTTGTGCACCAGTAACTTCCGGCAACAGGGCTCGATTCTAACCTCGTGCCGACGCTGACCTCTTCTTATGGCGGCTGTTCCAAACCGGACTCGCTTTCCTGAGCTTCGCGACCTCCGCAATAAGACAGGTCTGAACGTAATCCATCTCCTCTGGAGATGTCTGCTTGCCGAGGCTGAAGCGAACTGTCGCGTTCGCCTTGTCGCGTTTCACCCCCATCGCCATCAATACGTATGGAGGATGACTGGAGCCGGAGGCACACGCAGAACCGGTCGAAACAGATATCTCTCTCTTATCCAGCGCGACCATCAGCGAGGCGCCCGAGATCCCATCAAACGAGATGTCCGAAGTATTGGGCGTGCGCGGGGCTTCAAGGCCGTGAATATGAATACTCTCCAACTGCTCACTCACAACGCGTTCGAAGGCATCACGCATTTCGCCCATGCGATCGGCCCCGCCCTCTGCCAGCCAGTGGCCCGCGATCTCGGCTGCTTTGCCCAGCCCAACGATTCCAGGTAGATTCTCCGTGCCACCGCGCTTATTGTTTTCCTGCGGCCCGCCGACAATCATCGGCTGCATCGGCGTGCCACGCCGTACATAGAGCGCACCGGTTCCCTGCGGGGCATTGAATTTGTGCCCGGAGATACTGAGCAGGTCGCATTGGATGCGGTCCACGTCAATCGGCACTTTGCCGGCCGCCTGCACCGCGTCGGTATGGAACCAGACGTCGGCTTCGGTAGCGATTCGCCCGATCTCCTCTAACGGTTGAACTACGCCGGTCTCGTTATTGGCCATCATCACGGAAATGAGTTTCGTATTCTTCTGCAAGGCCGCCCGCACGGCGGCGGGGTCGAGCTTTCCGTGGCCATCCACGGGAAGGTACGTAACGGTAATGCCGTTGGCTTCAAGCCGCTTGCAGGCGTTGAGGATGGCGGGATGCTCGATGACGCTGGTAATGACGTGATCGCCTGGCGAGACAAGTCCGAAGATCGCCTGGTTGTCGCCTTCGGTGCCGCCGCTGTTGAAGACAACCTCCGCTTTATCGGCACCAAGCAAAGCGGCAACGGAGTTGCGCGCCCCCTCAACGGCAGCACGGGCCCGCTGACCGCATTCGTATAGCGATGAGGCGTTGCCGAACTTCTCGAAGTAATAGGGACGCATGGCCTCGAAGACTTCCGGCAAGAGTTGGGTAGTCGCATTGTTATCGAGATATACGCTTGACATTAAATCCCTCCTTGGTCTGCACGCCTCCGGGTAGTGTTCCTAACTTGTCGCCGATTTGCGTCACCTCCGCCAAAATCCCTTTCAAAAATCCAAAAGGCCTGAGATTTAGAATCTCAGGCCTTTTGGAGAACTCGTGCGATTGGTACGCTAACTCTTCGCAGTCCTCCGCAGACCTACGGATGCGCGACAACACGAAGAGTCAACAGCAATGTGGACATCCTGCGACGCCTGGACGCGCAGGATGCAAAGAAGTGAGTCCTGCTCAATAGCGATCCCGTTCAGAGGAGCGGCACCACTTAACGGGTTGTGAGGGCTCTGCATGAAAAACACTTTAGCATATCCAGGGGTGTATTAACGTAAATTACTAACTATCATTTCCGGAAGAGCCGGTGGCCGGCACGCGGAGGAGATCGACCTAGGTGTCAAGGGAACGCCGGTGCCTGCCCGACAGTGAACAGGTCTGAACGTAATCCGTCTCCTCTTGGGTTGTCTGTTTGCCGAGGCTGAAGCGAACTGCCCCTTGCGCCTACTGCTGATCGGTTAGCATCATGGCAACAGCTAACCTTCAAGTACCATGATCAAATCGCCTTGTCCTACGTGGCCACGCCACCGCACTTCAAGCATGTTGAGCTCGCACTTTCTCCCGCAGCGTGAGCAGGCGCGAACCCGCTGCAGCCAGCGTCTCAGCGCGCTTTGCAAAATGAAAACGAATCAAGTGCCGTACCGGCTCGTGGAAGAAACTCGAACCGGGAACGCCCGCGACTCCAACCTCGCGCGCCAGCCACTCCGCGAACTCAACATCGTCGTTCCATCCGAACTCGGAGATATCGACCATCACATAGTAGGCGCCTTGCGGACGGCTGTAGGTCAATCCGGCCTCATCCAGATAGCCGAGAAACAGGTCGCGCATTCCGGTGTACTCGGCAAGGAGTTCGCCGTAATAGCTGTCAGGTAGCTCCAAGCCAGTGACGGCGGCGGCCTGCAAGGGAGCTGCCGCGCCGACGGTCAGGAAGTCATGCACCTTGCGAGCCTGGTTCACAATCGCCGGAGGTGCGATCACGTATCCCAGACGCCAGCCGGTGATCGAGTATGTTTTTGAGAGCGAGCTGCAAGAGAGAGTGCGATCGAACATTCCCGGCAACGAGGCGAAATACGTGTGGTGATGCGGCGTGTAAACGATGTGCTCGTAGACCTCGTCGGTCAACACAAAGGTGTCGAACTCCTCGGCGAGCGAGGCAATATACAGCAGCTCTTCGCAGGTGAATACCTTGCCGGAAGGATTCGCCGGATTGCACAGCACTAGCGCTTTGGGCTGCTGTTCGAAGGCGCGACGCAGTTCGGCCGGATCGAAGCTGAAGTCGGGCGGATGCAGCGGAACGTAAATTGGCTGCGCCCCGGAAAGGATCGCGTCCGCAGCATAGTTTTCGTAGAACGGTGAAAAAACAATAACCTTGTCGCCGGGATTGCAGGCGGTCATCATGGCAACCATCATGGCTTCGGTGCTGCCGCAGGTGACCACAAAGTGCTCGTCCGGATCGAGCGGCAGGCCCATGAATCGCGACTGTTTCTTGGCCAGCGCGGTACGAAAATCCTGCGCTCCCCAGGTGACCGCGTACTGATGAGGGCCCTCGCGTGCGGTGCGCTCCGCGGCTTTCAGCAGAGCCTCGGGCGGATCGAAATCCGGAAATCCTTGCGAAAGATTAATGGCCCCGTGCTGGTTGGCGACCCGCGTCATACGGCGGATGACCGACTCGGAAAAGGTACTGGTACGATTGCTGGTCTGTGGCATGATCCTCTTCTCTAAATACCTGCAATGTGCAATCTTCGCGGAAATTGCCACGCTTCCATCAAGATAACCGGCTAGCTCTGCTTCCACCCGAAGCGAGGCGGGGCTAACAACCAGTTCCGCACCGAAGACGCCTCCTATGCTCAAAGAATGTTGCCCAGTTGGAGGTTGCCGGGGAATACGGCGGTATCCTAGACCATGCCGCAGAGACTGCATTTCACCAGCACGGCACAATCAATTCGGCAATCCGATCATCGGTACGACTCATTCGTTGAAACCGCGGCCGCTCAGAACTTCCCGGACGTAGCCAGCGCGGATGACAAAATCGCCGAAATGTTCGCCCGGCCTCCGTTCGGCCGCATAGGCGCGAAACATCGGAGTCAGCACATCGAGAGTCTTTTCCTCGCCAATGTTCTCAAGGAACAATCGATTCAGGCGCTGGCCGTGGAAGCCGCCGCCGAGATAGAGGTTGTAATATCCTGGCGCTCGCCCAGTGAATCCGATCTCTGCGACGTATGGCCGCGAGCAGCCATTCGGGCAACCGCTCATCCGGATGATGATCGG
>CAZLZA010000162.1:0-6514 GCA_964563875.1 uncultured Acidobacteriaceae bacterium
ATAATCACTCCTCTTGCCCGAACATGCCTTCGGTCTGTTGAAGGCTCTGTTGTTTAGAACATGATCCGCATTCTCATCCCAAGCAACGCAGTGGTATAGGCCCTGCTTGCATACGTGGGGTGGTACGAAATCTCCAGGTCAGGGCCAAGGTCAACACTCTTCGTCAGGCGAAGCCGGTAGAAGGTTTCCAAAGCGCTTTCGTGGTGTTTAGCCCCACCGGTTGGTTCCGAGTGACTCAGAGAAACACCGAACATATCTCCGCGCCTTCCAAACGGCTTCACTTGGTCGAGGCCAAGTTCTTCAACCTGCCTGATAGACGTTCCTCTGTTCGAGGCCAGGCCAAGTCTTCCAAACGGAGTCCATCCGCTGCGCAGTTCATGCTCGAAGCCAATGCCTCCGCCAACACCGCTGCCAAGCGATGCGGTGTCGTCGCGCCAGAAATTCATCCGGTAATCTATGAATTGCTTGCCCGGAGAACCGGAGAACCAGCCGGCTTCAATGGACTCCATGTACTTTCGATCTGCCAGTGTCCTGAGGTTCCCTTGCGGAGAACCCTCGGTATCGATCGTGAGGGCATGGATGTATACATGCGAGGTTGCCTGGAACTCGACAGCAGCCCCGCCTGCGTAGGCGCCATCGGATGCAAATGTAAGATTACCGTCGCTGCTACCGTTCAGAAACTGCGCGCGCTCGTCATTGTTGAACATACTCAGGCTAATGTATTCGTTGGGGTGTATCTTTCCGAGATAGAGCGACATTCTCTTATGAAGCAGATCCTGTCGCCAATAGAGGATATTGACCATGATTGGCTCTTGCGGGCCGCCTCCCTGCAAGCAGTTTAGGGTAAGCGCGGAACCTAGGCTATCGGAGAGATTGAACTGCTGGCTAATGCCGATATTGGTACCGGAGCGAACCAGCAGGCTCAGCGCGCCAGCAGTGCTGCCATGGTCATACACCTTTAGAGCAGCAGTAAAATCTGCCCGCCCGCTGGTCTGCGCGTGTCGAACGCGATCTGGCGTTACCGTGGCATACTGGCTGACGAAGGTATAGGTCTCGCCTATCTTCAAATGAGCCGATTCGTTGATGCGATCCGTTAACCTTTCGAACGGGTCAAAGAACACTCCAAACGGATCTGGTTTCACAATTGGATCGGACGGTATCTTTGAAAGCGCCACCGCATCGGCATCGAGTTCCTGCCGAAGATCGTCTGGCTCCTGGTTCAGGTCTCCGTAATGTCCTGCCTTGTCCGCCGGGACACTGTTTGGAACCGAGCCAGTGCTGCTTCTTCCGCTCTGTCCTGCGGCCGACATACTGAATGCAACAATGAGCAACAACGAGCCAATTCGCACAATACCATCTTTCAAAGTCCGAATCCCAAATGCGTTACAAAGAAGGAAGAAGCGAGGAATGCGCGAGGCACTGCCCGCGCTCGATGGTCGAGATCAATCAGCTGCGAGATGACCTTTTGTTCCATAAGCTTTCGATCTCTTCGAGAGAGCGACCCTTGGTCTCTGGAACCAGATAGTAAGAAAACAACCAGGAGCCAAGAGCAAGCAATCCATACATCCAGAATGTCAAGCTCGGTCCAAGCAGCTTCAAGAGCGAAAGGAAGGTGAGCGAAACCGCGAAGTTGGCAAGCCAGTTTGTTCCGGCCGCGACTCCTGCGGCCAGACCGCGGATCTTGAGCGGGTAAATCTCTGCAATCAGCAGCCAGAAGATTGGTCCAAGGCTGATGGCAAACGATGCAACGTAGAACATCAGAATCACTACGGCGAGTCCGGCGAGTTCTCCGCCCTTTGGTTGCAAATGGAAAATGGCGCCAAGCGCGCCGAGGCTGACGATCATTCCCGCAATGCCTGTCAGCAGCAATGGCCGCCTTCCGACGCGATCTATCAACCACATCGAGACCAGCGTCATCACGACATTCACCGTTCCGATTCCTGCCGTCGCTAGAATGGAACCTTGAATCGAAGAGATTCCAGCAGTGCGAATGATGTAGGGCGCGTAATAGATGATGGTATTGATGCCGGTGATCTGCTGAAAGACAGCAAGACCAATGCCGATGATCAAGGCGGGACGGAGAGCAGGCAAGAGCAAGTCGGAAATGTGCCCGCGCAGTGCGGACTCCTGAGATGCCGTCTTGATCTGCTGGAATTCCTCTTCGACGTCCTGCGTGCCGCGAATCTTGATCAATACCGCGCGAGCAAGATCGAAATGACCATGACGGGCAAGAAAGCGAGGAGTCTCAGGCAGGAAGAGCATGCCTGCGCCAAGCAATCCGCCCGGAATCACGGCAAGGCCCAGCATCCATCTCCACGCAGCCGAAGGCGTGAATGCGTAGTCTGCGACATAAGCAGCCAGGATTCCCACAGTAATTGCCAATTGGAAAAGCGATACCTGCCAGCCGCGCGCATTGGCGGGAGATATTTCGGAGATGTACAGGGGGACTACGGAACTGGCAAGACCAATTCCCATGCCCACGACAACTCGCCCCAGGATTAGAATCTCGATCGACCCCGCCGCTGCACATACCAAGGCACCCCCAATGAAGATGACCGAAGTGATGAGCAACATCTTCCTGCGCCCAAAGCGATCCGACAGGCTGCCGCCGGTGATGGCCAAAATCGCAGCGCCAACCAGAACCGAACTCACGGCAAGCTCTTGCTGAAAGATAGAGAGCCCAAAGCTCCGCTTAATGAAGATCAGCGCGCCGGAGATCACCCCAGTGTCGTATCCAAACAGCAGTCCACCGATTGCAGCGAAGATAGCGGCGATGTAGACGTACCTCTGACTTGCGACAGGAGTCCTGGCGGCAGGATTGGAAACGATGGTTTCAATTGCATGTGCATTCATTTTGTGCGTTCTTTCTGCATGGTTCCGTACTTTTTGATCAAAGCGTTGGTCGAGGAATCGTGCTTTGGATTGGACTCGTTCCGGGACTCCAGTTCGGGAATGATGCGCCCGGCCAGAACCTTCCCAAGCTCCACACCCCACTGGTCGAACGAATCGATTCTCCAGATTGCGCCCTGTGTAAAGACGCTGTGCTCGTACAGGGCGACGAGTTTTCCCAACGCCGCCGGAGTCAAACGCTCCAACAGGATCGTGTTGGACGGCCGATTCCCTTCAAAGGTGCGATGCGGCGCGAGCCAGGGCGGCGTGCCGTCCGCCTCGACTTCCTGCGTAGTTTTGCCGAAAGCCAATGCTTCAGACTGTGCGAGGACGTTGGCCACGAGGATGTCGTGATGCCGGCCGATGGGGTTTAGCGGCTGACCGAAGACGATGAAGTCGCAGGGGATGAGTCTGGTCCCCTGGTGGATGAGTTGATAGAAGGAGTGCTGGCCGTTGGTGCCTGGCTCTCCCCAATAGATCGGCCCGGTTTGATATTCGACTTCCTTCCCATTGATTGTTACGTGCTTGCCGTTGCTCTCCATCGTCAACTGCTGCAAATAGGCTGGGAAGCGCTTCAGATACTGCTCATAGGGCAAAACCGCAACGCTTTGCGCGCCAAGAAAGTTGTTGTTGTAGATTGCCAGTAGACCCAGCAGAACGGGGAGATTGCGCTCAAAGGGAGCTGTGCGAAAATGAACATCTATCTCGTGGAACCCGCCAAGCAGGCCGCTGAAGTTCTCCGGGCCGATCGCGATCATGGTGGAGAGGCCAATCGCCGATTCCATCGAGTAGCGCCCGCCCACCCAGTTCCAGAAGCCGAACATATTGGCTGTGTCGATGCCAAATTTCTCGACCTCCGCAGCATTCGTTGAGACGGCAACGAAATGCCTCGCGACAGCTGCGGAATGCTTCAGCGTCGCAAGCGCCCAGACCCGCGCAGTGTGCGCGTTGGTCATCGTCTCAAGAGTGGTGAAAGTCTTCGACGAAATGATGAAAAGCGTTTCTTCGGCATTGAGGTCGCGCGTCGCCTCAACGATGTCCGTTCCGTCAACGTTTGAAACAAACCGGAAAGTCAGGTCGCGCTGCGAATAATGGCGTAGAGCTTCGTACGTCATGACGGGTCCAAGGTCGGAGCCGCCAATCCCGATGTTGACAATATTGCGAATCGGTCTTCCGGTGTAGCCTTTCCATTCTCCGCTGCGCACACTGTTGGAGAACACCGCCATTTCTTCCAGGACGGCATGCACCAAAGGAACAACATCCACTCCCTCTGTGAGGATCTCCTCCCCTTTAGGCGCTCGCAAGGCCACATGAAGAACAGCTCGCTCTTCTGTGACGTTGATCTTCTCTCCTCGAAACATGGCTTCAATGCGTTGACGCAAGCAAGACTCCTCGGCAAGTCCCAAGAGCAGTGCGAGTGTTTCGTCTGTGATGCGGTTTTTCGAATAATCGAGGTAAATTCCTGCCGCCTCAGCCTTAAGACGTTCCCCTCGCATTGGATCCTGAGCGAATAGTGCTCTGAGATGGAGATTGCGGTTCGCCGCGGCATGGTCCTCAAGGGCCTTCCACGCCCGGCTTTCAGTGAGTGGTGCAATTGCTTCTGCCATGTTCACTCCACTTTCCATCGATCGTTGTAATGATGCCCTGGCTCGCCCCGTGCCTGCTCTGGTTTGATTGGCGGCCACTTCGCAATCGTATAGACGCACCGACATGAAGAGAATGGAAGATTGCACTCATCGTCGCCATTGGTTCGACACACTGGCCCGGTATCGGAACATTCAACTCATGTCCGAGGCCAGCATTTCATCCGCACACATCCATATCTGCCCTGAATTGCTCATGCGTATTGCGTGCCAGCGCCTGGAGTATTTCAATTACCGGCCGGTGGGCGAACGACAGCCACGGAGCATCCTGCTCGACGCGCGACCGACTCCGCAACGCTGCCCAGTAGGAAATCGTGGATGCTCGTGTTCCCGTGCGCACCAACGGTTATAAGGTCGGCACCCCATTCGGCTGCCCTGTTGAGAACGGTCTCCGTTACGTCTCCAATCCGAACTTCAAATTCCGCCGTGAATCCACATCTGAGCAGTTCGCCCGCAATCCGCTCGACCAATTTGCGCGCAAGTTGCATCTCATCTTCCAACTCGGGAGCGTAGCCCTGGGCCATCTCAGGCGGAGGCTGTGGCTCAACTGGCTGCAGCACATGTAAGACTAGGACTGCGGTGTTCTCACGCCGGATCCCGGTTTTGACAGCGCCAATCATCTCTTCAGAAAACGCAGAACCGCCGACTGCTATTAGGACTCTCATAACTCCGCTTCCTTCCCTCGCAAAGGACCGAGCAAACAGGTGCCGATGAGCGCAGACGGAAGCAGCTCGTCGGCTTTGTCTTTCGACGTAACCCCTTTTCAAAGCTGGTGACATTCTCTCGCTTTGCGTCGCGAGTATCGAACAGGACACATCAGGAATGCAGGTCAAAGTTGCTCATCAGAGATGTCCGCTATCTCGGGGCCGAGGGTCAGCATGCCGACCAGTGAAGAGCATCAAACGCATTGGACCCGAACTGTGCAATAGTGCACAGCTCCTGCTTTCCCTGGAGAGAACAATAGTCGTCAAGCCGTGACTATGTTCCGGCAAGGAGATCGTCATGTCTGAACCCCATTCTGTGAAGTCCATTCCGACAAAGATTCTTTTGCCTATCGATTTCAGCCCATCTTCTCAAGCGGCCTTGGAGACGGCGGCTGACCTGGCTTTGCACTTCGATGCGGAGCTCTTTTTGGTGAATGTCATTCCGTTCTTAACGACCTTCACATCGGAATATGTTGCTCCCCAGGTGCAGTTTCAACAGGAGGCGAGGACAAGCGCCGAGAAGCGTTTGGCGAAGGTGCAAGCGATTCTCGCGAACAGGGGGTTGAAGGCGGGTACCAGTGTCGAAGTTGGGAATGACGTAGTCGGCAACATCATGGAAGTTATCGAACGCGAGCATATCGACATGGTCGTGATCTCGACTCACGGTATATCCGGCTGGCATCCACTCGTGTTTGGGTCGATTGCCGAGAAAGTGATTAAGCTCGTGCAGTGTCCCCTGTTGCTTCTTCGCTCAGCCAAACCAGAGACCGGCGCGAAGACTCCATCGGATCGCTCTATGGAATGGTGGTAGTGAACCTAGCAGCCAGAATCAGATCAGCAACATGAGGTGGGGAGGGCAGATTAGGTGTCAACGCACTCGAATGACTCTGCTCCACAAGGGCCAAGGTCCTTTTGGTTCCAGATTGTTCGGTTCCTGTCGGTAGCCGCATTGGTGATTGCTCTCTACCTGCTCGGCCAAAGCATGTTGCAGCACCGCTTCTTCCGCGGAGGGCGCGTCGACCGGTACAACCACCTAAGGCAGAATTAACGACGCGTGGCCCCTGATGGCGGTCCACAAAGATGCCACGCCGAGCGTTGCGCGATCTTCCAATCGCGTGCGTGCGGTTCATTGCGAGGGCGTGTGCCGGTTCAGCACTCTTTGAGTCTTGCTTTCTCATTAACCGGTTCAAGAGAGCACGGAGGATGGGATACTCCGTGAACCTCCCACCAACAATTGCGGGCGATGCGGTGCGATGCCGGTCAGGATGCGTTGCCCCT
>CAZLZA010000163.1:0-6415 GCA_964563875.1 uncultured Acidobacteriaceae bacterium
CTCCTCGCTTTCAGCGCTTTCGGACAGGGGTTCAACTCCCCTCGCCTCCACCAATGATAGCTACTTTGTTTTCTTGCACATAGAAGCCATCACGCATCGCCGTGTGTGGCTGGTGTGTGTGAGCGGGTTGTAAGCTGCTGATTTAGATCAGGTTCTGGAAGAATGATTCAGCGGTGCCACCGTCGGCGAGATGGTCGATGAAATTATGCCATTGCCACATATAGAAATCCATTTCGTTCACTTCACCAACGTTAGAATGTAGTCCTATCCATCCCATCGCCTTGCCTAATGCATGCCAAAAAAGATGGTCGAGGAGAATATCTGCGCGGAATGTTTCATAGTCATCGGGGAACAATTTACTCCAAGCTATTCCCGTGGCATTTGTAGTGTCATATCCTCCCTCTATCGCTTTTTTAATTGCTTTCTCGATGGTCATCACCTAAATCAAAGCACGCTGGCGTAAGATTGCAAGCTGAGTTGTACACAGGAGGAATTTCGATGGGCGACGAAGTTCAGCAGTGGACAATTAAGAGACCAGGTCGCGGAGGAGCTTTTGATGACTACAGCGTTCAGGGTCTTCAATACGAAAGCACGAATGGAGAGATTGCGTGGCACATTACCGCATGGGGTGATCGTAATCCAGTAAGCAGCTATTGGGTTGCTCGCGAGAAGTTTTACGGGATGAGCATCCATTTCGGCTACAACACGAGGGGCGACAATCGGATTGAAATATCTGGCGAAATCGAGAATGTTCCGGCAGCCGAGAAGAATGCCATCCTGAAGACAATCGTCGAATGGGAGAAGCCGCTTCAAGTTGAAACGAAATGAGCCGCTGTGTGTGTGGCGTGTGAAAAAACCGCTTTTGCTACGTTTTATGCGATTCGTGAGTCGTTAAAAATCAATAACTTGTTTGTTTCCAACGCGGCTTCAGACTGCAACTCCCCTCGCCTCCACCAACGATTCCTTCCAAATTCAAAACGGATCAACCGCCCCACTCAAGCGCAACAGCGGGGCTTGCATGGGCCACTCCCCATGCGTCAATGTCCGCGCTAGGCGGCATCGTTAAGTTCCACCCCGTATCGCTTGGCAGCGGCCTGTATGCGCTTCCAGGCTGCACGACGCTCGGCTTCCGTAACGCCCTTCACCTGATTGAAGCGTGCCGCAGCATTGCGAACATGCGAGGCATTTTCCAGCGGCTCCTTGCGCTGCTTGGGGAAAGCAAACTTCTTTGCGGTGATTCGATCCCGGGTTGCCGTGGTTAGCTTTGCCATAATTCTCCTCTTCATCTTCATCACTTTGACGTGGTGCTGCATCCTCCCGGTTGGACTTCCTCTTAAAGCAAAGTTCGCAGCGCCATTTCAGGGCTTGATCATCGCGCAGCAACTTCCATTTCCGATGAGACCTTCGTGCCAGAGGCTGCGGGTCGCGACTGAGCAGCCGAGGTTTGCGTCTGCTTGGTGTTAGGGTGAATTTCTTGCGCAACGGACAGACATTTCTACCTCTGTGACCACAATTTCATAAAGGCCACGCCCTGCGATCTTTCCCTACGATAGCTTTGGCATCGCTATTGCTTCACAGGTCAATCAGGCTATGGAGGCACATTTGAGAATGGTGCTGCGAAGCTTACATCCCATGGTGGAGGCTAGCTGCTACATATGCGATTGTGGCAAACGACAAAGATAACGGGCGTGGCTTTGCTGGTCATCGGAATCGCGGTCTTGGCCGATAACGCGCATTATAGACACGATGAAAATCACCTCTTGCGGACACTTACCACGCAGAGCCATGAACTCCAGCAGACCAAACTCCAGTTACAGGAGACCACAAACCTTCTCGTTAACGCAGAAAAGAAGTTGGGGTACTTGGATCAGCATAAGACGGCTGTGCAAGTGACAGCGTATACAGGGCAAGGCAGGTTCGCCAGCGGTCTGAAAACAGCACAGTCTTATGCTGTTCCCCATCACACGTTGCCGGTTGATAAGGTGCTCAACGTCGCGCTTTCACCACCCGCACGGCGGAGCCTGGATGCCCAGATGAATGACTACATCGTGCTGCTCGACAAAGATCAGCAGAAGGCGAGACTGGCGCGTTTCGTGGATACTACATCGGCACATGAGCAGCGCCCGGTGGTGGATGTCTATTTTGCCGAGCAAGGGGAAGCTCAAACTTTCGGGCGGCAACACTATCTTGCGGTCGACATCTCCGCGGAAGACTCTCCGTTTACCACAGGAGACGCTGCGCCGGATACCTTTTAAGTGTCGCAAGAGCGTGACCAAGCTAGCTCGGGTAAGATGGCGTATGCGCATTCAGCTCTTGTCCGACTTGCACACCGAGGATTACGAATTCCCAGTAGATTTCCTCTCCGGTGGAGAGGTGCAGTTTCCGGGAGCGGACGTACTGGCGCTCTGCGGCGATATCGTGGCAGTCGACGGCCAAGGCGCGGAACAGGTTCGCAAGGTCTTCGAATTCCTGTCGCGCCAGGCAAAGCATGTACTCTTTGTGCCGGGCAACCATGAATATTGGGGAACCAAGGCAAAGCCAGGCACGGCTGAGCGCAGCGAGCGGATTCTGCGCTCTTGTATTGACACGCTGCCCAACATGCAATACCTGAACAATGATGAGACCGTGGCCGGAGGCGTGCATTTTCTCGTCGGTACCATGTGGTTTCCCGACGATCCGTTGAACCAGATGTACGAGAAGCACTGGCCGGATTTTGAGAACATTTCAAGGCTCGGAGACTGGGTTTATGAGTACAACCTGGCGTTTGTTGAGCTTGCCGACAAAGCCACGCCCGAGACAGTGGTTTTAACTCACCATCTGCCCTCCGAGCGAAGTGTTGCTCCGCAATTCCGAGAGAGCGACTGGAACCGTTTTTTCGTCTGCGATATGAGCCGCGTTATCACGGAGCGCAAGCCACGGCTCTGGCTGCACGGACACACCCACTGTTCCCTGGACTATCAATACGAAGCGACCCGCGTGATCTGCAATCCGTTTGGGTATTCCTGGGAGCACAATGCACACTTTGCAACAACCGTAGTGGACATTTGAGCGAACATGAAAGACTTGTTTCTGCAGGCAGCCATCGAAGAAGCTCAGCAGGGGATGCGAGAAGGCGGAATCCCCATCGGCTCTGTTCTGGTACACGGCGGCAAGATCATCGGCAAGGGCCACAATCGTCGAGTCCAGCAGAGGAGTGCGATCCTGCACGGCGAGATGGACGCGCTGGAGAACGCCGGACGCCAGCCCGCCTCCGTCTACCGGGAGTCGGTTCTTTACACGACCCTGTCGCCGTGCTCCATGTGCTCAGGAGCGATTCTGTTGTACGGAATCCCGCGGGTGGTAATCGGCGAGAATCGGACATTCCAGGGTGAAGAAGAACTTCTCCGCTCCCGAGGCGTTGCCGTCGATGTATTGCAAAACGAGGAATGCATCCGGCTTATGGCGGAGTTTATCCAGCAGAATCCCACGGTATGGAATGAAGATATTGGAGTGTGAGACCTGGGTCCTGGATGCGACGCTGAGGGTTACGCTGTTCAGCTTACCCATCGCCTGCACCTGTTTCGAAGGTGGGTTACAGAATGGATCTTGCAATCTGTTCTGTAATGCCACGCTCTCGGAGTCCGGTGCATCCAAGTGCAACGGGTTTGCCGAAATCTGAGCCTCGGGCGGAGTTGAGCAACGTCTGCAGGCCCGGAGGGTTCGCTTTAGAATCGTTCGCAACTCTCATTTGGTGCCGGTGTTCACCCTTATGAAGCGAGAAACAACGCCGTGAATCTGCGAGGCCAACCCGGCCAACCGAGACATCCGCTAGGTAAGCGACGTTGCCGTGGTGTAACAGCAGCTCACGCTGAATCAACCAGTTCCTCCGCCGGCCGTGCATGGCGGGCGGAGCCAACTGGGTCGGGTTAGAATTCTTTTCGTGGAGACAAAGAGCTGGCTTCCCACGTTCGGATCGGGATTGGATTCGATCTGTTATTCGGGCCAGCGGGGCAGCCGGGCTTTACCCGGTAATTACGTGCACACAAGGAGACACAAATCGATGAAGCGCTTTATGACGATTACCGCAATGCTGGCTTTGAGCACCGGGATGCTGGTGGCTCAGGATGGCGCAACACTGTACAAGAAGTGCGCGATGTGTCACGGCGCCAACGGTGAAGGCAAGATGGGACCGTCCATCAAGGGCAAGGATGTGACCGACGTTCTGACCAACGGCGGCAAAAAGGCTCCTCACACCGGGCACTTTGCCGGACTCACCGACGACCAGATCAAGACGCTTGCGGATTATGTGAAGAACCTGAAGTAGTCTCTTTGAGCCACTGCGTCCCAAGGTCGGTCGGTCCTCGACTGGCCTTTCTTCTTTCCGCCTGCCGCACAGTTTTCCGATTCACTGAGCTGATCCGAGTGCCAAGGCTGCACTCTCCCACAAACTTAAGCTTTTCTGCTCAACAATTCGAAAAGGTTTGTTGCTGTTTGCGTTATGCTGTTTGCGCTCATTGCTCTGGCGATACCTCGACGGAGCAAGACCGGGCGATACCGCTACGGTTTCCACGGAGAAGGCTCAGCAGAAAGGAATTAGCCATGAGTACGAACCGTCAGATGACGCCAATGACGAATGCACGGATCGACCCTGCCATACGCTCTCGGGCTCAAGGGTGTTTACTCGGTCAGTTTGCTGGAGATGCCTTGGGTGGAATGGTGGAGTTTCAACGTGCGGACGAGATTCGCCGCGAGCATCCGAGCGGCCTTCGCGAACTTGCCGATGGGGGTACCTGGAACACCGTCGCCGGTCAGCCGACCGATGATTCCGAGATGGCTCTGATGTTGGCCCGAATGTTGGTGAAACACAAGCGATACGACGCCGAGGAAGCACGCAAGGCGTATGTTTTCTGGTTGGAATCCGGCCCCTATGACTGCGACCCAACTGTCTCCAGCGGTCTTCATGATGATCCCGACCCATTTAGCCAAACCAACGGCGCGATGATGCGGATCAGTCCGCTGGGCATCTTCGGGGCAAATTACGACCTGCGGCAAGTAGCGGCCTGGGCGCGCAAGGACGCGGCGTTGACCCATCCCCGCCCGATCTGCCAGCAAGCCAACGCACTGTTTGCCATGGCCATCGCGCACGCTATCTCGAGCGGAATCGGGGCTCAGGATTTGTATCGACAAATTAAAATATGGGCGAAGGAGATGCGGGTGGATGACGCATTGATCAAGGCAATCAATGCCGTCTCCCCTGCTCCATCGAGCGATTACCTCCACCAACGAGGCTGCGTTCTGGCCACCTTCCGCAATGCATTGTGGCAGCTCCTCTATGCGCCGAACTTGGAAGAAGGCGTTGTCGGTACCGTCATGTGCGGCGGGGACACGGGCACCAATGCGGCGGTTGCTGGAGCACTCCTTGGCGCAGTGTACGGCGTGGAAGCCATGCCGGCGCAGTGGATCGAGAAGCTTCTGAGTTGCCGCCCGTCCCCCGAATTACCACAAGCCAGGCGCCCGCGACTGGAGTGCTTCTGGCCAGTGGATGCGCTAGTGTTAGCTGAACAGTTGGTTTCCGGTGGCTGGGACTGAGATGGGAACACCGGGCAGTGGAGGTCTTGAACGCATGCATTTCATACTCTTCTACGACGTCAGAGACGATTACGTAGAGAAACGAGCGGAGTTCCGCGAAGCGCATCTGAGACTCGCCAAACAGGCGAGCGAGCGGGGAGAACTCGTTCTGGCTGGTGCACTCGAAGATCCGACAGACGGCGCGGTTCTGGTCTTCCGAGGGGAATCACCGGAAGTAGCGGCGGCATTCGCCAAGGCTGACCCCTATGTGATAAACGGACTGGTAACGGCGTGGGTGGTGCGGAAGTGGGCGACCGTCATCGGAGAGGGATCATTTGCGCCGGGCTCGGCGTAGAGGAGATTGCAAGAAAATGAGGTCATTACTCGCCGTGCTGCTGTTGCTTCTGGCTTTGAGCACCAGCTTGCTCGGCACCGATAAAGCGGAAAAAGCCGCCACCGAATCCGCGAACCACTGGCTATCGCTGATTGATGGGGGGAATTATGCGGCCAGTTGGGATGCGGCTGCACCGGTGTTTAAGGGTGCAGTGCAGAAGGCTCAATGGGCGACGATGTTAGAGGCCACCCGTACACCTCTCGGGAAGATCGTCTCCCGAAGCGTTAAATCCGCGGTTTACACGACCAGTCTGCCCGGCGCACCGGACGGCCAGTATGTGGTCATTCGCTACGAAACTTCGTTTGAGCATAAGAAATCGGCCGTCGAAACGGTCACGCCGTCGCTGGGCGGTGATGGCCAGTGGAGAATATCCGGGTATTACATCAGGTAGACCCCTGGTATCGCTATCCGGTCCCTGAGAGCCCCATCGATAAGAACGAAGGCGTTGTCAAGGCGAGATTTTCCTGAGCGGTG
>CAZLZA010000164.1:0-6381 GCA_964563875.1 uncultured Acidobacteriaceae bacterium
GGTTGCTCAGTTCCAAATACTGATCCTCGGCCGCGCAGCCGATGGCCTGGACCAGGCAGTTCGTGTAAACGGCACGACCTGTAATCTGCTCCAGATCATCCCCAGGTCGCACAGTCACCGCCTCGCGACTCACTTCGAACATCCTCTTCACATCCAGCTCAACCTTCGCGCTGAATGCTCCCCTCTTGTTGCTTGTGGAGATCAGCTTGACGTAGCACCTGTTGTGGCCACCCTCCACTTCGAGGGAGGCTACTTCAATCTGCTTTACCAGCTTCCGCTCATAGGCGTCCACTGCGTCCAGCCGGTAGAGCATGTGGTGCTTGTCGGCATGGGTGGCGGAGTAGCGCAGTGTGCAGAGCGGATTCATCTCGCCGAGCGCACGCTTGCCCTGTCCCTCAAGGCCGCCGTCCACGCTTTGCGGCTCGTCCACAATCAGGATCGGCCGCGTGGCGCGGATCAGGTCGATGGGCTTCTCGCCACCGGTTTGTTCGTTGGCGCCTTTGCCGTACAGATTGTTCACATCCTTTTTGTTAATGGCGCCCACCGTGACCACCATGATCTGAATCTGCGGGCTGGTCGCGAAGTTGCGCACTTGGCCGAGCTTGCTGGAGTCGTACAGGAAATACTCAAAGGGTGCGTTGGCGTAGAGAGAGCGGAAGTGCTCTTCGGTGATCTGAAGCGTCTTGTACACGCCTTCTTTGATGGCTACAGACGGTACCACAATTACAAACTTGGTGAACCCGTAGCTGCGGTTTAGCTCGAAGATGGTCCGTAGGTATACGTAGGTTTTGCCCGTGCCGGTCTCCATCTCCACTGTGAAGTCGCCGGAGGCCAGCGTCGTGGATGGTCGCAGGCCGTTGCGAGTCTGGATGTCAGCGAGGTTGGCCAGAATCTCGTCGTCCAGCAATTGCAAGCGATTGCCGATGCCGAGGTCACTCTGGGCAAAGGCCAAGGTCTGCTGCGCCGATGTTGCATCGCGCGTGACTGTGAACTCAGTACGGCAGATTTCCTGGCCGCGAAACAAATCGCACACTGCTTCGATGGCAGTGTGTTGGTAGTCCAGGTCGGGTTCGAAATGCAGCTTCATGGCTCGTCCGCTCTACAGGCTGCGCACGTTGTCCAGCCCGTGCTGCTGGAGAATGGCGGTGAGGTTGGTCTTGGCCACGTCGTCGGCAAAGGCGCTGTCGCGGAAGACGACCGTGGTCTCCCCGGCAGGAGCCAATACTTTGTGCCAGGCGCCAATGCCCAGCGCCAGCGGCTCCACCTCGTCGACGGCGATCTGTTCGGCAAGGCACACTAGCAGGGTGCCTGCGCCAATGTTGTGGACGATCTTGCCGGCGATTGACTTCTGGTCTATTGGGATAGTGAGATCGAGCCCCAGCTTCAGGAGCAACTCGAACAAAATGTCTTGTTCGGTGCGGTCGGTTTTGAGGTGCTCAACTGAATCGTGCAATGTTGTCGGAAGGTCGTCGCGGTTTGGCTCCCAGGCCCGGATGTTGCTTGAGGCCAGCTTGAAGACGCGGAAGCCGAGATCTGCGTTAGCTCGATTATCCAGGTTTAACTTGCCATTTGAAGTCTCTGCCATTTCTCTCGATACGTTTCTGATCCTTGACTTTGCAAGGTCCGCAATTGTTCTCGCGAGTTTTTCCGGGATGGGAAGAGGCTCAGGAAGTTGAACGAGGACAAAGCGCCTCCTGCCGCCATCTTCTGCGTTCTGCGCAAAAACCGCATGTCCAGTCGGGCCACTCCCCGCGAAGAAGTCCATTACCAAGTCTTCAGTGTCAGACGAGGTTCCGATACGAACGACGTTTCTCAGCAGCCGAGTCGGCTTGACTGAGTTCAAGATATTCTCGGAGTTCTCAAAATCGACATACTTGAGCAGTTCTTCCTTAGCCTCCTGCGTGTGCCCAACATCTTCATATTTCCAGAGCGTCTGTGGCACCACACCGCTTTTGACTTCCGAGATGAATCGCTTCAATCGGGGAACTCCATCTTCAGATTCCCCCCACCAGATTCTCTTGTCCTTGTCCAGATCAAGGAATCGCTCATATGAAAAGCGCCAGTACGTTCCTTTCGGATTGGAGAATTTCTTCCCGGATGGACTTGTGACTTCGTATTGTCCCTTGCTGTAATAGTTCCGTGCCTGAAGTGCTCCCGACAGCCACGGCCCGCGTGGGTCGTTATCAGGATTGGTGTATCGAGCAATTGTTTCCTCTGAGCGCGGCAAGAGTTGCGGTTCCCAAATATCCTTCCGTTTTGCATACACAAGGATGTAATCATGGTCTTCCGAGAAGTATGCGGCAGTGTTCTTCGGAGAGAAGACCTTTTGCCAGATAACCGTGGCAACAAAATTCTCTGGCCCAAATATCTCGTCGCAGAGTCTTCTCAAATTGTCGAATTCGTTATCGTCGATACTGATGAAGACCGATCCGTCATCTTGCAGTAGATTTCGAGCCAACTTGAGACGGGGATACATCATGTTGAGCCAGTCAGTGTGAAAGCGACCAGAGGCTTCAGTGTTGGAGGAAATTTTGTTGCCGGCGCCGTCCACCTGCCCGGTGAGTTCAAGATAGTTCTTTATACTGTCCTGAAAATTGTCGGGATAAATGAAATCGTTACCCGTGTTGTACGGTGGGTCAATGTAAATGAGCTTGACCTTCCCGGCATACGACTTCTGGAGCAGCTTCAAGACTTCGAGGTTGTCGCCCTCGATCATTAGGTTTCGAGTCGTGTCCCAGTCCACGCTCTCTTCCGGGCAAGGGCGTAGCGTGCCGGTGGAGGGCGTGAGCGCAAGCTGACGGGCGCGGCGTTTGCCGTGCCAGTTGAGCCCATACCTCTCCTCCCGCTCCTCAACCGTCCCGCCCAAGAGCTGCTTCAATACCTCGAAATCCACCTTTCCTTCAGTGAACGCCTCCGGGAAAAGTGCCTTCAACTGTTCAAGGTTCTCCGCGACTATATCCGGCGACCTGGTCTCAGCGTCATCAACGGTCAATTTCTTCATCTGAACATTCCTTCTTGATCGTACTTGCCTCGGACCTCATCCTACGCCTCACCGAGCGAGCCCATCTGCTTTTCAAAGGACTGACGCACGAGGCTCATGACGTAGGGTAACTGTTCCAGAGTCGAAAGACCGACCTCCACATCTCCGTTGCCCCAACGCCCCACGCCGCTCACGTCCTTGCACAATCCCTTTGGATCGTTGATCTCTGAAAAATCCATATTGAGCGAGAGCCGGAGCCTTTTCACCTGTGGCACTACATCAACGAAGTTCGTCTCCGCCTTGTATGCAACATAGAGCTTGAGAAACTCCTCTGTTACGCATGGATCGAGTTCAAGGACCTCCTTGCGAAACACCTCGAAGACTCCATAGATTGCGTCGCTTTGGAGATTGGGGTGATCAGAGATCGTGTAACCAGATGTTGGAGCCTCAGGCTTATAGGCCGCCAGGATGTCCTGTGAAAGGTCGGGGTACGCCCAGACTTTCGACGCGGTCTTAGAGAGCTTAGAGGCGCGGGCTTTGATCGCGTCCTCATCCCAGACCTCTAGCTGTCCGAGTCCCTTGTTAAGCCTGAGCGGGCTTTCGCTGAATCCTCCTACCATATCGCGCTTCTGGACGAAGGTGTGATCGCTGTACTCTGAGTTGTACCCCGTAAGAGTGAGGTTACCCAAGGTGTGGAGCCAGGTCTCCTGGACTCGTTTCCATTCTGGCCCGAGAGCCGTCTTCCAGGCTGCGGAGAGCCGCTCGTTCTGGGGCAGTATGTGCTCGATGGTGTATTCCTCTACTGGAACAGGCTCTTTCCGACCATGGTTCTCGATCCGACGGAGGCAGTATGATCTGCGTGGAAACTTGTACAGGTCACGCGTCGCAATTTCGCGACGGAATTCGTCATCTGTGGGAAAGCCTCTGTACGAAGGCATTAACAGAACATGAGCTTGAATGCTTTCGAGATAGCGATCCTTCTTCAACGCCTTGGTGAACGTGGCGAAGGTTTTATTCAAGGAGTTTGTTGGGATCGCACAGATTGCCCGCCGGAAGACGTATGCCTCTATTAAGCGAACGGCAGCCAGGAAGTCACTACTGGAGAGAACGTCGTTGGCGTAGTCATCGTACAGCTCCAAGAGGAAGGGGTACGCAACGTCTACTCTTAACTCGCGTAGATCTTGGAAGGCCCTTTTTAGATCAGGGTCAGGTTCTCCCCCAAGAGCCATCGCACAGAAATAGTGGGAGAAACTCCGAATATCTGCAACAAGCGCCTTCACTCCAGCCTGGATAGTCTTCGGCAACGACGCGTATGCTTTGAACTTCTCATAGACCTCGTTGATGTTCGGAATCTCGCCAGATTTCACGGTCAAATAATGGCGCATGAAGCTATCAAAGTGTGTGGCATACGCATCCTGCCCAAAATCCACCTCCATGGGCCGCCAGTATTCCTTGTACAGATGCGTCTGTTGATTGGGCTCCAACCGCATGAGGATGAAGTTCCGGATCAAGTCAGCTTGACTGAGCTTTCGACCAGTCGAGTTCATGCTCTCAAAAATGAGTTGCGGGTTATCTTGATCTCGGCTGAGCGCGACATCCACAACGACAAGCTTTGCCAAGCCCTTACACACTGAGGCCAGATCGGAGTGGCATTCCGCGATCCAGGACTCGAACAGCTTAAAGTTCTCGGTGACTCGGACGGAACACTCTTGCGGCTGATTGCCACCGGTGACAAGGGCGATCAGTGAATCCTTGTCTGTCTGCGACAGAATCAGCTTGTAATGACGGTCCCCTGCTTCTTCGGGATTGACGAGAAAGTAGTTTCGAAGCTTCTTAGCTGAAAAGCCATCGATAGGTTCTTGGACGGTGTCACCGAGCTTTTCAAGTTCCTGAGCGAGGGCAGTGAGGATCAGAGTCAAAGTGGTCAAGCGTTGCTGGCCATCGATGACAAGCATGGGCGATTGACTCGTGACCTGATAAAGGCCCTGTTCGATGTAGACGATGGACCCGACGAAGTGTGCAGAGATGCTGTCGTTGCGGCCAGTTCTGAGGATGTCCTCCCAGAGTTGCCAACATTCCCTTTCCGTCCAAGAGTACGTGCGCTGGTAAATCGGAATGACAAACTGCGGCGATTTCTTGAGAAAAGCAAGAAGCTTTGCTTCTGTCGCTTTCATTGGACATTCCTGCTTTCAAGATCTGATGTTATTGCTGAGAGCTTACTCTCCAGCGTCTTGATTTCAAGGTTCAGTTCGACCCGGCGGTTCATCTGCTTCTCTTTTCCCGCTCTAGCCCGCAATTGCTCCAGCTCGCGCTGGAGTCGTGCATACTTGTCGAGACCCTCCTGCAAAGCGGAGGCGTTTACACCGGACTCCGGCGAAGCAAATGCCCCGGTAATTCTGGAGGCTTCGAATGCGGCTAAACGGGCTAATAAACCATCATAAAGGACGAACAAGTCCCCAACAGGCAGACGGCTGACGGCAAGGCTAGCCAGGAGCGCATCTTCCTGAGTAGACGGAACCTCCGGCCTGAGGGCAACCTGCCGCACTTCCTCGATGACAACCTTGCCCGCCTCGCCCTGCGACCAACGCTTGTGGGCTAGAGAAAGGGTTACGGCCCCGTCTTGCCCGGTTGCCAGAATCAGAGGGTAGGGGATGGCGCGGTGAATCAGCTCTATGAGGCGCGCCGGCTTGGCCGCAGGGCGGAGTTCGACCGTAAGGACCGCGATCTCCAGATACTCGCGTACCGCGTCCTGGAAGGCCGGTACGCCGATGTTTGTTGGCTTGAGCGCTGCAACCCAGACGATCTCGTCGATGCCGTCCTGAATCTGGCGCTTGTCGGCAGCGGTGGGGGCACCATGTTCCAAGAGGAGCTTCTTAGGCACTCGCTGCTCCACGAGGGCGCTGGGGGGAATCCCGAGTGCGTCGATCACGGGAGCGAAACTCATACGCCGGCCGCCTCCTGGAGTGCAGCCTTTTCCGGGAGTACCACAAGGAAGGCGACAACCTCGAAATCATTGATGCCCTGGAACTCGCCCTTCATGGCATGGGTGCCGCCGGGGATGAAGAGGCTGGCGATGGCCCGCTCCTCCTTTTTGCCGACGACCGAGGCGACCGCCGTGGCGAGCAGGTCCTGGGCCGTACTCATGTCTTTACCGTTCCGGGTGGCCTTGTCAAAGCGTTCACAGGCCCCGGCGTCAGGCAGGTCGCGCCCAATCGAGAGCCGCTTCAGGCGGTCAAGCAACTGCTTGACTTGGGTGAACGGCAGCAGGACCGTGCCGTCGTCCCCGACATGGACCACATAGTGAGGGGCCAAGGGGTAACCGGGTTCGATAGTTTTGAGCGCCGACTCACCCACCGCGCGCAGGCAGAAGATGACGCCGGGTGGAATCACTGCCTCGCCGA
>CAZLZA010000165.1:0-2590 GCA_964563875.1 uncultured Acidobacteriaceae bacterium
GCGTTCGTTTCGCCGGGGTAGCTGCCACCGTGAGATTTGGTGTGGTGCCCGCCGCCATAGAGCGGACGGTTGGCAGACGATGAGTGTGCCGTGCCGTGATGTGAGCTGTAGGACCGAGGAATGTGCGTTTCGTGTGTGGTTGCGAAAGCGGCAGGCAAGGACAGCAGGAAGCAGAACAATGCGGCTACTAAAATATTTGTTTTCATAATGCTACGAATCGACCCCTTTCCTTGACCAACGACGACTTGGTAAGCAGATTCTTGCCCGATTTGAATCTGTTACCATTTTAGCGACCCCAGAGACGTTATGAGCAAGCATTGGAAGCAACTCTCTTGGAGGTTCGTTTTCGCATCGGTCCTGACCGCGGCAGTTGCCCTCGCCATCATCCCAAGAGTGCTGCAAGCCCAGGCCACCAACGGACAGGATCAGTCCTTCCCTTCTACTGGCCAAGGCAAACGCTGGCGATGCAGTGTCGCAAGAGTTTGTGGGAGCAGCATCTGCTGTCAACGCCGGTTGAAAATCCCCATTTGCTACACATTTTCAGATAACACGGCGGATAAAGTGCCTGCAAAGCGGAACGCTCACTTGAGGGAAGGAGCACGACAGTGGATCGATTCTTAGAGATCGCAGGGTTGATCACCCGTTGGTTTATGGCGGCTCTTGCTTGTTGGTGGTTCTTTTGGTTCATTACTTTGATTGGTGCTTCATCAGACAATGCTCAATACTTGGCCGGTACAGCCCTCATGAAGGCGATTATCTGTGGAGGGGCGGCGGTTATCTGGTTCTATAGGGCCAGGACGGCGAAGGCAGCGAAGAGCCTCAGGGAGTATTCGATTAGGTCTCAGCAGCCGGTCCCGACAGAGCCACCGGGAGTGATTCCTGCGCTCGAACCTTACCAAGATACCCAGCCAACACTAGTCGTAAGTGCGCCCCAGAAAGCCAGCGAGCACCAGGGGACCACCAAAATGATCTGCGGTGGCTGTGGCAAGGAATCAGCCGATGATTTCACATTCTGCCCATATTGCGGAAAGCAGAAAATCGCCGAAACGGTCTGTCGTTTCTGTGGCAAGGAATCAGCAGGCAAGTTCAACTTTTGTCCGCACTGTGGAGAGGCACTTGTCCCTAAACCTTCCGTGATTGAATCCTCGAATCCTTCGCCGGAAGTCCAACCGGCGGCAGATGCTCCGACCGATGAATCTGAGCCGATTAGAGACGGAGTGGCCGGAACAGCGATCAGAGTCGGCACCTTGGTATTTGGGGCCTTCTCTGCTATCAGTCTGCTGGTATCAATAGTCAAGGGGCTTGTTCCAATCTATCTTCTGGAGGCCGCTGGATGGGTCGGAATCGCATGGTATTGGCAAGCAAAGAAAACACACAGCGATGTTGCCAAGGCCATTGTGATTGTTCTTGCTGTTGTGGTTGCCATCGGCGAGGTCGTCCACATCGCTTCACAAACCGACTCTAAGTCCACCTCGGTTACGACGAGCGATCCGTTTGAGAAATACGCGGTTCCTAGCGGCGCTTCCAGTGCGTCAGATTACGGTGGTGTCGGAACGGCGGGCCAGAATCAAACGGCTGCCACTTCTGGAGCCTCGGCAGCTTCGCATGTTGCCGATGTCGAAAAGCAAGCGGTCGCACTCTTCAGTCAGAGGCAATACAAGGAAGCGAGACCGCTTTTCGAGCAGGCCTGTAACGGTACAGACGAAAACGGGTTCAAATATGCGGGGTTCGATGGGGAGATGAAGGCCTGCAACTATCTTGGCTATCTCTATGCCAAAGGCCTCGGCGGCACACGCGACACGAAAAAGGCACGCGAAGTTTACCAGAGAGCCTGCGATCAGGGAACCTTGACCAGTTGCGCCAGTTTCGGCTCACTTTTTCAGGATGCCGGCGATGCCGATAATGCCCGCAAGTACTTTCAGAAAGCATGTACCGGCGGATTGAACGAAGGTTGTGACCTGCTACGCAGTGTGCAATAGAAAGATGCTGTGTGTTCGTGGCCGAACACACAGCCATCTACGCAGTCTCTCCATGTAGGATGCAAGCCGGAGGATAAGATGGAAGTCAGAAGAATATTCCGCTTAATGCTTGCCGTCTTGGTATTTACTGCGACTTTGCATTTGTTAGCGCAGCAAGATGAGGGCCCCCTACTGCGCCCTAAAAAGCAGACGGCCAAGGCAGAGCAACAAAAGCAGGAAAGAGAGCGGGTTGCGCGAGCGGAGGCGGCGAAGTTGACATGGACCGATCCTGCAACGAGGCTTATGTGGGTATGGAAAGATAACGGCACCGACGTGAACTGGAGACAAGCGACAGATTACTGTCGGAATCTGCGACTGGCGGGTAACTCCGACTGGCGCTTACCGACGATCGATGAGCTACAGGGCATCTACGACCCAAACGCGAACGTAGACGGCTCACACGTGAAGGGCGAACTCCAATTGTCAAATTGGTGGTTCTGGTCCAGTTCGCAGGGAAATGCTCGGTGGGAGGCGTGGGCCTTTTACTTTCACTCAGGGGAGAGGGTCTCCGGCCTTCTCGATGCTGGCGGCATCAAACGAGCTCTCTGTGTGCGTCGTTCCGGAGAATGATG
>CAZLZA010000165.1:2690-6317 GCA_964563875.1 uncultured Acidobacteriaceae bacterium
TGCATACCGTCCCTCCGTTCAGAGTACACAGGAGGATGAGATGAGGGGCGAGACGATAGTAGGTCTGGCGTTTGCTGCGTTCATGGCGGTAACGGCTCTGCAAGCAACGGCCCAAGAAGATCAGGGACCAATTTTGCGGCCGCAGAATTCGGCTGTCAAGTCGGGAGGTTCCACACTGCTCGTGGAATGTGATATGGCCTGCAACTGGGAGCTAGACGGCGAGGCGATGGGCCTCATCGCCGCTGGGGGGGTGGCCAAGACGAAAGTTGATCTTGGCCAGCACCTTCTGAAAGCAACTGTCCCGTTCGGTCTGGCCAAGGCGAAAGTCGAAAAAGATATTGACATCAAGACGACCGGGCAGACCGTGGTACACCTAGAGCTATCCCAGGCATTCTTTGCGGCCCTCGATAACAGTTCAAGCAAATGGAGCAAAGACTTTGCGGAGGGGTTGGAACTCACAGAGGCGAAGCGTTATGAGCAGGCGAGACCTTTGTTTCAGAAGGCCTGCGACGGCGGGGAAATGGCTGCATGCACTAATCTCGGATATCTTTACGAATCTGGCGACGGAGTAACTCAGGACTATGCTCAGGCGTCCGGATTATTTCAGAAGGCCTGCGACGGCGGAGAAATGGCCGCGTGCTCAAGTCTCGGTAGTCTTTACGCATCTGGCGATGGGGTTCCCAAGAATTACGCCCAAGCCAACAAGTTGTTTCAGAAGGCCTGTGACGGAGGATTCATGGGGGGCTGCATCCATCTCGGCGGCCTTTATGAATATGGCCAAGGGGTAACACCAAGCGATGAAATCGCGCGAACGTTATATAAGAAGGCCTGTGACAATGACGGTGCACTTGGATGTAGCGAACTCGGAGATTTCTACCGATTAGGCATGGGCGTGACCAAGGACTATCCCCACGCGCGTACACTATTTCAGAAGGCCTGCGACGGCGGAAAAATGGACGGATGTACCCGCCTCGGCATTCTTTACTACAATGGGCAAGGCGTGGCAAGGGACTATTCTCAGGCGTTGACGCTTTTTGAGAAGGCCTGCGACGGTGGCGAAGTGAGCGGCTGCAGCAACCTAGGTGAACTCTACAGAGACGGCGAAGGTGTGGCAAGGGACTATTCTCAGGCGTTGACGCTTTTTGAGAAGGCTTGCGACGGCAGCGAACCGAACGGCTGCGGCAACCTGGGCGAACTCTACAGAGACGGCAAAGGTGTGGCACGGAACGATTCCCAAGCGCGCAAGCTTTTTGAGAAGGCCTGCGACGGCGGAAACCAGGACGCATGCGAAAGCCTCCGTAAACTCCGTTGAAGGCAGCGCAAGGCCGATCAGAGTACGGGGACGGCGACGGTTTCAGTTGCTTTTAAAGGGATGAACGGAATGATAGAGCGACAGTGGACAGTATGTATGCTGGTCGGACCTAGCGTTCTTCTGCAACGCGCGACCATGGCGAGCGCTCAACAGGAGGAGGGCCGGCCCAACTCTGAAGCCGAAGCCGCGCGACGATGTCGCGCGGCGCAGGAGTATAAGGCACCTGATCTCATGTATTTTGCGGAGCGATAATATGCGTCGTGCGTTTGCCCTTCTTGCGCCAGTCCTTCTGGTCGCTGCTTCTTCTGCAGCCCAAACATGGACTTACCAAGGCAACTCGAGTTGTTTTCGGAGCGGCGATAATGTCCAATGCTTCGATCAGGGGACGTTGCGATCTTATGCCGCGGATCAGCACACGTTCGATAGCGCTTATCAGAACGGTCAAGCGATCGGGCAAGGCGTTGCTTTGCTCGTTCAGGTGTGGATGCAGCATCACCACCAGTTAGAAGTCGAACGCACGGATCTGCGAGAGCAAATCAAGAACTACTACGAAGCAACCTTTTCCCTGAATGACGAAATAACCAGTGAATTGAATCAGGAGACTGACTCACTCCAAGTACTTTCGCGCCTTGACCCTTCTCGCTCTGCAGCATATGAACAATTGAGGCAATCCTCGAATACGCTTATCTCGCACTTGTCACAGATGAGGCCAATGACCGAGAAGAATCTTCCTGGCATTCTGGCAGCAAAGGACGTGAAATATCTGACTGGCAATCGTGATTTGGCTCAGAAGTTCTATTCGCAGGCCGGAGAAGCATCAAAAAGGCAGTATGTATTTTCGCAGTTTCTTCTTGGTTATGCTGGCTTGCTTCAATCTCAGCAGACGACTTCACTGCTCAACAGCAAACCAACCGAAAAGAGTGTTCCGGATGATGCCACAACGATTAGCCGTCTATCGGCAAAGGCAGAGGTGGGAAATGTTGAATCGCAGTTCCAACTTGGAGAAATGTACCGGAAGGGATCAGATTTGCAGCGAGATTTGCCCAAGGCGGCAAAACTGATACAGGCCGCCGCGACTGCGGGTTACGCTGAGGCAGAATTCAGCTTGGGCGAAATGTATGAGGAGGGTGAGGGCGTCCTTCAAGATTACGTTTCGGCTCATGCTTGGTACAATCTTGCAGCCCTTCACGGGGTCCAACGAGCCCAAGAACGACGCAACGCACTGGCGTCGCATATGACGCCTGAACAAATATCCGATGCCCAAAAGCTTGCCACTCAGCGGCAGGCGAAACAGGCCGAATTAAAGCAACAAGTTAGCGCGGCAGCTCAGACTTCTGCCCAGGCCGATACAGACCAACAGCCCACTGCACCGCTGATTCAAACAGCGAACATACTTTCGTCAAAAGTGGTGACAGAGTTCACTGGGACGACTATCACGCACAATCCGGCCTGTGATAATCCACAAACAGCATTTATGAGGGGATTCTGTTCTACTGCCGGAACACAAACTCATAACAACACGCGAAGCTACGTTCAGGTCATTGCCGTGATTGGGGAGAAACAATATACGCTGGTTGGCAATAAGATGCCGCCACCGGGAGTTTATGACGTGCATTTCATCAATTCTTCAGAATTGGATCTTACTGGAAAAGCCGCCAACGGAGAATTACATTCACACAGATTTGCGGTTTTAGCAATTGACGCAGCGCGGTAAAGAGCACATCGGTCGCACAGATTTCGTTCTGTGGAGTGTTCATTTTCAATGCAAGATCGTCGAACCTGCCTATTTTGCTCGGTACTCTTCCCATAGAGAACAGGGAATGTGAAGTGTCTCGAAAAAGGCTTGGACTTCAGAGCGCGACATGTACTTCTCCTGCTTTTTCTGGCCGTGCGACCACCCCTTCTCGAATTCGCCCGGTTGCATCGGCTTAGTCGGCTTTTTCCAAAGCGCTAAAGCCAGGCTTTCAATTGTTGACCAGCGTTTCAAAACTAACTGTTGCGCCCCTGCATAGAACAACGCATCAGACAGCCCATCCACAAAAGGGGACAATTCCCATAGGAGTTCTGTGGCTGTTGCCCAATCTGATTTCCACGAGTCAGGATAGTCGCGATAGTCAATGCTTGGGAGAGACTTAAACTGCCCGATCCTACCCGCATATAGCGCAACTATTGTCCTCTCGCGCTCATCCCGATCACTTTCTGAATCACCAGATACACCGGGCTGTCTATGACAATAGTACGCAACACCTGAGCCCTCCATATCTATATGTATCCCTCCATCCTGAATAGGCATACCCTGAAGAACAGCTGCGACA
>CAZLZA010000166.1:0-6297 GCA_964563875.1 uncultured Acidobacteriaceae bacterium
CCTTTGCTCATCGACATTTCTTGAAGCAGGAGCAGTCAGTCAAATGCCTAAACGGACATTCCAACCCAATCGCCGCCATCGTTCCAAAGTACATGGATTCCGGCAGCGTATGAAGACCAAAAGCGGCCAGGCCGTCTTGTCGCGCCGCCGCGCAAAGGGACGCAAGCGCGTTTCTGTTAGCCCCGGCTACCGCGATTAACCAACGCAGGACCACGCCCGTTCCTGGCCCACTCACCAACGCTGAAGCAGCCATTCCGGCAGAGCAGGCAAGCTGAACTATGGCAATCCTGAAAGCGGAGCGGTCTGAGAGCGGAAAGAACAGGAACGCGAACGCCGTGGATGACAGCGTGAGCGACACACCGAAAGGCAGTTTCCCGAAGACCGCGCATTTGCTGAAGCACTCGGACTTTCAACGGGTGTATCAGCAGGGGCGGCGCCACTTTTCCGGGAACATGACCGTCTTCTATTTGCGGAGCCAAACCGAAGCTGTCCCCGGGCCGAACCAGGCAGGGACAGCCAAGGAGCGGTGCGTGCGAAAAGAGAACGGCGTGCGCATCGGATTCACCGTCTCCAAAGCGCTGGGCGGGTCGGTGGAGCGCAACCGGATGCGGCGACGCACCAGGGAGGCGGTTCGCCACCACCTGCGCATGCTGAAAGGCATGCGCGACGTCGTGGACGTGGTGATCAACCCGAAGAAGAGTCTGCTGACGGCGGAGTTCCCGCAGATCTCGCAAGAGATCGAGCGCGCGTTCCGGGTGATTCGGCAAAACTGTGAAGGGGCCGAAAACAAGAGTGGAAAACAGGAGGCGCGGCGCAGATGAGAAAGCTCATTCTGATGTTGCTTGCTGTCTACAAGCGCTGGCTTTCGCCGCAACTGGCGGTTGCCTGCCGGTTCACGCCGACCTGCTCGGAGTATGCGGCAGAGGCGGTGACCCGGCACGGAGCGCTTGGCGGAACCTTGCTGGCGCTGTGGCGTCTGCTGCGCTGCAATCCCCTGGGCGGGCGCGGGTTGGACCCGGTTCCAGAACACTTTTGCGGTCGCTGCACTACGAGCGCTCCGGCGGCCCGCACGCATTAGAACGAAGGCGCGCGTACTGGCAGAGGCCGGACGCGCACGGCGAGGACTGTGAAATATAAACTGGCGGCCGCGGCCGCGCAGATCGGCATACTACCTTGAGCGAGTTCCAGAATCCCCAGAACCAGCCCGGCATAGACAAGCGCGTGATGGTTGTTTTTGCAGCCACGATGGTGCTGCTGGTATTGGCCCAGCAGTTCCTGGTCAAGCCGAAGCAGCAGCCCAATCAGAAGCAGCAGGCAGTGACGAGTGCGCCGGCTCCGGCAGTGGCCCCAAGCAGTTCCAGCCTGAGCACCGTGCCGGCCGCCGAGGCGTCAACGACGCCCGTGGCCGCCGTGAAGGCCGAGAGCGAAAACACCACGGTGGTGGAAAACGATCTCTACCGCATCACCTTCAGCAACCGCGGCGGACTGGTGAAGAGCTGGATACTGAAGAAGTATAAGGACGAGCAGGGGCAACCGCTGGAGTTGGTGCACGAGCAGGCGGCGACGCAATACGGCTACCCTCTTTCGCTGTGGACCGCCGACCCGTCGATGCGCGAGAAGCTGAACGGCGCGCTGTACGTTGCTAGCGGAGCGGACAACCCAGGCCCGGTGAAGGATCTCTCCTTTGAATACGCCGACGGCGACCTGGTGGTGAAGAAGCAATTCCACTTCGACAATACCTATGTGATCGACGTGAAGACGAGCGTGCGCCAGGGCGGACAGTATCTGACCGCGTTGCCGGCATGGCCTTCAGGATTTGGCGACGCCACCGGACTGCCGAGCTACGCGGAGCAGCGCCTGGACTATGTTGCCACCGGTGAAGACGTGAAGCGCCTGAAACTGGATAAGAAAGGCGCCTCCATTAGCGGCGGGCGCGTGATGACGGGCAACTTCCAGTGGGTGGGCGCCTCGGACGCATACTTTGGTGCGGTCTTCCTTTTCGAGCAACCGCAGAACGCCGCGTTTGCCGAGCTGCGCAACGCGATTGAAATTCCGAAAGATCCAGCCAATCCCCAGGGCGAAAAGGTAAAGGCGGAGGTGCTGGGGATCGCCGGGGGAACGCTGAATGCTCCGTCGAGCGTCCGGTTGTTCGCCGGTCCCAAGGCGGTGGATGTTCTGGAGACAGTACGCAGCCTCAACGGCGTGGATTTGCGCGGCACCCTGGACTTCGGATTCTTTGGATTCATCGGACGGCCGCTGTTTGCCTGGGTGCGCTGGACACAGCAACACTGGACCTCGAATTGGGGCTGGACCATCGTGCTGGTCACGGTGCTAATCAACGTGGCCCTGCTGCCGCTGCGAATCTCGCAGATCAAGTCATCGATGAAAATGCAGAAGGTCGCGCCGCAGATGCAGCAGATCCAGGAGAAATACAAGAAGTACAAACTGGATGATCCGCGCCGTGGAGAGATGCAGAAGGAAGTCTCCGCACTTTACAAAGAACACGACGTGAATCCGGTAGGCGGCTGTCTTCCGGTTATCATTCAGATGCCCTTCCTGTTCGCGTTCTACACCATGCTGAAAAACGCGATTGAGTTGCGGCACGCAGGCTGGTTGTATCTGAACGATCTGTCCGCACCGGATCATCTGCACATAATTCCGATCGCGACCATCGTTCTGATGATGGCATTGCAGCGCATGATGCCGGCCACAGGCATGAGCAAAGAGCAACAGAAGATGATGAACATGATGACCCCGATCATGTTTGCCATGTTTACCTGGTCGGTGGCTTCCGGATTGGGCCTGTATATTATTACCGGCTCGGTGGTGCAGATCGTGCAGCAGATGATTATGAATCAGACGGAAATGGGCCGGGAGATGCGTGCGATGGCTGAGAAACGCGCCCTGAAAGCAGCGGAAAAAAAGCGGTAACCGGCGAGGAGTGGCGATGGCAATCGAAGAAAAAATAGCTGCGGCAAAGCAGATCAATGAATTGCTGAACAACATTGTGAGACTTGGCGGTTTCCGCGTGAAGTACCGCATCGCGGTCGATCCGCCGGTGAACCAGGGAGCGGAGTGGGACCGGCCGGCGATCCTGGTAGACTTCTCCGGTCCGGACAGCGCCATGCTGGTGGCTCGCAATGGTGAGCTGCTGAATGCGCTGGAAATGGTCACCATGGAGTCAGTGGGCGACATGCTGGACGAGCACGACCGGATCAGCTTCGACGCGATGGGCTTCCGCCAGACGCGCACCGACGAGCTGGTCATGTCGGCCAAGGTGGCGGCCGAGAAAGTTCGCACGACCGGAGTGCCTTATGCCTTCAGTCCGATGAGCAGCCGCGAACGCCGGGTGGTGCATCTTTCCCTGCGCGACGTGGAGGACTTGCGCACCGAAAGCGAAGGCGAAGGTCCATCACGGCACTTGGTTGTGTACCCGAAAGACTACAAGGGCAAGGCTCCGGCAGCACCAGGAGCCAGCCGTCCTGCGGCGCGGCGCGGCGGAAGATAGCTGTCCGGAACGAGCTAACAATTGGAGCCCCGTTGCGATTCGATGAGAATATCGCAACGGGGCTTTTCGTTTATTGGAATTCCTCAGAGGAACACACCATGTCCACCAGTGTAACCATGCTGGCTGAAATTCCGATGTTCAGCCTGCTCGACGACAATGAACGCGCCACGCTGGCGGAGTTGATGAAAATAGAAAGCTTCGACTCGGGAGAGAGCATTTTCAGAGTTGGCGATTCAGGAGACAGCCTGTACATCGTTCGACGAGGCCGAGTGCAGGTTTTCGTCGAAGATGATATTGGCGAGAATATCCTGACCGGCGAGTCGGGTCCCGGGGATGTCTTCGGCGAGATCTCCATGTTGGATGGAGGCCCAAGGACGGCAACAGCCGTGACGGTGGAGCCAAGCGAAATACTTCTTCTGGACCGCGACTGTTTGCAGAAACTGGTTTCAGCCCACCCGCACGCCGCTCTTGATCTGCTGACCGTGGTAGGGCGCCGGTTACGTGCGACCGACGAACTGCTGCGGATGCACGTGAGTCGAAATGCGAACGTAGCCGAGGCTGAACAGCTCACAATGGGACAGCGGATAGCGGACCACGTCGCAGCGTTTGGAGGATCGTGGACGTTTATCATCCTATTCTCCGCGGTGGTCGGGGTCTGGATTACGCTCAACAGCATCGCTCTGCTAAAGCATACTTTCGATCCGTATCCGTATATCCTGCTGAACTTGGTTCTCTCCACACTCGCCGCATTTCAGGCCCCGGTAATAATGATGAGCCAGAATCGGCAGGCTGCTAAAGACCGAATCAAGAGCGATCTGGACTTTGAAGTAAATCGCAAAGCCGAGCTTGAGGTTGCAGATCTTCATCGTAAACTTGATCGAATGTATGACCGGGTGCAGGAGCGCTGGGGTGAGCAGGAGAAGCGCAGAGAAGAGCAGCAAAGAGTGGACGATGATAGCGAGGCGGGAACGTGAACCTCGACGACACCATCGTAGCCATTGCAACCCCGCTGGGAAGGGGCGGAATCGGCGTGGTGCGTCTGGCCGGCCCTGAGTCGAAGGCGATTGCCGCGCGCATGCTGCATCTCGCCGGAGGACGGCTACTGGAGGCCAATCGGGCGCTCTTCGGTGAGTTGATCGAGATCGAAAGTGGCGAGCGCATCGATGAGGTGGTGGCGACATGGTTTGCGGCTCCGCACTCCTATACAACCGATGAGATCGTCGAGCTCAGCTGCCACGGTTCGCCCGTCGTCTTGCGCCGTGTGGTGGAGATGGCGCTGGCGCAGGGTGCGCGCCTGGCTGAGCCCGGGGAGTTTACGCAACGTGCCTTCCTGAACGGGAGACTGGATCTGACCCAGGCAGAGGCGGTCCGCGACCTGATTGACTCCCAAACGCTGTATCAGGCGAAGGTGGCCGCCCAACAGTTGAAAGGATCACTGTCGCGAGCCCTGCTGCCGATGAAGGAAAATTTGATCGCCCTGATCGCAAGACTCGAGGCGGGCATCGACTTCGCGGAAGACGATGTTGCGGTAATGCCTGCAAATGAGATTCTGGCAGCGATCGAAGACGTCACTGTGCAGTTGCGTAGCCTCGATGCTAGCTTCGCGTTTGGCAAGGTCGTGCACGAGGGATTGACCTTGGCCATTGTTGGGCGTCCGAATGTGGGCAAGTCGAGTCTGTTCAATCAACTGGTCGAGCGCGAGCGCGCGATTGTGACCGCGCTTCCGGGGACCACGCGCGATCTCGTTACCGAGACGGTGGCGCTGGGCGGAATTCCGGTGCGCCTGGTGGATACGGCGGGAATTCGCGAGGCACTGGATGAAGCGGAACACATCGGCATTCGTAGATCCATGAAAGCGCTGGCCGACGCCGACTTGGTGCTGGTGGTGGTGGATGCCAGCGCGGAACTCAGCGAGGTGGATCGCGAACTGCTGGCCGAAGTCGCCGAGCGGGCCGCAATTGTGGTGCGTAACAAAGCGGATCTGTCAGAACTCAGCGAAGAATTGTCCATAACGAACCTGCCGGCGGTCCGGACCTCGGCGGTGACCGGCGAAGGAATTGCCGAATTACGCGCCGAGATTCTGCGCACGGTGCGCGGGAACGCCTGCCAGGACGGAGGAGCGATGCTGACCAATCTGCGGCAGCAAAGCCATGTCCGTTCGGCGCTGAGCGGCTTGGCCGCTGCCGCGTATTCCGTGCAAAATAAAATTCCGCATGAGATGGTGCTGCTGGATCTCTATCACGCGCTTCGCGCAACAGACGAACTGACCGGCGCAACTACCGCAGACGACATTTTGAATCTGATCTTTTCCACTTTCTGCATCGGAAAATAACGCCCCTGTCCAGTGACATTCGAAGATGTCAAAAAACGTCTATCGAATACACCTAACACGCATGGGATGAATAGGTTACCTGTCCACATACGTCCCGCTGTGTACGGTGGAAGCTGATCCCAAATGTGTCCACATACGCGGACACATGGAAGCAGATCGTTCGCCGATCAGCCAGCCACGCTGCAGGCGGCCTTCCGCCTCTGAACCAGCCAACCAGCGGAAACGAGCATCACAATTCGGACGACTCCGATTCTGAAAGGAGACCAATGCCGAAGTCCGGAGTTTCGTACATAAATCAGGCACGCAGAAAAATATTAAGGAATTTTATCTTTGGCGCAGCTAGAAGAGTTCCGTTCCAGGTTCAAAGCTGGCCCGCTATTCGAGTCTTCTGTTGATTCTTACCTGAAAGTTCTGGAGGATCAAAATGTCTTTGCGTCGATGGTTATCGGTAATGTTG
>CAZLZA010000167.1:0-5963 GCA_964563875.1 uncultured Acidobacteriaceae bacterium
AGGCAGACATGGCGGCAAGCCAGGCAGCATCGGCAACCGCAGTCTCCGCAGCCCAAGCAGATGCAGACCGCTCTCGCCTGGCTGCGCTGCAAGCACAGCAGGGTGAAAGCCAGGCAGTGAGCGCCAAAGTCGCAATGCGCGCCCAATTATTGGATCAGTTGAACAAGGTTCTTGAGACGCGCGATAGCGCACGCGGTCTGATTGTTAGCATGTCCGATGTGCTCTTCGATACGGGAAAGTACTCGCTCAAGCCGGGCGCGCGGGAGAAGTTGGCGAAGGTTGCCGGCATCTTGATTGCATATCCAGGTTTGAACATTGAGGTCGGCGGATACACCGACAATGTGGGCGGCGACCAGATGAATCAGACCCTCTCAGAGAATCGCGCTGGTTCAGTTCGCGACTACCTTGTGGCACAGGGCGTAGGGACTGGGTCTGTCAGCGCAAAGGGGTTCGGCAACACTTCACCCGTAGCTTCCAACGAGAACTCCAGCGGCCGTCAGGAAAACCGAAGGGTTGAGTTGGTTGTGTCTGGCGACGTGATCGGTCCGCAGGCAAATACAACGGTTGGATCGTTGCTCTAGAACTGCCACTTTCGATTCGTGAAGTGCAAACCAGCCTAAGCGGAGTCAGATGGAAGGGTTCTACAGGTGCGGTCTCGAAAGGGACCGCACTTCATCGTGGTGATCGACAAATGTCTGAAGGAATATAGGGAGTGAGACATGCTTGGAACGATACTGATTGTGGTTCTCATCTTGGCGCTTCTGGGTGCGCTTCCGCAGTGGCCCCACAGCAGAAACTGGGGCTATTATCCGACCGGGGGATTGGGATTGATCCTCTTTATTGTGGTGATTCTTCTGCTCCTTGGCAGGATTTGAGCTAGGCTCACTTGTCCATGGCTCCGGCACGCAAACGGTTCGTGGAGTATGCTTGAGATGCTGGCAATTGTTTCCCCTCCTCGCCTTCAGCCTTTCGGCGTCGCTCCAGACGAGTACCGTTCAAGCAAGCAACGGGACGATTGGAGTTAAGATGAGCCTCATCAAGAAATGCGACGTGAAGACGTACTTTGCCACTCGGCGGCGCAAGGGTGTGTACCCGATCCGGTCTGTCGGCAAGCCAATTGTCGCGGGAGCGCCAGTAATCGACCGTGCCCAAGCCGATGTGAATGAAGCTGCATTTGTCGATGACTTCTCACTGGAGCACTGCTCATCCGGCGGGAAGGTCACGGCGGATGTGATTGTCAAGACTGCCCATAGCGAACTTGTGCCAGTTGTGCCTATCACTCCAGAGTCCTAGGGCGGCAGGCTGCACAGTACTCCATGAGGCCCGCCACACCATTCCCCTAGGCGGGCCAATTGAGACGGCTTGCTCAGCGTCAGCAAAAGCGAAAGCAGGGCATCATGTCTCCCACTGAAGCGACTCCCCTGAACAGGCCGATGGCAGAATCTCCGCAGGCAGCCTCGTCGAAAGCCTGCTGCCTTCCGTTGCCCACAAGGGTGGCATTTATAGGTAACTATCTTCCCAGGCAATGCGGTATCGCCACATTCACTACTGACTTATGCGCGGCACTTGCGGGCGAATATGGCAGCGGGCGCCTGTTTGCCATTCCTGTCAACGACCCGGATGCCAGATACGAATATCCGGAGCGGGTTCGGCTGGAACTTGAGCAGGAAGATTCGAGATCGTACGAACGGGCCGCGGAATTCCTGAATTTCAACGGCAATGATCTTGTTTGCCTGCAACACGAGTACGGCATCTATGGCGGGACCGCGGGCAGCCACATCTTGACTCTGTTGCGAAAACTGAAGATGCCGCTGGTTACTACCCTGCACACGGTTCTTCGCGCCCCTGACGTGAATCAGCGTGCCGTGCTTGAAGAGATTGCGCGTCTTTCGGATCGCTTGGTGGTAATGAGTGAGTTGGCGGCGCAACTGCTGCGCGATGTGTATGCGGTTCCAAGCGGGAAGATCGATGTGATCCCGCACGGGGTTCCCGATCTGCCGTTCATGGACCCCAATTACTTCAAGGACAAGTTCGGCACCGAAGGCAAGTCGGTTCTGCTGACCTTCGGCCTGTTATCTCCCAACAAGGGCATTGAGAATGTCATTCGCGCGCTGCCCGCGATTCTGGCGCGCCATCCAAATGTGGTCTATATCGTCTCCGGCGTAACGCATCCGCATATCCGGCGGCGCGAGGGCGAGCGCTATCGCGAACAACTGCAAGCGCTGGCGGTGGAGCTTGGCGTTGCAGATCACCTTATGCTGAACAATCGCTTTGTGAGCGCCGAAGAGCTGGTGGAGCATGTGGGCGCGGCAGACATCTACATTACGCCCTACCTGCAAGAGGCGCAGGTGGTCTCAGGCACGCTGGCCATCGCTCTGGGAGCGGGAAAGGCGATCATCTCCACGCCCTACTGGCACGCCAAGGAGCTGCTTGCGGAGAAGCGGGGCGTGATCGTCCCGTTCGCCGACCCCGATGCGATTGCGCAAGCGGTCATCGCCTTGCTGGAGAACGAGGCAGAGCGTCATGCCATGCGCAAGCGTGCTTATCTGCACTCGCGCGGAACGACGTGGCCGAAGACGGCGAAGGCCTACATGGCAAGCTTTCAGCGGGCACGTTTCGAGCGCTCGTTGCAGCCAAGGGCCGCTCAAGAAGACGGTGCGGCCTTGTACCCGGCGGATTGCCTGCCGGCACTCAATGCAGGGCACCTGTACAACATGACCGACGACACCGGCATGTTGCAGCACGCCATCTTCTTAGTGCCCAACACCCACGAGGGATATACAACCGACGACAATGCGCGGGCGCTGATTGTTTCAGCACTCCTAGACGAGCAGCAAACCCATGCGGCGAGGCAAGAGCATCGCAGCCACTCCGAGCGCTACCTGGCTTTTCTCTGGCTTGCATTCAACGCCAACACCGGAAGATTCAGGAACTTTCTCGGCTACGATCGCAAGTGGCTGGAAGATGTGGGATCGGACGACAGTCATGGACGCGCTTTGTGGTCCTTGGGCAAAGTGCTGGGACACTCGCGCAACGCCGGATTGCGAGGCGCTGCGGGACGTCTGTTTGAAGCAGCGGTTCCCGCGACTCTCACGTTCACCAGCCCACGCGCGTGGGCCTATTGCATCCTGGGGATGCAAGCTTATCTGGACTGGTTCCCCGGAGACAGAGCCATCCAGGGTGCTCGCAATTTGCTCGCGAACAAGCTACTCGACATTTATGAGCGCAGCCACACCCCGACATGGAAGTGGTTTGAGCGGAGCCTCTCCTACGCAAACGCCAGACTTCCGCAAGCACTGATTCTGGCTGGATGGCGAAGCGGTAACCAGAGAATGATAGAAGTTGGTATGGACTCTCTGAAATGGCTGGCCGCCCAACAGCATCGCGGAGACGATGAGACATTCGTGCCTATCGGATCGAACGGATTCTACATTGAAGGAAGCGAGAAGGCGCGCTTCGATCAGCAACCGGTGGAGGCATGTGCGACGGTCTCGGCCTGCCTCGAGGTGCATCGTCTGACGGAGGAGAGGCAATGGCTTGAAGAGGCGCAGCGGGTCTTCCGCTGGTTTCTGGGCAAGAACGATCTGCATGTTCCGCTTTACGACGCAGCAACCGGCGGATGCAGAGACGGGCTTCATCCCGATCGCGTAAACGAGAACCAGGGAGCCGAGTCCACGCTTTCTTTCCTCATGGCTCTGCTTGAAATGCAGTCAGCCAAAGTATCAGGCGTAGATCAACTGTTTCCTGAAATGAGCATCTCATCTTAAATCCTATGATCCCACCTGCCGAATTGCCGGTATCGATTGCCGAGGAACGAGCGCAGGCCAAAGCGTGCTCCGAACAACCTCTGTTTACGCGTCATCCGGGAAATCCGCTGCTGAGCAGGGAGAACTGGCCCTACCGCATCAACAGCGTCTTCAACCCCGCGGCGGTTCGGCTGGCCGACGGCGACACGCTTCTGCTTTGCCGGGTGGAAGACCTGAGCGGCCTTTCGCATCTGTGCGCGGCGCGCTCCGCAAATGGAATCGACAATTGGCGGATCGACACGCAGCCAACCATGCCCGCCAACCCGCGAGAGTACCCGGAAGAGATCTGGGGCATCGAAGATCCGCGCATTACGTACGTTCCGGAACTGGACCAATACGCCATAGCGTACACATCGTTTGCGCGCGGAGGCCCAGGCGTCTCGCTGGCTCTGACCAAGGACTTCGTCACCTTTGAGCGCTTCGGCGTGATCATGTCGGCCGAAGATAAAGACGCGGCGCTGTTGCCGCGAAGAATCGGCGGACGCTGGGCTCTGATTCACCGTCCAATGACTGCGCTCGGAGCGCACATGTGGATCTCGTATTCGCCGGACCTGCGCCATTGGGGCAGCCACAAGATTATTCTCGAAGCGCGCCGCGGGGGATGGTGGGACGCTAACAAGATCGGTCTGTGTTCTCCGCCGATCGAAACGGCCAAGGGTTGGCTGACGATCTATCACGGGGTTCGTCAGACTGCTTCAGGCAGTATCTATCGGCTAGGCCTGGCGCTCTTCGATCTGGAGAGGCCGGATGTGTGCTTGCAGCGTGGCGACTCCTGGGTGTTCGGTCCCGAGGCCAGCTATGAGCGCGCCGGAGATGTGAAGGACGTGGTGTTTCCCTGCGGGCAGACGATTGGCGCCGATGGGGACACGCTCAACGTTTATTACGGCGCAGCCGATTCCAGCGTTGCTTTGGCGACGGCAAGCATTCGCGGCATCCTTGCGTGGCTGGACGCGAACACCGGACCTCTAGAGAGACGAGCATTCTGATTTGCGCGGTAGCATCGCCTGGAGAGATGAGAACCATGAGCAGTGGAACCAGAAGCTGGCCCGATTGGCTGCCGCATCCGCTTTGGATACGGCGAAAATGCCCATGCTGCAATTCAGTCGAATTCAAACAGGCTGAGTTGCGCCCGCTCGACGGCTTGCTCAGCATGTTCGCGCTGCGCCCGGTCCGCTGCAAGTTCTGCTGGCGGCGGTTCTACTGGGTCACATTGCAGGACATCGAGGCAGGCTGAGTTCAAAGGCCGGCACTGTTGTGATATGCCGATGTTGTTGCATGGAGCGTGGATTGCTTCCATGGTTCATCGGGAGAATGAACGTGGCGACACCCGGTTGTAAGTCTGGCCTTGAGGGCGCAAGTCCATTGCGCGATGCACATGAGTATCTTTCTCAGACAATCGGCACAAGGCGCGACGCCCGCCCTCAATCAGCCGCCGCACTGGCTTACGCATTTGGGAGCGCTGGGGCTATTCCCGATCGCGATCATTGACTCGTCGGTGATCCCTTTGTCGTTGCCCGGCAGCACCGATCTGCTTCTGCTGTGGCTGGCCGCGCATGGTGGCGCCCCCTGGCTGCTTGCTTGCAGCGCCATCGCCGGTAGCCTGCTGGGTGGATACTCCACCTGGCATATAGGAAGAAAGGGCGGCGAATCCGCATTGCGCCGCTATGTCCCCGCCCGCCTGCTGGGGCGCATCGTTGGCTGGGTTGAGCGTCATCCTGCGCTTTCGGTATTTGTTCCCGCGCTGCTTCCTCCGCCAATTCCGCTGTTGCCGTTCGCGCTCGCCTCCGGTGCGCTGGGTGTTACACGTCGGCGCTTTCTCCTGGTCTACGGCGCCGCGCGCACGCTGCGATACTCGTTTGTCGCATGGCTGGGCGCAACCTACGGGCGCAAAGTAGTCCGGCTGTATTCCGGCACTCTTCAGAAATGGTCCACTCCGCTGCTGGTTGGGTTTGCCGTAGTCTTGTTGCTGAGTGCCTGTTTCGGTATATGGAAGGTCCGCAGACTCCGGAGAGTGGATGCTGCAGAGAAGCGGAGACTGAACGTTGAGGCACCCTGCTTGGATTGATACTTGGGCTGCTCTCAGCCGCGATCAGTCAGGCAAAGTGCCTACACCACGAACATTGCAACGCCTGCAACGAACATGATCACTGTGGCAAT
>CAZLZA010000168.1:0-5773 GCA_964563875.1 uncultured Acidobacteriaceae bacterium
TTTACCTTGCTTTGCCTGTTCGCAGCGTGCCAGCGCCCAACGTGCGAGCAACCGGAGGACGGCGAGCGGAACGGCTTTTACTGGTTTCTTCATGTATCTACCCTATCGGCTCCCGTTTATTCTGTCTGTGATGGCTGTCACAGGCGGTTAGAGGTACAAAAGGACAAGCACAGCCAAGACGATAACGGCCAGGCCCAGCGGGTCGAAGGTTGTAAACTCGTTTTTGGGTTCGGGAAGGATTGAGACATGGGAGCCTTCGCCTAGAATGTTCGTGAGCCGGTCGCAGTATTGCGCGTCGGCCTCCTCGTTGTTTCCCTGCCAGGCGTTCTGTTGAGCTGTCATTTTCGGTCTTCTTTCTGCCGGTTGCGGCCGGCGCCGGTTGGTCAATTCTTGTAATCGATTGGACTTCTGGCGGCCAATTCCGCCGTCAATTTGTCGCGTCTTGCCTGCTCGGTGGCGATTGCGCGCCAGTAGGCGTTATCCTTTTCCTTCCGGTCCATCCGGTAGAAGGCATAGAAGATGGCGGCGCCGATCAAGATGCCGATTGCGATATAGCCGTAAGGGTTCAAATACTGTGACAGGTTCATGGGTTCCCCTCAAAACAAAATCGGGTTGTCGCCGGTCCCAAAGAAGAGCGGCGCGTATCGTTCCATCTTGCCAGCCTTGGCCGAAATACTGGCGCGCGGCTGGCGCATAGCTGCGGTGAGGTCGGCGGCCTGCTGGAGCTGGCGCGCGGTCTCGCGGTCTGTGTCGGAGGTCTCGCAACCGGGAAGGGCTTGGATGTGGTTTGTATGCCAGTCGGTCATGCGGCACACTTGGCAGTGTTGGCGGTCATTCTGCATCGGCTGAAATGCGTGCCGTTTTGGGTCCGGCTCATCCTGTGAAAGTTTGATGTGCCAGTGTGCGCCGGGTACTTCGTCGCAGATGGCGCACAGGTTAGCGAGTACACGCGAATCTGTACCGGGCTTGAAGACGTGCGGGCGCGTCCGTGCTGTCTCTTTAATCGCCCAATCGTGGCCGGCATGCAGCGGATCTCCGGCAAAGCGCGCGCACAGGTCACAGCGGAGGAGTGGCGCGCCTTGGTAGATCGTCGGGGTGAATGGATGAGGGGCGATCATGCGATAACCTGCCTTTCCTCTGTCTGGTAGTTCAATTCCTTCTCTACCTTGGCGGCCAGGTCCGGGCGCTGTTCGGTGATCCATGCGGCTGTTGGCTGTAGCTCTTCGCTGGTGCAATTGTCTAGCACCCTCTCCACGTCGATGCGGCGAAGCTGGGTTACGCTCTCGGCTGCAGTTTTGATAATGAAATTGGGGTTCCTCATGCGTTCACCCCTAAGGCGTTCCAGTTGGCGCGGACGTTGAAGCCTTGCGGCGGGTAGACGATATGCGCCGGATAATTGGCCGTTGCTTTTACAATGGCGTCTATGGCGCGCTGTTGAGTGGCGAAGTATCCGAACACATGGGCGGCGTTCGTTGTCCTGTAGCAGCCCATCATTTCGGCGGCCCATCCTCCGCTGTTGTCTGGCCGGATGATTCCGCGCTTGATTCCGTTCACTTGGATAAATGAAGAGTCCCAGGGCTTGCCGTCACAGTCGCGAACTCTGATTACTTCAACGCTCTTTAGCTGGTCGGCCTTCCGTGACTGGCGCAACTGGTGAGCGAAGCGACGGCAACGGAGCGCGGCCTGCAATACGGCAACAGGCCCGCCGAAATGCTGGACAGCTTCACCGCTCCCGCGCCGCTCGCCTATGGCCCTGACACAATCCGCGGCCTCGGTGGTGGAGAGAATGGCGGCCCACTTCATCGCGTCGATGGTCAACGGATAACGGCGCTCGATCTCTTCGTATGTGATGGACGTTTTCATTGGTTCCTTTCCTTTCCTTGCTGAATAATGCCGGTATGAAGTGGCCGGATTCCGCCGGCCTCGGGCTGGTGCTAGATGGATGTTGACGAGTAGCCGGTAACGGAGTGGAAAGCGCCGCCGGCCATTCTCTCCCGCTCAGCGATCATGGCGCGTGTGGTGCCGATGTTGGTGAGGTCTGCGGCAAGGTTCTCTAATGCGTGCGCCGCGTGTTCATGCTCTGCGCGGTATTGTTTGGTGGTGCGTCCGATGCTTGCCGATGCGCGTTCCTGCCATGCGCGAAGCTGTAGCTCTTCAATGATTCCCTCTCTCAATTCGTTCAGAGTCGCCGCATCCTGCACCTTATCCCATGAATGTTTCATTGTCTTTAGCTCCTCCGGCTGGTGGCCGGTGTTGTGTTGCGTTTAGCTCAAGGCTGGGAAACATCCATCAGGCCCGGTGCGGGTGGTATTGTTGACGCTGTAATACTCCCGGTCAATGGTGACACAGGAGAAATCTCCCAGCGAGTAAACCACGCGCGAACCATAGCGCGCCTCGCGTACCATCGACAACGGGAAACGCTGGGCCCACTCGTAACTGTTGCCACTGATCGTTGCAGCGTAGGCGTTCCGAACAGCTTGAGCGGGCGTTAGGCTGCTGTCGTAGATGAACACTTCATCAGTGGTCAGATTGTGAACTTCGGGGCTTGTCATTGGTAAACCTCCACAAACAAACTCAATTGATTGGATACCGGCTCGAACCCGTCCAGTATCAACGACACTTCTTCTACCGGCTCCGGCTCGCCAATGAAGATCGGTGCAACGCCTTCAAATAGACGGCGCTGGTTCTTCCAGCTCTCCACACAGTCACACGATGAGCACAGAAACCGGAAACTGCCGTCAGCATTGAACGCGCAAGCCAGCACGAACGAGCGAACCCGTCCGCACCTCTGGCACTCTCCGCGTGTGTTGTGGCTGTTGGCGATCATGGCGTTATTCCCTCCCAGGCTGAAAAGGTGTTCCGTCGAAATGCCGTGGCTCGCGGATGTGATACCGCTGTGCCGTGGTCTGAAAGAGAATGCGAGCGAACATCGCGGCTTCTTCTGCTTTGCCGTCCGCGATCATGTCGCGCGTGATCCGCGATTCCCGTTCAATCCAAATCTGTAAGCTCTTGTGTGTTGCGGCCATCTTAGCTCCCGGCCCTGGTAGAGCCTCTATGACCCCTGCCACAGGTCACTGAATAACCTATACTCCAATAGCAAGCATGATGTCAAGCACTATTTTTTAACCAATAAAGACGCACACTTCCAGCGTTATCCACAGAAAATAATGAAGGCGCTTTTACCCTGTTTTCGACGCCTTATGTACTGTTTGGCCTTCCTCACGGCCTCGCACACATGGAAAGTAAACTTGCCGCCGGACGTTGTCTATCGAGGGCGGAAAAGAGGGGAAAACGGCGCGCGGGAATCTGGTGGGCTATCTTCACACGCAGCCGCGGAAGGCCTGAATCTAGCCGAAAACTGCCTCGTAGCAGCCTCTAGGAGCGTTCGGCGAGGACTCGGACAGGCTACGGCATGGCAGAAATGGCGCTTGCGTAGTACTCACAGAGCGTCTACACTTGCCACATGATCGAGTGGCGCCGGTGTCTGGTCTGTGAGGTCTGCGGCTTCGCGTGGCTCAAGCAAGGCGAGCAACTTCCCGACAATTGCGCCTCGCAGAAATGCCGATCCCGCAAGTGGAACGCATCGGCGCGCGCCCAGGTGCAGCCGTCGGCCGTCGAGCAGGGACAAGAGGCAAACCCGGCGCCGGTCACTTCTCGGACCCAGGCCCAGCCGCGACGCTCTACCGGCAAGAGACAGCGCAAGGCGAGCGCGCCGGCCGATCCTTCCCGGTCTGGTGGCCAGGTCTCGCCCGTTCGCTCCGGCCAAGTGGAGACTGTACCGCCGTCTGGTGCAGGCAACCCGGCCCGCTTCGCTCAGCTTGTCGAGCAACTCGGTGCGCCTCATAAGTTTGGCGAGCGATGCCCGCACGGCTGGGCTAACTGGCTCACCTGTCCATCCTGCAACCCGGCAAGGCGCTAACCATCCCGGCGATGTGCTCAAACATCTACCATATATAAGGATACAATGCGGCCCTTGTGTATAGCCTCAACACATGAGAGGGTAGAGATCGGCGCAAGTTGTAGATACCATTAAAGATAGATAAAATTCATCGAGAACATAGCCGAAGGAGCGTTTTCCCTGCCGTCGGCCCCGTTCGCGGAGCACGCGCGCCCCGCGCGGCGCCCATCCCTGCCCCGGCCGGCTCGGCGCGCCCCCACCGCGCAACGCCCTCCGCGCCCAACGCGATGTGAAGGGGTGGGGGTCTTCCGCACGCCCACGACCCACGACCAACCGTTCCCATGCATTTTTCTCGGCTCCCCTCCACGGTTCTGCATATTTGCATATTCAACAATTCTGCGTATTTTCTCTTGACGCGAGGTTCTTCGGGTGGTACGTTGTAACAAGTGTGAGGTTGTAACAAGATGAGAGTATCGCGCGATTGCTGGAAATGCGAGTACGAAGACTGCGGTCATGTGTGGATTTCGGCCGGGGATGAAGCGCCAGCGCAGTGTGCGAAATGTCGTCGGAGAAAATGGCATACTCCAGGGTCGGTGGAGGTGGAGATGTCCCTTGAGTTGGCTGCGCACCTTGTTGCGGGTCACAAGAAGAAGCATCTGCGCGAGCGGGCGGTGGAGTATGCGGCGAAGGGGGTGGAGTGATGCGCTTCTTGTCCGTTTGCTCTGGCCTGGGAGGCGCTGAGTTGGCGTTTGCTGATCTTGGCTGGGAGTGCGCTGGGGTTGCGGAGATAGACCCGGCGGCGTGCGCTGTGCTGAAACATCACTGGCCGGGAGTGAAGAACTTTGGGGATTTCACGAAGATCGGAGTTGAAGATGTCGGAGCAATCGACCTTCTGGTTGGAGGAACACCTTGTCAAGATTTCTCAGTCGCAGGTCTCAGAGCCGGAGTGGATGGAGACCGTGGCAACCTCACCCTCGAATTTCTTAGGCTTGCTGACCGGACGCGGCCCCAATGGTTGGTCTGGGAAAATGTCCCCGGTGTTTTCTCCTCAACTTCCCACATCGCTCCCAATCCATGTCCGCCGGAAATCAACCTGGACGGTTCAAACGGACCCAAAGACGGGACAGAAGTCGTGGTCGAAGACGAATACGACGCAGACGAAAACCATACGTTCGCCTGCTTCCTGGCCGGACTTTCAGAACTCGGGTACGAGTATGCTTACGGGACTCTTGACGCTCAACACTTCGGAGTTCCGCAACGGCGCCGTCGCGTCTTCGTTGTCGGACATCTTGGAGACTGGCGCGGTCCCGCAGCGGTACTTTTTGACTGGCACTGCCTGTCGGGGCATCCTCCGCCGCGCAGAGAAGCGGGGAAAGGAACTACCCATCCAGTTGCTCCGAGCCTTACAGGAAGTGGCCGAGGTGTCGAGCGGGGGGGGGGATAGCAGAGGGCAAGATCCTGTAGTCTCTGTTGAATCCCCTGGACAATACTGGGACGGTTCTGATACTGCCGATACTTTGGATGCCTCCAATGCCTCCAAGCAACAAGCAATGCCGGAGAAGCGCCGGTTTCAGGCCGTGATAGAGACGACCCACTCCCTCCGCGCCGATGGCTTCGACGCGAGCGAAGATGGAACGGGGAGGGGCACGCCTCTTGTGCCGGTGGCCGCGCACATGACCGGCGCGTTAGACAGTTCATCTCCACAGGCCCAAGCGGTTGCCTTCAATCTGCGAGGCCGCGAAGGTGGTGCGATGGCGGAGATGGCGGAGATGGCGAGCGTGCGGGCTGCCAGCGGGGGAAGCAGTAGGAGTTGTGTCGGTACGATCGGCTGGAGCGAAGAATTGACGGCATCGGAAGAATGTGCTGGGACAATAT
>CAZLZA010000169.1:0-5633 GCA_964563875.1 uncultured Acidobacteriaceae bacterium
TGCGTGGTTTCAACACTGCGGTTACTCGGATACAGCTACGCTGAAACCGCTCTAGCGTTTTCTTCAACAATGAAAAAGGCCACCGCGAAGTGGCCTCTGATTCTCGAATCCGCAATGGCTATTTCTTCTTCGCCGCCGGAGTCGGCCCCAGCGCGGACTTCACCTGTTCGATGGTCTCAAACAGTTTCCCTTGCTCGGGCACTTGCACATAGGGCTCCTGCTTGGAAGTGCTCACGACGTAAATCGTCGGCGTCTGGCGCACGCCCAAGGCTTTGCCAAGCGCCGTGTCCGCCTCCACTTTGGCGCGCAGTGCGCCGGTGGGATCGTAGAACGCCGGGAGAGCCGTGTGGTGCGCTGCGGCGAAGTCATCTGCCCACTTCCGCAGGTTCGTCTTGTAGATTGCATTCTGGTTGGCAAAGATGTATTTCCGGAACTCCTCGCCTAACTGCGGAGACTGCGTATCGAAATACCGCGCCATAATGTGCGCTTCCATGCTCCAGGTGTGAGCCGGAATGATAAAGTCGTGGCGCACCAGCGGCAGTTTGTAATTGCGCTCCGCCTGCTCTAGCAGCGGCTCGGCCTTGGCGCACGCCGGACACTGCAGGTCCTCGAACACCACCAGCGCAATCCGGCTCCCCGCCGGAGGACGCAGCGCGCTGGTATCGTCTGCCCACGCCGCCGCAGCCATCATCATCATTATCACCGCGATCAGCCCAACCATCTTCCTCTTCATCGTTTCCCTTTCCTTCAAGCTTTGCTCTTCACCCGCGCCCTACTTCTTCTCTGCCGCCTGTAGCTGCTCGATCATCGCGAACAGCTTATCCCGGTCCAGGGTCTCCACAAACGGCGCTCCGCTTTCGCTTTCGCTCACCACGTACACCGTGGGAGTACGAACTACGCCCACCTGCTGTCCCAGGGCGTAATCGGCCAATACCTTGTTCTTCAACTCGCCCAACGGATCATAGTTTGCAGGCAACTCCACATGATGTTGATCGGCGAATCGTTCGCCCATCCCGCGCAGGTTATCTTTGTTGATCGAACTCTGGTTGGCATACACCCAGCGCCGGAACTCCTCGCCCAACGGCAATGCTTTCGTATCGCTCTTCGTATCGGTTTTTGTATCAAAGTATCGCGCCATCACGTGAGCCTCAAATGCCCAGTTGTGCTTGGGCAGTGGAAAGTCGTGCCGCACCAGCGGAATCCCATACTTCGCGGACGCTTCTTCCAGCAGCGCCTCGGCGGCGGCACAGTCCGGGCATTGCAAATCTTCAAACGCAATCACTGCAACCCGCGCGCCCTTGGGAGGCCGTAATGCGTTCGTATCGATCGCCCACAGAACAGCCGGAACCATCAGCAATGCCAGCATGGCAGCAAGACGCAGGCTCATCCTTCTCTCTTTCGGCGCATTCCGCGCGAGGGCTTTTCCTCTGGCCTCCCATGATAGACGAAGCCTCCACGCTGTGCACCCCATCGGCGGCCTATCCGTTCCTGCTTTTCACGCGAGCCTCACCCGTAGCGGTCGTGGCGCAAAGTCGTGGCGCAAATAAGTGCGGGGCAAAAAAGAAGAGACGCGGATTGAATCCACGCCCCGAGAGATGCAAGGGAGGTTATGCGAGTTAGACGCGCCAGTATTCCGTCCGTTAGCAACCGGAGCACAAATTCTTTTCTTGCAGCTCTTTGATCGATTTTTTCGCAGGGCCTAACCATGTACTCATGAGGCAACCAACTTGAGCCAAAGCTAACCAGAAGCTCAATCGTTCCTGAGCCCTCGCAACCATTGGCCATGTCGTAAACTCTTGTCTCCAAATGATTATCAACGTGTTAATCGTTACCCCCCTGCGCCCGATTCCGCTCTCGCCGCCAGCCATGAAAAATTCAATTGTCCATTGCGCGATACTTGCGTTCGTTAAAGAAGCATTCTGTGTTCCCGCTTGCAGACGAGTAAAATCTTAACTATGGCAACCACCGTTCGCGCTTTCGCAAAAATTAATCTCGGATTGGCGATCGGCGCTCTGCGCTGCGACGGTTTCCACACTCTGGAAACGATTTACCAGACGGTTGCGATTCACGATCTCGTCCGGGTGGAAGTTTCGCGCGGCAATAGCATCGAGATTCGCTGCAAGAATCCCGGGGTTCCGTGCGATGAAAGCAACACCTGCTATCGCGTTGCCGACCGCATGTTGCGCTTCTGGAAGCAGCGCGCCAAGGTTGCCATCACGATTGAAAAGAATCTGCCCGTGCAGGGCGGACTCGGCGCTGGCTCGTCGAATGCCGTGGCCACGATGTTTGCTTTGGAGCGCGAACTAAAGGAGCCGCTTGCCGCCGATGATCGCCTGCGTATAGCCGCCGAAGTCGGGTCGGATCTGCCGCTGTTCCTGCTGGGAGGAAGCGTGCTTGGACTCGGGCGGGGCGAGCAGGTCTATCCCTTGGCGGACTTGCCGGTGATCGCCTGCGTGTTGGTGACGCCTAAGGTCGCGGTCTCCACGCCGCAGGCTTTTCGCGACTGGGATGCGTTCATGGAGAGCGAGTCCAAGGCTTGGAATTTGACGCCTCCTGGTGAGTCCGTTACACTATCTAAGTTCAACCGCTCTGCGTTTGAGTGGTTGAGCTACCTGGATGTATCCGGTGTTCCCGTCGATGGTGATGGGGACCGGGCCGAGACTCCGCTTCTCGACCTCGTCCGAGCCGGGATAGAAAACGATTTCGAAAGAGTCGTGTTTCCTCAATATCCCGAATTGCGTGACGTGAAGCGAGTGCTTGAGCGCGAAGGTGCCGATTATGCTTCGCTCTCCGGATCAGGCTCGACGATGTACGGTTTGTTCCGTACCCGTGAGCGTGCGGTGCAGGCGGCCGAACGGATGAGCGCGGAAGGATTGGCAACCACCGTCACCGAAACGCTGCCGCGGAATCAATATCGCGAGCAGATGTTTGTGAAGTAGCGATTCGGCGAATCTTGCCCCACTGGGCGGTAGACTAATGGTAGGTCAAGTGCCTTTGGAGCACTTCGTCCAGGTTCGAATCCTGGCCGCCCAGCCAGAATTTCAGGTCAGGGAATGCAATTGGCAGTAACGGTTCCGGCGACGCTGTGCCGCGCCATGGCCAGCGTGGAGTTTTGCGCGATTTAAGCGGGGATCAACCAGTCCCCATAGCGGAGAGAGCGATGGATCTAGTAGCGAATGCGAGTGTGGTGACAGCAACCGCCGAGGCCACACAAACGGCACCCGAAACAGGAACAGCGGTTCCTGCGAAAGCTGCCGAACTGCCCAAGGGTGACAAGAAACCGATACCAACTCGCCGCGATGATAAGTTAAGAATTTTCTGCGGCACTTCGAATCCAGCATTAGCCAAAGAGGTCTGCGACTTTCTCGGTCTGCCCTTGGGACAGACGTTCTTGACGCAGTTCTCCGACGGTGAAATTTACGTGCAGATTCTGGAAAACGTACGCGGCGCGGATGTGTTTGTGGTTCAGCCCACCTGCGATCCGGTCTCGCACAATTTGATGCAGTTGCTGCTCATTATCGATGCGCTGAAGCGCGCATCGGCGCGCAGAATCACCGTGGTGATTCCGTATTTCGGTTACGCCCGGCAAGACCGCAAGGACAAGCCGCGGGTTCCGATCAGTTCCAAGCTGGTGGCCGATATTCTAACCACCGCGGGGGCGAATCGCGCGCTGGTGGTGGATCTGCACGCCCCGCAGATTCAAGGCTTTTTTAACATTCCGGTGGATCACTTGTTTGCCTCGCCGGTGCTGGTGGATCACTTCCGTAAATTGAATCTGCATGACCTGACGATCGTTTCGCCCGATGCCGGCGGCGTGGAGCGCGCCCGCTTCTTTGCCAAGAAGATGGAAGCTCCGATCGCGATCGTGGATAAGCGCCGGACGGACATGAACGTATCGGAAGTAATGAATGTGATCGGCGATGTGCGAGGCCGCACTTGCCTGATCCTGGACGACATTGTGGACACCGCGGGAACGCTGGTGAAGACCGTACAGGCGCTGCTGGATAACGGCGCGGTTTCGGTCTCTGCCTGCGCCACGCATGCAGTACTTTCCGGACCGGCGCTGGAGCGAATTTCCAAGTCGAATCTGAAAGAGCTGATTGTTACCAACACAATTCCGCTGAGCGAAGCGGGACAGCAGGAACCGAAGATCAAGGTGCTTACCATCGCCGGTCTTATCGCGCGTGCGATCCAGTCGATCCACGAAGAGACCTCGGTGAGCAAGCTGTTTAGCTAAGCCAAGGCACGCACGTGCGCGCTTTGGCTTAGGACGTGAACCCAGACGTAGAAGGAACGAATTGATGGCAACCGCAACTGCAACAAACACAGTGGAAGCAAAGGTTCGTGAAGCTTCCGACAAAAACGCTGCGCGCCGTCTGCGCACCACGGGAATGATCCCGGCGGTGCTGTACGGCGCCAAGAAAGACCCGCGCGCAATTGCCGTGGATCCGAAGCAGATTTTAAAAATTCTGCACTCGGCTTCGGGTCACAACACGATCTTCGAGATCAATCTCGAAGACGAACAGGCCAAAGCCATGGTGGTGGACTGGCAGTACGAACCCATGAAAGGGAGCCTGCTGCACGTCGATCTGAAGCGCATTGCGATGGATCAGAAGATGCGTCTATCGGTTCCGGTGCATGTTACCGGCGAAGCCAAGGGCACCAAGGAAGAGGGCGGGCTGCTGGATCTGGTACTGCGCGAAATCCATATCGAGTGCCTCCCTGCCGACATTCCGAGCCACATCTCGGTTGACGTAACCAATCTGGGTCAGGGCGATGCGATTCGCGTCGCTGATCTGCCACAGACCGCGTCGGTAAAGTATCTGGACGATCCGGACGCACTGGTTGTGCATATCACATACGTGAAGGAAGAAGTCGTCGCTACGCCGGTGGAAGATGCGACGGCGACCACTGCCGAGCCTGAGGTCATCAAGAAGGGCAAGACGGAAGTAGAGCCCGAAGCGAAGGATACGAAGAAGAAATAACTGCCGGGTTGGGCTCAGACGGCTTGGCCGGGTGGGCCCGCGGCGATGGGAGAGGCTGCACGGTGAAACTGATCGTCGGGCTCGGAAATCCGGGCATCGAGTACCAGTTCACACCGCACAACATGGGGTTTCTGGCGATTGATCGCATCGCCGAGCAGTGCGGAGTGAAAGTTGCGAACCGCCACTGCAAGGCAGTCACGGCGAGGGCGATTGTGGAAGGTCAGGCGGTATTGTTGGCCAAGCCTGAAACCTACATGAATCGCAGCGGCGATTCGGTGAGGGAGTTGCTGGAACGCTACGAAGCGGATTCAGCCAAAGACTTGATCGTGCTGTATGACGACTTGGCACTCCCGTTCGGCTCCATCCGGGTTCGTGAGCGTGGAAGCGCAGGCGGACACAATGGACTGAAATCGATTATCGCCTCCCTCGACGGATCGCAGGAGTTTTTGCGGGTGCGTATGGGAGTAGCGCCGGAGTACAAGTTGACGAACGGCAGGGATTATCTGCTGTCGGAGATGCGAAAGGCGCAACTGCCAGTGGCCAGTGAGGCTCTGGACTCGTGCAGTGAAGCGGTTCGAATGATTTTGACGCTTGGAGCGTCAGCCGCGATGAACCGGTTCAATCAGAAAGTGAACGAGGCCGGACAAG
>CAZLZA010000170.1:0-5489 GCA_964563875.1 uncultured Acidobacteriaceae bacterium
ACAGGTATGCGGTTGGTGAAGCACGCGCGGTACTACTGGCTGATGCTGGCCGAAGAGCACCTGACGCGAGCGCGGTTCGCGGAGATGATGAGACGGATCGCGACGTTGCCGCTTTCGGCACGCTAATGACGGTTCGTCGGTGGATAGCGAATTGCGCAGTGCGTAAGTTTTTGATTTTGTGAATCAGGCGCGGCGTGAGTTGCATCATTAATATAGCGTTGCGAGTTTTCATCAAGGTCGGGACGGCGCGGAATTTCTTCTTTTTTCGACTGCAAATACAGCTTTGGTCTTGAAATCTCCTCAGGAGCGGTACAGTTCATACGAATCACTGCCGAAAAAGGAGATTCCAGCTAAGCATCTGTCTCTGAGGTGGTCTATGCAAAGGCATGCCGTTGCTGTCGTTCTCGCTGTTATGCTCTTCCTCTCCGGCTGCAAGGTGCGGACGGTGCAACAAGTGCCGGCGGCAAGCCTGTCGCCGCTATCCGCCAGCCAGATGATCGTCAGGGTCACAACCGTCAAAGGCGAGGACGTGCAGTTCGACCCGCCGGGGGCGACCATCAAGGACGGTACGGTCTCCGGCGTCTTCAAGAAAGCCCCAGTCAACGTTCCGCTGGCCGACGTGCAGCGGTTTTGGGTGCAGACAACGCAGGTCTCGACTGCGCGCACGGTGGGCCTGGTTGCCGGGTTGACGGCAGCCGTGGTGGTCGTTGCTGTCGTCGCAGCAGAAGCCAGTAAGACGTCGACCCCCGCTCCCACTACGAGCAGTACTTTGGGTGGTTCATGCCCCTACGTCTATTCCTGGGACGGCACCCGCTATGTGTTCGAGGCCGAACCCTATGGTGGCGCCATTGCGCGCGGCCTGGAGAAGGATGACTACTCCGAGTTGGGGCAGCTACAAGAAGAGGATGGCCGCTACAAGCTGCGCATGACCAACGAGGTTGACGAGACCCAGATGACCAACCTCACCGAGCTCTGGGTGGTGGACCACCCCGAAGGGACGCGCGTAGTTCTAGATGTAGATGGCAAGATGCACACGGTGTCGGCACCGCAGAACCTGCTTTCTGCGCACGACGCGGAAGGCCACGACCTGCTTCCCTGGCTGCGTTCCACTGACCACCTTATTTGGGAACCACCCCCGGTGCCCGATGCCAGCGGTAGTCTGCAAGGCGACATTGTCATGACCTTCCCCAAGCCGGTCGGCGCGACCCAGGTCAAGCTGGTGGCCAACGCCACCACCAGTCTCTGGGGTTCGATGATGATTAAGAAGATAGTCGCACTGCGCGGGCGAGACGTCGGCATGTTTTACCTCGCCCTCAACCACAGCAAGTCCGTTCGCAGGCAGCTTACTGCCTGGGAGGAGCGCGAGGAACTCTATCGGCTCAAAGTATACGTAGAGGAGCCTACCGGCTGGGAGGTTCGCGGAGTGCTTCCCGGGACTGGCACATTCAACTCGATGGATCGGATTCTTCCCTTGGATGTGAGCCATGTGCAAGGCGACCAGTTGCACATCCGCATCCATCCGACGGCGGGCTTCTGGGCGCTCAACTCCTTCGCCGTGGACTACACGCCGGACAGCCCGGTGCGGATGGAAAAGGTAAAGCCAGCGACCGCGCAGGATCTGCAAGGGAAGGATGTCCTGCCTGAACTGGCCGCAGTCGATGGCCGCTACCTGGCAATGCCAAACATTGGAGACAGCGCCGACATCACCTTCGCTGCGCCGCCCGCCAGCGCCGGAGCCGAGCGCACGGTCTTTCTCCACACCCGTGGCTACTACAAGCTCCACGTCTCCGGCACGGGAGAACCCGACAAGGCGACCCTGAAGGCGATTGACAAGGTCCCAGGAGGCGCAGCCCGCTTCGCCGCCGCTCAATACGGCCAATGGCAGATTGCGAGCGGGCAGGCACCATGAGCGACCTTAGCGCGGATGAGTCCGTCGAACAGGAGAATGTTATGGAACTTGTAAGCTGTGTGCACCCTTCGTCAACCATGCCCGCTTCTCTCGGTGTAAACGCCCTGCTTTGGCAGGACGTCCTGTCCCAGGCAGTCACCGGCGAGATGATCGCTGTCCTGAACTACTCCTCGCTGGCGGAGATATGCACCGGCCAGGAAGAAGTGGCCGATGCATTGGAACATGCCGACAGCGAACGCGGACACGCGGCTGCCTTTGCCGCAGAGGGGGCGAAACGGGGCATCGACGTTCCCAGCAACGTCGGGGCAAAGTACTGGAAGCGGCTGCGCGCTGCATTTCTTCGCCAGATTGAGGCACGCGACTTCATCGGCTGTCTGATCATCCAGGAGGTGATGCTCGAATCCTTCGCGGTGGCCAGCTACAAACGGATCGCGCAGGTGGCGCCCGGAACCATGGGGACGACATTTGCATCGATCGCCATCGAGGAAGAAGACCACATCGACCACGCAATGTCGATCCTCAGGGCGGAACGTGCACTCGACCCGCAGCGGTTTGACGAGAAAGTCTACGCACTTCATCTCGAGGTAATGACCACGCTGGCGCAGATGCTGGCGCGGGATGATAAGGACTGCAATTGCGAGTTGTGCCCCGGAGGCTGTGTCAAGCCGATGCTGCCCAATGTCGGACTGACCAGCTCCGAGCTGCGCGGCGCATCTCTTCAGCACTACCTACGGACACTCGACGCTTTGGGACTGCCTGGCGAAATGACGCTCGCTTGGGTTGCTCAACTACCGGTATAGCGAATTGAGAGCGGCATATGCCCACAGACTTTGCCTTGATTGGACATCAGGAGAGCTGGAGGGCGGCCTCGGACGTGCTCGCTGTGCTGCGAGGGCCGGATCACCCCCCTATTCCTGACGAGGAGGTTCCTGAGATCCTTCCCTGGATTCCGCCGCGGGCGGTCTGCCACATTGAGGTGCGGTCGGTGCTCGGCGCCACGGCCCATGGGCTTTATATCGATTCGTTTATTCCACCCGACCGGCTCGACTCTTGCTTCCTTCGGGAAAACCTTGGTCGCGTGCGCGAAGCCGCCGCGTACGCCTCCATGGAAGGAGCGAAGATCGTGAGCCTGGGTGGATTCAGTTCCATTCTGATCGAGGGCAATTTGGATCGCCTCTTCGAGCGCACGGGCACAGTGTTCACCACGGGCAATTCGCTGACGGTTGCCTTAATCGTTCAAGGAATGGAAAAGATGTGTGCCTCGCAAGGACGGGATCTGCGGTTGGCAACCCTTCTCATCGTCGGCGCGACCGGCGATGTTGGCTCCGGCGCTGCCCGATGTCTTGCACCCCGGGTCAAGCGAGTACTTCTCCACGCCCGCAATCCTGAGCGTCTTTACAAGCTGGCAGCAGAATTGCGACTGGAAGGGGTCATAGCAGACGTTGCCCCCGACCTGGGGCATCTTCCCGCCTGTGCCGACATGGTGATCTGCGCAGCAAGTCTCGCCTCACCGTCGCTGCTGCTGGATGGCATCGCTCCAGGAGCGATCGTTTGCGATGCCGGATATCCAAAGAATCTCTCTCCCGGTTCCAGAGGGGCGAGAGTGTTCTCAGGAGGGCTGGGGCAGGTGACCGCGGGCATGACCTTCGAGCCGGATATTCATCGTGTTCTCTACCATCAGCCCGTGCCCGATGTGCTCCATGGATGCCTGTTGGAGGGGATAGCCCTTGCACTGGAGGGCAGATTTGAGCCTTTCTCCCAGGGAAGAGGCCTCATTACAGCTCAGCGAGTACAAGAGATCGAGACAATTGCCGCGCGTCACGGTATCCATCTCGCGCCGTCAACTTGCGAAAAAGCGATAAATTGAGGTTTGACGAGAATCAGATGAATACCATGCCAATCACGCCGAAAGGTTTACGAGGACGTTCATGCCCCCATCGCACATAAGCTCCTATGCCACGATCTCGCTCATCCTTCTGGCGGGGTGCAGCGCCAACCCTAGCGGCAATACGATAGCTACGACATCGACGACTGCCCCGGTTACGATTCCCAACCTTCAGCCCTACACAGATACGACCGGCACGCTGGCGACTTACACCACGGAAGGCCTGATCGACAAGTCGAACCCGTTCTTCGCGATTACCAGCTCGAATGGCCGCGCCTGCGCCACCTGCCACCAACCCTCGCAGGGGATGACGATCACGCCGACCGTTGCGACGACTCTGTTTACCTCGACCAGCGGCACCGATCCTCTCTTCGCCGCGATCGATGGAGCCAACTGCCCCACCGCGGCTACAGGCGATGCCGCTGGCCACAGTCTGCTGCTCAATAACGGACTGATCCGCGCCGCGGTGACGCTGCCCGCCAACGCGCAGTTCACAGTTACGGTGTTGCATGATCCGTATGGTTGCGCTACCAGCGTGAGTTCCGGCCAGCAGACGGTGTCGATCTATCGGCGACCGCTGCCGGTCTCCGGGCTGCCGTATCTCAGCGCGGTGATGTGGGATATGCGAGAGACGCCCGCGGCTCTCGACACTCCGAGCAGCTTTAGCGCTAATCTGACGATCGATCTGACCGCGCAGATACTGAATGCGATCGCAACGCACTTTCAGAACGGCGCCAGCCCAACAACGGCGCAGATGAACGCTGGGCTCGCATTTGAGCAGAGCGTCTTCACCGCTCAGATGACCGACGCGGCTGCCGGGTCACTCTCGGTGGATGGCGCGAATGGCGGACCCACCAACATGGCAGCAGCCAATTATTACCCCGGCATCAACGATGCCTTCGGCGGCGACTCGACCGGCGCAACGTTCAACCAGAATATATTCAACCTGTATGCCGCGTGGGACGGTAGCACCAACTCGGCACAGGCCAGCATCGCGCGAGGCGAAGTAGTCTTCAACACCGCACGGATGAATATCACCAGTGTCCGCGGGCTGAACGACAATGCCGCGCTGGAAAGTCCTGCCGTGCTGCACGCATCCTGCGGTACATGTCACGATGCGCCGAACCTTGGCCAACACTCGCTGCCGCTGCCGATGGATACCGGCTTGTCCCGACTTCCCGCCAGCGAGACCGACCCGCAGATTCTGGCAGGCGTGGCCCAGCTCACCGCGCCTGATATGCCTATCTACCAGATCGCCGGCTGCACCGACGCAACGGGTGCGCCTATCACCTACGTGACGACCGATCCCGGCAAAAGCCTCTTCACCGGCCTGTGCGCCGACGTAAACCGCATGAAGATTCCGAGCCTACGCGGACTCGCAGGCCGGGCGCCGTACTTCCACAACGGCTCGGCAGCGACGCTGACCCAACTCGTCAATTTTTACAACGCACGGTTCCAGATGGGCTTGAACCCGATGCAAAAACAGGACCTCGTCAACTTCCTCGGCGCCCTCTGAGCGGAAGGACATTAGCCCACAACGCTCGGTGACCGGTTACTCGGAACCTACTCATTAGAAGCAATTTGCGGCGCATATTGCCCATATTGAACAAATCAACGTAAACTATTGATTATAAATGATTTAATGGTGGAGGCGGCGGGAGTCGAACCCGCGTCCGAAACTACCTTCAACAGAGA
>CAZLZA010000171.1:0-5471 GCA_964563875.1 uncultured Acidobacteriaceae bacterium
TGAAAATTTGCTGCCAAAATGCTGCCAAGCTGGAAGGAAGGGAAGCCGTTAAATGCTTGATTTAATTGGTGGACCTGATCGGGATCGAACCGATGACCTCTTCCATGCCATAGTCCCAACATTAGGCTTTTCAACAACTTACAAGACCCCGGTGGCTACCTAAGTCCTTGTAGGCTGGCACCACTCCCAGATCGGACGTATCGCAGAACGTATCGCGTTTTGTGCAGCCTTTTATGGCATTATCGATCCCTGTCAGAGTGATGTTCTAGAGTGATGCTATGCCAACACTCGAAGAATGGGAGCAAGCACTTTCAAGACCGCGATTAGTTCGGGTGGAATCATCGCAGGGTCTTCTTCAGGAAGTGCGGCAACGCCACTCGAAGAAAGATGCAAAGCGGCAACAAAACGGACAAGCGATACCGCCTCGGAAAGACAACATTACAGTCGTCCCGGCTTTCGATCCGACTCTGGATGTGCCTGTGATTCCGGCTTACTTGCTCCATCGCTTGGGAGTGGTGACAACCCCGCAAATTGAGAACCTGGCAGACATTTGCTCGACCTGGGCATACTTCCGATATCTGTGGGCGTTTGACATTCCCTCTGCCGGCGAAGCCAGCCCAACTCTTCGACTGAGTGATGCGGCACGCAGTATCGATTTCCATCAGAAGGGACTGCTCTCTGATCAGATCGGTGTAGGCATGGCAGCACTCTTGCTCGGCATCTATCTCAATGCGCCCCTGGCTGCGGACGTTGACGTAGCAATGGACGATCCCACTTGGCCTATCGACCTGGAGTATGAAACCTCGCCCGACTATTTATTTTTTGACTCGACTCAAGCCAATCTATTCATCGTCGAATGCAAAGGGACCCAGACAACTCGGTACGCATCGGTCGATCAACTTCGCCGTGGTACTGAGCAGGTGCCATCTCTGTCTTTCACGGATGGGCGTATGCCGCCCTCGCTTGTCGTCGCAACTTGTCTTTCGAAAGAGGGAACCCGAGTTCTGGTCATTGACCCTCCTGGCGATGAAGATTCGGAGAAACATTCGGAGAGGTCTGAGCGTGTCGGCCCGCGAGCGTGGAAAGTCTTAAATGACGCAGAATTTGGCCGCGCGACACGACTACTGTCGGACGTGAAGCTCCTCTCGTTCGCAGGGGCAGACCAAGCGGCTGCAGAAAAACTCGACAGAGCCCATACCAGGCGCACCAAGACTCCAAGAATCATTCCACGTAACGCAGAGATGTCCGAAAATGAATTTGGATCGTTTAGAGGGGTCCGACAGCGAGTCGGGCTGAAAGACCGATTCCACCTCGACGTATTTCAAGCGTTGGACACCACTGTTTTCGATGCGTTGGTCTCGGAGGAACCCGACCGGGCAGAAGAAGAACTAAGAACGTTTAAATCCAGAACTGCGCTCGCCTCTGGTGTAAACGTTCAGTCACCTCAGGCCGTCCTGACAACGCACGAGAGAGACACGCTGGTGGTTCGCAGTGCTGGCCCTGACGGGTCTTTGCTGGAAATACGGGTATCTCCAAACTAGATCGCTGTTATTCGGCGCATTGTCGCAGTCTTCCGCCCTCTTTATCGGATCGAACGTATCTTAAATGACGGCATACGATCTAGCTCGGTAGAAAGCCGCGTCTTGCCCTTAGTTCCAATCGGAGCTCCTGGCGTAGAGCCTTGCTCTTCCTAAGCCGCTTGAAAAACTCCTCTAGGACGCTCACCATGATCGCATTCACGCTCACACCCTCCTCTTCCGCCCAGGAGCGGATCACGGATCGAGCTTCGGCCCCCACATGTAGGAGTTGAGGCTTGGATAGCGCCAAACCGGCTTTCCGAGTCTGCGTGATCTTCACGTCTTTCCGTTCAACATTACGGAGGGCGAAAAGAACGACTCTCGAAAGATCGCCAGCCACTCGGGCCTCTTCCGTGACCGCCTCCCGTAAATCAATGGGTAGCCGCAGCGTCATGCCAGCCCGGTCTTCCGTCCAGCGCTGTCCGTCGCGATTCACGTTTCGGCCTGTTTTCTGTGTTGCCAAGGCGTCTGAATTCCTATCGAAGTGACATGTCCGCAGTCTCAATGTCCGAATCAAGACCCTCCGCGAGTCTCGCTTTGTCGTATTGAAATGAAACTTTCAAAAGACGAGACAATTTTAGCGTAATTGAGCGTAGCACTGCCGTGACTCGCTCAACGTGTCACACCACTTGCAGGAAACGTTAAATGTCGATTCTCTTGAGAATAGAGAAGCGCATGCTTCTCATATCCAGCCATCACCCGGAGCGGAGGTGTCGGTCAAGGCCGCGAAGCGCCGCGCAAGCGGGCGGAGCGAAGCGGAGAGCCTTGACGGACACCGGAGCGGAGGGTACGGAGTCCATGATGGCGACTGCTTCGTGAATTTCTACTACGGATCTGGCTTATTTCCATTGTTTGCCTCGCTTAGCTAGAAATCGGTAGCTGATATTCATGAACGAAGCATAGGGTCGGAGAGGCTGATGGCCTTTCGTCTCCCCCGATGACGCCGAAAATTGACAATTCGACCTCACTCACCAGCCGTGCGGCTCAGTACGTCCGGATGTCAACAGAGCATCAACAGTATTCTCCACAAAATCAATCGGACACCATCACGAAATATGCCATCACTCACAATATGGACATCGTCGCCACATACGATGACCACGGACGAAGCGGCCTCAACCTGGCGGGCCGGGACGGGCTGAGCCAGCTTTTGAGGGATGTTGAGCAAGGAAATACGAACTTCACGGACCTCTTGGTCTACGATGTGAGCCGCTGGGGTCGGTTCCAGGACGCAGACGAAAGCGCGTATCACGAATATGTTTTGAAGCGCGCCGGTATCCGGGTTCACTATTGCGGAGAGCAGTTCGCAAATGATGGGAGCATGGCGTCTGCACTAATGAAGACTCTCAAGCGGACGATGGCAGGAGAGTACAGCCGGGAGCTCTCGGTCAAGGTTTTCGCGGGGCAATGTCGTCTCATTGAACTCGGATTCAGGCAGGGTGGTCCCGCTGGCTACGGTCTCCGACGCCAACTGGTTGATCGTGATGGCAGAGAAAAGGGATTGTTAGCGCGAGGCGAACGGAAGAGCTTGCAAACGGACCGCGTTGTCCTGGTGCCTGGGCCGGAGGCCGAGATTCGAGTAGTGCGGGAACTTTTCTCGCGGTTCATTGAAGATGCGCAGTCGGAAAAGAATCTCGCGCTTTATCTCAACAGCAAAGGTGTGCTCTCCGATATGGAGAAACCTTGGACGAGAGCGACGATTCACCAGATTCTTACCAATCCTAAGTACGTCGGAGCCAACGTATATAACCGCCGTTCTTATAAGCTGAAGATGAAACGCCTGATAAATCCGCCTGAAATGTGGATTTTACGTAGTGAAGCATTCAAGGCAATCGTTCCCACGGATGTCTTCTTGAAAGCGCGACAGATTATCGATGCTCGACATATTCACTTGTCAGATGAAGACTTGCTCGCCCGGTTGCGATCTCTCTTGGAGAGATGCGGAAAACTGTCGGGAATACTCATCGATGAGGCAGAAGATATGCCCTCAAGCTCAATCTACATGTCGCGGTTCGGCGGCCTGCATAGAGCTTACGAGCTTATTGGTTGGAGCGACCGGCGAGACTCCAGCTTTATTGAAGCGAATCGAGAGTTGCGCCGGCGGCATCAAGACTTGGTCCAGATCATTGTTGCGGACCTGCGAGCTACTGGGGCGCGTGTAGAGGTGGACGACCTCTCCGATCTGCTGACGATTAATCACGAATACACGGCGTCTCTCATTCTTTCAAGATGTCAGGAGACCAAAGCACAGTCCCCACGATGGCGACTCCGGTTTGATGCCGGCCTGGTTCCAGACATCACCATAGCCGCTCGATTGAATCCTGGGAATCAGACAGTTAAGGACTACTACCTGCTTCCGAGCATCGATCTTCTCTGGAAGCGGCTAAGTCTAGCGGCTGACAATGGCGTCTCACTAGACCTCTATCGATTTGACACCCTCAGTCTGTTTATCAACCTTGCAAAAAGAACCTCCGTGGAGGATGTCGCTTGAACGAGCAAAGAGTCGAATCGATTCCGATTTCAGAAATCCGAATCATAAACCCACGATCACGTAATCGAATTAAGTGGCAATTGGTCGTTCAAAGCATCGCAACCGTGGGCCTGAAGAGGCCCATCACGGTCGCCCAGAGGCCTCAATCAGCTTGCGATGGCAAACGCTACGATCTGGTATGTGGACAGGGGCGTATGGAAGCTTTTGTCGAGCTTGGTGAAATGTTCATTCCAGCAATCATTATTGAAGCACCTGAACAGGATCGTCAGTTGATGAGCCTGGTCGAGAACATCGCCAGAAGACCGGCGTTGACTCATGCGATTTTGTTCGAGGTTCGGGTTCTCCGTGAGCGGGGCCACTCAAGCGAGCAGATTGCTCGCAAGCTCGGCCTGGATCGGGCTTATCTATATGGAATTTGCAACCTCATTGATAAAGGGGAGGAATTTCTTGTCCTCGCAGTCGAGGGCGGTCGTATACCTCTCAGCGTCGCTGTAGAAATCGCCACTGGCAACAACCATGAGATCTCCAGAGCACTATCCGAGGCATATGAAAAAGGTGACCTGCGCGGAGCGCGCATCACTGCCGCCCGCCGAGTCATTAGTCAGAGGTTAGAGAAGCAGAGGCTGCAAGGGCAGACTTCACCCACCCGGCGCAAACTCACCGGCGCATCCTTGGTCCTGGAGTATAAGCAAAAGATTCGTGAGCAGACCGCCCTGGTCGTGAAGGCGAACCGCACAAAAGATCGGCTGATTTTATTGACTACTGCCGCCCGAATCTTATTCGCAGACGAGAATTTTCGCACCTTACTAAAAGCTGAAGGTGTGCAATCTCTGCCTGCCGAACTCGCTGGAAGGCTGTCCCAATGAAACGCGTCGCTGCCAATCTGCGTTCTGCTTTCCAGAGCAATATCCTGACGCTGCCACTAAGCTCGATCGTTCCCCAGAAGAGCACAACTGCGGAGGTTGTCCGTTCCTCAATTTTCAAACAAATCCTCGCATCTGTGCGCGAAATCGGTCTCATCGAGCCGCTGGTCGTATATCCACAGGAAGGAAAGGGCTTCTTGCTATTGGATGGACATCTCAGATTTGAGGCCCTCAAGATATTGGCGCGTGAAGAAGTTAACTGCATCCTTTCCACCGACGATGAGAGCTACACATACAACAAGCGGGTTAACCACATCCCACCTGTGGCCCAGCATTTCATGCTCATTGAAGCGCTCAAGAGCGGAGTTGCCGAGGAGCGTATCGCCGCGACCCTGAACGTGGACGTTGCGGCAATTCGGAGGCGGGCGCAAATGCTCGAAGGGATTTGCCCCGAGGTTGTGGAGATGTTGCGAGACAAGAAGCTGAGCCTGGAACTGTTCCCGATACTGCGAAAGATGAAAGCGATTGGACAGATCGCGA
>CAZLZA010000172.1:0-5299 GCA_964563875.1 uncultured Acidobacteriaceae bacterium
CGCCCGTTCTGTTGGCCGGGTGTGGCGTCGAGCAGCCTGCGCCCCATCCGCGCGACGTCAACTACATGGCCGGCGTGGTCTAGTGCCATTTTCATGCTCTAACTTGCCGTAGCCAGCGTTCAGTCGGGAACAGAAAGAGATAGAGGGACTGGCCCGCGCCTTGCCTTGGCCGCGCGGACAGCGGCGTCTGATGTTAGGCTGCAGGCGGCAGCCGCCGGATCGAGGTTTTTGTAGGTGAGTACCGCGGCGTCGGGCGTGACCCAACCTAAGATCACAGGTACGCTGCCCTCAAGCGATGGAGTGAGTAGCCGCTTTTGCCTATTCCTTCAGTAGTCTCTGGCAGTCTTGAACATGTACAGCGAACGTCCCCGCATCTCTCGCGGACACACCACGATCAACCCAAATCCGGGAGGGTAAGAGCGTGTCTGAAATTGAGGCCCAGCAACTCGGATGCTCTTTGTCCAAGCATCCCGCGGTACCTGCAACAGAAGGTCGCTAGGCGCGCATGGGCGTGTTTGTTCCGAATCGCTCACAATCTGAGGATCGAGCAAGAATATGTGTTTTGGAATCGTTCACGCATTCGCGACTCGCTGTTCGGCATCTCTTGCACAAGCCTGGACGTCGAACCCCATGTGAGGCGATTCAACGCAATTGGCGCGAGCCCGCAGAAACGCTTCCAGGTAGGACTGCGCTACGCGCTTCCAGATCATAGGCCGAGCATAAAGGTAGGCACGTTCACGCATCGCCTGGCGTGCATCATCGTCGGCCAGGAGCCTGATCGTGGCTGTCGCAATCGCGCAGGGTTTTCAAGCGGCACCAGCATTCCGCGTCCTTGGCCCAGCAACTCCGCAGCGTGCCAGTAGGGAGTGGAGATGATGGCCTTCACCGGCACCTTGAGCCCGATGTGGCGAAGGAAGCGAACCGGCGCCATGCGGTGATGCGCGATCTCGTCGATGTCAAAGGCGAACTCGGTTTGTACATGCTGATGCTTGCCCTCGGCGTAACTCACCTCGCGACCGAATTTCGCACGCAGTCTCGGGAACTCCACGGGGACAGAGAGATTTGTGGCTTCGGAGTGGCCGATGGAGTCGCCGACGTAGTGAGCCAGCGCGCCCACGGCGAACGCGAGTTCATCGGCGTTGTGCGCATTGCGAAACAGACTCACCACGAAGTCGCCCGAGCGCACGTAGTGGGTAAGGTCTGAGAAAGCCCTGTCGCCAAACGGATAGTAACCCATGTCCTGGATCACGCAGCCGCCGTACGCATAAGCCCGCGCCTCCTCCAGCTGCGCAGGTGTCAGGTTGGGATAGCGGCTGAGCAGGAGCGGAACAATGGACTTCTGCCAGTTGAGATCGATGAGCTCTTCGTGCGTAAGGAGGGTGTATGCGTTTGCGCGCCCGCCGATAAGAGCGGTCAGCAGCAGCATAAGTGCCAGCAGTATGCGCACCTCCGCTGGGCCTCGTTTCATATTGTGTCGAGCCCCGGTGAATCTCAGGTTGTTTGCGGCCACCCGTTGCTGAACTGCTTCTTGGGCATCGAGCAGAACTCCATTTGCATCCAGGCCGACATTCGCCTTCGGGTCGAAGATGTTTATCCGGTCGTTAGGGTTCCGTCGAATTCGGTAATCGAACATCGTTGATCTCTAAAAATGGTCAAGATCACTCACCTACACTGTAGAGGCGATAAGGCACCGCTTGCTCAATGTAGTGAGGGCTGCCACCAGACACTTTACTGAGCAAACGGTCGCGGCGTTCAACCGCATCGAAACCTGCAGCATGTAAGACAAGCATGGCGACGCCTGCACAGCGGCGACGGCCGATGTGGTGACAGTCCGGGCGATCTTCGCTAAGCCTTGACTCGGATGGCGCTCGTTCTACCTGCCGTACTCGTCGAGTTCGTGAATCAGGCGCGTAGCAGAATCCGGAACTGGGACCTTGCCGTCCAGAATATCGTGCCTGTCCACGTTATCTCCGTACAATGCTTGATCCCCACTTTTGTCGGCCTGAAAGACAGCGCCGTCAAGGCTTACCCCGACAAAGATGCCTTTGCTGCGCGAATACGACAGGATCTCTGCGTTCAGCTTAAGGTCCGTTGAGGCCGCGGCCTTCCGCCCGACAGGCCCTGCAGCCACAGAGGCGTCAGCTCCCAGTTTGAACTTGTCGCCTAGAAGGCTATGCAATGCATGGTCGTTCATGAAGAGCATGATGAGGTCCGTGGAAGAGCCCCCAATCTGGTATCCCACGCTTCCACCTTCGATAGCGACGAACATTGGAGCGCTCCATCCGTGCGCGGTGCGACAGGATGCTACTCCGCGACCATAGTTGCCTCCAAAAATGAAAGCAAACTTCACATCCCCTGGAATGATGGCAATGCACTTTGCCGATTGCAGCAGGTCATGCGGAATGGCCTGATCTGGTGTTGCCATAATCTCCTTGAATACCTCGGCAGCCTTGCGGGTTCGGCTGGTATCGTCATCACGGTCGGACGCTACCGCGACTTGAGCCGCAAGCAGAACAATCGTTGAGATGATCAAAACGCGCTTCAACATATACTCCTCCTCTTTCGCAGTGAAGATTCCATTCCAGATGGTCGGATGCGAATGTCGCTTACCAACACACCTCGGCGTGATTGCCGAATTGGCTGAGGTGCTCACCAGTGGGCCTGCATCCAGAAGAGCCTGACTTGGAGTCCAACTTGTCGCGAACACCTCACTCGCTGGTCAGTAGCCACGAAACAAGTCCGTCGTAATCTGGAACAGATCCCATTACCGCCACATCTTAGAAAAGAGACCCGAATGAACACTGGTCAGAATTGACCGGACTCCTGCGCGCATTGTCTCGGATAGTACTTGTGGCGGGCGCGCACCGAGAGGTTGCAACTGCTTCAACTAGGCATTTCTGCGCGTGCGGAGGGATAAAAATGAATCCATCAGATGTTGACAAGATCACACCCCAATCAGAGGAGCCCCGCGACACTAATCGTCTGAATCTGCCGCCTGCAATCGGCTCTCTGCTGAAGCGGGGTATCTTTGCCCTGATCGCAATTGTCATCGTTCTGACGCTCGTTCTCGGTTTGGTACAAAACTGGCTTTGGATGCGGCAACTCGATTACGTGAGCATTTTCTGGACCCTTCTGTCTGTCCAGTGGGGAATGTTCGGCGTAACTGTGATCGTTTCAGTGTTGTATTTATGGATCAATCTTCGGTTCGCTGCGAAGAACATCAACTTAGTTGATGGAGATAGCTTCTTCAACAAAGGCTTCACGCACCCCGCCGACGCAAGCAGGACGGTCAATGTCGACATCAGCCCCAAGCTACTTGTATTTGCTATTGATTTCGCCATTGTCGCTCTCTCACTGATCTTTGCGCTAAGCGTATCTGGCCAATGGGACACCTTTCTCCGCTTTCGCTACGGCGGATCGTTCGGAATCGCAGACCCACTTTTCGGTGTTGACCTCGGCTTCTATGTTTTCCGTCTTCCATTCTATGAAATGCTTCAGGGAAGCGTTACTGTGTTGACGGTGTCGGCGCTTGCGATCCTCACATTCTGTTCGGTGTTCGGAGTACGGCAGTCGAAGTCCAGCGGAAAGATCACGCTTCGCGAAGGGACCCGTCAGCACTTTATGGTGCTTCTATTCATTCTCGCGGCAAACTTCGGATGGGGTTTCGTCCTGGGTCACTACGAGCTGGTCTATTCGACCCTCGGCGTGGTTCATGGAGCAGGCTATGCAGCGGCACACGTCACGAAAGTCGCGCTCTGGATGATGACCGGCGCCTCGGTGTTGGCGTGTGTGCTCCTGGCGATTGGGTTCTTCCGTCCGCGCACCAAGCATATTGTTGCCGGCATTGTGGTCTATTCAGCACTTTATGTAGTTGCTGTGATGGCGTTGCCAAGGCTCTTCGAGACTTTCTTGGTGAAGCCCAACGAGCTGAGCCTTGAAATGCCCTACCTCAAACATTACATTGCCTTCACGCGCACGGCATATAGATTGGACGGTATCCAGGAAACCGCTTATCCAGCGCTTTCTGATCTGGATCCTGAGGTGATCGCACGAAATCAGGACACTATTCAGAATATCCGCCTCTGGGACAAACGACCGCTATTGCAGACGTATCAGCAGACACAGGCGATTCGACTTTACTATGACTTCTATAACGTGAATGTCGACCGATACCATCTTGCGGATGGCTACCATCAGGTGATGCTCTCACCCCGGGAACTCGCATCGCAATTACCCACACAAGCGCAAACCTGGGTGAACGAGAATCTTGAGTTCACGCATGGCGAGGGAATGGTGATGAACTTCGTGTCGAGTTCGACCGGAGGCGGCCTGCCGCAGTACCTGCTTGAAAATGTGCCTGCCGAGTCAAAATACGGTCTGACGATCACACAACCTGAGATCTACTTCGGAAATGTGGCTCCAGGGTACAAGATCGTGAACACTGGGATCAAGGAATTCGATTACCCCAAGGGTAATCAAAACGTCTATGCGAGCTACCAGGGCACGGGCGGAATTCCAATCGACAGCATCTGGAAGCGGCTCCTCTTTGCGTGGACGCAGAAGAACATCAACATTCTGCTCACAGGCTACCTGAAACCGGAGAGCCGGATACAGATATGGAGAGGAGTGCAGGAGCGCGTTGCGCAGGTGGCGCCATTTCTTGTGTTGGACAAGGTGCCGTACGCCGTGCTCAGCGAGGGAAGGCAATATTGGGTTCAGGATGCATACACGGTTTCCGATCGCTACCCGTACTCCAATGTTCAGACGAGCGGTTCGGTGCTGGGTATGAACTATATCCGAAATTCCGTCAAGGTTGTCGTGGATATGTATAACGGCACGGTGACGTTCTACGTCATGGACTCCAACGACCCTCTGCTAGCGATGTACAGCCGCGCATTTCCAGGTGTATTCAAGGACCTGAGCGAACTCTCCGCGGACTTGAAGAGCCATCTCCGCTATCCGCAAGACATGTTCGGCATGCAGGCGGCCGAATATGAGACATTCCATATGACCGACCCACAGGTCTTCTACAACCGTGAGGATCTCTGGGTTGCGCCACAGGAAAAGTACGAAGGCGCAGTGGCCGCGATGGATCCGTACTACATCCTCATGAAGCTTCCGGGAAGCGGACAGCTTGAATACCTAATCATGACTCCTTTCACGCCGCAAAAGAGAGACAACATGATTGCCTGGCTGGCCGCGCGTTGCGACTTCCCCGACTACGGGAAGATGTTGTTCTACGAACTTCCGAAAGACAAGCTGATCTTTGGACCGAACCAGATCAGCGCGATGATCGACC
>CAZLZA010000173.1:0-5273 GCA_964563875.1 uncultured Acidobacteriaceae bacterium
TGTAGGTCTGCTGCGCCTGTCCGAAGAAGCCGCTGCTATAGCCGCATCCCGTCAGTCCTACTGCAGCGCCAAGGCCGATCAGCAGCAACACTGCCATAGACATGCCGCGTCCCAGCTTCCTGCCTGCCCTACGCATGCGGCCGGCGAAGGGCAACAACAGCAGGGCAAGGGTGAACGGCGCGAGTCCACGGCCGAAGCGGTTCTCCGGTTGCAGCTTCGCGGTGGTTGATGGCAACTGAATCGTCAGCGTCACGTTGGTCGATCCACTGCCCGCAGCCAATGTTGCCGGAGAAAATGTTGCCGTCGCGCCGGCGGGCAGGCCGCTGGCTGACAGGGTTACCGTCGCAGGGAAGGTTGTGCTTCCAACCGGGCTCAGTGTGAAGGTATACACCGCCGTTCCACCGGGCAGCGCAGTCACGCTGGTCACCGAAGCGTTGCCGCTGCTCACAGAGATGGTCAGGTTGAAGTCCTGCACCGTGATACTCTGCGCAGCGCTGGTGACGGAGACGAAGTTGGTGTCGCCGCTATAGACCGCGGTGATGCTGTGTGTCGCGATGGACAGCGACGAGGTGCTGAGCACGGCCACGCCGCTGGTCAGGGGAACGGTGGCGAGTAGCGTGGTGCCATCCAGGAAGTTCACCGAACCGGTGGGAACGCTGGCAGCGGAGCTGACGGTCGCAGTCAGCGTCTCTGTGTTCTGGGTCAGGATAGAGTTGGCCGAAGCCGCCAGTACATCGCTTGGCGTTGCCTTGGTAATGGTGAGTGCCGCCGGTGTGTTGGTCACCGTGTAGTTGCCCAGCTTCGAGTTGGGATCAACCAGTGTGGCAGTAATGGTGTAGCTGCCTCCGGCCGCCGAGGTGGGCGTCGCCGTAGTGCCATAGCTTGCCGTGATGCCGTCGCTTCCGACGACGCCGGTGAGCGTCCCGGTGAAGGTTGGGAATGCCGCGCCATAGACGCTTGTAGCTGCATTCACCACGACTGATAGGGCCGCCTTATTCACCACGATGCTTCCCGTCACCTGTGTTGCAGCCGTGTAGCTGGTGTTGCCTGCCTGGTTGGCCGCAATCACGATGGTGCCCGCGCCAGTCACGGTCAGTGTGCTTCCGCTGATGGTTCCCGGCCCGGAGACCACGCTATAGGTAACGCCTAGGCCCGAGGTAGCTGTCGCGCTTAGCGTGATGGATGAGATTCCGTAGGTCACCGGCGTCGCCGGCGAGAAGCTGATGGTCTGCGCGGCCTGATTCACCACGATGCTCGCCGTCACCTGCGTTGCAGCCGAGTAGGTGGTGTTGCCGGCCTGGTTGGCCGCAACCACGATGGTTCCGGCGCCAGTCACGGTCAACGTGCTTCCGCTGATGGTTCCCGGTCCGGCGATCACGCTGAATGTGACCGGGTTACCGGAGCTGCCGCCAGTCGCTGACAGCGTGATGGGCGAGACCCCATAGGTCACCGGGGTTGCGGGAGAGAAGGTGATCGTCTGCGCGATCTGACCCACCTGTAGCGTGAAGGTGATGCCTGTGGCCGCCGCGTAGTTGCTGTCTCCCGCATAGGTCAGAGCAATGTTGTAAAGACCGGCTGCAAGCGTGGAAGCAACCGGTACCGTGGCTGCGCCGGAGCTGATGGTTGCCGAACCCGATGCGACTGCGCTGCCGCCGGCGCTGGGCGTAATGGTGTAGCCCACGCTGCCGCTGGGCGCGCTTACGCCGCTGCCGCTGTACTGGCCGGTGATGCCAACAGGCACACTGCCAGTGGTACCGACCGTGACCAGCACCGGCTGAGTTGTCGGCCCGGTAAGTGTCGAGCTTGCCTTGCCGACCACGATTGCCGTGGCATAAGCCTCCGCGGCAGCGTTGAAGTTGCTGTCCGCCGCCGCCGCCGCAGCGTAGGTCTGCGAGCCGACCAGCGCTGTGGTGCTGAAGGTGGAGACACCGCTCACCGGTGTGGCTGTCGGCGAGAGCGTAGTGGTGTTGTCATAGAACGTGACGGCACCGGTGGGCGAGCTGCCGCCCGCGCTCGTGATCGAGGAGGTCGCCTTGATGGTAACCGGCTGGCCATAGACCAGCGCGGTGGGCGATGCCGTCACCGTCAGCGTGGGGCTGGCCGCTTTGTTGGTCAGCGAGAAGTTGGCCGCCGTGGTGACTCCGGTCGCCTTCGCGCTCACGGTATAGGCGGTAGAGCTCGCCGTTCCGTTCGCCGTCGCAGTCACCGAGCAGCTTCCGGCAGGTGTGGCCGTTAAGGATGTCGTGCAGACGGAGGACGAAGACAGCGACGCACTCGCTCCACTGGAAGGAGGCGTATAGGTAACCACGTTACTGCCAACCGGGTTGCTATATGCATCCAATACCTGCACCGTCAGCGAATTGGTAAACGCCGCGCCAATCACCGCGCTCTGTCCGCTGCCAATGGCCGCAGTCACCGTAGAAGCAGCACCCGCGCTGACGGCGATATTACTGCTGGTTAGGCTGGGCGATCCGCTCGAATCCTTGACCGTCACCATCTGCGTTCCAGATGTCTTCAATGTGATACTGAACGTCCCCGCCCCGGAGGTCAGCGTCAGGCCCGTCGTCGGCAACACCGCCGCGCTATCGCTCGACGTAAACGCCACCGGTCCCGTGTAGCTGGTCGCCACGGTGGAGTTGTCCGTGCTGGAATATGCGGTCACGGTCACGTTGAAGCTGGTGCCTGCTGTAGCGGTCGCAGGCACAGTGATGGTGAAGTGGTTCACGGTGACAACATTGAAGGTACTGCTGGATGCGCTTGAGAGTGTGGGCGTGTAACTGCCGATGTTGAGCGTGTAGAAGGCATGGAGATAGTCGCCGGTGGTAACAGTTGTGAAGCTGCTGCCGCTGAGGTTGGCGGAACCTGTAGAACTCAGAGACACGTTAACAGGGTGGTTCTTCAGCGAGGTGCTGGCATCGTTGAACTGAATTGTTCCGGTAGCAGGAAGGGCAAAGCCGTCATCTTCAAACTGCACGACAGGAACCGGATTCAGGGTCGCTCCGGCAGGAATGCTGCTTGCAGGCTGAGTTGTCCAGGCGATGCTGTAAGCGGAGTTGGTCGCACCTGCGTCCGTGCAATAGAAGCTGCTGTATTGGGTGGGTACGGTCACGCCGCGCTGGTCGGTCGTGGTTGTTCCGGGCGCAGTGGGGGTCTCCGTTTTGCAGAACGCTATGCTGTTGGGCAGATCAGGCAAAGTCTGCGTTGGGCCGCCATAGTATCCGAATGCAGCGAGTGCTGGCGCGGTCGAGGTTCCTGGGGACGAGGATGTCGTGCCGATGATGTTGTTGCCGCCATCTGTATAGGTGCCGTAGATGTCGGGGTACTCCACCGTTGCGGTATTTCCGGCAACGATGCTGTTGGTCAGCGTGAAGGTGCTACTTGCCAAGATTCCTGCGCCCGACTCAGCAGTGTTGCCTACGATCGTCGAGTTCGAGACAGTTAATGGTCCAAGGGCATAAATGGGACCAACCGTGCCGCTGTTGTTATAGAAGGTGCTCTCGTTGATAACGGCGGAACCAGTCGATAGAAGCACGGGCCACGTCGGATCACTCGTCTTCAGATTGACCATGCCCGAAGTATTTCCTGAAAACACCGATCTATTGATGGTGAGTGCGCCCGCATTGCCAATCGCGCCGACGCCCAGCGGTGAGTTGCAATCGGTGACTGAGCTGCTGTTCAGAGTTAAAGTCCCATAAGTGACGATGCCACCTGCATTCGACAACGAATAGCCGTTGGTCAGTGTCAGATTGTTGATTGTCACGACGTTGTTGGTGGCAATGTTGAAGATGGTGTAAGCCCCAGCGCCGTTTACTATGACGAGATTGGTCAGCGTCGGCCCGCTGCCTGATGTAAGCCCCTGGATGGTTGTGTAACTCGGGACGCTAAGCGTGCCGTTGGTCTCCGTGATGGTATTCTGCGCAGTCGTATTCGACGACAGAAACACCGTCGGCGAAAAGTTAATTGTCCCTGGATTGGTACTGGTCGCACTTGCAGCAGCAGCCGCCAGCGCATCGCGCAGCGAGCAGGTCGTGGCCGTAGTCCCTGTCAGGCAGTTCCCTGCAACGCCGGACGAGGCGTCCGAGGTTGTCGTCACCGTGAAGGTGGTCTGCGGAGCGCAGCTGACGTAGTCAACAGAGGGTGTCGAAGTCCCGCGTAAGCTGTAGGTGCCGGAGGAGGTGAAGGTATAGGTCCCGCCGGGAACACCAATCGTCGCAACAAAACTACCGTTCTGGCTTATATATATAACGCTGTACTGGAAATTGGTGCTGTTGTAGGTGATCGTGTCGCCGGCCGAGAAACTCAACGTCGCATTGGTCACATTGACCAGGCCATAAGAAGACCCGATCGTTGAGCATCCAGAAGACTCCGCCCGCGCCGCCTGCGCCCCGCTAAACAACACCGCCAACGCCACTACCAGCGCCTTGGCCAGAAAAGGCGTTGATCGTCGCGGGCAATGCGGCGAAGGGTGGAGTGTTGAGACCACGTGCCGGCGAGCGGAAGCGAGGATGCGCCTGTCGGGATTTGCAGGGTCGAAATCAGCGTGAAGGCGATTGGGGGCGAAGTTGCGCGTAACCGCGCTCAGGCAGTTCAATATCTGGGACAAGGACGCTCTCCAGAACAACACAGTGGGAAAAGCTCAGCGAATCCACCCATATGGATGCATGTAAATGCAGAATGATCTATTTTTTCAAAGATTTATGACACGCAACCGTGAGATGTGTATACAGGGGCCACGACCAGGAATTAGTCCGGTTGTCCCTGAACAAACAGTCATTCCGGGGCCAGATGGAGACTGGACAGAGATCGAGTAACCGGTTCTGCGACGGGGCAGCCGAGCCTAGCTCACCTGTCCTGCAACAAGTTCGCTGCCTGATGAAGTGCTGGGATATCGGTGTAATCGGCAATTACGATTCACAGGTTCCAATGGCTGGCCGGACTAGGCGGATCCGAACGCTGAGGTGTTCCCCAACCCACACCTATGGGACACTAGAATCTCATCCAACTACTGCTTTAATTGTGGTATTGCTGGATTAAGTTATTGATAATAAATGACTTATTGGCGGAGGGAGAGGGATTCGGATTGCCGATCCCTACTGATTCTAAACAACTTACAGATTATAAAGGACGCACAAAACTCTAAAAACTCTGAATTGGAGGATTCGTTGCACGTGTATTGCACGTGAAGGGATGTGCCCGATCCGTATCAGTTATGCCACCGCGAGAACTAAAATGTGTGTCTCTCTGCTGAACTCAAATTGGAGTCCAGCCAGGAG
>CAZLZA010000174.1:0-5247 GCA_964563875.1 uncultured Acidobacteriaceae bacterium
GTATTCGGAATCGGCAAACCAGTTGTGTGATTCTGAACCACCCCGGTAAGCAAAGGCGTTTGGCCTGCAACGGTGAACGTGGCAGTCTGTGTGCCGGCCGCGTAGCTACCCGCCGCGGCCTGGCTCGCCTGTAGCACCACCGTGCCCGGTCCTGTCAGCGCTACCGTCGAGCCGGAGATAGTCGCAGGCCCACTCACCACGGAGTATGTAATCGCCCCGGATGAGTTAGACGTTGCTGACACCGTAAACGGAGCATCGCCGTACGTGTGGTTCGGCACCATGAAGGTGATGGTCGGAGCTTGACTGACCGTCATTGTCGTGGATGTTCCTGTAGCGCTGGTGTATGTCGAGGATGCAGACGAATCCGGCGTGTAGCTTGACGTGAAGAGGAAGCTGCCCAAGGCCAGCGTTCCGGCGGGGATGTTGATAGTTGCAGTACCGCCGCTCAGAGCAGTAGAGGGAGAGGTATAACCGCCACCGGTCAGGATCACCGAACCGGTTGGTGTCCTGCTGTCGCTTCCTGCACTCACCCCCACCGTCACCGTCACCCCCTGCGTGGTGGTGATGTTATTCGAGGATGGCGTCACCGTCACCGTCGGCGTCGTTGTAGGAAGCTGGTACTCCCAAACGTCGTTGAGATACCCCCATCTGTTGGCATCATAGCCATAGCCCCCAAAGAGCCAGAGATGACCGCTGCTGTCGGTCCAGCTTGCAGAACGTCGGCGGCTTCCTGGGATGTTTCCAGAAGCAGGCGTGCCCAGCGTACCGTACACGCCAGACTGGTCGACCGTGTTGCTTCCACCCATCCACGTCCATTGGTTGGCGGATGAATTGAACTCCCAAAGGTCGTTGAGAGAGTCACCATTTCCGTTGGCATCGTAGCCATAGCCTCCAAAGAGCCAGATATGGCCGCTGCCATCGATCCAACTTAAAGCTAAATATCGACTTCCTGGAATGTTTCCAGAAGCAGGCGTGCCCAGCGTACCATACACGCCAGAATGGCCATAAGTGTTGCTTCCGCTCATCCACGTCCATTGGCTCGTGGAAGGATTGAACTTCCAAAGGTCGTTGAGATAGGTTAGATTGCTGTTGGCATCGTAGCCATAGCCTCCAAAGAGCCATAGATTGCCGTTGCTATCGGTCCAGCTTGTAGAGTTAAATCGGCTTCCCGGGGTGTTCCCGGCAGCAGGTGTTCCCAACGAACCGTACACTCCCGGCTTGCCACAAAAGTTATTCGAGCAGATTAGCGTACTGCTTCCACCCATCCACGCCCATTGGTTGGCGGAAGGATTGAACTCCCAAAGATCGTTGAGATAGCCACCAGTGCCGTTGGCATCGTGGCCGTTGCCCCCAAAGAGCCAGAGATGACCGCTGCCATCGGTCCAGCTCACAGCGCTCTCGCGTCCTCCTGGGATGTTTCCTGCGGCAGGCGTTCCCAGCGTGCCATACACGCCAGACTGGTCGACCGTGTTGCTTCCACCCATCCACGTCCATTGGTTGGCGGATGAATTGAACTCCCAAAGGTCGTTGAGAGAGTCACCATTTCCGTTGGCATCGTAGCCATAGCCTCCAAAGAGCCAGATATGGCCGCTGCTGTCGGTCCAGCTCACAGCGTCAGCACGGCCTCCTGGGATGTTTCCAGATGCAGGCGTGCCCAACGTGCCGTACATACCAGACCGGTTGCGCGTACTGCTTCCTCCCATCCACGCCCATTGGTTCGTGGACGGGTTGAACTCCCAAAGATCGTTGAGATAGCCACCAGTGCCGTTGGCATCGTGGCCATTGCCCCCAAAGAGCCATAGATGGCCGCTGCTGTCGGTCCAGCTAGTAGCGTCAAATCGGTTTCCTGGGATGTTTCCAGATGCAGGCGTTCCCAGCGTGCCGTACACGCCAGACTGGCCAGCAGTGCTGCTTCCGCCCATCCATGTCCAATCCAGCATGCCACTCACAGCCAGAGGTGAGATAAGGTAGCCAGCAGACGCCACTGAGCTGTTGGTATAGCCGCTGAGCGCGGCAATTGCCTCTAGCGTCTCCGAAGACGAGACGGTGATTACGCCGCCGCTATACACCGTCGAGCTTGTCGTCGGCATTGTGCCGTTGGTGGTGTAGTAGATGATTGCGCCAGCCGTGGCATCGCTGATCGTTACAGTCTGTGTAGAGCTGTAGCTGCCTGCCGGTACGCTGAAGGCCGGAGTCGCGGTGACGGGCAAGGCAACCGTCACTGCCGGAGATATACCCGTAGCGCCGTTGTAGGTTGCGGAGCTGGACGAATCCGGCGTGTAACTTGCTGTGAAGGTGTAGCTGCCCACGGCCAGCAATCCGGCGGGGATATTGATTGTGGCACTGCCGCTGCTCAGAGCCGTAGAGGGAGAAGTGTAGCCGCCGCCGGTCAGGATTACCGAACCGGTTGGTGTGGGATTGTTGCTGCCGTCACTGATTGCTACCGTCATCGTCAGCGACTGCGCCGTGGTGATACTCGACGAGGACGGCGTCACCGTCACTGTAGGTGTTGCCGGAGTCACAGTGAGGCTATAGACCGCGGAGGTTGCAGCGTTGTAGTTGCTGTCGCCTATGTACTTTGCGGTGATGGAGTGTGTACCTACCGCGAGGCCGCTGGCCGCATACATAGCCAAACCGCTACTGAGTGTACCTATACCCAAACGCGTACTGCCATCATAGAAATTCACCGTCCCGGTGGGCGTAAGGCCACTTCCGCTATCCGTTGCTGTTAGATTCACCGACGTGCCGTAGGTCACGGGGTTAGCAGACGACGTCACGCTCACGGTCGGTGTACCTTGCACTGCGGTCAGACTGGTTGCGCCGGATGCGCTGGTTGTGTAGCTCCCGTCGCCCGAGTAGCTTGCCATCACCTGGTGCGTACCCGTGGCCACCGGCACGGCGATTCCTGTCGCTGTTGCAGTAGCAGTTTGCGTGGCAGCCAGGAGAACTGTCACCGTGCTGCTGCGATAGCTCGTCACGGCCAGGTCTGGAAGGCCATCCCCGTTGAAGTCTCCCACCGCTACGGATTGCGGATCCACGCCCACCGTAAACGGGCTATTGGCCACTTGCGTAAACGTTCCATTCCCGTTGCCCAGGTCGATCGTCACCGTGCAGCTGCTTCCGCAGCTCGTCACGGCCAGGTCTGGAATGCCGTCCCCGTTGAAGTCGCCCACTGCTAGGGAATAGGGACCATTGCCCACATTTGCGCCCCAGCCTGCATACGTGAACGTCCCATCCCCATTGCCTTGAAAGATCCCCACACCGGGGTATCTAACCACAGCCAGGTCTGGAATGCCGTCCCCATTGAAGTCTCCGACCGCTACGATAAGGTACTCCTCGCCCACCGCAATCGGACTATTGGCCGCTTGCGTAAACGTTCCATTCCCATAGCCCAGAAGGACTGTCACCGTGCAACTGAGGCCCTGGCAGCCAGCCACGGCCAGGTCTGGAATGCCATCCCCGTTGAAGTCTCCCACCGCTATGGAACTGGGATTCACGCCCACTGTAATCGGGCTATTGACGGCCTGAGTAAAGGTCCCATCCCCATTGCCCAGAAGGACCGCCACCGTGTAGCTGCTATTGTTCACCACAGCCAGGTCCTGGATGCCGTCCCCGTTGAAGTCGCCCACCGCAATCGCTCCGGTATAATTGCCCGCCGTCGGGCTTGCAGCCGCCGTAAAGGTACCGTCGCCTTTGCCCAGCAATATTGTGACCGAGCCACCCCACATGCCGGTAACGGCAAGGTCAGCAATGCCGTCCCCGTTGAAGTCGCCAACTGCTACGAAATTGGCCCCCGCCACCGTGATTGGGCTGTTGGCCGCTTGCGTAAACGTTCCATTCCCATTGCCCAGAAGGATCGCCACCGTGCCGGGGAGATAGTCCGCCACCGCTAGGTCTGGAATGCCATCCCCGTTGAAGTCTCCCACCGCTATGGACTCGGGATTCGAGCCCACCGTGGGGTTCGAGGAGTTCAGAAAGTTGAGCCCTGTGATGCCCGCACCGAGCGTTCCAGTGTGCAAAACAAGATTGCTGCTCGTGGTATCGAGAAACGACACCGTCCCTGTAAGTGCCGTGCTGCCCTCACCACCCACCGTTGCAGTCAGCGTGTAGCTTCCTGCACTGCCGCTCTGAACAATCTGAGTTCCCGTCGGATAGGAGCCGGTCACTGCCAGCACCACTGCGCTTGAGTTGCTGGCTGCGCCATTGGTTGTCCCAACAAAGACTGCCTTGTAGCTGTGGCTACCGACCCCCGGCTTGAATTTGATTGCGGCTGTTCCAGCATTCGTCAGTTGTGACGTGCCCAGCAGATGGATGTCCGTGCAATAAGACGCCGATGCGTCACAGAAGTTCACCTGCCCCACGGTAACAGCTGCGCTGCCAGCCTTCACCGTCGCGATTAGCGCGACCACGCCCCCCGAGGTGACCGTCGTAACCGCACTGCCACCCGACATGACCGCCAAAGTGGTAGTGGTTGCAGGCGCGGCCCATGCCTGTTGCACACCGCTGCTGAAGATCATCAGCAGGGCCACAAGAAAGGTGCGAATTACCGCATTTATGGCCAGATTACGCGGAGATATAGCAGCGAGAGAGCGAACAACACAGGCACGAAGAAACACAATGAATTTCATTAACATGGGCCCATGGCAGACAGTCGAAGTAAGATGTCGCCTAGCCGTACTCTTACTGGTTGGCAACTACTCAGCGAAATACTGCCGACTTTCCAGAACAACTACTCTGCGTATTTCAGGGACGATAACACTGTACACCCGATCTGCCTATCGCTATAGAGATATTAGAGATATTTGCACGATCCCCTGTCTGCACGATCATCGGCCACCGCGCCGGTGCTGGAGCTGCGCCCTGCGGCTCTGCGTTGAGGACTCGCATTCCGTGCTCTGCGAGTTTCGCTCTCCATGTGGTGAGAACAAGCGAGATTATGACACCAATCAGATTGCTATTCTGCAGCATGGTGTCCCTCGCTCCTGAACAGTACGACAAGTTTTGTACAGATGTTTGCTCTGCCGCTGTTCCCCAACCCACAGCTTTTGGAACGGCGCAGCACATCAATCGCGGTCGTTTATTCTCAGGAGATTGAAGCATCCCGATTGTGCCGGCCTTTCGGAACACTGTGTCCGTTGGCGAGAATAGGCCGAGTCACTCATCCAGACCGGCTAAAAGTCAAATCGGGGCTTCCGGTCGGATTGTCGGCCATGCGGAAGTGATAAATGTGGCGACATCGTGTCTCCT
>CAZLZA010000175.1:0-5152 GCA_964563875.1 uncultured Acidobacteriaceae bacterium
CCTCAGCATGGCGAGGAACTCGATATTTTCGAGCGGCTGTACGCCGTGCGGCTGGATCGGCTGCGGTCAATGCCCGAGGCGCGAGCATTACTCGCCGGGCGAGACACATACGGATTGCTCGCGGTGCCAGAGGGGCAAGAACTGCCCGAGTTGGACGAACTCAATGACGAGGCGCTTCTAGCGGAATTGGGAGTGGGAGAAAAGGGCGAGTGCGACATCACCGTCTTGAAGAATGTTAGTCCGCGCAGTGAACGGCAGGCAGCCGAGGAAATTGCAAACCGCGCTGCTTGCCGGGAGTTTGTACGCTTTAAGCCGTTTTTCGAGCAGGCTGAGAGTCAACTGCAAGCTGGGCGGCGGGAGTCGAGACGGTTCGGAAAGGACGCTAGCATCGCTGAAGGCGACTTCTTCATTCTGGGCGGTCAACTCGTTTATGTCGCGGAGGTTGGAGAGACAATTAAGGCCCCAAATGGGGAAAGCGACGCACGTCTACGAGTGATTTACTCCAACGGCACTGAGAGTAACCTTTTGCGGCGGTCGCTACAGCGGGCGCTATACAAGGATGAGGCGGGTCGCAGGCTAACGGAACCGAATGCCGGGCCGCTGTTCACCGATAATTGGGAAGAAGATGACATTGCCAGCGGCACAATTTATGTGTTGCGCAGTAAATCGAGTCATCCTTTCATTGCGGAACATCGTGAGCTAATCCACAAGATCGGAGTTACTGGTGGTAAGGTAGAATCCCGTATAGCCGATGCAGCGAATGACGCTACGTATTTGCTAGCAGAGGTTGAAGTCGTTGCAAGCTATAAGTTGGCTGAAATCAATCGCACGAAGCTGGAAAACCTGTTCCACCGCATTTTTGCAACTGCTCAACTTGATCTCACCATCCCTGATCGTTTTGGGAATTCGGTACATCCACGAGAGTGGTTTCTCGTCCCGCTTCAGGTGATTGACGAAGCCGTACAACGCATCCGCGATGGTTCCATCACGGATGTGATTTACGACCCGAGGACTGCCCACTTGGTCGGGAAGTAATCCAAGAGTCTTTCCAGTCTTATTCGGGGGCTGGAGAACCAGGGACTTGGGCTCCCAATGATACATCGGTTAGAAACATAGGCTCCGAGTCATTTCCGATCTCCTTCCGCATGGCCTTCGTGATCGCGTTGTATTTCGTTGCGAAGTCACTCGTCCGCGTCGTGAGCACTTCAGGATGTCCGCCGATGATCTCCACAGAAATGTCGCTTGTGAACATCGTGAAGTCGGCCAAGGCAGTTCTCACCTCAGCGTCACAAGCTAGGCTTGCGATCACTACCATACGCGAAAGTTCATTCGATGCGGTCTCCCAAGCGGCACCCACTTCTATCTGTTTCGCAACCCTCATCGGGGAGCATTTGACTTCAGTGCTATTCGTCAGATGGATTGCGTGCAATTGCACCAGGGTATCTTTTGCGGCAGCCGCTTTTGTCGCAATATCGATCAGGGTATCCCGCTTCATTTCCCATCGTTTTTGCCGATCCCACACGGCGTCTGAAATCTTGTTCTCGATCTCCTTTGTGGTTCTAGTTGTCTCCTTCAGCTCAGTGAGGACCGTTTGAAAATCCTCGTGCGTGGCGAGGCTCTCGCCTTTTCTCTTTAGGTAGGCTCCGACGAACGCCCCGACGCCTGCACTCAAGACCGAGATGATGCTGATTCCCGCATAGCTTAAATCGCCCTCAACCAACATTGTTCTCCCCCTGTCCTGTATGTCAGGGATCATAGTGCCCGGTGCAGCCCTGTGCAAAACTCGCTTATTTTCAATTTCCTATAGTGGCCGAGGGAAATCGCACAAAAAGGGGTCAAGGTGATGAAAGCAAGCCTCCCGGACAACTAACCCGATTGTCAGTTTCTGCCAACATTGTGAATATTAAAAATGCGCATTTCACTCCGTAAGCCCAAATGGGTGTGCCGTAGGACACCCCCCCCACCCCTTGGACAACTATCCTGACGGTCGCAGGGGGCGAAGACAGGCCGGTACGTGGGTACAGTAGGCAGGGACAAGGCCAAGCTAAAGCGCGAAGCCTGACTTATGAGTTTCCGGCTAGAGAGTCCCAGATTGGAGTTGTCATATTAAGTCCCTCAGTCCGTAGCCCCGTTTCACTCTGCCGACCAACGCGGACTGAGCGCCGAAATCGGTACGTTCATGAGGTCTTGGAGTGCTTTGCCGTTGGGAAAACTGGGAAGCATACTCGCAATCGTTCCCGCGACCAACATCTGACCTTGCACACTTGCGTTACTCTTGAGCCAGTTCTGAGGACTAAAGACTTTGCCTCCGACCTGTGCCTGATTGAGGGCGCTCTGCAAAGCCTGCTCGACACAATTGGCGACCAAGGGCAGAATCTCATTAGCATTTTCTACAGCCTTCATTGTGCTCCCCGGCTCAGGGACCAAACCTGCCTGTTTGTTCGTGACTGAAATGAGCGCAGAAACTGCGAACAGCAAATGATACTTTACATGTGATTTTCCCGCTCTCAAGGCATTATTGAGAGTCAGGTTAGGCCATGCTGCGTCGATAGCATTTAGCCACATCTGAAGCGCGAGAACCGATTGGGGGTCATATCCGGTCCGAAAGATTGTCTTATAGTATTCATCGAATAACCGCTTCTCATTTGAAGAGATATTGGGCCGTTGACAGTGCCACGCCATGACCATACGCGCGAGCACCGCTGCATCTACGGTCTGCAATTCGTCCTTGTTGGCGGGCCTTTCTTCGCCTCTCTTGGTCATGAAGAAACCGTTCGGGTAGCGAGCTTCAAAGGCCCTTTTTAGGCCGACCATGACCTTATCGTTGCTTCTGAGGTCTCTTGGTTTTACGGCGCTCTGCGAGTTTGTGTTGACGCTGATCCGGTCGGCGAATGCACGATCCGGGATTTCATAAAAGCGGAAGAGGATACATGCTTCCTTGGCTTCCGGTGCTCGTACTCTCTCGGATACCGAGTAAATAGTTGACAAGGATTGACACCCGTTGACAACGCTCAGTCCCGTTACCGTCATCTCGCCCTTGTCCATGTCAACGATTGCTTCATCGCAGATTGCCGTGATGCCATTGTGATAAAAAAAGAAGTCATTTACACGTTCGCCGTTGATCGTGCCTCTCAAGGAACGATTGACTTTGTTGTTTGGTCCGAGCGACTGACGAACATTCTTACGGAACAGGCGTCCGTCTGTAATCCCCGGCATCTTCAGGCATTCTCTCAGGGGCAAAACCGTAATGATGGTCTGCGCCCCACCCACCTTCGTAACCATTGTCATCTTCGGATTTATCGACAACGTATGTTCTACCGTCGGTAATTCTTGAGCTTCAGCCTCAGCAAGCCGACTTTCGAGAAGTTCAGTGTCCACGAGATGTAGACTTGCCGCAAAGTCATCCGACTCCTCAAACCTGAGCGCATATGCTTTGAGGTCGTCTCTTGCCGCCACAGTCAAACTGCCCGTAGTCAGCAATTCAAATTCAATGCGGTACTCATCTTCCAATGCCTTTCGCACTGCCTCAAGTTTCTGCTTTAGCTTTTCATTGCAGTCCTTCTGCAAGGAAGGCAAGTCTTGCAATCGCATCCACGATGCCAAAACTTCTCTCAGCGGCTCTGCATCCACTTGGTCCGTAGAGATAAATTTTCCTTGAATAATGAGGATACGGCCCTCGTCATCGTCAATGATGACCGCATCTATTTGCTTATCGTCTGCCCCGTCCGTAATAGCGTCGTGCGCGGCCACCGGATCAAGCAACAGAACCCGTCGCAAATACCAAGCGATGAATCGTTGGCCATCGTTAGCGAAGTTCTGTTGGTAGAAGCTGTCTTTGCTTATCTCCTGCTTGATTTGTTCGAGCACTCGGATTCACCTCTCACTTTGGGGTGTGACAAGTTTACGCCTCGCACAGCCCCGGATCATTGTTCCGCACATTGCCCACCCGTGGGTCTACAGGGTACACAGTCATCTCTCCGGCGTTGTAAGGTCGGAGCAAGTCAACGGGCGGGCGTTCGGCCTCGTCTCGCGTGAGCCATCGGTCGTAGTCGGCTGGCTTGAGAATGACGGGCATTCGGTCGTGTACGGTTACCGCCAGTTCGTTCGGCTCTGTGGTGACTATGGCGAAGCTCTGCAACCAATCCCCGCTTGCTGGTTCCTTCCAGGCATCCCATAGACCCGCGAAGGCGAACAGTTCCCTGCTCTTCAATGTGAAGGCATAGGGCTGCTTTGTCTTCTCACCCAGACGCACCCACTCATAAAAGCCGTTGGCTGGCACCAGACAGCGACGGCGCTGGAACGGACCTCGCCAGGTTGCCGAGGTTGTCAGTGTTTCGGCGCGGGCGTTAAACGTCGAGTATCCCTTGAAGTCGGCGAGGCTCTTTGCGAAGTGAGGCACCATGCCCCACCGCATCGCTACCATCTCGCGCTCTGTCGTATCCCGATTGCTGCGAATGACGGGCTGCATAGTGGTGGGAGCGATGTTGTACGATGGCGCAATCTCCAGAGGCAGGTCTTCGCGGTTGCCGAGGTAGAAGGCTTCTATGAGGCGTTGCTTATCAGAGTCTCTGAAGTAGCGATTGCACATAAGGCCAACAGGCTATCACCATCCGCCCTTGCGTCTGCGAGTGATGGACACCTGTTGCTGTACCAGATGACTGTCTGGGAAGCCCAGATAGACCTCAGAGGGCCTATACCGGCGCAGCTCCCCGCACAGCGGGCACGCCACTACCAGGTTGCCGCGTGGGAACTCTTGCGCTCCTGATGGGATGCTGCGGACACACTTCTTGCACGTCACCACATAGACGGTTGGGTGGACGGCTCCCTGCTGGCAGTAGTGCATGGACATTGGCGAATAATAAGCGAAAATAATGCAGGTGTCATCCACATTGCGAGCGTGATCCGGGTGGTCGAAGGGAACAAGTTGAAGGCAGACCAAGGCAGGCGGTGTTCATCTGCACTCACAAGGCGGGACAACGTGCGGATCGCAGTCTAATCTCTGCGTCTTGGGGGCACATTTGGGGGCATTCATATACTGCAAAATTGCCAGACTGTTGATTCTACGTGTGTTATAAATATGATACGAATCCTGCTGTGCCACAAATTCAACAACTTAGAGCTACGAAGGTCCAACCAGGATCGCGCAGGAGCG
>CAZLZA010000176.1:0-4990 GCA_964563875.1 uncultured Acidobacteriaceae bacterium
GCTCATTGTGATCGCAGATATCACAAGCATTTGGATGAGATTCTAGTGTTCGATAGATATCCAATAAACTCTACATATTTATGATCTTCGCAATTGGCTGGAAGCGCCGCCTTAGCCGTTTGCGTGGGAAGATCTCTATTTTGAAAGCCGGCCAGAAAGAGCGAGGTCGATCGCGACGTCTTTGTCCGCTTTCCAAATCAAAAAGCTTGGGTCCTTCAGTCCCCATTGGATGTACGGTACTGAAAAATGAGCCTTGGTCGATGCGGTTAAACCATCAATATGTACCAGCATGGGGACGCTGATCTCGTGAGGAGTGCCGAGCAGCGTGAAGATACCGGTTACCTGGATGTTTGAGTCTCCTGATGGAGCGATGGCGCCAGTGTAGGACTTCGGCTCAAACGAGACAGTTGCGTACTTTACGACCTGTAGAATCTCCTTATTCATTTTCTTGTCGCGGCTGCCATTGCCGGTATTTCCACTGCCGGCGAGGACAACCACTGAACCCGACATCTTAGGACTGCCGCGATCAAACTCAATCGAGCCGGATTGTATGTGAAAGGTTCCGTTGACGAGTTCGTGGGTTGTTTTAAGCGCTATCTTGACCTCGCTCACATCGGGATCGACATCGAAGGTCTGATGCTGGGCGAGTGCGGCTGGAGAGAGTATGACTGCGATGGTGAAGATTGCGAAGGATTTCATTGCATCTCCATAGAGGGTTTTAACTACCGATTTGTTGCTTTGGCATTACTCGATTTCAGCTGGCGGCTACCTGTGGAGCAACAGCGGCATGCTGGGCGACGCGTGTGAGCCTAGCCGTCACGCGCATCACACCGGGCCAGACCCTGAGGCAAAACGGCAGTACAGCGCGTGCCAGTGAGTTGTTTAAGCCATCTGCAGCAAACTCGGCCAGGCGCATTTGGGCCAGTAGTGTGGACCGAAGTTTAGCCTGGAAGAGCGGTGCCGGCTCTTCTGCAAGACATGCAGCGACGGCGCAACGTGCAGTATGCAGCGCGATGGATATGCCATCGCCTGTGAACGAGGGGATGACGGCTGCCTGATCGCCGATGCAGTAAAGACCATTCTCCGTTGTGCGGCGGATGAAACCATAGGGGATATGGGTGATGGCGATCGGCTTGGCGAGCAACGGCTCCGCACCGGCAAGCCTCATAGCAAGGTGTGGGCAGTCCTGCTGCATCTTCTCTAGGAAGTTCTCCCAGCGATTCCCCACACGGGCGAGATATCTTTGTTGCACTACGCAGCAAAGGTTTGCGATGCCGCCTTCAACCGGCTGGATACCACCATAACCTCCAGGATAGAGCATCAGTTCAGAGGCGCGCGAGATCTCAGCGGCCTGCTCGGGTATCAGACGAAAATACATCTTAAAGGCGACCCATTGCTCTGGGTCCTTCGGACGCCCATGGCCGCGTAAATCCTGCTTCCCTGTCGCGAGAAATACTGTTTGGGCATCATGCATGGTGCCATCGTCGAGCTTAGCTTGCCAAATGTTGGCTGATGTGCGGTTGAGCTCCTGCACACTGCGGCCGCGCTCGACGCGGACTCCAGCTGCGATGGCCTCTGCGATGAGCGCCGTATCAAGCGTCTTGCGCGTAAGCGAGGCCGCGGGAAATGGCAAAGGAGCCTGCGCGGCTCGCCTGGCGGCGGCAAGGCGAACGTAATCGATGGGCACCGCGCCAAGTGTGGCCACGTCTATGCCCAGGGTATGGAGGTCCTCAAGGGCCTCACCGCTCAGGAACTCTCCGCAGACCTTATGGCGCGGTGTGGGCTCTCGTTCAATAAGCGTGACGCTTCGTCCCTTACGAGCGAGAGCGATCGAAGCCGCACATCCTGCCACTCCACCACCAAGGATGAGAACTTCGTCTTGTAAAGGAATCTGATTCAGATTGGAGGTTGTAACTGGTATCTCCTTGTTCAGATCCGATATATGAAATTGTACCGCTCCTGCTGGGTATGGCATGACCAATGCTGCAATTGATTATTGGTGCAGTTTGCGCCCCCACACGACTGACGTAAGGGTTTGACGAAGTGTAGGTATGAATGGTGAGCCACAGCCCGCTCTGCACTATGGTCAAGAGAAGACCAGGACACCCAGGATCAGGCACGACGGGTAGTGAGTTCGCGCCAATTGAGGCCGAGATCGACCAGAAGAATGGAAGCCAGGGTAAAGGCGATGACGCCAACTGCCGACAGTACATCGCCTAGATGGCTCCAGTACGCTGGCACCAGATTGAACACTCGACTGGAAACAAAGGTAAACGTAACCGCGTAGGAACGTGCCATCCATTGGCGATGAATAGCGATCTGGCGGTTCCGCGCGGCAATTACCGCAGCGGTAGTGCAGACGATCCATGCAGCTCCTTGCATGGAGGTTCCTGGAAGCCCCGGACGTCCGGTAGCGAGGGCGATCCCGGTAAAGGCACCCATAATGACCGAGACGAAATACAGACGACCTAAAACGCGATGGAGCTTCAGGTGTCGCTGACGGAAGCGTGTCGAGAACTGCAAAAGGCCAGCCAGAAGTGCAAACATTCCGCAGAAGGTATGCGGGATAAGGAGATGGCGGTCGGCGATGACCTGTAGACGGTAAGCGTGGTACATGGGGTAGTCGGTGTAGAGAAGAACTTCTGAGGTGATGAAAACAAAGAGCGCTGTGAGACCAAGCAAGAGCCAGAGAATAGTCTTGAATCTGGAACCGGCAGAGCTGAGTGCTGGCAGCGTGGTAGTTGGCATTATTCGACTCTCTGTTAGTTAGACGTGATAAGGTGCGCCAAGAGGGCGATGGGCGCGAAAGGCTTCATGTTTCTTAGTCTAATGAGAAACTATCGAATTGCTGATCTCACTTCCACCGCCCGACGCATAATCGTCCCGGCCGCCAATGTTCCACCGTAACCGACTCCCGTGGAACCCCGGCCGTCGTCAGCAGCCGCACCCAGTCCTCCTTTTTAAAGGCTCGCCGGAACGATACCGGCCCATCATGCCGCACAAACCGGTGCCACCTCATGAACCTAGCCACCCACCAAAACATCCTGCTAGTCCTCTCTGAACGCTCCAGATCGTTGATAAACCAACCCAAGTGAGCAGTCGCTTCCATCCACCGCAGCAGTGCGACGATCTCGTCATCCTCCAGGTGATGTGCCACTAGAGAATTCAGCACAATATCCACCGGATTCTCCGGCCGATACATCAGGGCATCGCCGGTCACCCAAGCAATGCCAAGCTCCGTCGGAGTGGACTCCGCTGCCGCCCGCGTTGCATGAGGATTCAAGTCGATCCCTGTTAGTTGCACAGCAATATCGCGTCTCCGTGCCCATTTCGCAATCCGTCGTAGCAAATCACCGCCGCCACTGCCCACATCGACGATATGCACTGGATTACCCAGTCCACGCGGTAGCCACTCCAGCCAAGCCATGGTCGGCCGATAGCCCAGCAGCCAACTGTTGACTTGCTCCAGACTGTGCAAGCAGCCACGGAAATCCTCATAGCTGCAATCGCTATCCATCAGCTCTGGCAGCTCGCGCGGAGAGGTCCTTTGTCTGAAGTCGATCTCTGTACTAGACGACATGAAAGCGCATCGTTTCCGCGGTTAGTCCCGGTCCAAACGCCATCGCACAGCCACACTGCCCCGGTCGTGCATGCTGCATCATCCGCTTCAGAACAAACATCACCGTCGCGGACGACATATTGCCGAAGCACGAGAGCACCTCACGCGACGCCGCCAGCGCGTCCGTCGGTAGTTCCAATCCCTTCTCCACCGCATCAAGAACCGACCGACCGCCAGGATGCACCGCCCACAGATCGATGCCATCCCGTTCGGCCATCAGTTCGCCGTCATGCAGCGCGCGGCCTAGCTCTCCCGGCACCTGCCCAGAGAGCAGCATGTCGAAACCCAATCCACGAATCTTCCAAGTAATCAGCTCCCTGGTGTTGGGCACCATTACCGCATTGAAACTGTCCAGTGCGAAACCCTGCTCGCGTGCAGTAATCAGGCTCGCTGCCGCACCATCGGCGAAGACCAGGAAGGAGAGCACCTGCTCCAGCTCCTGCGTCTCCTGTAAGTGCAGTGTGCAGAGCTCAAGATTGAGCATCAGGACGCCCGCCTTGGGGTCAGAGCGCACGATATGCCGCGCCAGCTTGAGCGCATTGATCGCCGCATAGCATCCCATGAATCCAACCATGGTGCGCTCCACACCGGTGGAAAGCCCGAGGTGATCGACGATTTCAAAATCCAGCCCCGGCGCGTAGAGTCCCGTACAACAGGTAACCAGCACATGCGTGATACCGGAGCGTTCCTCTTCAGTGAGTAGCAGCCGGTCTAGTGCTTTCCGCATTAGCTCCGGAGCGCATTGCTCAAACAACTTCATCCGCCGCGCCGTGTTGGGAAAGTCGCCAAGCCGATAAAACTCGTGCGCGTCATGCGCGGAGAATCGGTTGGGATCCATCTGCGGATCGAGGAATGAATAGCGATGCGCGATGTCGGCACGGCTTGCCATGCGGCGGAATAGTGCCTGGAGACGCGGGTCTACAAGCATCGTCTCCGCGAAGCCGACGAAAGCGTCATGAACATCGTGCTCGGGTACGGCAGTGCCAATGCGGTTCAGGTAAGCCGTAGTCATGCAAAAGACCCTCAACACTAATTATAGGGAAGATATGTTGCATACATGTCTTGGGCAAGTTGAACGATGAAGATATGATCGACAGCTCAATTTACTGTTCTGGGATAAGATTTGAATTGATACTGCGCACATTCAAAGAGAATGACAATATTGCATCGGGCGGTGAGACAGGACGGTAAGTTTCAGAATCCTGTGCCGGCACGAGTTGGCGGCATTTCACTGATCTTCAAGATAGTTCCGCTCTACCTGACAAGTAAGGAAGAGAAGGAACCACTAAAGTCGCTGGGACCCTTCCATACAGATGCTAGGGAGACTCTGCACAAGTTCTGCGACCGCAGCCTGATTGCTTAATCAGATAG
>CAZLZA010000177.1:0-4910 GCA_964563875.1 uncultured Acidobacteriaceae bacterium
GCAATAGCGGATGATGTTGAAGTGCCCGAAGTGAAAATCGGATGTGAACCAGGTGTCGGCCATGTCCCTATTATGAAAGATCGCTGGCCGAAGCGGCTACTCTGTCCCGCCAGAGTGCAGACCTGTGTAGCAAAAACAGTGCGGTGACATCCGACTCAGTCTACCCAGACGGGATTTCATGACGGCTATCTGAAAAATCATCAACTCAGGATTGTGGATAGACCAACTTCGCAAGTTTCACGCAGTTGCGCAGATGAGATGTTGCGTCCCGCCGCCATCCTTGCAGCTTCGCGGGCAGCATTGGTAACCTCGCCGAATAGCGTCTTTGGTGCAGCTTCAACCGAACGTACAGCCTTTGCAGAAAGAAGCGGCCGTACCGACTCTCTCCAGAGCTTCTGCAATTCGGGAAGAGCGCTGCCAAACACTTCGATTGTGTCGTGCAAATACAGCAGGTCCTTGGCGCGGTCGCCTGGTTCACGCCGTTCGTGAATCAGAATTTTCTGAGCGAGGAATGCCGACGGATTCGGAATCTGGACTTGATAACTACCCGCTGTCGGAAATCCTGTCGCTGGGCCAATCTCAACCTGCCAAGGGGTTGCCAACAGCAACTCAAGATGCCGCAATTTCTGGGCCGATACACCGGCTATCGACGCCGTTGCATCGCGCTTGCCTCCCTTGTTTGCACTTCCGACAAGTGGCGTCAGAAACTCCGCATAAAATCCTGTGCCCCCGGCGATCAGACGGTAATGAATGGACGGAGGCCGTGTCTCTCCGAGCAATTCCTCTGTGAATCCGTTTGCAACCAGACGCTCGCGTATGCCTTCGCCGCGACGCGGCAGCTCGACCGGCACTGCAACGTCCGTATCGAAGGTTGCCAATGGTTCGTAATCGAGTGGTTGCGCAAAAGGATGAAGCCGGTACAGCCGTTGTGCCCATCCGCCAATGATGACCATTTGCTTCAGCCAGGGAGTGAGCGCATCCACCAGACTCGCGAAATTCTTGAGGTCATCCCGCGTGTTGCCATTCTGCATCATGCGAGTACCTCTTTGAAGAGTGGAGCCAGTACACCCTTTTGCAGTTCATCAGCTTGTTCCGATCCGCGTGTTGGAAACGCCACAGCATCAAGCCACACCTGCAAAACATCGGCAACTGGTACGCCATTGCGCACTACTGCGGCACGGAATACTGCTTCGCGAAAGAGAGGAACGCGCACCAGAACATCGGGCGCGTGCTCTGCGCCTTCCGCCGAAAAACCGAGGCTCTTGAGAAATGCCATATCCAGCTTTTCAATATACAGATGCGGCTTTACACCATGCACGAAGCCTTTGCCCAATGCATCCGCTGCCGCAAATAGTCCAAGGCAAACGCGCGGTTTGCCGCTGCCCGCAACGCGACTCAATCGCAACGCCTCTTGAAGTCGTTGCGCAGAGCCGCCACGGACGATCCATCGCATCGGAAGATCGGCGACCGAGCGCAGATAGACGGCTTGCCAGCGCCGCATCAGTTCTTCACGGCGAACAATGCGCAGCGCGTCGTCCTCCTCATCCAGAAAGTTCTCTTGCCTTAGTTGCCGAATGAAGCGAAAGGCACTCATCAGCGAAACATCAGCAGCTAGGCCCAACTGCGAGGCATTTCGATACTCGCCACGAGGCGCAGCCAGCATCTCCGCAGGAACTTCCGGAGCCAGAAGAACCTTGAGCATCCACTGGTTCAAGTCGGAGAACAATTGACCCGAATCCGGCACAGCGATCTTTTTGAGGCGTGAACGCTTCTTTGGCAACTCGTTCAACTCTTCAAGACCTGCGCCGTGGAACCGCAACATTCCCTCATCATCCAGGAAGCCGGCAGCCACACCGGGCACAATGTCGGCAACGAATCGCTCCAAATGCGCAAGAACCGGCGAAGCGATTCGAGGTGCTGCCACAACGGCCAATGGTGTTGCTGGTTTTGAGGACGCCTTCGCCCTCGCCTGTGCTTCGAGAATTGCTTGAGCCAGTATCGGTACTAACCTGTCGCGACGCCCCTCTGAGACGGCCTTTAGTTCAATCAGGTAGCGCCTCCCCTTCTTCGAGACGACCATGTCCGCACGGCGGTCAGCACTGCGGATATTTTCATCGACACGCCAGCTATTCCGCCGGAAGGTGTCTCTGAGTCGCGCTGCAAACCGCGATTCCGAGCCGGGATGAAGGATTGAATTTGAGGAAATCATATTGCACCTTGGCCAAGGTAATCATCATGGCCATGTTGTTTATCATGGCCATTGTCGTTTGCAATGTCAACCAGAAAACCGCGCCAACGAGAGATTTTGCTGACATTCCTTCATACTCTGAGTCCTCCAGGCACTGTATGGGAATTGAATACAACCACTCAACTAGGTCTCTGACAATATAAAGAAGTACCATAATTGATACTTGGCACGAGACGATTGCGGGTGCACATAATTAGACATGAAGACCTCCCATCGCGTGCTTGTAAAGTTGGGGAAGAAGGAACGGCATCAGATTGCGACGATGCTGACCAAGGGGCGGGAATCGGCGCGGGTGCTGCGGCGGGCAATGATTCTCCGCCAGCTTGACGAAGGTCAAACGGGAGCGCAGGTTGCCAGAAACGTGGGCGTGGCGCGCAAGACAGTTCGCACGATAGCACGTCGTTACCTGGCAGAAGGACTGGAGTCGGCGATCCATGAAAAGCCGCGCCCAGGCAAGGCTCCCGCGCTGAACACTGGCCAGAATCAAAGAGTCATTGCCATGGTGTGCTCGCCGCCGCCCGAAGGCCAGGCGCGATGGAGCGTGCGTCTGATCGCCACAGAAGCGGTCAAGCGAAAGTTGGCCCCGCCGGTGAGTCGCGAGACGATTCGCCTTCTTCTTCAGAACCACGATCTGAAGCCGTGGCGGGAAAAAAATGTGGTGTGTGGCGGAGCTGAATGAAGAGTACATCGCACGTATGGAGGATGTGCTCAAAGTATACGAAAAGCCTTTGTCTGCGCGGGAACCAGTGGTTTGCGTCGATGAGAAACCGATGCTTCTGCACGCCGATGTGCGTCCGCCGCGGCCCATGCGTCCGGGACAAATCCTGCGCCGCGACTGCGAATATGAACGGCGCGGCACGGCCAACGTCTTCTGCGGCGTCGAACCCAAGGCTGGACGCCATTTCACCAAACCGACTTCCAACCGCTGCTCGGCCGAGTTTGCCGACTATCTGGTGGAGATCGTGGCCAACTATCGTGAAGCCGACACCATCCATCTGGTGATGGACAATCTAAGTTCACATAACCGCAAGGCGCTGGTGGACCGCTTCGGCGAGAAGCTCGGCGGCCTGCTGTGGGAGCGTTTCACGGTGCATTACACTCCCAAGCACGGCAGTTGGTTGAACCAAGCAGAGATCGAGATCAGTTTGTTTAGCCGTCAATGTCTGGGCCAGCGCCGCATAGCTTCTCTGAGCGATCTACGGCGAGAAACCAAAGCATGGAACCAGAAAATGAACCGCAACCGTGTCATCATCGACTGGCAGTTCACGTGCAGAAAAGCGCGCGAGAAATTCGGCTATAACAGGAACACCTTTATGCTGTCAGAGACCTAGCTGATATTAGATAGGTTACTTTATGAACGCATTCATCTCTTCAGTGCTCGCAAGCGGGCGAGTGCAAAAGCGGATGATGTTGAAATGCCTGAAGAGAAAATCGGAGGTGAACCACGTATCGGCCATATTCCTATTGTGTAAGATCGTTTACCGAACCGGAAATTCTCCGCGATCAGCAGATCCTATCCATGTCAATATAATTCCACAATGGAAACATATTGACATTGTGGCATGGCGGCTGCATACTCTACACATGCCACGCACACGCATGGACGAGCTGTATGCACTTGCCGAAGAGCATGATGGCCTGCTCGCATCGAAAGACGCACGCGCTCTGGGAATTCAGGACTCCGTTCTGGTGCGGCTTGCGCAACGTGGCCGGTTGGAGCGAATGAGCAGAGGGGTCTACCGAATCGTACACTTTCCGGCAGACCGGCTTGCCCAGTACCGCGAAGCTGTCCTTTGGGCACGGGCAAGTCAAGGGCCGGAGAACGTCGCTCTGTCTCATGAAACGGCCCTGCTGCTCTACGGTATCTCGGACGTGAACCCCGCGCGTGTTCACCTCACTGTTCCGATGTCGGCGCGGCTGAGGCGGGAGCACCCGGAATGGGTCGTGATTCATCGCGCCGACCTCACACCGCAGGAGATCAGCCAGCATGAGGGAATGCCGATCACCTCGGTCGAACGCTCGGTCATGGATGTTCTCTCGATAACGAATCGAGCCGATATTGCCAAGAAGGCCATCGCCGATGCGCTTCGAGAAGGACTGCTCAACGCGGCGCAGGCGAGCGGCCTTCGGAAGCGCGTCAGCCGCTCTATACAGGTCTCTCACGTCTAACAATCGGAAGCAGGATGAAGACGAATGAATCCGCTACCAGTTGACTCTATTTTGAAAGCAGTCGGAGAATCACAAACGAATTGAGGGTAGGCCATGGCCACCAAGAAAACCAAACTGCCGATGGGGATCTTCGAGAAGGTTCCTGGAAGCGGGATTTACTGGATTCGTTTTACCGCAGAGGGAAAGATACTCCGGGAGAAGGTCGGCAGCTTGGCCGCAGCCAAGGACCGCCTGGGAGTTCGCCACGTCCAGGCAACTGCGGGCACATTGCCAAAATCTTCAGAGCCGCGGCCACAAAAGGTCACCTTCGCCGAACTTGTCGAGGATGCCAACAAGCACCTCAAGTCGGAACGGACTGCGGCCCACGCATACGACACGGCTATGAAGTTCAATCGTATGCTGCCAACATTCGGCAAGCGCGAAGCCGAGTCAATCACCCGGCAGGAAGTCTTGGACTGGCTCGATGAGCAGGCCGAGGAGCATGAGTGGTCCG
>CAZLZA010000178.1:0-4639 GCA_964563875.1 uncultured Acidobacteriaceae bacterium
TCGGGATATTCGGCCCCGGACTTATCTGGGGAAAAGGCCTCAGCCACGGCGGGGGAAAAGAGACCCGCGGTAACTACCCGGTCTTCAGGGCTGAACAGGCCGGCGTCGGGAACAAAGCCATTGCTCTCAAGAGCTGCCATAACGCGACCTTCAGCGACTTCTCGCTACTCAAAGGTGGCCACTTCGGCCTATTGCTCACCGGCGTAGATAACCTCACGATCGACAACCTGAAGATTGACACGGATCGCGATGGCATCGATATTGACTGCTGCAAAAACGTGCGGGTATCCAACTGCAGTGTCAATTCTCCGTGGGACGACGGCATTTGCCCCAAGTCCAGCTTCGCCCTTGGATATATAAGGGCGACCGAAAATGTAACCATCACGAATTGCTTTGTCACCGGGGACTATCAACTCGGAACCCTATTGGACGGCACATGGAAAAGACACACCGATCCTGGGTTGCACCGCCTTGCGACCGGGCGTATCAAATGCGGAACGGAATCGAACGGCGGGTTCAAGAACATCACCATCTCTAACTGCGTCTTTGAAAGCTGTCGCGGCTTGGCTCTCGAAACCGTAGACGGAGCCATATGCGAGGACATTACTTTCACCGGCATCGCAATGAGGGACCTGCGCCAATCTCCTTTGTTCCTGCGACTCGGAGCGCGCCTCCGCGGACCATCTGGAACAAGGGTCGGTACCCTCAAACGCATCGTGATGAGCAACATCACCAGCTACGGAGCGGATCCGATTTGCACCAACATCAGCGGAATGCCGGGCTACATGATCGAGGATGTGAAGATCAGCGACGTGTTCTTCCACCAGCGCGGAGGCGTTGACGGTGAAATTGCAAGGCGTCAGCCGCCCGAGTCGGAGAAAGACTATCCCGAACCGACGATGTTCGGCGACCTGCCCGCCACTGGGCTTTTTGTACGCCATGTGCGCAACCTTGAAGTATCGAATCTGGAAGTAATGACGGAAGCTGTAGACGCCAGGCCGGCATTTTGGCTGATGGATGTGGATGGGGCCGACTTTTTTCGGGTGAAGGTGCCTCGGCAGAGCGCCGCAGCAGCCTTCAATCTGAGTGATGTCAAGGAATTTCGCGTGTTTGGGTGTAAGTACTTGAAGGATGCTGCCTACGAGGAATCGGACAATCGTTCTTTCTAGCACATTGGAAACGACATTGTGCTCGTCGAGCGGGCGTGCAATTTGGGGAGCCGCGGAAATCGCCGTGAATGTCGATCAGGCAGTTCGCATCCTCATAGGCGCTCTCCTCAGAGCAAGGGAGAGACCTCAATCAGCTTGGCCTGTAGTAAGAGAGGCCATTTGTAACGAGATACGGTGAGTTTGAAGGGGTTCAAGCGCCAGGGACTCGGCTGGGGACGAATTTCAAGCATGAAAAAGCTGCCGCAACTAAAGACCGCTGAGGCAGGCCGTGACAAGGTTGCGGGCAGGGGCAGCTCTACGCCGGACAAGGCCATTCGGGTGTCCCGGGCGGCAGGTCTTGACGGCCGCGCAGGAAACGACGCGACGAGAAGAAGCTGGTCTATGGAGGACGTGAGCGAGGTTGACTCGAACCATTCTCCCGGCGAAGGATCACCGCTGGCGAACAAAGCGCAGAAATTGCAAGTTGACCGGTCGATCAGCCTAAAGATTTTAGCAGAATACCTGGATCTGTCGCCCGCGACGATCTCGCTTGTGGTGAACAATGCGCCCGGCGCGAAGTCAATCCCCCTGGCGACGCGAGCACGAGTCATGGAGGCCGTGCGCAAGCTGGATTATCAGCCGAACTCGATCGCGCGTTCCCTGCGCACGCGTCAGACCTTCACCATCGGCGTCATCGTGCCAGAGTTCAGCGAAGGCTACTTCACCACGGTGATGAACGGGGTGGAGGAATGTCTGCTACAGTCCGGTTACCTGCACATTGTCGTCTGCCATCAGGGCCGCCCGGACCTCATTGATGAATATCCGCGGCTGCTGATCAAGCGGTCGGTGGACGGGTTCCTGCTCGTGAATACGTCGCTGAACGAGCCGGTCAATCAGCCTGTGGTCTCCATCTCCGGTCACACGGAACTGCCCGGGGTCACGAATGTGGTGGTCAATCACGTCCGTTCGGCGACGCTCGCCTTAAGGCACCTCTATGAGTTGGGACACCGCCGGATCGTATTCATGAAGGGGCAGCGCCATGCGCTGGACTCCGCCACGCGATGGAACAGCATCGCCGAGATCGCCCGCAAAATGGGTATTCAGGTCGTCCCTGAGCTCTGTGTGTGTCTCGAGGCAAACTCATGGTCGCCGGAACTGGGCTATCCCGTGGTGCGCAATTTGCTCCAGCGGACGCGGGACTTTACGGCGATCTTCTGCTTCAACGACATTGCCGCGATTGGGGCGGTGCGGGCGCTCGCCGATGTCGGTCTCTCCTGCCCGGACGATATCTCTGTCGTGGGGTTCGATGACATCGCCAGTGCGATGTACCACACGCCCAGCCTCACGACGGTGCGTCAGCCGCTGCACCGCATGGGCCAAACCGCTGCGCAGTTGCTGCTGCGCCGGATCCGGTATCCTCAGGAGGCCTATCCCGAGACGGTGACGTTCGAGCCTGAGTTGATGGTGCGCGAATCGACCGGAGCGGCGCGCTCGCTGCCTAAGCTGTAGCACGTGGCAGCACCCCAGCGCAAGTGGAACTGCAGGCGGAAAAGGGCGAAGGTGTAACTCTCGGGATGGGTCACGTTGACACGACGCCGCCATGCTGAATCTGACTGCACAGGAGTTGAACGTGCCCAGTGCGCCCTACAAGCCTCTGGCTCCAGGCGCCTATCGTCAACTGCGATCCATGCATTTGAATGGCAACGCTGAGGACGAGGAAGCCAAGGTGCAAGACCTTGGTGGCGGGCGCGTCCTGATCTCCGAGACCTTCGCATACTTCGGTTCAAGGGCGCTATCGCTACCGACCGAATTACAGTCTTTGGTGGTGGCTCGCGGGCACCGTTGCCGGTTTCCTAAGGAAGTGAAGGTTGAGTTCGCCCGGTTTCGCCGGAAAAGTTAGGCTCGGTATCCAGGGGGCACCCGGACGGTGGCCTGAGGGTGATGACTCTTGGATGAAGGGGAGCGGCTGCCAGTCGGCCTTTCGGAACAGTCTTGCCCTTGTCTGGACCTCGACACCGAAAGAGGGTATCAATTTACGAGAACAGGCCTTACCACTTTTCCAGCTTCCGACCGCTCGATTTGATACTCGGCGATTTTGCTTCAGACGACCATGAGCAAGGGTCGCCGGAACCTAACCACATTCGGCTAGTTCGGTTGTTAAGCGGCTACGCTGCCAGTGTGTCACGGACCGATTCGGCGACGTAGCTCGACATCGCCTGACTTAGCTGCGAATCGATCTCGTCCGCAATGGTCATCACTTCAGCATATTGCTCTCTATTGGGTCAGAACCGGCTGATTCACTTAGTATTAAGCCCGTCGGGTGGGCAGAACAAAGGCGCTCTCACAGTGTGAGAGCGTCGATCAGGGTGGGAAGACGGGCGCACGAAAAAGCGGGCCTGCTTTCAGGGCGGGCCCGCTCTTAGTACGTTCTGTTATGCGGTTTTCTTGAGGGTTTTGGTTGCTGGCTTTGGCTTGGCCTTCGTCTCGGTCTTCGCTTTCTCCTTGGCAGCGAACTCCTGCTTGACCTTGAGGGCGATGGCGTCGGTGTCCACCTTGTACGCAGCGGCGGCATCGCGGAGGACTTGAGAACCGTTGGTGCGGGCGGCGGACAGCACAATGGTCAGTTCTACCAACATGCTGCCCAGCGCACCTTCCTCGGCACGGCGCAGGTAGGCGGCGAACAGCTTCCCGATGGAGTCGCTGTCCTTCGCCTTCTTGATGGCGTGCTGCCGGGCGACCACGGCCAGACGGTTTTCGTCCAGCAAGGTTGCCAACTGCTCGACCACAAAGAGCAGGTCGCGCTTCATCAACCGCACCGGGACGGCTGCGGCGATGGCGGCAAGGATGCGGATGCCGGTGGTATTGGCGATGGCTTGCTCCCGGCGCTGCCTCTCCTGCTCGGCCTTCCACTTGGCATCATCCGCGATCTGCTGCGGACGCTTCTTGGGATGATGCACCGGGCAGTTAGCTTCCGTGCAAACCTTGCGGATTTCTCCCTTGTCGATGCCGTCCGACACGATGGCTTCTGTGGTGTATTTGCAGGTCTTGAACTCCGGACGTACCGCCTCTTCTTTCGTTGTGGGCTTCTCTGCCCGGATTTCGGTGTACTTGTTGCGGGGCAACGTCGCACTGCCTTCCTGCTGCTGGCCGTAGGCCGTGCTGATTTGCACGAGCTTGGGTTTCGCCGCAACGGTCTTGGCAACATGGGCATCGACCTTCGCGTGATAGCAGTTTGGGTCGGTGCAAGCGTCCTGCCTTACATCCGCAAACAGGAGCTTGTTATGCCCTGTCCGCTTGGGGCAGTCCACGCAACTCCCCGCTGCCGGGACAAGCTGCGCGTCCCGCTTGTCGAAGGGAGCGAGTTTGAGGATGAGGAGAATGTTGCTCTCAATCCAGAATTGGAGACTCCGTACAGGGAGAAGGATGCGTTTCGCCTTCTGCCCGCCGTTGCTCCAATCCTCTTTGAAGCAAGCTCCAAGCGCCTGTTCCTG
>CAZLZA010000179.1:0-4634 GCA_964563875.1 uncultured Acidobacteriaceae bacterium
CTGCGCGCCGGCATGACCATTGCCGCCACCTATCCGGCAGCCGTCATCGGCATGGCGTTGCTCAAGCTCGTAGGCGGCAGCCTGCTCGAAGAAAACATGGCGCGAACTATCGGCTCCATTGGCGAATCCGTCGCCGCCGGAGCCACCTTTACCATTCCCGCCTTTGTCATCAGCGGCATGTGGCCCGCTCTTGGCGCCGCCAACTATTGGCAGGGCGTGGCGCTGATGATGGTCGGCGGGACCCTCGGCATTCTTTTCGTAACCCTGCTGCGCCGCATCATGGTCGAGGACCCCGAACTTCCCTTCCCTGAATCCGTTGCCGCCTCTGAGATTCACAAGGCCGGACAGCAAGGCTCGCGCGCCGCTAAAATTCTCTTCGCCAACATGGGCATCGGCGCCGCTGTCTTTTTCGCCGGAGCCCTCAACATCTTCAATGCCAGCAAGGAATTCCTCGTCAACATTCCTGCGCTCTCCTTCGGCCTCAAGCTCGGACGCGCCAAGCTCGCTCCCACTGTTGCCACCGGCGGCGCGACCACCTTCAGCGCCCCCGCCGCCAGCCCCGCCTACCTCGGCGTGGGCTACATCATCGGTCCGCGCCTTGCCGCCCTGAACTTCGCCGGTGGCTTGCTCGCCTGGGGACTGATGGTTCCGCTCCTTACCTACTTCCTCGGTCCGCAGATCGCAGCCAACGCCGCTGCCACCGGAACCACCGTGGACTGGGCCGCGGTATCGAACGGTGTCTGGTTCTCCATCGTCCGCCCCATCGCCGTAGGCGGAATGCTCGTCGGCGCATCCTACACTCTCTTCCGCATGCGCAACTCGCTCGGCATTGGAATTCAGCGCGCCATCAGCGATCTGAAAAAGACCGGACAACAGAAGCAGTCATCGCTTCGCTATGAGAAGGACTTGAGCAGCAAGGTCGTCTTCATCGGCCTCGGCATCGTCTTCTGCGCCATGATCGCGCTCTACTTCTTCTTCACCAAGGTCATCATCGGAGCCATCGTCGCCGCCATAATCATGATCATTCTCGGCTTCTTCTTCGCCGCCGTCTCCGGAAACCTCGTCGGCATGATCGGTTCCTCCAACAACCCGGTCAGCGGACTCACCCTCTGCACCCTGGTCATCGCCGCCCTGCTGATGATTGCCATGGGCGTCAAAGGCTCAGCCGGGGTTATTGCCGTGCTCGGCGTGGCCGCCGTCATCTGCGTCTCCTCGGCGGTCGCCGGCGAAATGCTGCAGGATCTTAAAGTCGGTCACATCCTCGGCGGCACTCCCTCCAAGATGCAGATCGGCGACCTCATGGGCATTGTCGTCAGCTCGCTTGCCTTGTTCCCCGTGCTCATGATCCTCGACCAGGCCTACCACTTCGGCAGCAAGGAACTGCCTGCCCCGCAGGCTGGCCTGATGGCTTCGCTCGCCCAGGGCATCGTCGGCGGAAACATGGCATGGCCGCTCGTCATCGTCGGCATTCTCATGGGCATCGCCCTTATCATGGTGGAAGTCAAAAGCCCGATGCTCTTCTCCGTGGGCATGTACCTGCCGCTGGAAACCACCTTCGCCATCTTCATCGGCGGCGTCATCCGCTGGATCACCGACATGGCGCGCGACAGGGGCGTATTCAACGACGCCCAGAAGGCACGCATCGACAACGCCGGAGTACTCACCGCCAGCGGCCTGATCGCCGGGGAAGCTCTCTGTGGACTCTGCGTCGCAGCCGTCAAGGGCCTGCGCGCCAGCGGCAAGATCAGGTGGGATCTGCCCACGGTCTTCGCCCATCCGCACGTTCTCAGCGGCCTCGCAGCTCTCGCATTCCTCGCCGTCGTGATGGTCCAGGTACCGCTGCGCAACGCTGGTCACCCCGACGAACCCGCTCCTCCAACCGCCATCATGTAACGGCTGCGGCATAAAGATACCTACGTGCAGGAAGCCCGCCGAATCCCTTCGGCAGGCTTTCTTGCTTCTGCGTTTTTGCTTCTGCGTTTTCGTTCTACCGAACGAAACGCCGGGTGCCCTTCACCCATCCGTGTTTCGGACTTCTACCGGACCGCTGCGTTGTGCTTCTTGGCGTAGATGTTCTTGCTCGCCTTGTTCTGTCTCTTGTTGAGCCGCGCCTGCTCGCCCTTCGTCAAGTGGCCGTTGTGGGCTGCCATGTCCTTCTTTTCCGAGTTATCGATGCGCTGCTGCTGGTTTTCCAACTTGCCGGCCTCTTTCGGCGTAAGTTCGCCGCTCTTCATGCCGTTCGCGATGCGATTCTGCTGGTTCTGCTCGCGGGTGTTGACTTCGTTGACGCGCGGGTGGTTCGGATCGTACACCCCAGGGCCTGCGCCTTGCGTGTTGGGGTTCTGGGCGAAGCCAGGAGCGGCAAGCAGTCCGCCGAAGGCCAGGGTAGCGATGGAAAGTAGCAGTGTGCGTTTCATGTTCGTATTAACCTAACTTCTTCTCTTAAGTTGCGAAACTATATTTCTCCCTTGCAACGAAACTTTAGTACCACCGCATGGGTTCACAACACGTGGTGCATCCGTAGTGAAACCAGCCTCAATTCCCCAACGCTCGCAGCGCGGTACAATATCTCCCTATGGACTTGAAAGCGATTCAGCAGGCTTTGCGCGAGCAGGACTTCGATGCCTGGCTGTTCTACGACCATCATCATCGCGATGAGATTGCCTACTCGGTCCTCGGACTGCCCGAGATGCACGTGACGCGGCGCTGGTTCTACCTCATCCCCGCTGCTTCCAACGCCGAGCCGGTAAAGTTGAATCATCGCGTCGAACCCCGCCACCTCGACACGCTTCCCGGGGTGCAGCAACATTACGGCTCATGGCGCGAACTGCACGCGAAGCTGGCCGCCATCGTCAAGCCTTACCGGCGCATAGCCATGCAGTACTCGCCTAACAATGACATCATGTACGTCTCGCTGGTGGACGGCGGAATGCTTGAACTGATTCGCAGCTTCGGGGTCGAAGTCGGCACCTCCGCTGATCTCGTCTCGCGCTTTGAAGCCACCCTCACCGACAGCCAGATCGCAACTCACTTTGCCGCCCGCGACGCCATGGATGCGATCATGACCGCCGCTTTTCAGGAGATCGGACACCGCGTCCGTAACGGTGGCTGGGATGAGTGGGGCGTGCGCCAGTGGCTCGGTGAAGCCTTCCAGCGCGAGCATCTCATCACCGACGATCTGCCCATCGTCGGAGCCAATGAAAACGCTGGCAATCCTCACTACGAACCCACCGCCGAGATCACCAAACCGATCCATCCCGGCGATTTCGTGCTGCTGGATATGTGGGCCAAGAAGGACACCCCCGGCGCGGTCTATTACGACATCACCTGGACCGGCGTCCTCGGCCAGCCTTCGGCCAAACAACAGGAGGTCTTCCACATCGTCCGCGATGCCCGCAAGGCGGGCGCGCAGACGGTCATCGACGCCTTTGCCGCCGCGCGCCGCATCGAAGGATGGGAGGTCGATGAGGTGACCCGTGGCGTCATCGAAAAGGCCGGATACGGCGAGTGGTTCGTGCATCGCACCGGACACTCCATCGGCACCAGTGTCCACGGCAACGGCGCCAATATGGACAACCTGGAAACCAAAGACACCCGACAGATTCTGACGAATACGCTATTCTCAGTAGAGCCGGGAATTTACTTGCCGGAGTTCGGCGTGCGCAGCGAAGTCGATGTCCTTGTGCACAACGGCGCCGCGCAAGTCACCGGACGGCAGCAGGAAGAATTAGTGATCATCTAAATGGCCAACGAAAAAACAATTGCAAACGCGGCTGAGCCGCAAGTCAACATCATGCAGGTCGTCGCTCCCTTGGCCGGCTGGCTCATCCCCGGTGCCGGACACCTCATCCAGAAGCGCTGGGTCCGCGGCATCCTCATCTTCGTCAGCGTAACCGTGATGTTCTTCTGCGGACTCGGCATGAAGGGCAAGGTCTACGGCTTCAATCTCGGAGACCTGCTCGATATGCTCGGCTTCGTCGGCGACTTCGGCAATGGCTTGCTCTATTTCGCCGCCCGCACCATGGACTGGGGAGAGGGTGCCATCTTCCGCGCCACCGCTGATTACGGTACCAAGTTCCTGGTCTGCGCCGGACTGCTCAACGTGATCGCCGCGATTGACGCTCACCACATCGCCATCGGGAAGAAACAATGACGCTCAACTTTTCTCACTTCACCGCAGCCCTCATCTTCTCGATCTGCGCCTCCATCGTCTTCGGAATCACCCAGCGCGACAACACCCGCGCGATGATCCGTTACGGCTTCTACTGCTTCGGTTGGTTCATCGGCGGAGTTCTGGTAGCTGGCTGGGCCATGTGGCTCATCAAGCGCTAGTTGCTGGCCTGAAAATGTGTACTAAGTGGAACAGGGTGCGAACCGGCGCCCCATTTCTGCCGTTGTTGGCAGAAATGGGGTAGTTGAATTTGCTGTTGCCTCTGCAGTTGAAGTTGTTGTTGTCTCTGCTTTTGCCCTTAACCTGCGAAACCTTGAAACCTTCGAAACTTTGAAACCTTGCTCTTGAAGCTAAGTACATTTTGAAACCCCCGCCCCGCAATTCTCATCCATCAGGGTGGAGGATTCAGAAAGATGGCATTCGAAGTTCCTGCTCTCACATATGCGTACGAGGCGCTTGAGCC
>CAZLZA010000180.1:0-4634 GCA_964563875.1 uncultured Acidobacteriaceae bacterium
GTTTACGGCTTCCCTTACTCCCATCTCCTCAACTACCGCCTCGAACCCAATCCCGATATTGAACATGCCCCCGATGCTCCCCCAGAGCGATTGGGATTGTGGTTCTCAACCCATCAGGTGGTCATTCTCGGCTGGCATCTCCAGTCGATCCGAGCCTGTATCCGCCACGCCCAAGGGTTCACCGTCAAGGCTCTCGATTCCCGCTACGCCAATCTCCAGCCCAAGGAGTGCTTCGTTTCCGATATAGCCGTTCTCACCGCTGGCGAATAGATCGCTCAAGAAATCTCTGGGCCACTGTTTATGAAGAGTGGGACGCGGTTATCTGCACTACCAGCTTGGAATCAAAACGCTGTGATTTCAGCGCAGTTCCCGCCCTTGGTAATAGAGGCTTCCGGTAGTCAGCCCCGTGAATTCTGGCGTTGCGCATACGCGCAACCAGATTGCCTTGATGCGGAACTCTGAATACGCGGAATGGAAACGGATCTCGATCCGGCCGCGTGAAACCAGCCCCGCGACGGCGTTGCCGCGATAATCATCCTCGTAGCTCAACCCGCAAGGTTTCATATCCCGATGCTCCTGGGTGACGGGGAAGAACGCAATGGCGTTCTCTCCCATCACAAACTTGGTCGTCGGGCCGTTAAGCTCCAGAGCCTTTTTGAGCAATTCTGGATTGATAACCTGCATGGCGGTTATGCCGTGGGGGCGGTCAACGCCAGCATCAGGCACACGCCCGCCTCTGCCGGTTCCATGTCCATCAAATCGTCGGCCCGCATGCTTTCCTCCACCCGCCGCATTGCCCGCTGAGGCATGAGTTGCCAGTCGGCCAGCGTCAATTCCGCTTCCGAAGGGTGCTGATAAGTGCATTCGTCGGGCTGGTTCTCGACGGCCCACTGCGCCAGTTCCACGACCGGCAGCAAATCGGGAAACGACTCCACCTTCAACGCTTCCAGATGCCGGATCGCCGCCCGGTTATGCGGGCTGCCTCGGAGGTTTGCCAACTGTGCGAGGAATGCCTGACGGCTGGGAAATGGAGAAATTCCAGGGTTTGGGTGCAGGTGGGATAGGCTCATTTTTGGATTTCGTAGGTTTTGGATTCTCTGAATGCCAGCGTGCCGACTTGGGCACATCGGCCCGATACCCGGCCTCGCGCCCCAGCCGCAGCCATGCGACCAGCCAACGCACATCGTTCCCGGCCCGGTGCCGCTGGCCCGCAACCTTCCTGGCCGCTTCCTGAAGCTCGTCACTTACCTGAAACGCCATCTCGGGAAAGAACAAATCGGGAGCACAACCGCAAAGCCGGAACGTCGGTTCCGGGCACTTGCCCGCCGCAAGAAGCTGGCCCATCCACTCGGCATCAAACAGACCGCCGTCCGCATAGACCTCCCGCCCGTCCAGGTCGGCGCACAGCACCGCGCAGATTTCCGCCGCGTCAACTCCCTGGGCCACAAGTTCCTTGCGGCTAATCCCATGCACTTCCTCTTCCGCCCGCTTATCCCAATACCGCCACGATGGCAGCGGGCGAATCAGGAACGATTTCACCTCCCCGGAAGGAAGGTTCCAGCCAACCTCAATCGGGTAGCTTCCATTCGCCAAGCCCGACGCCTCGAAATCCAGAAAACAGGGATAGACGCTCACGCTCTGGCCTCCTGGTTAACCGCGCAATGTTCAAGCTCGTCGAAGATCACCACCCGCAACGCGTCCTCCTTCGATAGGTTCGCAACCATCATGTGAAGCTCGTAGCTGCCGCCCCGGTAATAAAGCCGCACATACGGCAGCGACTCGTGATAAATCGCAAGACACGGCAGCCACTCGTAAGTCGATTCATCGGGATTCTCCACCCGATGGCATTCCGCCCTCAAAACCTCCTCGGTTAATTCCTTTCCCATCCGCTCCCGATACACGTCCCGGAACGCGTTGATTAAGAAAACCTTTCTGCCCTTCTCCGTCCTGAACATCCCCTCTGGAAAATCGTCTTCTCTGTAAATCTGAAACATAAGCCGCTTCGGGAAAACCGTTCCAGCGGCATCGCCGCCGGGAACTGATGCGACGTGATCTTATCGGGGAAGGCAGCCCAAGGCAATAATAATACGCTCTATAGATCGTATTCCGAATTCCTATTGAAGACAGACTCGGAAAGTGAACGAACCTCACCAAGTCCTGGGTAAAAACATCGTCAAGCTGCGCACCATCAAGCGAATCACCCAGGAACACCTCGCCGAAAAGGCCGAGATCAGCCACCGCTACCTCCAGTCTATCGAAGCCGGTCGCAAACAGCCCAGCATCAACGTCGTCGCAAGGCTTCGCTCCGGCCTCGATTGCACTTGGGACGAACTTCTCAACGGGATTTAAGAGAAACCCAATCTGTCACAAATCGTTGCCTGACCCCCATTTCCCCAGACCTGTGGTTCGCAACCCACCAAATAGTCATCCTCGGCTGGCAACTCCAGGAAATCCGATCCGCTCTCCGCCACGCCCAAGGCTTCACCGTCAAAACCCTCAATCCCCGCTACGCCAACCTCCAGCCCAAAGAATGCTTCGTCGCAGAAATCCTCCTCCTCCCAGCCGACTAACAGAGCAACCTGTCACAAAATGTTCCCTGACCCCCAACTCCAACTCTCTGTGTTCGATTGCAAGGCGACGGATTACCGCGTAATATAAGACCGTAGCTAATTACATGAAGACTCTCCTCAAATGCGCCTTAGGCTGTGCCCTTGTGACAATGCTGGCATGCTCACGCTTTTTTTACGTTCATTTTTTTCATGTCCATAATAAGGAGGCTATGGTTGGAGAAGCATTGGACCCGATCAATCAAATTGCGATGCTCGCTTTTTTTCTTTTTGGTGCGGCAACTGTCATCTTTCTTTTACTCGCGGCATTTCGCCATCTCGTTGACTGTTATGACCGCAAGCACCCCGTGCCCGGGTCTGACCGGCCTTTGCATTGAGCGACAGTTTACTTTACCGAATGCGTTTTGATGTCCTCAAGCAGCTTAGTCACAGCGGCTTGTGCCGCCGGGCCGGGAGATGCAACGTGATCGTAATGCGCAGGTCGGAGTTTTTCTGGCAGACTGTAATATGCCGCCGCGCGAACCTCTGGCTTTTCCGCTAAGAGTTGTCGCGCAATGACGGACAAAAGCTCCGGATCCCCCTTTTGAGCTAAGTAGCGGATCGCAAGGTTCCTGTCGACAGGAGACGCGGAGCTGTCTCCCACTAAAATCGTCAGGTTATGCAGCGCCTGAGAATCGCCCCGAAGGGCTTGGCCGATCAGGATTTCGCTCTTGGATGGTTCTTGCGTCTCGGTTAAGTGGATCACATGAGTTTGTCCCACAAGGGGATGTTTCCTGGTTGAAACTATTCCAGAACCCGTCGTAATCACTCCTGGCGAAGGCGAAGGGCTCGACACTATGTTCCCGTCGGTCTGACCGTTGCTCGGACTGACGCAAAGCCACAGCAAGCATACGGCAACGCATCCCAAAATGAAAAATGTTCTGTTAATAAATTACCTCCTCAAAAAATGGAGACTCAAAGAAGCTCCGTGGTGTTATTGTGTTTAACTTGTAATCGGCCTGCAAAAGGGGAGAGCTGGGGATATAGTAGAGAGTAGAAGTGCCTTCGAAGGTTGTGTAAAATATGTTTCGGTTAATTGAACCTTTGTTGCAAAAGATGATGTCTGAGTAATTCGCCGCAGTCTCTAGCCCCTGAATCTCGGCTTCGACTACAGAGGCTTGTCCAGAGATTTCAATCGTGTCTGCCGGCACCAAGTTTGCGACGTCTTCACCACTATAATAAGTACTCTCAAACTTGGATATTTGCTGCGCATCGGTCAATTCATCGTGAACCTCTCTAACAGCGCGTTGCCATTGCTTATGCATCCATTCCAAGCAATTTGAGGTGTCGTAGTTGTCAGAAGTTGTGAACAGGTTCCACGGTATCGGCCCGGTGGGATTGTCAAAGGCCCCGTTCTCCATATTATCATAAATCTTCTTCCAAATTCGGTGAGCCATATAGTTATTCTGACTGAACGACACTCTCCTTTTTGTTGCGCCACCATCCCCAGAATTCGCATAAAATTGCGCTCGGGTCGTTTCCTCAGTTCCGTTCCCTCCAATGTCGTAAATATTGGTCGTCCCGGCTGGAGATGGAAGTGGATCACCTGAATCAAAGCCACCATGGGTTACATTAAAATTGATCAAATTAGCCAACGTCTGATTACCAAACCTGAAAATCACGTCCGCATTGAGAACTTGAATTGGCATCGGGTCCGCTCCTGTTCCGCTGGTGCCAACTTCCAATCCGATTGTACCAGTCCCACTTGTGATTCCCCTCACCATCACTGTGTAATCTCCTTGAGAAACATATTGGCTGATATCGATGGATTCGCTCTGGCCCTGGTCCATCAGCAGCTTTCCAGGGACGTCATACGATTGAATGATGATCGACTCGGTTCCCGTCTTAATGAGCTTTACTGGCACGCCAGATATCGGAATCTTGCGGATAATAAGCCGTTGCCAGTTATAGTTTGTCTTATTCAGCGCCTGCTGCATCACAATGGGATGCGTGCTTTTTATCTGTCTGTCCTTCTGATCAATTGTCCCATCGTCATCGTTATCCCCGTCTATCTCAACAGGCAGGAGG
>CAZLZA010000181.1:0-4608 GCA_964563875.1 uncultured Acidobacteriaceae bacterium
TGCTCTTCTTCCGCAATCAGGTATTCAAAGGCTTCGCTCACCTTCATCTTCCGCTTCTTCGTGCGCTGGCCAAAGATGTTGGGCAACATGTCCTTGAAGTTGATGTCCATGTCTTCAATGCCCTGATTGCTGATGATCTCAAACGCCGGCATATTCTTTTCGCGTACATCCAACTCCACCATGCGCTCGTCCAGCTTGCCCTCACGCAACTGCTGGCGCAGCTTTTCACGAGTGCGCGAGCTGCTCTCCAGCGGCAAGCTCAGCGCCGTGGGCTCACCCGGAATCGTGGTCGCGCCCGGGCTCGTTCCCGGCGTTCCCATACCGTCCGGCGGGGTTGCCGGTGTAGTGCTGGGCGAGGGCGGCAGCAGCAGGTCCAGAATGCGTTCTTCCGCATTCATCTCGGCCTTTTCCGCCACATCCTCCAGCTTTTCCTCGCGCACCATGTCGATCGCGATTTCGATCAGGTCGCGGATCATCGACTCCACATCACGGCCCACGTAGCCCACTTCGGTAAACTTCGAGGCTTCAACCTTTAGAAATGGCGAGTTCGCCAGCTTGGCCAGCCGTCGCGCGATCTCAGTCTTTCCTACCCCTGTCGGTCCGATCATGATGATGTTCTTCGGCATCACCTCTTCGGCCATCTCCGGCGAGAGCTTCTGCCGTCGCATCCGGTTGCGTAGCGCAATGGCCACGGCGCGTTTCGCGTCATGTTGGCCCACCACGTATTTATCCAACTCAGCCACAATCTCACGCGGCGTCAACTCGTCCAGCGCGATCAACTCTTCTTCTACGGTCTGTGGCAGGTAAATCGCCATTGCAATTCCTTTCGGTGCCAAGGCAGCTGCCCTTCGATGGACACCCTGTTTACTTTCGTGCCTCCGCGCTGGAGGCCAGCCGTTCCCGGCTCTTACAGTTCTTCGATGGTGAACTTTTCGTTGGTGTAGATGCAGGTCTGTCCTGCAATGGTCATCGCGGCCTGCGCAATCTTCAGCGCATCCAGATCGGTATACTGCAGCAGCGCGCGAGCTGCGCTCAGGGCGAACGGTCCTCCGCTGCCGATGGCGGCAATGTCATCGTCCGGCTCAATCACGTCGCCGTTGCCGCTCAGCAGATAGGTCTGGGCCTGGTCGGCCACCAGCAGCAGCGCTTCCAGTTGCCGCAGGCTTTTGTCCGTGCGCCAGTCTTTTGCCAGCTCCACCGCGGAGCGCCCAAGGTTGCCTGCGTATTGTTCCAGCTTGGTCTCAAAGCGCGCGAACAGCGAAAATGCATCGGCCGTCGAGCCTGCGAAGCCCGCCAGAATTTTGTCCTGGTACAAGCGCCGAATCTTCCGCGCACTCTGTTTGATGACATGATCGCCGAGTGTCACCTGCCCATCGCCAGCCATCACCACCCGCCCGTGGCGCCGCACGCAGAGCACGGTAGTGGAGCGGATACGCTGGTTCTGAGAAGGTGCATCGAAGGAAAGAAAGCCAGTAGTTGATTTCGTCGGCATTGGTGTAGTCCCTGATTATAGCAGCGCCGCTGTTGCCCGGCTTGGCAAGCCTTCCGAAAGCCGTCCCTTTCGCACTTTCATCGCTCTTTTGTGGCAACTTTGACGCAGTCACCATCATCAAACCAGCGCTAGGTGCCGATTTTGGCCCCCTTAAGCATTGACGCTCGTGCCTCCAGGTTGTTAGGCTTTGAAGACGGCCAACAAACAAGCAGACAAGGGAGGGCGCGAAGACGCTCCCGGACTTTGTCGACCGTGTTTACCTCGGCCAGAGTTCCGACGGCCTGATCTTCAGGAGATATCGATTGCGGAAACGTTGGTACATCCTTTTTGTTGCGCGTGATGCAGAAGGCCAACTCCGCAAGATTCCCATTCCCGTTCATTATCTCTATGTATTTCTCGTCGGTGCTCTCATCGGCATGTTCACCGTCACCGGCATGGCTGGCTCCTACGCCCGCATGTTGTGGAAGGTGGAACGCTTCAATGAGCTCCGCGCCGAGAAGGATCAGATCAAGCGCAACTATTCGCAGCTGGAGCAGGTTTCAAAAGAGAAGGATGTTCAGGTAGCTTCCCTCGGCTCCATCGCCGGTGAGGTCTCTGCTCTCTATGGTCTCAAAACCAATGAGCGCCTGCTGCCCACCAATGACAATGTGCAGCCTGAGCAATACCAGGCATCGCTTGAGACCCTGTACGCGCTTCGTGGCTCTGCCCTCACCGGAGCCGCTGCTGCCGGTCTTCAGGATCAGGAGCATCGTCTCGCCTCACTCTCCGACTGGACCCGCGCCGCGGATGCGCCGTCGCTGTGGCCGGTCGAGGGACGCCTCACCAGCTCCTTCGGTGAGCGGGTTGATCCCTTCAATGGAGAAGGAGCGTTCCATAGCGGTATTGATATCTCCGTTCCCTACGGCACTCCGGTCCACGCCGCCGCTGACGGCGTAGTCACCTATGCCCAGTTTATGAATGGTTACGGAAATCTCATCAGCCTCGATCACGGCCATGGCGTCGCCACCCGTTACGGCCATCTCTCCGGATTCGCCATCACCAACGGCCAACACGTTCATCGTGGCCAGGTCATCGGATATGTCGGCAGCACCGGCCGCGTCACTTCGCCGCATTTGCACTACGAAGTCCGCATCCAGAGTGTTCCGGTGAATCCCTATAAATATCTCCGCACCACCATGGCGCAACTCGGCAAGCAGGGCATCAGCTAATCTGGACCGTCCGTATTTACATGTTCTACAATTACTGAGCTAGCCCAAAAATCGCATTTTCGCTTGCATTCTGGCGTTTGCGGAACTTTTGCTAGTCACCGGTGTCTCTTTAGAGGTACTCTTTGATGCACGTGACCCACATGAGCATTCTTGATTATTGTGCTGCCAATCCCGCTTCCGTCTCCCTTACCTCCAACGCCGCTGATGCGATCGAGGCCATGATTCACCGCCGCATGGGTTGCGCGGCTGTTGTCGATGAGCACGGCATCGTTGCCGGAATCTTCACCGAGCGCGACGTGATGACCCGCGTGGCTCTCTGTGGCCGCGCTCCGCAACAGGTCCCCATTACCGAAGTGATGACGACCCCGGTCCTTCTGGCGACTCGTTCCACTTCCATTGCCGAAGCCACTGCCGTCATGATCAATCACCAGACGCGCCACCTTCCGGTGGTTGAAGACGATGGCCGTCTGATCGGAATTCTCTCCATCCGTCACGTCCTGGAGCGCAAGGTGGACGAGCTTACCGCCCAGATTCGCGAATCCGCAAGCGTCTGAGTCGTACCGACGACCGCCTATGCAAAAGGTGTACGCATGCGCATCCCTTCAAGGGTCATGCTGAGCAGAATAATTCGCGGAACGCGAGTTAGGACTATGCGCGGACGCGGCGATCTGTCAGCCAGTGATATCTTTGTCCTCTAACTCTCAACTTCTGCGGAACTGACCTTCCTGCTCTCTCCCCACTTTCCCTCGTTCGCCTTTTCGAGTACTCTGTCACGTCATGCCTATTGCCGAAACTCGTCTCATCGAACGCATCGCGCGGGCCAGCGAGGCGGCGCACCCAGCCCTACGCCGTGCGCCCTCGGCCCGTGTTCTCCAGTCCATCGGCGACGATTGCGCCGTGCTCTCCACCCTCCCCGGCACCGAGACTCTCGTCACCACGGATTTTTCTCTCGAAGGCGTGCACTTCCGCCGCGAGTGGCATCCCGCCGACTCGATCGGTCACCGCTGCCTCACTCGCGGACTCTCCGACATCGCAGCCATGGGCGGCGAACCCTTCGCCGCGTTTCTCTCGCTCGCCTTGCCCGCCGAACTCCCGCAGCGCTGGGTGGATCAATTCTTCGATGGACTCTTGAACACCGCGAAAAAAGCCGGAGTCACCCTCGCCGGAGGCGATGTCGCGCAATCCCCCGCCGGAGTTCTCGCCGACATCGCCGTCATCGGCACCGTGCCCGCAGGCAAGTCCATCCGCCGTGCCGGCGCCAAACCCGGTGACCGAATCTTCGTCAGCGGAGAACTGGGTGCTCCCTTCGCATTGCTGGAGCAGATGTATGCCGCCCCCGAGCGCCGCTTCCGTGCCTCGTCCTACCCGGCGCACTTCTATCCTCAGGCGCAGCTCGCCCTCGCCCGCTTCCTGCGTGATAAGCAGATTCCCAGCGCCATGATCGATATCAGCGATGGCCTCTCCATCGATCTCGCCCGCCTCTGCCGCGCCTCCTACGTCGGTGCCGTTCTCCAGGAGAACGCTATCCCGATCGCCTCGCTCAACCGCCATGAGGTTGAGTTGCGTCACGCTCTGCATGGCGGCGACGAATACCAGCTTCTGTTCACCGTCCCTCCCGGCCGCCGCCTCCCCGCCGAATACCAGGAGCTGTCACTCTCGCTTATCGGCTACATCACCGAGGGCGACGAAATTTCCATCGAACACGAAAACGGCTACACCACCGAACTTGAGCCCCAAGGCTGGCAGTACTTCACCCCCGAAGCCACCCGCACCACCAAGCGCGCCAAACGCAAATCCTGAGGCATACGCGGATTCGGGCGGGGTGTTGCATTGTTTCGCTTCGTTCCTGCTCTTAGTGCGGTTCCAGAGTAGTTATATCCGTCGAGGAGCAGGTGGAGTAAGTTGTGG
>CAZLZA010000182.1:0-4587 GCA_964563875.1 uncultured Acidobacteriaceae bacterium
TACATGCGTCCTCCCATGCGCCTTGCGGCCATGAACGCTCTGCCGGTGATCTATATCTTCACGCACGACAGCATTGGCATGGGCGAGGACGGTCCGACTCACCAACCAGTGGAACAACTCATTGGGTTGCGATCAATACCAGGCATGGTTGTCCTTCGCCCTGCGGATGCCAACGAGACCGTCGCCGCATGGCGAGTTGCGATCGGCAGAAAGCAGAGCCCTGTTGCCCTGGTGCTCACCCGGCAGGGTGTTCCCGTGCTTGACCTGAATCTCTATCCCGCTATTCCGACTGGAGTTCCGTCAGGCGGTTACGTCCTGGCTGATTCTCTGGCAAGTCGGCGCCCAGATATCGTTCTTATCGCTTCAGGATCGGAAGTCCATTTGGCGCTGGAAAGTCGCGAACGGCTCGCGACAGAAAGTGTTCGCGCGAGAGTGGTGAGCATGCCGAGTACCAACATGTTTGCAGCACAATCGGACGATTACCGAGATAAGGTTCTGCCGGCGGATGTTCCAATCTTGGTCATTGAGGCTGGTTCTCCTATAGGCTGGCAGTCCTTTGTCGGCCCCAGGATCGCCGTCATTGGGATCGACACATTTGGCTCGTCGGCTCCCGGACCAGTGGTGATGGATCACTATGGCTTCACTGTTGAGAACGTCTGCAAGCAGGCTCGTCGTGTACTTGACCGACTCAAGGAGGAAGCACCATGCGCGTTGGAATCGCCTCAGATCATGGAGGGTTCGTTCTGAAAGAGCAGATCGCGACTTTGCTGCGCGGTGCAGGCTACGAGGTTGTTGACTTCGGTGCGGTTCAGCCGTGCCCCGGAGACGATTATCCGGACTACGTGATCCCACTGGCCAGAGCCGTGGCCGCGGGCAAAGTGGATCGCGGGATCGCGCTCTGCGGCAGTGGAGTAGGGGCATCCATCTGTGCCAACAAAGTCGCTGGTGTACGCGCTGGGCTCATTCACGATGTGTTCTCCGCTCACCAAGGCGTTGAAGACGACGACATGAATGTTTTTTCGCTTGGCGGCCAGGTGATCGGTCCGGCACTGGCGTGGGAATTGATTCAGACGTTCTTGAAGGCTCACTTCAGCGGCGCGGAGCGGCACCAACGCAGAGCCGACAAAGTGAAGGCGCTGGAAATGCATGAGGCTGCGCGTTGACAGTATTCATTGAACTGATCGCAGGCTGGCTCTGATCAGACGCAGTTGTCTATGGTGGATCGAGGGGATCGAAGTTCCACAGCTCGCAAAGGTGAGACCAAGGTATGTCCGGCATCGGCGAGTAGTTGTTAGTTATGAATGTATGTAACGGAGGATGTCTCATGATCGAAGTCTTGGAGAGCTTTCCCGACAATGTTGTTGCGATCTCCTGTGGGGGACAGGTCACAAAAGATGATTACAGAGAAATTCTTGTTCCAGCAGTTCTCAAAGCGCTCAATGGGCACGATAAGATCCGGCTTCTATATGAGATCTCCGCGAGTTTCACCGGCTACGACCCGGGCGCCATCTGGGAGGACATGAAGATTGGGTTGGAGCATCCTACGCGCTGGGAGCGAGCCGCCGTGGTCACCGATGTTGACTGGATTGTGCAAACGGTGAGAATACTTAGCTTCCTTATTCCCTGTCCGACGAAGGTGTTTCCGCCTTCGGAGACGGCGCAGGCGCACGCCTGGATCATCGCCGCCAACTGAGCGCGAAGGGGTGCGAGCGGCCGCGTTCAAGAAACTGTTGGAGGAGGATTGAAATGAATCGAACGACCCAGACACTTCATGACATCGGCCAGAGCCTTTGGCTCGATAACATCACCCGCAACTTGCTCACCAGCGGTACCCTGCTGAGCTACATTAGCGAACTCTCGGTGACGGGTCTCACCTCGAATCCGACCATCTTCGATCACGCCATCAAGAACAGCAACGATTACGACGATGTCATCCGTCGGAAATTGGATGAAGGCATGTCAGGCGAGGTGCTGTTCTTCGAGTTGGCTCTCGAAGATTTGAGGCAGGCGGCCGACCTCTTCCGGCCCATATACGACCGAACCGACGGGGTGGATGGCTGGGTCTCCCTGGAGGTATCGCCCCTGCTGGCCCACGACACGTCCGGTACTCTCGCCGCAGCCAAGGCCCTCCACAACCGTGCGGCACGGCCCAATCTCTTCATCAAGATTCCGGGAACCAGCGAGGGTCTTCCAGCCATTGAGGAGGCAATCTTTGCTGGAATCCCAGTGAATGTGACCCTGCTGTTCTCGGGTGAGCAATATGTCGCAGCTGCCGAAGCCTACATGCGCGGCGTAGAGCGGCGCATCGCGGCCGGACTCAATCCAGATGTTGGTTCCGTGGCGTCGCTCTTCGTCAGCCGTTGGGACGTAACTGTAGCAAAGAAGGTGCCGGAGGTTCTGCGCAACCAGCTTGGAATCGCCATCGCTAGAAAGGCTTATGAGATGTATCGCAAGCTGCTGGATTCGCCGAGGTGGCAGCGCATCCAGAACGCTGGAGCCCGCCCTCAGCGCCTTCTTTGGGCAAGCACAGGAACCAAGGACCCCAAAGCCTCGAGCATCCTATACGTTCGAGCCCTCGCCCTGCCCTCTACCATTAACACGATGCCTGAAGCGACTTTGAATGCGCTTGCCGCTCATCAGGAATTCGGCGAAGCTCAACCCGATAACAGCGACACAATCTTCACTGAATTTGCAATAGCCGGTATCGATACGGATGCCGTCGCGGCCCAGTTGCTCGGGGAAGGCGTCGAATCGTTCGCCAAGTCTTGGAACGAACTTCTGGAGTGTATCGCTTCGAAGAGTGAGGTTCTCAAGGCGGCAGTTTCCTGAGTTCCGTACGGGCAGCCCTATTCATCGATGCATGCGACTGGGAACCTTCGCGTTCACACAAGAGCTTGCGAATCTCTCGCATCGGACAGCAACCGCACAATCTTACAAGTCAACCACGGAAATGGAGATCGAAATGAACTCGAAGAACTCAGTAGCGGCAATCTATGGTACTCACGAGCAAGCAGAGCAGGCCGTCAAGGAACTCCAGGAGGCTGGCGTCGATATGAAGAGCTTGTCGATTGTTGGACGAGACACGCACACCGAGGAACATGTTGTTGGCTATTACACGGCCGGCGATCGCATGAAGTATTGGGGCGGGGTCGGAGCGTTTTGGGGCGGCTTCTGGGGGTTGCTGTTCGGATCTGGGATGTTCTTCATCCCGGGACTCGGTCCGATTCTTGCCGCCGGTCCAATCGTAGCCTGGATTGTGGCTGGGCTTGAGGGCGCTCTTGTTCTCGGGGGCGTAAGCGCAATTGGTGCCGGCTTGGTTAGTATAGGCATCCCCAAGGACAGCGTACTGAAGTACGATGTCGCCTTGAAGACCGACAAGTACGTGCTTGTCGTCCACGGAACGCCTGAAGAGGTAGAGAAGGCCAAGGACATTATTGCCGGCACGGAACAAAGCCATTACGCGGTGTATGGCCAGGCTGTACTCGTCTAAGGGGCGAGCGGATTGCGCCGCGATTGAAGTGGAATCCAGAAGGGGTATTGCAAAATTTGCTCATTATCGGTTCGGCATGTGCGGTTTTTCCGATAGTGATTCAATAACAACAGCGAACGCAAAGGAGATATGATGCTGATCAAAGCAAAGGCACTGAAGGGCTACTCACTCAAGAGCCTTGATGGGGAGATAGGTTCGGCCAGCGAGTTCTACTTCGACGATCGGTATTGGGCAGTTCGGTACCTCGTCGCGAATACAGCAACTTGGCTCAGTGGCAGGAAGGTATTGATCTCGCCCTATTCACTGGACGGTGTTAATACTGCTGAACAGAAGGTGTTCGTTCTGTTAAACAAGAAGCAGATTGAGGATAGCCCGTCCATTGATATGGATGAGCCGGTTTCGCGCCAATTCGAGGGACTGTACAACGGCTATTATGGCTATCCGGACTATTGGGGTGGCCAATACATGTGGGGCGGGAATTCGTTTATCGATTTGGATCGCAGCAGGTGGGGCGTGGCCGCTTCGAGAGCAATGGGGTGGGATCACCATCTGCGCAGCACCCACGAGGTAACGGGCTACCATCTCAATGCGCTTGACGGCGAAATCGGCCATGTCGATGATTTCATCATCGATGACGAGACCTGGGCAATTCGTTACCTTGTTGTGGCGACCAGAAACTGGTTGCCTGGGAAAAAGGTTCTGCTCTCACCAAAGTGGATCCAGAGTGTCAGTTGGGAAGAAAAGGAAGTTGCAATCGGTTTATCTCGCGAGACGATCGAGGCCGCGCCGGAGTACACAGACGAGTCTTTGCTCACACGGGATTACGAAACGGGCCTGTATGGGTACTACAACTGCGAAGGATACTGGGTCGACGAACCTGCGGCCGAGTGAGTGCATTTCTATAGGTTGCTAGAACAGTACCGCGTGGAACGCGTGCTCCAGATGAATAGGCCACAGACTCCTGTTCCTGCACGGGTCTGTGGCTTACCTCACTTCCCGCTTGCGATCCCCCGATCCACATTGGAGGCGGAGGCGAGCAGGCTTTGCGTGCTTATCCCTTCAACGCTGCTTGCCGAATGCCGGTAGATTGTTGATGC
>CAZLZA010000183.1:0-4514 GCA_964563875.1 uncultured Acidobacteriaceae bacterium
TTTTGACGTTCTTTGGGGCAGGATGAGATTGAGGGCGGAAGGTGAATCATTGATTCATGGTACGCCCGAGTGGATTCGAACCACCGACCTTTTGCTCCGGAGGCTCCCACTCCCATATCAAATCAATCACTTACGCTAACCATGGGTTCTCTTGGACCTTCGATTTTCCCGGCATTTCTGCACCTTTTGTCGTATTTTGGTGGGGTAACTGGTGGGGTAGTTTCCGCTTGGCAATTCGGGCGCCAACGCGCGCCTCTACGAGGTTCCTTGGCTATTCGGAATCCCGAACCGAAATCGCTGGGGGCATCCAGTGACAGTCGGCGCGCCATTCAATCCATACAGGGTTTTCCAGGGCGTATTTGCACCGTACTGGATTCTGGAGCACCGGGGAATCGGCAGCGGCGCCAAGCTCTGCTACATCCGCCTGCTGGGCTTCGCCGGAAAAGACACCCGCTGCTATCCCTCGCTCGAAAGGTTAGGCATGAGCCTCGGCGTTTCCGAGCGCCAAGCCCGCGATTACGTGAAGGAACTGGAGCGAGCGGGGCTGATCGCGATCGAGCAGCGCGGGTTGCGAAAGACGAACGTCTACTTGTTTCTCTGGACGAAGGAACTGGAGCAGTTGATCAACCGCGTCCCCGGCCAGCCGGACGATCCAGACGAACCCAATGGAGCCTCCCAACAGGATGGACCTGCTGAGCGGAACCGTGCTTCCGCCCCTGACCGGAACAGTTGTTCCGGTCTTGACCGGAAGAATCCGGCCGCTCTTGGGCGGAAGCAGTGTTCCGGTCCCATAGGAATTAACTCAGAAGGAATAAGTTCAGTGGAATCCTCCTCGTCCTCCACTGCGGATGGCCGCCACGCCGAGCGGATGAAGAAGACGACATCGCAGACCAATGCTGCTCCGGAACTTGGGACAGCACCGGACTCGGAAGCACTGAACGACGTAACCCAGGCGATCAGGGGATGGGCTACGGAACGGGGAGTTCAGCGGCTCAGGGGCGACCGACGATTGGGCCTGCCGGACAACGAGCAACTCGAACGATGGGCAACCATCTGCGTGCGGAAAGGGATTCTTGATCTGGGCGATGTTTTTGCTGTCTTCGACGCCGCCCGCGCCGCTGCGGACCGATCTGGCGAGTGGCGGAATTGGAGCTACCTCACAATCCAGGTTCAACTTGCGGCTGAGAGGTATCGGCTCGAAAAGTCGCCGCCTGCCAGATTGCGCCTGACAGCCGCAGCGCCGATGCCGGAGGAGGAAGAGCCGTCGACAGAGTGGGCCAAGGCCAAAGGCCAGATTCGTGGTCAAATTCCCGAGATTCCGTTCTTGAATTGGTTTAGTGGTACCCGTCAGATCGAGCGCTGCGGAGCGAACATACTCGTCGAGGTGCCAGACGAGCCAACGCGCTAGTTCCTGGAGAGCGAGTATGATGCCGTGGCAAAAGGCGCCGTTTCCGGTTTTGGAATCGACGAGGTTTGCTACGTCGTGCGGGATGCGGGATTGTCAAGCCTGATGGAGTCCTCTGGCTGACCCCGATAACAGAGTGGTCCACTCATCATGACGCCCCTTCCGCCAAGAGCGACATCATCGCGAAGTGCTCATCCAGCTTGCCCTGTCTGTAGACATAAGCCCATCCTGCCATGAAATTAGCAACTTGCGATTTGCCTGCGTCAGCCCGGCGAAGCTACGTTACGGCGTGCTAAAAAGATGGATTCGTGCTGCAAATCATCCTCTCTTTCTTTGGCGCCATTCGAGTCTTCGTCCGCAGTCGAAGCGATACCGCCCTCGAAGTCCTCGCCCTTCGACAACAGGTCGCCGCCCTGAAACGGAAACGGCCCCGGCCGAAACTGAACTTCTGGGACCGGATCTTTTGGACGGCACTCCGCGAGTGTTGGCCACGCTGGAAGGACGTCCTGATCCTGGTGAAACCCGATACCGTGGTCGGCTGTCACCGCGCCGGCTTTCGTCTCTACTGGCGCTGGCGATCCCGGCCACTCGGCGGACGACCGAAGATCAGCGAGCTTCTATTCGTCGGAATAGATTCCAGAACGCTGGCGCGTTTCACGGGAGGAATCCTTGGCTCGGCGCAGACACGTTCCCTGACCGTGCTGCCTGTCACGCGCTTGTGAGGTTTGGCGTCGTGGAAGAGGGTTTGCGGAAGGTCAGCGCGTAGAATTTGCCGTTCCAAACCGATTCGACCTTCACTTCCTGCATGTCCGCCGGCACGAGGTCAATCGGGGCCGAAACGGCGTCCACGCGATCCTTTACCTTCCCGCACATTACCGGGTTGCGCTCGTAGGAGCTCTTCACATATTCTTCCGTCTCGTCAGCGATGAGGATCCGGCTACCCGGTTTGGCGACACGGATCATCTCCCGGATGGCCTTCGCCCTGTCGTTGAAGAAGTTGATGCCTCCGGCGTGGAACACGATGCCGAAACTGTCGTTGGCAAACGGGAGCTCTTCGGCATTGCCGAGAAACAGATCCGCATCTAACTCCCAACGGCGCAGATTGGCCTGGCAGCTCGTCAGCATCTCAGCCGAAAGATCGAGGCCAAACAGTTTCACACCGTGCGGCAGGTACTTGAAGTTGAGACCCGTACCCACCGACGTCTCGAGCACGGTGTCGCCGGGCTTGATTTCGAGAAGGCGAAGGTAGCTTAAGAAGACCTCGTCTCTGTCGATGCCCATCAGCGCGCTTCCTACACGCTGGGTGTCGTCGTAAAACCCGCCGATGGTCTCGTACATCCGATTGAATTTTCGATTGGAGCCTGTGATCGCTTCGGGCTTCGCGAACGCAGGAATCCCGTCGCGTATGGGAAAGCGCTCGCCCGTTTCGCTGACCAATGTTTCGGCGTCACCGCTGCGTTCCACATGCAAGGGCGCCATGGTGCCAGGACTCCGTAGGAGTGAGACTGTCTCCGCTCTGTTCGCCCATGGCTGGCGGATGTTTTTCGGCCGCAGGAAAGCCCATGCACTCAGAATGAGGCTCAAGGCGAGCGGCGCCCACGCAATAAGGCCGTTCATGTGCGGCGACGGGGAAACAAGGCGGTGGATCAGTATCAAACCATATCCCAATACGGCGAGGCAGCCAGCGCCATAGATGCTGGCGCCCACGGCAATCTTGGCTTTCTGGAATTCTTGCGCCCACATCCAATTGAGCGCCGACCCGGTCCAATAGACACAAAAGGGAATGACTCCGGGGCCCATACCTGCAAGCATCTGGAGCAGCTTGCCATGAACACTCTGCGCCTGTATCGAAGCAAAATGTTGGTATATGGCGTCTGGAAGCCACCTGTGTCCAAGCGTCTGTAGCGCAGTGCCCCAAAGCGGCAGAGACAGCGTCGCCAGAAATGCCTGGCTGCGCTGGATCGTCAGGCGGTACAAGAGATACGGCAGAACGCCGATAAGCAAAGCCAGTATCGTCCAACCCACGGACGCAGTGCCCGCATCCGCAAGTCCTCGCCAGATCGGCAGCACGTGCGCGATGAGAGCGAAACCCATCATCCATAAGAACCCGCGCCATGCCTTCTGTGTACCGACAAACCATGCGCTGAGGATCGCGCCGGTCCACATCCCCACAGGGGAGTACGCAACTCCAATGACGAAGATCCCGGCGATTGCAGAGGCCGCCAACTGTAAGCTGCGCTGATGTGATGTTTTCCGGTTCATGGTCCGATTCACCTCAACCTTCCTCAGGGCGCTTCTTCGCTCTCACGGCGGCTGGAGTATTGGCCTGCGAAAGAATGGAAAGAGCCGAATCGCTCCAGTCGATGGAAGCGCGCACGTGCGCAATCCCAAAACCGAGCGTGAGCATCCAGAACGGCAGATGCGGGTTGCCGGCGTTGTGCGTCTGCGCCTGCTTTTGCAACTCCTCGAGAGTGGCCAACAGATGTCTGTTCTTCTCCTGGAAGCCTCTTATGTGCCGCAGGCAAACCTCGCGCGGGACCGACCGGCCGAAAAACAGCTTCAGCAGAAACTCATTGCGGGGCGGATCTTCGCGATATGGTGAGGCGAGCCACTCCTGCAAACATGCGCGCCCCCTGGCCGTAATTGAGTACTCCTGCCGCTCGGGTCTGCCCCTTGTGCTCGACCGGCGCGGTACGATCAGCCCCTCCGCCGCCAGCCGCTTCAGCGTTGGATAGATCTGCCCATAGCTCTCACGCCAGAAGTAGCTGACGCTGGACTCAACCGCCTTGCGAATATCGTATCCCGACTTGTTGGACTCGATGCTGAGCATGCCAAGAATCAAAAAGCCTGTCTGATTACGCGTCATACATCTAAAAGATATATCTAACAGATGTACATGTCAAGGACTTTTGCGTGCTCCAGAAGAAACCGAAGGCCGAACCGGCTCTGGGAAGGTCTCTGGGAGGCGCCGAGACTGGCCCTGACACACCGGTTACCGCAATAGGTCCCGGGAAGTCGGCATCGCACCTTTGATCCTCAGGGCCACATTGACGCAAAACGCTAGGACCTTATCGGAAGCGCCCCGGCAGACAAGGTTCGGGCGAAGGTA
>CAZLZA010000184.1:0-4424 GCA_964563875.1 uncultured Acidobacteriaceae bacterium
AAAAGTCTTCGGGTGTAGACGCTGAGCTTTTGGGGGTCCACACCGGGTAGTACCGTGTCGTGCGGCGCGCCCTGCGGCAAGCTCGCCAGAACCATGGAGGCGAGCTCATTCAACGGCACCACACGAAGCGAGCCGTTCTTGGTTTCCCGCAGGTAGACCCGTCGGCCGGTCAAGTCAACGTCCATCCATCGGAGCCCGAGCAATTCTCCGCGCCGCATCCCGGTGAAGGCGGCCAGAGCTATCGGCGCCCGCATCCAATCCGGCGCGGCTTCCAGAGCCGCTTTCAGTTCGGTTGGCGATAGGTAGCGCGTCCGGCCTTCCGGGAGCTTTGGCAGTTTCACTCCCTGAGCGGCGTTGCTGTTGAGCAACTCCCACTCCACAGCCAACCGAAGGGCATGTTTCAAGATTGTGATTTCCTTCTGGATCGTTCCCGGCGCCACGTCCTCCGAGCGGGTGGAAATGTAATCGGCAATCGTCTTGCGGCTGATGTCCTTGGCACGTTCCGGCAGAGCAGTCTTCAGCGTCTCCAGAATTCCGTCCAGACGTTCGAAGGTGGTTTGGCGCAGCCTCGTCTTCTGGTGGCGCTTGTAGCGTGCCAGGAGGTCTGCCGTCGTGATCTCCGAGGCTTCCTTGACGCCCAGCACCCGATCACGCTCTGCCTTCAGCATGAGGGCGGCGCGCGCCGATACTGCTTGTGGCCGCGTGTGCGCAGCCACACCCTCTCGCTGGCGGTTCCCATTGGCGTCCGGGTAGGATACCCACCAGGAACTGCGGTCCTTCCGGTAATAGACTCCGTCACGTTCTCTTGCTTTAGGCATGCGTTAACTCCTTAACTGCGCTTTCAATTCCCCCTTGGTGCTTCGCCCAGCCGAGCCATTTCAGGCTTATGCCCTGGCGCCCTCCGCTTCGGTAAACGGCACCCAGGCTCCCGTTGTCCTCAATGTTGCGGCTCAGGTACTGGATGATCACCGCCTTGAGGCTTTGGCTTTCGTGCCACTTCGGATCTTTGGTGATGCGCTTCGAGAACTGTTTGGCAACCAAGCGGTACAACTCGCTTTCGGCAACCTTGCGAACGTGAGACGTATGGCGTCCGGCGGATTCCAGGCTACGCGCTCGCGTGCACTCCGGGCACAACGTGCCCCTCTTGTAGACTCTGTTCCAACGCCTCAATTCGAAGTACCGGCAGCAGTCGGCTCGTCTGCACTTCGCCAGCTTCCCATGCCAGTCGGACAAGCAGAACAACGCAAAGAGCCGGTCCGCGTCTTCCGCCGTTTGCTTCGGCAGGCCCACACGCTGCATGAGATCACCAGTTGTCACGGGTGGACGGCTTAGGAACCTCACGAAGAGCCCGTCCGATGTAACCGTAAGCTCCGCTGTTCGCTTGCGGGAGAATCTCTTAATCGCCCTATGGGCGTTCGGCGCTTTCGTGAGGTCGCGGTTCCGGGGGTCCTCTACCCCGTCTTTCCCGACTCCGGTATCGAGCCACTCATCTACGTACAGCTTGAGCTGCGCGCTCGTCTCGGAATCCTCCATTCGACTGAGGGCGAACCACAACTGCGCATCGCGCCCGCCGCGCACCGAGCCCAGGCGGCCATTCAGACGAGCCAAGAATTCCTCGCGGTCCAAGAAGCCACGCGCGTCTTGGATTCTGAATTCGCCCGCTTCGGTTGTTGTTCGCCTTTGCCGCACGTAATTATTGATAGCACGAAACTTTATAACAAGCAACCAAATACATACAGATGTTCCAAGCGAAGATCGCAAAATAGCCATTGGGAGGTGAAAGAGTGAAAACAGCATCTGAGAGCCAGCTTGAGGTGATCCGGGTCCAGGAGTTTGCGCGGCGTCTTCAAATCTCGGTATGGACCGCGCGCCAATGGGCGTATCGAGGCAAGGTCGCAAGCTGCAAAGCCGGAAAGCATCTGTTGATCCCAGCAGGCGAGATTTCACGCCTAATCGCAGAGAACACTCGTCCAAGGTTGGAGGATAGGGACACCAGCCGTGCCGCGAGGTGAACTCCTTGCGGAGCGACAACGCCGCGCGTCCGAACAGCAATCGAGGCGTCCCTGATCTGCGCTGGATCAATCGTCGCTTGCCCATTGCGGACGTTGCGAAGGCACTGGGGCTGCGCCTCGGTCAAGGTGGGATGATCCACTGCGGGCACCCAGAGAAGCACCAAAACGGGGACAAGACGCCGTCGGTGGGCGTTCGCAAGTCCATGAATCGTGTGAAGTGCTTCGGGTGCGACTCACCCACGATGAGTGTTGTGGATTTGGTTTGCGATGTTCTGGGCGTTAGTGTGGCAGAGGCTGCACGCTGGATCGCGGAGCACTTTGATGTTCCCCAGATCCCGAGGCGCCGGCACCTGGAACCCAGCGAGCGACGTTGGTGCGATGTTGGACACGAACAGCCGATTGAGCTCCTGGTGAAGTCGGGGATCTGGGCGCAGCTGTCCCCGCAGGCCCAGCGCATTGCGCCGGTTCTGTTTTGTCTGGCAACGAAGGAAGATCGTGACACGTTCCGAGTCCAGATTAGCAACCGCGCAATCATGCGTTACAGTGGCGCGAAGTCGTTCAGTTCGGTGAGCAAGGCAATACGTCAGCTTGAAGAGATCGAGTGGCTTCAATGCGTACCCGGTACTGCCCGCGCCGGTGCCGAACTGCGGAGCACCGGCACTTACCTGTTGACTCCGTACAGTGATGCCTTGCAGGAGCTCGCGAATGCGACATTCGTTCAGCAGAAGCAAGAAATCGAAGCGGAGCGCGAAATACGCAAGCAACAACGGCGTGCGCGGCGCGAAGCCTTGGATGCCGCTACACGCTGCGTAGCGATGAAACCGACTGACGACACTCCGCCGTCTGGGATTAAGAAGTACAACCCTCTCTACACGCGGCGTAGCGTCGGAGAAAGTGGCGCTACCCAGAATGAAGCGTCAAATGAGACGGAGCATGCGAGCGGAACCTCAACCCCATGAAGAGGCGAACCCCATGAAGGCTCGCGAGCGGAGCCGAGTTAGAGGGAGAATGGAAAACAGCTATGGCCCAATGCCACGCAACCTCGAAAGGCTCTGGCGCACCATGCAAGCGTCAGGCTATCGCGGGCGCAGCCGTGTGCCGCGCCCACGGCGGAGCGGCGCCGCAAGTGAAGGCCGCCGCGCGCTCGCGTCTGTTGGCCCTTGTAGATCCCGCTCTCGCAATGCTGGCGCGGGCAGTGAGGGATACAGGCAGCCCGACCGCCGTGGGGGTCAGGGCGGCAACGGAGATCTTGAACCGAGCGGGCCTGGACGTTGCAGGTGCGGACGTGCCAACCGCGATCAAGGCCGTCATTGAGTTCGTGGGACCGCGAAAGACCCCAATCTCCGACGACGGGGTAAACAGGCAAGATTGACGGGAGAATGCAGTATGGCGATTGTTCGTCGGTTAGTTTGGGCCTTGCTCCTTGCGGCGGCCACGGTGGCGGGCCAGTCCAATGGACAGAGCGAAACGAAGCCGCAGGATGCGTCGAATCCGCGAGAGGCTGTTGAGCAGACGAGAAAGGACGCAGAGCAGGGGAACGCCACTGCGCAGTACAACCTCGGACGGATGTACCACTCCGGCCAAGGAGTGCCGAAGGATCCCGTCGAAGCGGCCCGTTGGTACCGAAAAGCCGCTGATCAGGGCTACGCTCCTGCACAGCTCAACCTCGGAACGATGTACTTTATAGGCCAAGGAATGCCACAGGATTACGCCGAGGCTGCCCGCTGGCTCCGCAAGGCTGCCGATCAGGGCGATGCTCTTTCACAGATAGGCCTCGGCAACATCTATGCACACGGCCAAGGAGTCGCGCAAGACCTTGCGGAAGCGATCCGCTGGTACCGCAAGGCCGCTGATCAGGGCAATTCTCTTGCGCAATTGAACCTCGGAGTGGCGTACGACAACGGCCTAGGGGTGGCGCAAGACTACGCCGAAGCGGTCCGCTGGTACCGCAAGGCCGCCGATCAGGGCGACGCTGATGCGCAGTACAACCTTGGCGTTCTGTACGGCGGTGGTAAAGGCGTACCGCAGGACTACACGGAAGCGGCGAAGTTGTACCGCAAGGCTGCCGATCAGGGAAAGGTAAGTGCTCAGGCCATGCTTGGTGCCATGTACGAATTTGGTGTAGGGGTGCCGCAGGACTACATGCAATCGCATCAGTGGCTGAACCTCGCGTCTTCGAGATCAAATGGTGATGCCCAAAAGGCACTTTCCAAGGAGCGCGACGCGGTGGCCGGTAAGATGACGCCCGCACAGATCGCAGAAGCCCAACGTCTTGCGCGAGAGTGGAGACCAATTGGCGCGGGCGCAAGTAAGCAGTAAGCGGCAGAGTTGCTCTCGGTGTTTGATCCCAACCTTAGCCGGTGACGCTATGGTGACGAAGCGAAGCCCAAAGAGGTCCGAAGTGAGCCGAGA
>CAZLZA010000185.1:0-4402 GCA_964563875.1 uncultured Acidobacteriaceae bacterium
TAGCTTACCCCAGAACCATTACTTAGCATAGTTATTTATGGGACACTACACTAGGCGCGGTTGTGCTAATTCCCGCATTCGCATCCAGTAAACCTGTGGAGTCTCGCCGGTTGGTAAAACTTCCAATGCCGGTATTTCTGGCACTGTCATGAACTCGCTGAAAAAACGACGCTCCGAGAGCAATTGGCGCTGCAAGATGTCGCGAACTGTATTGGCTCGCGGATGTGGACGAAATGACATGGCGGGCAAATCTAAGCAGCGCCAAACCGCAATCACTTTGTTAGTCTCATTGGCATAGGTGTCTAATATGTGCTGAAACACAGGCACTAATGCGCGCGGAATCTCCGAATCGGAAATCGCGACGTACTCGTAATTCATGGGCATGGCAACTTCTCCACTTCAGATTACTTATGCGCGTGCCCTGACAGGAGTTGTATAGCCACATTTAACAAAACGTCTGCAAACTGATGCCCGCGCGAGTTAGCCGGATTGGCGCACTTTGCCCTTGAAACAGCGACGCCTTCCGGCATTCAAGCCGCGCGCGCAAATGTCGGACGAATCCGGCACAAAGATTCCTCCGGGGAATCGAGCCATTCAGAATGTAATGGATTTGACCGCAATGGTATCGTTCGGAAATTGTGAATACCAGACTGTCGCAATCCACGAGGCAGTCGAGCAAGATAGCAGTATTTCCGCATGCTTTCTAATAACCGCTATTATCGGTACAAACGGTTGATTGTGTTCGACCCAATAGCCGGATCTGACGTTACAGTTTTGTCGTTCAAACATCACATAAGCCCTGATTTCTCAGGGCCTTGTGGGCAATACTTTACACAATCAGACTAGTTCCGACCTAGAACGGGATGTCATCGTCGGTGATTTCGGTAGCGCGGGTGGGCGAGGTGCCGAACTCCCCCGGGCCGCTCTGATCGAAGTCGCTGCCGTGCGAGGAATTCCTGCCGCCGGAGCTACCTTCGTCGCTGCTCCGGCCGCCACCGAGCAGAACTAGGTCGCTGGCGTTAACGTAGGTTTGATAGCGCTTTGCGCCGGTCTGCTTGTCGTCCCAGCTATCGGTGCGCAGACTTCCCTCGATGTAGACGGTGCGGCCCTTCTTGAGGTACTCGCTGGCGATTTCTGCAAGGCGGGCCCAGCACGTGATGTTATGCCACTCGGTGCGATCTTGAAAATTGCCATCTTTGTCTTTGAATCGATCGTTGGTGGCCAGAGTGAACTTTGCGACCGCAGTGCCGCCGCTGGTATGTTTCAGTTCCGGATCTTTGCCCAGATTGCCAATCAGAATTACTTTGTTTACGCTCTTCGCCATGGTGTTTCTTTCTTGTTGTCCGCAGGTAATTTGGCTTGTCCGTGGTAATTTTGGTCCGTCACGGCTGGTAATTCCAGTTGTCAGTCCCTGCTGGTAATTCCACGTGTCACTCTTCCTGGCCAGAGGTGGAGGAGACCAGCCGGTCTGCAAGCCATTCAGCGGTAGTCCTTTCTGTAAAATTCTCTTCTCTACACACGCGAGTATAAATGGTCTCTTCCACAAGCTTCTACCATTTGAGGGAAAGTCCCCATGCCGACTAGGCAAAACAGAGCCTTGGGATGCAATATATGCTGAAGTTCCAGCAACTTGGCTTGCAATAATCGTTTCCCCCGTATTGGTTGCCTACTTTGCGCGGCGTGCTCGCTCGCGGCGGAGGTAATTGACGGAAGCTCAAGCGTGTCAATGACTTAACCGATCGGGAAGCGTGAACAAGAAGAGTCTCGGCGAATGCGACATCTGTACGAAGTTCATCACACCCGCCGTCGGGAAGGCAGGCTGGACCTACTGTCGCAAGTTCGTGAGCAGGTACATTTCACGACGGGACGGCTTATCATTCGGGGCAAGTTGGTATCACGAGGAAAAGATAAATGTGCCGATTACATCCTTCATTACAAGCCGAATATTCCCATCGCACTGATCGAGGCTAAGAACAACAATCATCCGGCCAGCGGTGGCATGCAGCAGGGGTTGGGGTACGCAGAGACGCTCGACATCCCCTTTGTCTTCTCCTCCAACGGTGATGGCTTCGTCTTGCATGAGATACGGAGAACAAGCAACCGACTGCGGTGGCGGGGAGCACGCAGGGCAACGCAGACGATAACGTAGACTATGAAGCTGTTGCTGTTCCAGGCTCGATCGAACTCACCCTTGCAAACGCGCGAGTGCTCATCACTGGCCAGATCGACGTTGGAGCGTTGCGCGTAATGTTGGAGTGTTTGCGCGCATGATCGCTCTTCCGTCGAACACTCGCATCTGGATTGCGGCAGGGGTCACGGACATGCGCCGCGGCTTCACTGGGTTGAGCGCATTAGTGCAGACAGCACTCGATCACGATCCTCTTTCCGGCCATGTTTTCTGTTTCCGCGGCCGTCGCGGTGATCTGATTAAACTGATTTGGTTCGATGGGGACGGGCTTTGTTTATTTTCCAAGCGGCTTGAGCGTGCACGTTTTGTGTGGCCGAAAGCAGAGAGCGGAACGGTTTCTCTTACGCGTGCGCAGTTATCGATGCTCCTTGAAGGCATCGACTGGCGTCGCCCGGTTCGAACCGACGAATCGCTAATGGCGATTTGAGTACGCATGAGTGATTTGCACAGATATTTGGCGGGTTTAACGCATCTTTGATATGCATTAAAACAGAGTTCATGGCATACTCCGTTTGTGATTGCGCCCCGCACAACGCATCTGGATTTAGACACGATGGATGCCGGTGCATTGAAGGCGCTGATCCTCTCCCAGCAACAACAGCTGCTTGCAAAAGATGAGCAGCTTCTCTCCCGCGATCACGAGATCGAACATCTGAGGCTGCTGATTGCCAAGCTCCGGAGGATGCAGTTTGGTCGTAAGTCGGAGAAGGGCGAGCGGCAGATTGAACAGCTCGAGCTGAAGCTCGAAGATCTTGAAGCAAACCGCTCCGAACCTGCCCGGCCACCAGCCATCGAATCTGCCTCGTCAGAACCTGCTTCATCAGCGAAGAAGCGGCGTGTGCTTCCTGATCATCTGCCGCGCGAGATCTTGACACATCAGCCGAAGCAGGACTCATGCCCGGAGTGCGGCGGTATCTTAAAGAAGCTTGGTGAAGATGTCTCCGAGATTCTGGAATGGATTCCAGCGAGTTTCAAGGTAATCCGCCACGTTCGCCCCAAGCTTTGCTGCACCGGTTGCGATGTGATTGTGCAGGCACCAGCTCCGAGCCGCCCAATCGATCGCGGCATGGCTGGTCCGGGGTTGCTAGCACACGTGCTTACTTCGAAGTTCGCAGATCATTTACCTCTTTATCGGCAGTCGGAGATTTATGCGCGCGAAGGCGTCGAGCTTGATCGCTCGACACTAGCCAAGTGGGTTGGCGAAGCCAACCACCTGCTCGAGCCGCTCGTTGAAGCTCTACGTCGCTATGTGATGGCGGCCGATAAACTGTACGGCGACGACACCCCAGTTCCTGTTCTGGCTCCGGGGAACGGAAAGACCAAGACTGGCCGCCTCTGGACCTACGTTCGCGACGATCGCCCCGCTGGCTCGACGGCAGCTCCGGCAGCGTGGTTTGCTTACTCTCCAGACCGCAAAGGCGAACACCCGCAGCAACACCTGAGCCAGTTCAGCGGGATCCTACAAGCCGACGCTTACGCTGGCTACAACAAGCTCTACGAAGACGGAACGATTCAGGAAGCCCCATGTATCGCGCACATCAGACGAAAGTTTTTTGATCTGATGGAAGCGCACAAGTCGCCGATAGCCACAGAAGCGATCGAGCGCATCGCATGCCTTTATGAGATAGAGAAAGAGATCCGTGGCCGATCGCCGGATGAGCGCCGCGTAGTTCGTAACACGAAAGCCAGGCCATTACTGGAGTCCATGCGCGACTGGCTGGAAACATCGCTGTCGAAGCTATTGCGCAAGTCCGATACTGCGGCGGCTATTCACTATGCTCTCGCTCGTTGGGAAGCCTTCGTGCGCTATTGCGATGACGGCCGCATCGAGATCGACAACTCAGCGGCTGAACGAGCCTACGCGCCGTGGCCGTGGGTCGCCGCAACTATCTTTTCGCGGGTTCTGACGCCGGCGGTGAAAGGGCTGCTACCTACTACGCTCTTCTGTGCACAGCTAAGCTCAACGGTTTGAATCCCGAAGTTTACCTGCGCGATGTCCTTGAGCGCATTGCCGACCACCCAGTGAACCGCATTGAAGAGCTGTTGCCTTGGAACATCAACTAGCAAGCCACCCCGGCAACGTGATAGTCGTCCCCATACGATCACTCAATAAGGTTGTGTCCACAGAAAAAGAATGTGGACACGACCTCCAGTCAAGAAGTAAGCGTCGCCCCAATACCGTGTTGACGGCCTGAAAGAGTCTGTGAATGAGAG
>CAZLZA010000186.1:0-2347 GCA_964563875.1 uncultured Acidobacteriaceae bacterium
TTCTTCACCGCGTCCACAACCTGTCCAACCGTCATCGCCGCTGTGATCGCGCTGTCGGGGATTTCAATGTCAAACTCTTCTTCGAGATCCTGGGCAAGTTCGATCAGTTCGATCGAGTCCAGACCAAGATCATCCACAAGGGTATTATCATCCGTGACGCTTGCAATGTCAATACCGAAGTTGAAGAGAACGCTGCGTACTTGCTTTGAGATTGTGTCCATGGTCACCCCTTTGCTAGATTGTCGAACCTTGTTAGTTGGCTGACGAATGCGAGCCTTACGATGCCAGTTGGTCCGTTGCGTTGCTTGCCGATGATCAATTCCGCCAAGGCCTTCTCTGACTCGCTTATATCCTCATCGTGATTATAGTAGGATTCGCGGTGGATAAACGCCACAACATCAGCGTCCTGCTCGATTTGTCCCGATTCACGAAGATCGGCGAGTATGGGCCGCTTGTCTGTTCTTTGCTCTGGACCACGGTGAAGTTGCGCCAGGGCTATCACCGGAACTTCCAATTCCTTCGCGCACGCTTTCAGTGAACGGGAGATGTACGCAACCTCCTCTTGCCGATTGCCAGTCTTCACGCCAGCGGACATCAGTTGCATATAATCGACAATGATGAGGTCGAGTCTGCCTTGCCTCTGCTTGAGCCGGCGAGCCTTCGCTCTCAGTTGTATCGGCGTCAGAGTTGCCGAATCGTCAATGAAGATGTTGTTGGACTCAACCAAATCCCCTAAAGCTGTCTCCAGTTTTATGCGCTCGTCCCGGTTGAGGTATATCCCCTCCTGCGCTTTCCGCACATTGACCCAAGCCCTCGACGCCATCATTCTACGCTCAAGAGATGAGCGCGACATCTCCAAGCTGAAGATGGCCACGATATTTTTTTTGCCGATCGCTACATTTTGGGCTATGTTCATAGCCAGGGCCGTCTTGCCCATCGAAGGCCTCGATGCAATGATCGTCAACTCCGACTTCTGCAGCCCGCCGGTCATGGCGTCGTAATCCAGAAACCCTGTCGGCAGCCCCGGCTTCATCTCTGGATCGGTGTATGCCTTGAGGTAGGGTTCCGTTCCCCCCGCAGCCTCGACCGACTGATAGATCGTCCGCAGTGCGCCAGCCTGGGCGTCTTGCGCGATCTCCAGGAGCTGGCCCTCGGCGGCTTCGAGGATCTCCAGAGCCGTCTCGCTCTGGTCAGCCGCGCGCGCAATGCCCGCGGAGAAGATCATCATCATCTTGCGCAGGCGGCTCTTATCGAGGACCAGCCGGATATACTCGCCGATCACCGGGCGCCGGGGAAGCCCCTCCGTCAAACTGGCCAGGTACGCAATGCCGCCGATAGTGTCCCGTTCCTTATAACGGTCGAGCTCCGCAGAGAGCGTCACAATGTCGACCGCCTGGTTCGCATCCACCAGCTCGCTCATGCGCAGGAATATGCGGCGATGACTGTCTAGGCTGAAATCATCCTCGGAGAGCTTCTCGGCGGCCTCGTTAAAGGCGGTCTGATCGAGGAGCACGCTCCCCAATATCGTTCGTTCCGCATCCACGTTGGCGGGAAGCCCCTGATCGAGCGCCAGGTCGGGAATACGCGTCCGCTTCCGCTCTGCGGGCGGCTCAGGCGCTTTGTCGAGCATCGTGAACTCTTGCAGGTCAGACACTACTTACCCTTCCAGTTGAATCACAATCCCAAAGCAGGGAACAGGCAGGATGTACACCCGGCGCTTCACGCGGTCGATGTACACCCCCACCCACAAATCGCAAGGCTCGAAGATGAAGTAGAACTTCATCCGACCTTCGTGAAAGTATGCTGGCCTTTGATGTCGGAATGAAGGAATTCCCCGTGGCTATCGGCGTCGGCGAATGCCTGGGCTTTGTCTGCGCCCACGCCATCGTAGACGTAGGTTCCGCCGTGGTGAAAGCGAACGGTCAGCTTCTGTGAATCCGCATCGTAAGCTGCCGAATGGATGTTCTTGGACTGCTTGAGATTGAGAACCTGCTCTGCCATGTTACACCTCCGCCTTTCCGGTTATGACGACTCTGACGGCGACTGGCCGCCCCTTTGGACCATCCTCAACCTCGTACTCAACTTGATCTCCCTTGTTGAGTGTCCGATGGCCTTCCATGAGGATCTCTGTGTGGTGAATAAAATCGTCGGGTCCACCATTATCGTTCTTGATGAACCCGAACCCTCTGACATCATTCCATCTGATTACTGTTCCTGTCATGTCGTGCTGTTCCTTTCATGAACAAAGTCGGCGAACCGCAAGAGCATTGCCGCTTCCTGGTCCAGTTTTGCTGCGATCCGCTCTTCGATCTTGTGGCTCTTTTCTTCCTCTTCCCTGCTCTGCAGA
>CAZLZA010000186.1:2447-4385 GCA_964563875.1 uncultured Acidobacteriaceae bacterium
TGCGATCCGCTCTTCGATCTTGTGGCTCTTTTCTTCCTCTTCCCTGCTCTGCAGAGGGAACTTTCGGCCCATCATTTGCTGTGCTAGTTGATGAGCCGCTTTGCGTTCTGCGTCGGAGGCAGGTGTCCGTGCGTAGCACTTGCGAGATTCAGCCCGCTTCGTTTTATCGTGCGCTTCTTTGCGGAGCCATTGCTCCAGTTCGATAGCCGTGTCCATGCGGACCCCTTCCCTACTTCTTCTTCCTGCGCACCGAAAGAGAACCGACCTCCTTGACGCTGAGGCCAGGAACATTAAACGAAGCGCCGAGAGCTCCAGCCAACTTGTTCGCGGCTGAAAGATCCCACTTGAGCAATGCCGCCGCCTGCTGCATATCGTACTTCCCGGCGATCACGGCGCGCATGAGAGCCACGATCGAAGCGGTATACGCTTGATCGTCTTCGATCAAATCCTCGTCCACTTTCCACTTGGTCGACGTGCTCTGCCCTTCGATCTTAGGCGCGGCCGGCGGGACATAAACCGGAGCCACATACGGACGCGGCACCTCGATGACCGGCGCATCGAAGAGGGTCTCGGCGCGCTGCTCGTCGCCTTCGTCGAGCGCGTCTTGCACATCGAGGAGTTTGAGCCGGGCCGCCTCCGCCTCCTGCAGACGGCGCGCCTCGGCATCACGGCGCTCGTTGTCCTCGCGGATCTTCTGCTGCCGGATGCGCTCCTGGGCCTGATCCCATCCGAGGATCTGCGCCTTGACGTGCTTGATGCCAGCCTCCAGCGGCTCCAGACCGGCCTTAACCTTGCCGCCGGTCTCCATGTAGACCTCGTAGAGAACCTTGCGGAGCGGGTCCAGGGCTGCCTTGGTGGTGTCGGCCTTGCTCACCAGCCGGTTGAGTGTCTCGCTGGCCTCCACGCGCTTCTCGGCGGTGTCGATGCGCACGGTCAGCGCCTGCTGGCCCGTCTCGACGTTCTGGGCAATGATCGCCTTGATCTCGCCTTCGCGCTCGGAGAGCAGGTCTAGCGCTTCTGCCGCGGACTCGGGTGCGCGCCAGGCGGCAAGGACTTCGCCGACGGGCTGGCGGACGATGGCGGTCTGCTGCTCGGCCTCCTGCGCGAAGAAGCCGGGAGAGTTGAAGATTGGAGCATTGCCTGCTGCTTTGAACTCGCCTTCATCGAAGCTCGCCAATTCCTTTTCGATCTCCTGTCCCGTAGGCCAGTTGCCGATCTCGGAGACGTGCATCTGCTTCGGGGTGGGTATCGTCGTTTGGCTTCGATCAATACCACCATAAACCGGCCAGGTGTGCTCCTCGGTTGGAGCGTGCGTTTCGATTCCGTCATTCTCCGCCGGGTCGATGCCGTGACCGTTCCAGCCAGGTTCGACCAGTTTGATATCTTCGTCCATCACACTCAGGGACTCGACCGGCTTCGCCTTTGGCGGCTCTGGCATCTGGCTTGGGTCGGCGCCGAGAACGTCGTACTCCCAGGCCGGGTTGGACTTCACGTTGGCATTCCACCATTTGCCGATCGATGGCGTGGTCAACGCTTCGTCGGCCACCTCCGGCGCAACGTTTTTATAGGATCTGATTTCCTTTGTTGAGAGGAACTCAAAGATCAGCTCCCATGTTGACTCGCTGTAACCGGCCCGGCTAAACATGCTGGACTTTACCGGCTTCAGGCACTCGTAGATTTTAGTATCAGACATTTGGTTTCCTTTCCTTGTTAGACTTCTTTGCTTCTTGAACTCGGACATATCCATCAGCAAAACCCACATGGCGGATTGCTGCCTCGATTGATTGTACCGCCTGCTCGAAGCACTGCGACGCTGGGATATTGCCGTGGACGTACTCTTCGCCGTGGGCCTGCGCCGCACATTCAGCATGGGCGCGAAGCAGTAGACCGAGGAGGCTTTCGTCTGTGTTACTCATGCTGCCACCGCCTCCCATAACT
>CAZLZA010000187.1:0-4338 GCA_964563875.1 uncultured Acidobacteriaceae bacterium
ACGGTTCGACCGTCGATGGCCTTCTACAACACCTTCGAGGAGGTCGATCGCTTGGCCGACGCGATAAAACGAATTCCGCGGGTGTGACGGCCGGAGTGAGTTTGAGACGCTCTGAGTCAACGGACTAGGGAGTCATGGCAGAAAAGAACAAGCTTTCCATCATTTGTATGAGCGGCGATTTCGATAAGGCGATCGCCGTTTTCACTCTCGCCTCTGGCGCTGCTGCGGTTAACTACGAGGTGAATTTATTCTTCACCTTTTGGGGACTGAATACGATCAAAAAGAAGCGCGGCAGGGACTTCATCGGCAAAGGATGGCTCGCCCGCTGCTTCAATTTCCTGCTAGGCGGAAGGAATAAGCTTCCGCTGAGCCGCCTGAACTTCGCAGGTGCGAGCCCGGTTCTGATGACGGGTCTTATGAAAGCCCGCAACGTGGCCACGCTGCCTGAATTATTCCAGGCATCGATTGATCTTGGGGCTAACTTCTATGCCTGCGAGATGGCTATGGTTGTACTCGGATTGACGCAGGATGACCTCATCCCCGAGGTGAAGAAAGTCCTCGGGGTAGCCTCATTCCTCGAAATGTCAAAGGGAGGACAGACGTTATTTATATGAAGACAGTAACGCTGGACATCACCAAGGATCACTGCCCGATGACATTCGTGAAGACGAAACTGCAGCTTTCAAAGATGGCGCCGGGTGACATCCTCGAAATCCTGCTCACTGCCGGCGAACCGCTCGACAATGTCCCGAGATCCATAGTGGAGCACGGATTTCAGGTGCTGGAGGTAACGCCGGTAAAAGACAACATCTACAAAGTGGTCGTCAAGAGCTAATCCTGCTGAATGCCTCGGGATGTAGCTCTCCAGGCTAGGCCATCATGATCTCCCATTTGCAACCCTGTCCTCGAAACAGAAACAGTCTGTTTCGGGAGATTCACACCAGCCCTCGGGCATAACCCAAACTGATCCGGGAGAAGAGAAAATGGAAATGGAAATGTCGATGGAAATGCGTCGCTGTGTGGAGGATTGTCGCAACTGCATGGCCATGTGCATGGAAGCCATGATGCAGTGTATGAAGAGCGGCAAAATGGAAATGAAGATGATGAGCACCTTCATGGACTGTATGGAGATGTGCCAGATGTGCGCCAACTGCATGATGCGCATGTCTCCGATGAGCGGAAAGATGTGCGCAATGTGCGCGGAGATGTGCCAGATGTGCGCGATCATGTGCGAAGGGATGGGCGACAATCCAATGATGAAGCGTTGTGCCGAGATGTGCCGCCGGTGCGCCGAGTCTTGCTCTATGACTGCGAAGGTAATGAAGGCTGCCTAGGCCGGAATCGCGACGTGCGGCAAGGCTCGGGGGCAGCGCACTCTGCCCCCGGCCCGTTCGCAAGAAGTCCGGTCGCAATTACGCACGGGCTTTTCGCGAATTGGGAAAATCGAGTAATACTGCTGAACTCTGTGAGTCCCGGTGTTCCGCACGGATCGAACAATTCTTCCGTTTTCGTGCGAGTTTGGGGTTGCCTCCCGGTGTAACTTCCAGGATGCGCTCAACTGTGCCGGAGCAGATCGGGCATACCGCACCGACCAGCGGCTGCACAATACCCCTCATGCACATCCCGCAGTAAACCTCCGTGCCAGCGCTCCAGCAGGGGCGGACGAAGCTCTTTTGGGCGTCGCGCACGTAGATATGCGTCAATGTCTTTTCGGTCTGAGAGTTGGAGAGTTGCGCCATTTCGATGCTCCTGTTCGAAATCTGAAAGAAGAAGGCCCACGACCTGTTCGTGGGCCTTTCGAGAAACTCTGCCGATACCGCTTGAACTTTACGTTTCGGCCTTCTCGCCCACAGTTTGCATGCGGGTACACATACACATGGGCACGCTGTGTTCCGTGAGGGAGAATTCGCCGTTCGTGCGAGATGCGATGGTCATCTTTGGTCAAAGCTCCAAACATCTAGAACCGAAATTTCTGGAGCACGGGATGGGAGTCGAACCCATGAATAACGGCTTTGCAGGCCGCCGCGTTAGCCACTTCGCCACCCGTGCTCATACTGGGCTGTTGCCGCATTGTGCCCAGAAACACAAAACCCACTGCTGTCTGGCAGTGGGTTCGACAAGACTTAGAAACTTGGAGCCGGTCGATTAATCCCGAATGCCAGAACGAACGTTCGCACAGCAGCAACACATGCTGGCGCGACAGGCGTTCATTGGCATCAGGTGGCTCATGGATTCAAACAATAGCGAAATCGCAGCCTGCTTGCAAGTGATTTCTAAGCAAAGATGAGGATTGACGGGCATGGGTTAATTCAGATATAAACACTTCACCATGATGCTGTGTTGCCAGACCTGCCGAATGATGTGCTGCATGTGTTGTTGCGGCATGTATGTGTCTGGCGCACGGGAGATCATGGTATAGCACTCATCTAACCAGGATCTAGAAGTATCGACCCACCCGCCAGAAAGTTTTGGCCGGTGGGTTTTTCATTTGGAGCGAACAAGTCTGCTGTGGATTAGCCGCCTAACCAGGAGTTCATCAATGTCGGAAGAAAACAAGATCGCAACGGAGGCAACCCGACTGGGGCTGTCGCTTGACGTGTGGGCAGTTATCACTGCATTCCTGCTAGCGCTCTTAGTGCGCGTCGGAGTACTGAAGCACGTCCCCTGGTAAGAGCTGAGTCAACGAGGAGAAACGAAATGGCAACATCTGTAGCGCTTCCGAGAGACGAGGATCAAAACCCTTTTGCGAGCGTTGTTCGATTTGTGCCGGGTGTACTGCTGTTGGCGGCAATCGGCTTTGCAGGAAAGGTGCTTGAGCAATCGATCAATGGCTACGCCAAAGCGCATCACTTGGTCATTCCTAACATTGAGTACGTGCTTTGGGCGATTGCAATTGGCCTATTGATCGCAAACACGGTGACGATACCGAGGATATTCCATCCGGGGATCGCTACGTACGAGTTCTGGCTGAAAGCGGGCATTGTGCTGCTTGGCGCGCGTTTCGTGGTCGGCGACGTGCTTAAGCTGGGCGGAATCAGCATAGCGCTGGTTGTGCTGGAGATCTCCGGCTCATTGTTTCTAATGACCATGCTCGGCAGGTTATTCAACCTGAGGCCGAAATTGACGTCGCTGCTCGCGGTCGGCTCCGCTGTATGCGGCGTGTCAGCGATCATTGCCGCCAAGGGGGCCATCGACGCAGACGACGAGGATTCGTCGTTTGCGATTGCCGCGATCCTTGCGCTTGGTGCCATCGCGCTGGTGACGTTTCCGCTGATTGGACACGCGCTGCACTTGAGTGACAACGCCTATGGACTGTGGTCGGGCCTTGCCGTGGACAACACAGCCGAAGCCACGGCCGCTGGCGCGCTCTATTCCGATGTCGCCGGAAAGGTTGCTGTGCTGGCCAAGACAACCCGCAACGCAACGATTGGTTTTGTCGTGCTCGGCTACGCAATCTACTGGGCCGGCCGCGGACAAGCGGAAAAGGTGAAGAACAAGGGAGCATTCCTATGGGAGAAGTTCCCGAAGTTCGTCCTTGGTTTTCTGGTGATCTCGCTGCTCGTATCGGTTCATGTTTTCAACAAGGAGCAGGTAGGTGCTCTGGCGAATCTTTCCCGCTGGGCATTTCTGCTGACGTTTGCAGGTGTGGGACTACGCACTAACTTCCGCGAAATGTCAAAGCAGGGGGTGCGACCCTTCATCGTAGGCGCGTTGGGAGAGGTGCTAATCGCCGGCCTGACACTAGGTTTGGTGGTCGCGGCCAACGCGATCTGGAAGCTTTAAAACAACGGGCAAGCATTCATAGTTTCTTCTTGTTTCTTAAGGGAAGAGTCGAGGTAGTAACAGGAATGGACGAAGCAGGTCTGAAGAAAAAGATTGTGCGCGAAGCTAGAAAGTTGGGAGCGGACTTGATCGGTTTTGCTCCTGTCTCGCGTTGGCGCGAATACAACGAATTGAAGCCCGAGTATTGGCCTGACACGATCTGGAGTAAGGCTGAGACCGTGATCGTTCTCGGCGTTCCGATGCTGTTGCCAATTGTTGAGAGCACACCGTCGATCAACCACACTGTCTTGTATGACACAACGAACGTGCTCCTCGATCAGATGGCGTACCGGCTCGCTGTCTATCTCAACAACCTCGGCCACGCTTCCATTTTCATGCCCCGCGATGGTTACGGGAGCCTGGAAATTTTGCTTAAGAAGATGCCCGCCTGCTTCAGCCAGGTCTATGCGGGAAAGTATGCGGGATTGGGGACGATCGGTTATAGCCACAATCTGCTGAACCCAAAGTACGGCCCTCGAGCACGGTATGTTTCGGTTCTGTCAGCGGTTCGCATCC
>CAZLZA010000188.1:0-4261 GCA_964563875.1 uncultured Acidobacteriaceae bacterium
TGACGTTTGAACAGAGTGAGCGGGAAGCAATTATCGATGCGCTGAAGGCTTCTTCAGGAAGGATTTCCGGAAGAGGAAGCGCCGCCGAGCGTCTGGGCCTGAAGCGCACGACCCTCCAGAACAAGATGCGCAAACTGGGCATCACTCGCGCCTTCTACTAACGAGCATTGCTCTTAATGACCACGTCTTAGCCGATGGGAGCGACTGAGTATTCTCTGCCAGCCACATCACTACCGATTTAGCCGAAGTGGGTATCCCCATGCTCGGCCCATCCGCCCATCCTCACTAAAACCAGCATCTTGTCCGGATTAAGGCGGCCGGAATAGATCCTCCTCCGGGCCGCCTGCATGTGTGAGTAGATCCGGCAGCACGAGAAGCTCTTATCAATGCATGTGAACTTCGCCGCCTGTACTCGGGTCATTCTTGGCCAGCAAAAACGAGAGTAAAAACATTAGCACGGAAGCCCCGGCGAGCATCCAGTACGCGTCCATGTAAGAGAGGGTTTGAGCCTGCAGTTGGACAAAGACGTACAATCTGCCGACCGCCTGATGTTGTGCCTCGTGCACGCTCAGCCCGGCACTGCTAAGGCGGCTCGTCAATGCTTGGAATGCCATGCCGAAGTGACCCGAGCGCGTATGCTCCGCCAGAACGGATTGGTGATACTGACTTCGCCGCGCGATCACCGTAGTAACGAACGAAGTTCCGACGCTCGATCCGATGTTGCGCGTAAAATTCATGATTCCGGACCCGGCATTGCTTCTTTCTGTCGGCAAGCCCACATATGCAGCCGTATTGAGCCCGACGAACAAGAATCCCATTGGCACAAACTCCCAAAGGCACGTCTGTGTGGCAGCATTAAAACTGACAAGTAGATCAGTGCGCCGGGATGATACGTACATCCCGATCACGAGCAAGATCCACCCTACGGCGAGGAGATAGCGGGCCTGGAAACGTTGCGTGAGATGGCCAATGCACGGTAGAGTGACTGCGACGACAAGCGCCCCTACGGAGAGCACCAGGCCCGCTGTCTGCGCAGTGTATCCCATGAGAGTTTGCAGGAACTGAGGAAGCAGAACGAACGCTGCGAACATGATCAGTCCCAGCATGAAGAACATCAAATTGCTCATTGCAAAGTTGGAGTTCTTGAACAGGCGAACATCCACGATCGGGTCCTTATGATGCCATTCCCAGATGACCATGGACACCAAACCTACGACGGCGGTGATGGCCAGCGTCGTAATGAAACGCGAGCCGAACCAGTCGTCTTCCTGTCCCTTGTCGAGCATCACTTGGAGAGCCGCAACTCCGATGATGAGGAGCGCGAACCCGACGTAATCCATATTGCGGAGGACGGCTTTTCTGGCGCGTGCCAAATACGGCGGGTCCTCCACTAAGTAGTACACCAGGGCGCTCGTCAGCGCGCCAAAGGGAACGTTGATGTAAAAGATCCAGCGCCAGGTATAGTTGTCGGTGATCCAACCTCCCAGAGTGGGACCAATGGCGGGAGCACAGACCGCTGTCACCCCGTAAAGTGCGAAGGCCAGTCCTCGCCGAGACTCAGGAAAGGAGTCCGCAAGAATTGCTTGTGTCATTGGCTGCAATCCGCCGCCGAAGGCTCCTTGCAGAACACGGAACAGAAGAAGGGCCCCAAGGGTCGGCGCCATACCACACAAAAGAGAGCAGACGGTGAACGCCGCAATGCAGATCAGGAAGAAACGTTTGCGGCCTAGCCAGCTGACCATGAACCCGGCAATCGGAAGAACGACCGCGTTGGCCGCCAGATAGCTCGTCAGTACCCAAGTGCTCTCGTCATAGCTCGCGCCCAGATTGCCTGCAATATGGCGGAGGGCTACGTTGGCGATGCTGGTATCGAGCACCTCCATGAAGGCAGCAAGTGAAACCACCACGCCAATAATCCACGGGTTTGCTTTGGGTTGCCAGAGAGCCGTCGCTTCCGGAAGGAGGTTTGTGCTCATCGCACCCTCACCTCGGGTTCTACTGACAATCCCGGCTTCAGCAGCCCTTCGGCGTTGAAGTCCTGCGTCGGAGAGCGATCAAAATCGATCCGCACCGGCACTCGTTGCACCACCTTGACGTAGTTCCCTGTCGCGTTTTCAGGAGGCAGCAAGCTGAACACGGAGCCCGTCCCTGCACCGATGTTGGTTACATGTCCCTTCCAAGTATGGCCGTATGCATCCACCTTGATATCGACCGGCTGCCCGCGCCGCATGTGGGCGAGCTGTGTCTCCTTGAAATTCGCGGTTACCCAAATATCGTCCAGAGGCACCACAGTCACGAGTTCCTGGCCCATACTGACATTCTGTCCGACTTCAGCGGATTTCTTCCCGACGATCCCAGTTACAGGAGCGCGGATGACGGTATAACTGAGATTGAGTTCAGCCTGCTTTAGCTCGGCCGTGCGCCGGAGGACTTGCGCATCGGCTGCACTGGCCTTGGCCCGCGTCAAGGAAACTTGTTCTGGTGCCGTCCGAGCGCTGCGCAGATCGGCTTTGGCCTGCAGGAGCCTTCCTTCCGCCTGGCGGAGCGCCTGCTCATTGGCTTGGACAGCAGCCGTTGCTGAAACAACAGAAGCGCGGTTGGCCTTTGCCGCCGCTGACGCCTGATCGAACTGCTGCCGCGAGATGTCTTGCTTGGCAACCAGTTGCGCGTAACGAACCAAGTCTGCATCAGTCCTTTCGGCATTCGCTTCGGCCTGTTGCAGTGTCGCCTTGGCTGCTTCCAGGTTGTGTTGCGCCGCACTGACTCCGGCCTCCGCATTGCTAACCGCAGCTTTTGCCGAGTCAAGGCCGCTCCAAGCCGTGGCCGTGGTGATGGGCACGCTCCAATGAGAACTCGCAGAGCTTGCTTCGGCGTCGGCCAGAATTGCCTGGGCCTGGTCAGCCGCAATCTTGTAGTCCTCGGGATCAATAACCACCAACACGTCGCCGGCATGCACCAGCTGGCCCTCGATTACGTGCACCTCTATCACGTTGCCGTTGATACGGGCGCTCAGCGGCATCACATGCCCGTCCACCTGCGCATCGTCCGTGTCTTGGCAATAATAGGCGCTGCGAAGAAAGTAGGCGGTAATGACGACCAGCAACAGTGCGACGGATGCCGCCAAGACTTTCTTGCGGCTCGTCACAGGGCCGCGTTGTTCCTCGTTAGTGGTGTTATCAGCCGCGGTCAATGGTTCTTGTTCATCAAAATGCAGCGGTTCCAGCTCCGGTTCTGCCACCTTAGCTTCATCATTGCGCCAATTGCTGTTCGACATCACTTTCCTCCGAGGTACTGTTCATGGTTGGCGCGGGCGATTCCAACCGCGCGAGCCAGCGAGAGCTTCGCAAGGTTGTAGCTGTACAAGCTGGTTATGTCCTGGTCATTGGCACTAGCGAGAGCCTACCCGGCCTGCACCATAGAGTGCCATTCGCAACATCTCTGATCTCCGTTCGTGCCGGGCACTTTGTCCCGACGCAACCCCGATAGTGCAGCTGGCGTGCCAATCGGGAATTGCCGCAAGTCATTGGAAATAACTGCATCACACTAGAATTCTGCCTGCCCAAATGCGGCCATTTGCCATGCTGACTAGGCAGTTGGGCAAGTGAATGGTCAAATGGAGATTCGTGACAAACGTTGCCGACCTCGTGCTCGAGGCATGAGAAGCTTCTACGCAAATCTTGTTCTGCCTGAGGTTTGCAGGAATTCCGGAGGCATACAAGACGCTCGCGCACTTGGCAACAGAAATGCAAGTTAACTCTGTTTGGAGCTATTGAGGTGGAATCCATGGACCAAGCTGCTGGCCGATACCGCACCCTGCTTGAGTTGTCGAATGCGATCACCAACCAGCCGAGCCTGCGCGATCTGTTGCAAAACCTTCACCAGCTTCTGCCTGCGATTGTTCCCTGTGATTCTGCAGCCGTTTTGCTGCTCGCCGGGAGCGGAGAATCGCTTCGTCTTGGAGCCTTTGAACGAGGATCAGCGGGGCCAAATCTTGAAATTGGGATCGAAGGACCTTGCGCAGGAACAGCCCCCGGTCGCGCTCTCCAGGAACAGCGTCCGATCTATGTCCCAGATTACCGGACGGAGTTGACGGCACTTGCAGAGACGGTAAAGGATGCCCCAAGCAGCACACTGCGAAGTGGCTATATGTTCCCGCTTTCCACTTCAAGGCGTCAGTTGGGAGTGTTGTGCCTGGGAAGCGAGAAGGAGGGAGAGTTTTCTGCGGAGAATCTCGCATTGATTACCTCTATCGCTGCGCATG
>CAZLZA010000189.1:0-4013 GCA_964563875.1 uncultured Acidobacteriaceae bacterium
CAGATGGTCTATGACCACGACTGGCACCACGACCACGACTAGTTCCAACTGCGCCAGCCAGTTCATCTGGCGCGTAACAACAAAAGAGCCGGCAGATTGCCGGCTCTTTTTTTTCCTCTCCGCTGGCGGCCGCATTGTTCGTCACAATGCCCGCGTTTTCGCTTTCCACCAGCACAACAGACGGGCTATCCTGCATTCCCCCCGAAATTCTCTGACGTTGCAATCCAGGAGACACGCGCGTGAAGCTGCTCCGATCCGTTGCGTCTGTCGTTCTCAGTTACATCGTCGTCTATGGCATCGTCTTTTGCAGCGATCCCATTTTGACCTATTTTTTCCCCACCCAGTATGTCGCTGGCAAAGTCCCGCCGCTGTTTCTCCTCTGGATCAGCACCGCCATCTTCGCCCTCGCATCCATTCTTGGCGGCTGGCTCTGCGTCCGCATCGCTCCCTCCAAACCTGGCACCCACCTCTTCGTGCTTTTCCTCATTGGCGAACTCATTGGCCTTGGGTTTACCTGGAAGATGTGGAGCACCTGGCCTCACTGGTATTCGCTCGCCTGGCTCATGGTCTGGCCAGTCTTCCTCTGGATCGGCGGAAGAGCCAGAAAATCCGCCTGAATCAGGAGAATTCCGCATCCTTCCCCCTATCTCCTAAAATCAGGTTGTGGACTTCCAGCTAGTCAGCGACTACAAGCCGCGCGGCGACCAGGGCCGCGCTATCGAAGAACTTCTCAACGGTATTCATTCCGGCGAAAAGCACCAGGTCCTGCTCGGCGTTACCGGCTCCGGCAAAACCTTCACCGTGGCCAAAATGATCGAGAACCTCAATCGCCCGGCGCTCGTCCTTGCGCATAACAAAACCCTCGCCGCTCAGCTCTTTCATGAGTTCAAGCAGTTCTTTCCGCACAACGCCGTCGAATACTTCGTTTCCTACTACGACTACTACCAGCCCGAAGCCTACATTCCTTCCGGCGACCTTTACATCGAGAAAGAAGCCACCATCAACGAGGAGCTGGACAAGCTCCGCCTCTCCGCCACCCGCTCCCTCTTCGAGCGCCGCGACGCCATCATCGTCTCCTCCGTCTCCTGCATCTACGGCCTGGGCTCGCCGGAGGCCTACTATGGAATGCTCCTCCTGCTCGAACGCGGCCAGAAGATCAAGCGCGAAGACATCACCCGCCGCCTGGTCGAGATCCTCTACGAACGCAACGACGTCGACTTCAAGCGCGGTACCTTCCGCGTCCGCGGAGACATCATCGAGGTCTACCCCACCTACGACGAAAACGCCTACCGCATCGAGCTCTTCGGCGACGAGATCGACTCCCTCGCCCAGATCGACCCGCTCTTCGGCACCGTCCGCCAGAAATATTCCCGCCTGCCCATCTACCCCAAGTCCCACTACGTCGTCCAGCCCGAGCGCAAAAACGCCGCCGCAGCCTCCATCCTCGCCGAGCTAGGCGAATGGGAGACCTACCTCGAAAAAGAAGGCCGCCTCGTCGAGTCCCAGCGAATTCATCAACGCACCCGCTTCGACCTTGAGATGATCAAGTCCGTCGGCTACTGCCACGGCATCGAGAACTACTCCCGCCACTTCTCCGGCCGTCTCCCCGGCGAGCCGCCGCCCACCCTGCTCGACTACTTCCCCCGCGACTACCTGCTCTTCATCGACGAGTCCCACGTCACCGTCCCGCAGCTCCACGGCATGTGGCACGGCGACCGCTCGCGCAAGCAGAACCTCGTCGACTACGGATTCAGGCTTCCGTCGGCGATGGACAACCGCCCGCTCAAGTTCGACGAGTTCGAGTCCCGCACCGGCCAGATCGTCTACGTCTCTGCCACCCCTGGCCCCTACGAACTCACCAAGGCAGCTGGAGTGGTTGTCGAACAGATCATCCGCCCCACCGGCCTCATCGACCCGCAGGTCGAGATCCGCCCGGTCAAGGGCCAGATCGACGACCTCCTCGCCGAGATCCGCACCAGGGCCGCCATCAACCAGCGCGTGCTGGTCACTACACTTACTAAGCGAATGTCGGAAGACCTCGCCAACTACTACACCGAGGTCGGCGTCCGCTGCCGCTACATGCACTCCGAGATCGAAACCCTCGAACGCATCAAGCTCCTGCGCTCGCTCCGGCGCGGCGAGTACGACGTCCTCATCGGCATCAACCTCCTCCGCGAAGGCCTCGATCTTCCGGAGGTTTCGCTGGTGGCAATCCTCGACGCCGACAAGGAAGGCTTCCTCCGCTCCCAAGGCTCGCTGATCCAAACCATCGGACGGGCCGCTCGCCACATCGAAGGCCGGGCAATTCTGTACGCCGACAAGATGACCGACTCCATGCAGCGGGCCATCGACGAAACCAACCGCCGCCGCGAGAAGCAGGAACTCTTCAACGACGAAAACGGCATCACGCCCATGTCCATCATCCGGCCGCTCGAAATGGGCCTCGCCGGCATCCTCAAAGCCGACTACGCCGACCTCGTCGACGAAGCCGAAGGCATCCCCGACTTCAACACCCAGCAGGAACTGGACGCCTACATCGCCAACCTGGAATCCGACATGCGCGAAGCCGCCAAAAAATTCGAATTCGAAAAAGCCGTAAAACTCCGCGACACCATCAAAGAACTCCGCACCAAAGAATTCCTCTTCAGCTAGTAGTATTTGAGACACTCCAGAAATCGAGGAACGCCTATGAAAGCCGAGGATTTGAGTTGGCAAGGATACGAGGTCCGTACACCACAGGCCAAGTGGGTTTGCACAAAGAGCATCTCACGGGCGGTAGAACTCACGCCGGACGGAATCGACTATTTTCTCGAGTTTTCGGCGGAGGACAAGCGATCTGCCGACATCCCCGATAAGCGCTCCCTACACTTGCGCACATCCGTATACCTGGTTGGGACAGACCTGCCTTTTCTGAGTCTTGCGGTCGACGGACAAATGCTCGAAACGATACCTTGGGATCGGTTCAAGGAAGTCTACAAGAGAGATTGATCCAGATGCTTACTCACCATGGTGGGTGCATCATCACAACAATCAACATACTTCAGTTGGCGATCACTCAGGAGAGTCCTTTGAACGACTGGAATAAGCTCTCAGAAACAAAGCGTCAACAAGAGAACGCAAAAATCGAAGAAGGTCCAGGACTATGGGCATACGCCTTGGGAATTGCCGCCATACTAGCTTTTTATTGGGCGTTCGACAATTTCCTCCCATTTGGACGGAGGTGGGACAACTTTGACTATGGAATGGCGGCAGTTGCTGTAATGGTGGGACCGCTGCTATGGCGCACATTGTCACGACGCGAAAAGGCGCGGGTTCTACGTGACGAGCGCGCCATCCGTATTGAGATAATGTTGGATCGTCTACTGGAAGTTCAGAAAACCGACTCGCAGGACCTACTCGAACGCATAGGCGAAGTTTTCGATGAAGTCCATGAGGCTCCGACGTACAAGGATAGAAAGCCTCGTTTACCCAAGTAGACCACGATAGACCCGCGCCACCGCACCCACGGCGTACACTCTTCCCCGTCGTTGCGTTTACTTCTGAGACAGGCCCGGACTTCAGTCCGGGCATTACCGGCCACCGAGAAACAATGGGCTTCAGCCCCCGGGACACGCCCTCGAACATCCCTGGGGCTAAAGCCCTTCTCGTGGGTCGCTCGATTGTCCGGGCTGAAGCCCGGACCTATCTCAAAGACAACTGCAATCGAAACGATGTAGCGGCGACCGACCGTCGCTTAGACCCAATCGCAACCACATACTGTGATCTACATCAACCACCGTCGCACCCCCTTCGGCGTACACTCTCTCCGTCGATGCTTTTGCTTCTGAGATAGGCCCGGACTTCAGTCCGGGCATTACCGGCCACCGAGAAACAAGGGGCTTTAGCCCCCGGGACACGCCCTCCCACCATGCGCCTCAAACCCCAGACCTACGCACTCACCGCCGTAACCCACCAACGCCATCGCCTCTTCCAACGCACCACCACCGCCGAACTCTTCGTCGCCACCATCTTCC
>CAZLZA010000190.1:0-3999 GCA_964563875.1 uncultured Acidobacteriaceae bacterium
GAGTGAATGGTGGGCCTGCAGGGATTCGAACCCCGAACCAAGGGATTATGAGTCCACTTTTTGGCATTTTGCAGTGCGTTGCACTTTCGCGCAGAATATCGTATAACTCGTTTATATACATTACTTACGTCATCTCTTGAAATTGCATTGCGCTGCAATCAAGTGGACTGAATACCGGTACGAACAGGCACCAAAACAGGCACTAGATTGATCGGCAGATTCCGCACGAGAGTCAGTCCGCCTCTGACCCAAGTGATCGAAATGGTCCGCATTTTCGGAGCTGCGTTTTTCCTTGGTGGATGGTAACGCAGGGCTCGCTTGTCCAACCGACCAGAACTGGAAAAAACGGCGGAGCGACTCGCTGAGCACATTGGGCTGTTGGCGAGAGTTGACTTTCACGGCAACCTTGTTCGGACCAGCCGGCAACCTGCCATTTTTGAGAATCCGAGCCGCTGCACGCGCATTTTCGTTTGGAGTCGCGGTCCGCCGGACGGGATCGATTGATTCGACCTGTACAGGTGATGGCTTCGAGTGGCAGAATTGTTGGCATGGGGTCAACTTCTGAGCCGCCAAAGGTCGCCGGCGAAGCTCGGGGAACTTCGGTTCCCCCTGCGCTCGCAGCCGCCGCCCCGCGAATTCCTCGAGCCGAAGACATCTCGGAACTGAAAGCGGCTGCTCAACTACAGCCGGAAGGGCATCACAACCTTGAATTCGACATCGCCCTGGTCGGATTAGTAGTCGCTGCAATCAGTTGGGTATTAGTTCCGACGCTGCCTGTAAAGGTGGCTGTAATTGCGTTTGGCGCAGGAATTCTCGCCTACATGGCCTATCGATCTCACTTCACAAGAAAAGTCTCCAAACTTTGCAAGCACGTGATAGCCGTCTCCTGCATTCTACTGGTACTTGTAGGAGGGGGATGGCAAGTGCTGAGCCAATGGAAGGATCAGCATCCAGATGGGTCAATTACAAATTCACTGGCCAACCCTCCAGGCGTGACGGTTCAACCAGGTCGGTCTGATGCAAAGCAAGAGCGAGGTAATGCAGGAAGTAAAGAGCTTGAAAGCGGGACCACGAGGCAGCTAAAAGATGAGGTTGCTAGGATGCTCGGGACGCAAAAGAAAGCAGAGGGAGAAAACCCGCAAAATGAAGCAAGCTATCCAAGTGCTGCATCAACGGCACCAGTAGGAGGGCAATTGTCTTCGAACCCGTCATCCTGGAGACAACTCTGCTCATCGAAACTTTCCGCGGAAGACGCCGAGTCAGCAATTGGCAAAGCGTTACAACAAGGAAAATTGAGTTATGCTGAGTGCCTGCTGTTGAATTTGGGTACAAGTTCCGCCAAGCTGGACGAATGCGAGCATCTGTACAGCTATGCGCTTAAGAACGCCAAATTCTCTGATGCTGTGAGAATCGTCGATGTTTGCTGGGACGGGCGGCTGCATCAGGAGAAGATTGAAGAAATCGAGCACGAGAAGTTGAAGCAACAGTGAAAGGAAAACGCGGATGATTTGCACAAACGGGAAGACAGCGTTTAGGCTACTCTTGGCCATAGCGATTTTCATTTCGACGACTGGGCCCCCGAGCTATTCTCAGCCATCGCAGAAACCCAGCATCGACATCGAACAGCTCTTTACTCCGTCCGGATTGATGGGGGACGGCGAGTATACAGAAATGAGAAATGGCGTGAGTATGCCGAAGTACATAACATTCTCTGCCGTGGATCAAACACGTCCGCATGGGCACCCCACCTCAATTAAGATTTCATATGCCTTTGGCCTAAAGCGCTGGGGAGGCATGTATTGGCAGAATCTGCCAGACAACTGGGGCGATAGTCCAGGGTCAAATTACTCTACAAAAGGCTTTTCGCGGGTCACGTTTTGGGCTAGAGGCGAGACCGGTAGCGAGCGTGTGCAATTTAAGGCTGGGGGTATCGATAAACCCGAAAAACCGTATCGCGATTCTTTTGTAGCGACACTTGGTTGGGTGCAATTGTCTAAAGACTGGGCCCAGTACAGCATCGATCTTTCCGGCAAGAATCTCAGTAGCGTGATCGGAGGTTTCTGCTGGGTTTCAAACTCCGACAATAACAGCAGCAGCCAGATCACATTCTATCTCGAGGATATTACCCTCCAATAGGCCACCAAACTCTTTGCAGCGGGTGGATCTAGGTGAGATTGTGCGTGCATCTGCCATTGACACCGGCCCTCTGGCCCGATTCACTCACTTGAAGTCAAGGTCCAGATCGGGCCATTTTGTCCATGGGTGGCTACCGATTGGGCGGGCTGCGCAGGACTCGTCTCGACGAAGAAGTCTTTTTCGAGATGGTCGCAGGGGACATTTCCGTGCTCCGTCGTGCTATAATGCGCTGCATGAAGCCACACCTCTACCCGGAAGTTGCTCTGGCCATGGGCGCGGCCATGCTTACCGCGTGCCACAGCCCGATAAGGGTCACCGACAAGCAGCCAGAGCCCACTGATGTGGCGCAGACCGCGGATGTAATCGCCAAAAGTACCGATGGGCAGCGGTATGTATGGATTCCCCCAGGAAAATTCCTGATGGGCTGCTCGGCGAAAGAAAATGACAATTCCGATACCGTTTCGATTGGGTGTGTCGATAACAAGCCGCCGCGCAGCGTAGTGATTCCGAAGGGGTTCTGGATGGGCCAAACCGAAGTAACCCAAGCGGAATACAGACGCGTGACCGGGAAGAACCCAAGTTTATTCGCGGGCGACCGCCTGCCCGTTTCGGGTATGAACAGCGACCTCCTGCCAGTGGAGACCGTCACTTTGAATGAAGCCAAAATTTATTGCGCTGCGATCGGGGGACGGCTCCCGACAGCGGAGGAATGGGAATACGCAGCCCGGGCTGGAACAACGGGCGAGCTGTATGGAAACCTAGATGAAATCGCATGGTATGGAAGAAACAGTTACATAGCTGGGGCGAATTACCCTCCAGGTTTCTGTTGTACCCACGAAGTGGGTAGAAAGAAGCCAAATGCGTGGGGACTCTTCGATACTTTGGGAAACGTTGCGGAATTTGTAGCAGACGGGTCGGCGCGTGGGGGCTCTTGGCATGAGGACACGTGGTACATGAGCGTCTCCAGTGATAAAACAACGCTCGAACCGGGGCAGGCAACCGGCAATATCGGCTTCCGGTGCATCAAGCAGTAGCCGGAGCAGCTAAGCAGTGGCGGGAAATCGGTGAAGCGTCTGCGTGCCCTAACGCATTCGCAAACGCCTATGTCACCGAAAGGGGTTCTCGCCTCACGCAAAATCGCCGGTTCACTTATTGAGGGCCGTCATTCTCAGAAGGTCGGCACTCATGACGACTGTCGAGATGGTCAATCCTGCCAAGGGCCTCCCACTGGCCACGACCGTTTCCAATGTTCCTTTGTCGCGATCCCGATTACGAGCGGCATGAGGAACCGCTCGATGTCGCACACAACGAGCTTCAGTGGGACAGCTTCCATGTAGAGCCGGTTCTTGGTGTTGAACGCGGCCCACTGGCTCTGCTTCGATTCATCTTCATAGAATTCGGCGGTTAACGATTGCGGCGGCGCTGCGATGGTGGGGATCACAGTCTTCCGCCGTTCAAATGTTCGCACGATTGCCTCGGCAAGAACCTCTCCATCGAACGGAAAAAGCTGAGAGATGGCGCGCAGATCGTGGAAGTCCTTCATGCGGCTGTTCGCCATGCCGAGCTTCACCATTGCCTCAAACTTCTCAGCGACCACGGTCTCCTTGGGATAGGCGAGCAGCAACGGCGCCGGCCCGTTGAGGATCGTTGGAAACGAAGTCTCGACTGGCGGGGGCGTGATGGTGTCCCCGAACCCAATATCGATTTGCATGGGAATCCGCGCCCGCTCCAAATAGCTCAGGAAGGTGACACGGACCCCTTCATAGTCCGCATCCTCCTTGATGCGCTGCGCCTTGACGCTCGCCGGGTCAAACTGGAGACCGTCTTCATCGACGGTGAGCGCACAGATCTCCTTGAAGATGG
>CAZLZA010000191.1:0-3982 GCA_964563875.1 uncultured Acidobacteriaceae bacterium
ATGCGCTGCGCCTCCACCATGCGCCCCTGCGCCTCCAACTCGGGAATCCACGCGTTCAGCTCCGCCACAATCGAATCAATCGCTTGCGCCTTAGTCTCCGGCTGCATCACATAGTGGCTCTTGGGATAGATGGGCAGCCGCGCATAGCGCTGCTTCACGGTGCCGAAGAGCGGATCGATTTGTGAAAGGCTCTCGATCTCATCGCCGAAGAGCTCAATCCGGTAAGCCGTCTCATCGTAGGTCGGGAAGACTTCGATCACGTCGCCGCGCACGCGAAAGGTGCCGCGATGGAAGTCTGTGTCGTTGCGCTCGTAGAGGATTTCGACCAGCCTGCGCGTGATATCCTTGCGGCTGATGCGCTGGCCTTTTTCCAGCAGCAGCAGCATCCCGTAGTATGCCTCCGGCGAGCCCAGGCCGTAGATGCAACTGACTGAGCTGACAATGATTGCGTCGCGCCGCTCGAACAAGCTGCGCGTCGCCGAGAGGCGCAGCTTGTCCAGCTCCTCGTTGACCGTCGCTTCCTTTTCTATATACAAATCGCCGGCGGGAATGTAGGCCTCCGGCTGGTAGTAGTCGTAGTAGCTGACAAAGTATTCGACCGCATTGTTGGGAAAAAACTGCTTGAATTCGTGGTAAAGCTGGGCGGCGAGGGTTTTATTGTGGGCCAGAATCAGCGCCGGGCGGTTGGACTGCTCGATGATCTTGGCCATGGTAAAGGTCTTGCCCGAGCCGGTGACGCCGAGCAGCACCTGGTGCTTCTCGCCCGCCGCCAGACCGTTCAGAAGTTCGTCAATCGCCCGCGGCTGATCTCCCCTCGGCTTGTAGCTGGTTACCAGTTCAAAGTCCATGGCGGGATTATACATCAGGAGCGAATAAGAGGCGAAGATATTTGCAAGCCGCGTGTTCTTTTTGCACAAGAAAGGTATTCATCGAAGCCTAGGGAAATTGTCATTTTTTTGGCCAAGAAACCAGGTCGTAGCAGGGTTCGGGCGCCTGGCTATGGCGACGGTGTTGCTCGTGCCGGTCACCCCCGTCCGTACCTGGCGTTTCTCGTCAGTGGCTGATCCCCCACGCAACTTGTAGCTCGTAACAAGTTGCAAGTCTATGCCAGCTTTATATCCCAACAATGGCGAACATAAAGCGAACGAGAGCGGAATTCCTGCGTGATATACTCAGTCGTTCCAGATTTTCATCCCAATGGTGCAATATGGCTAGTCCATGCATTCGCACTGATCTGGAGGGTAACTCTCATGTTTGATTTTCTTAATTTCAAGTCCGTATCTGATCGAAAAGCAGAAGCTGGGGTTGAGGCGACGTTCAGGCATGGCCATACAGTGTGGGATTCAGCGGACGTGGAAAGACGCACCTCATTATTGCGGCGCGTAATCGACATTCAAGATGACAGGCTCTTCTTAGCCTATGTCCACGCTCCCTGGTCTCAAATACCAAATGAGATTCAGGTTAAATTGGCATTGGCTGTGATGGCCCAAGAGGAAACCCATGCCTTAACCATCAAAATGGACCGCATATCGGCGTTGGGGCACAAGGCGGGGGAGACCGTGGCGCGGCGCTTCTCAGCTGAACAATTCAGCGAGTTCTTCGGCCAGAAGCCTCTCGCGCCTACCGCGCCAAGCTGGCCGAGCGAGAATCGAATCGTGGGAAGCTATCAAGCCTGGGAGAAAGGGGGCAAAGAGGGCCTTCGGGATTGGCTGAAGGAGAACAAACTTCCCAATTGGAATTCTGAAGAGGCGTTGGGCACATGGTACGCCTTAGGACGTTTTTGTTTTCTTATCTCAATTGGATCATTGGAGGACGTTCGAGATGCGGATATGAATAGCCTGATTGTCTCGGGAGAGGGGGGATTATTGGCAACTTGGAGAATGCCTGAATCTGCAATGCGGAGGTTCGAGCACTTCAACGGAACTAAACTCGCTGACGCATATTCTGTCTACAAATTGATTAATAATGGCGAGATGTTCAGTCGGTTCTTTTCTTTATTCGTCGCTGAGATTCTCGGCAATGACATATCCTTCTCCGCCAACGACTTTTCTAACGGTACGCTCGGCCAGTTGCCAAGAGGAGAAAGGGTGGAAATGGATCCTTTTCTGGCAAATGACGTATCCTCGATGTTTGTTAAGACCAAACAAGCAATCCAACCATATGTTTGCCTGCAATTATCGGAAATCTACCATAACTTCGCATTAGCATTGCGTCCCTATTAACGAACGCAGATGAGGACGGGTGGTATTATAATCGATTTCAATCATGGGGGTAGCTGTAATGACCATTACACTCGATCTCAGTTTCTTGGGAATGGCGCTTGTGTCGCTTGTAGGCGCTGCAGCTGGGTCATATTTGAGTCCTTACCTCAAGAAAAGGGCCGAAAACCTCGCCACGCATGCGGACCTCGACAGGCTGGTTGAGCAGATGGGCGCAATCACAGAAAGAACGAAATCGATTGAAGCGGCGATCTCAGACGACGTGTGGGATCGGCAAAAGCAGTGGGAGATGAAACGGGATACGCTTTTTGAGGTCGTTCGTACGCTTAGCGGTCTCGATAATGCGCTCTTGGAACTGTATAACGCGTACAATGCACCAATTCCCGCCGAGGACGAATTGAAGACCGCCATTCTAGAGAATCGAAGTACAAAATACACGATTTGGAACGAGGAAAGTGTCAAATTCGACTGCGCGCGATTCCTTGCGGAACTTGTCTCTGGACGAAAAGTCGATAAGGCATTGAATGAGTGCATTATTTTCATGAGAGCGGTATCACTAAAAATCACGCGTGGAGAACCGGCACACTATCCGGAGACCGGAATTGAGCGATTGACAAAGATCGATGCGATTTATGTGTCCATTCGCGAGGAGCTTGAACTTGAACACGGTGCGTGACGTGTGTCGTTCGCAAAGCTAATCCGTGCTCATGATCTACAAGGAGGAAGACATGCTGAAGAAAGAGAAGATCATTCCACCATCGAAAGAAGACCTGAATGAGGCCGGTAAGGAACTAAGGAAAGGGAGCGGACCCGCCGGAAGGGTTGAATCGGAAGCGTCGGTCGCCAAGCGCCAAGGCGCCAAGCGAAAAGGTACTAAGCGGAAATAGGGTGAGCGGGTTCCGCATGCTCCAAGTCTCTCTTTTCAGACTGGGATACAATGAGCCTCATGAGGCGTTCAATGAGCGATGTGAAATTTACAGTCGGCGGTGCGATGGAGGAGGAAGCCTCGCGCAAATTCATCGACGCATGGTATCGTGCCGAGCGCGGCGTGAGCTTCCACGAGCGACATCTGGCCTTTGAAAGCTGGGATGTTCTGGCCCGCGTCCTTACCGGCAAACGGATGGAGTTGCTGCGATCTGTGCGGCGACACAACGTACCCAGTGCTGCAACTGTGTGATTTGGTAATGATTCCAGAACAAATGCGGGCGAGGACGCCCGCATGACAGCCGGTCTGGAGACCGGCGCTACACTCCAGAGATTATACAGTGACCGACCTGTTCTGTTTACAATTCCTCAGGGGTTAAAACCCCTTGTTGTTAGGGACCTTTTGCGGCAGTCAGGGCTAAAGCCCTGACCTACCAGTCGTGCCCTGATACAAAACAGGCCTGCTAACAATTTTTTCCGCAGGGGCTAAAGCCGACGTTGTATTTGCGTCGTTTGCGGCACGGCTCAAGCCGTGCCCTGACGCTTCTTGCATCCCTGAATGCGTTTTTCCTCAGCCTGTGTGATATCCCCTCTTGTGATGCGCATTACATACCAGCCAGCGGGGCGGCTCGCATACTCATCTCGGTTGAGGATTCACTCTTTGACCGCCGAGGTGTCTATGGGTTCCAATACGTCCCGCCGCGAATTTCTCTCTGCCGGCCTCTCCGCGGGCTTGGCTCTTCCTGTTTTGAGCGCCGCTTCCGCGATGGGGCAGCAGCCTACGGGGAAGGCCGCCGCTTCTCCGGTCAAGCTCGACTACAGAACCCTGGGCCGCACCG
>CAZLZA010000192.1:0-3916 GCA_964563875.1 uncultured Acidobacteriaceae bacterium
GGTGTCTCGACTCTCCGCACTGATCCAGCGCGAATTGTACCACTCGGGCTGGTATCGATTAGATCGGAACCTGTGTGTCCAGATTCCGATGCGTGCATTCCCTCAGGGACCAAAACCCGCTTCCAATGTGCGGCATCTACGACACGGATGAAGTCGTGCCCCGATACATAGCATCGCTTCGCCGCATGGCTGAATTCGGGTGCGGGATCACGGCGTTCGAGTATATCCACAAGAGCGGCGGTCTGTCGTGCGTCACGGTCATCGAGCTGATCGCGCAGGAGAAGACTGACCTGGGCATAGGAAGTTGCTGGGGGAACTGGCGGACAAGGCCCGGCGGTGAGCGCTGCGGCGGCCGCGGTCGTGGCCCAGCACCGCGGCCAGGCTACTTCGATGGCGATCTACCCGTTGTTTGCGGACAAGAAGTATCCGGTACGGCAAACCGCGGCGGCGTACCTGCGCACGACCGGGGTTACGGGGCCCTTGCCAGCGGCGAGTGCCGCTGCGCGAGGGCCAGTCACTAGACGTGTGGCTCGCCACAATCCAACCGCCAGGTGGGGCCTGAACCATCACCAGCATTAATCCAGAGACACCCATGAATCACGAACATGAAGAACACGCAAAGGGTGGGTACTGCTATTGGAGAACCTCTTCACCATAGTGGCTGTGGAGTACCAGATGTTAATATGGGTCGACATGCGACCTGTACAACTGGGCGGCGGTGCATGGCCTGGCTAACCCAGAGGGAAAAAAGCCGATGCACCCAATGGTCTGGGGTGCATCGGCGCAAGAGTTACAGGTTGTAGGAGCGTACCTTGCAGCCCAAGCTGTCCCCATCATCCAAATGCTTTGCGAGGGCAAGTGCTGCCAGCTTGGCATTGTAGGTTTCCGAAGTCATCCCGGCATTGTGCAGCTGGAGCAGATACACTTCATCCAATCCGGCCCAGAACATTGTCTTCTCGGCAGCCTTATAGAGTTCGAGTTCGGGCAAGGAGGAGCCCGGACACTCGAGCTGGATCAAGGCGCCCAGCAAGTCCTTGATGGCTTCACGCTGATGCTTGTGAGCCAAGTGTGACTTCTTGAGTTCGCAGTCCCAGGTTGACCAAGCATTATAGATTGCGAAGTGTTCATATGTGTGCATCACACGCTCGCTATCTGCGACGTACTTCGTGCATGCAAGGTGAAGATACGAGTTGGTTTCCGGATCTCCATATACCTGAAGTGCAAGAAACTGCTCAAACTGCTGACGGTCATCATCAGTCAGGGTTAGATAAGCTGCGATTACGTTTGCAGCCGCGTGAAGCCGACGCAAGTACTCCGGCTTCGTGGATCGTGTGGTTAACTTCTTCAGCTGTAGTGCTAAATCTGTCATATCTAGTCCTTTGTTAAGGTTGATGTCTAAGCATGATCAGAACCATGCAACTTCATTTTGGCGGCCACCCGAACATTAACGATTGGGAAGCAGAGTGCGGACCTAATGTGCCTGCAGGACTCATAAGCTCAAATACTGCGATTTGCGAAATTAAACTGAAATTCTTTAGGCAGGCGCTAAATTTTTTTTTGCTCCCCCAGTACGGATTACTCTGAAATTATTTACGTAGAAGCAGCTCGGGCCATATAGAGTCAGGTCTGAGGTAGTGACCCTGGTCCCAGTGGCGCCTTGGCATTCCTGCTGTTCCGACTGCACGCCTGGTGCAAACGCTCGCCTATGAGGCGCCGGAAAAATTGGAAACAGACGTTGCCTTGTTCTCAAGCGCGAGCGGGGCCGACGGGGAGATTCGAGGCTGTTCAAAGGACTTGTACGAACAAATAACGGGCCGTGCGTGGCCTTAGGTCGCATATATACGTCTTGAGACAGGAGACGTCGGCTCCTACTCGGAGTTACTGACTGCATGCAAAGGCAGTGGAGTAATACACAGTGGAAAGCACGACGTGGCGGCGCGCATCACCGGCAATTCAGTTACATCGCTCCGCCACCTAAAACTACCGCTCTAGGGCCCGTGCGTGTCATGGTCACTCCGGTCCCTACTCGACGACTTTTCAAGGGGCAGACAAATCGAAACTTTGGCCCCGGGGCCCAAGAGGCGGCCCAACCTAGACTAAGGACATCGCCACGACGTTGGCGCACCCCTTGTGGGTGATCGCGAGCTGGACCACCGGGCCCGGCACTTGCAACCTGGAGCCCTTCGGCAAAAGTAGGTCATTCCTTTCTCTGCGTGCTCCTGAAATAGGTCCACCCAGCAAGTCAAGCGCCTCGTGTAGTGGGCGCCGGGGCCACACGATTCCCTGGTCCGCGTAAACAACGCTGCTTTATAAAGGCGTTGCACCCTGGCAGGTGGTCCCCGTCGGTCCCCGGGAGGACCTGCTATACAGGCTGCATGCTCTGGTGCAGGGGACCTCGACAACATGCCGCCCGGCTACATGATGTGCCTGTCGCCCTATCGCCGTCACTGCCTTAATCCCTCCCCTGGAAGCGAAGTGTTCCTAAGAATCTTGACTACCGGCCCCTCTATATAGATACGGATTTCCGCCAGGGCCCCGGTCGGCTTTCCGTTCACACTTTCTACCCTGTGAGGTCCATATGCCCGATGTCCCCGAAAACAATCTCCCGCTGACCGCCGACGGAGACGTGCAACCACCGTCTGAAGCCGATGACGGTGGTTGTTTTGCACCATTCGTTCCACCGGTCCCAGTACCCCCCGCGCCCAAGCCGGCCCCGAAACCAAAGCCACCATCATTAATGCCCTTAATAGACAGGATCCTCGCCGATAACGGCTTCGTCTTCGCGCCGACTGACGCTCCCCCCGAGACGGAAGTTTCGGCTCCCGCAGCAGCCGGCGGCACAGACGATGAGGAAATGACACAGCCCACCGAGACGCTCAGCGCGCCGGCGGTGGCACCACTCCCACCACCTCGGATAGCCACGGCAGACGAGCTCTTCACGTGGATCAAACGATGCGTCTTGGCTCAGACGCACCTGCCTGCAGATGCCGCCGAGCTTATTGCATTCTGGGTGATCGCGTCCTACTTTCAGGACGCGCTGGCCATCCTTCCATGCTTGGTAATCACAGGCCCCGCCCATGATGCAGGGGTCCTACTGCACCTCCTGTTCAATCTCTGCCGGCGCGCGGCCCTGCTGGCCGGATTCCGCCGGAGTGACCTTGGTGTACTCAGCTGGGGTTGTCAGACCAATCTGATATCTGAGCCTAACCTCGACAAGCGAACAGTCGCCCTGTTGAGCAGCATGACTGATCGGAACTGCTCGGTTGTGGATGGCCAATCCTTGATCAAGCACGCCAAGTCGACGGCAATCTACGCTGGCGAGAATCCAATAACACACAAGATTCTGAACTCCATCCACATCCACATCAGCCCTTCAAACTCAGCACCACCAACCCGCCCTGCTTGGCTACAAACAATGATGGAGCGCCTACCCGTCCACTTGGACCTATACCGGAAGATGAATCTCAGTTATGTAAAGCAGTGGACATGGGTTCCCTTCGGCGTGTCCTCCGAGACGGCGGCCATAGCGACGGCACTCGCGCGCGGGATCGTGGGCGCGCCCGAGCTCCGGCATATGCTGGTAACCCTTCTACAAGCCCAAGACCGGCGACAACTCTCTAAGCGGTCAGGAACACCCGAAGCCCTAGTCGTTGAAGCCGCGCTCACCCTTAGCCGTCAGGACCGGCTACACGCCTACACGTCGGAGATCGCGGGCGAAGCGAACCGCATCCTCGAACTTCGAGGTGAACGTCTCAAGCTGAGCCCCGAGACGGTGGGCCGCCGGCTATGTCAGCTTGGTCTGTACACCCACCGGTTGACGCTGGCTGGCAACGGCCTGACCTTCGATCAGGCCACCCTCGCTCTGATTGAGCAGCTCGCGGCGGTATATGTTGAGGAGGATCTGCTCGCGGAGACT
>CAZLZA010000193.1:0-3843 GCA_964563875.1 uncultured Acidobacteriaceae bacterium
AAGAATGCCGCTTGGATCAGCCAACGTCTACACGGCCATCACGCCACGCTTACGTATTTCCGTCACGTCGACTGCTCGATATTCCCCAGATGACCTGTGGCTGGTAACACAAAAAAAGCGCAAGCCCAGAGAGTGGGCTCGCGCTGAATAAAGCCTGCTGCGCCTCAAGGCACCCCAGACAGGCCGCTACAGCACGACGCTGAGTGCAATGTTTACCCCGGGATACATTGGGTTACACAGGTAATAGACGCCGTTAATCTCGACCACATACACGTTTTGCGTGTAGAGCCAATTGCTGGGCCACCCGCCAACGAATCCGAACGAATAGCCGCCATATTGGAAGCGGCGGTTACCATAATCGCCTTTGCTGACACGAAACGTGTGCTGCCGTCCAAAATTGGCCTTAAAGCGGTCGTCGGGAATGCGGCCGCCGCGGGCTTGTTGTACCTGCTTGGGCTGAGTTCGCACCGCGTGTTGTTGTGTGTTTTTCCCTGCGGGCTTAGTGTTCTTCCCTTGCTGCGCCGCAGGTTTTTGTCCCTGCTTTGCTGACTTCTCGGGTTGCACTTTCTTCTCTTCCTGCTGGGCAGGCTTGTCTTTCTGTTCCTGCTCGTGTCCCTGCGCCCAGGCAGGGGCGGCGACTGCGAGAAGCAGTGCCAGCAAAGCTGTACTCGTGATTCCAAGTGCTTTCATTTGTGTTACCTCGTTACCGCTTATTTGCAAACCTTCTTTAGCGAAGGCTACCGGTTGTTACGTTGGCCGTGGCACCGATGGCTTCTCCAGACACAACCAGTTCCACTCTCCGGTTCTGCTGACGTCCGGCTGAGTTTTCATTGGAGGCTACCGGCAATGTGTTGCCGAAACCTTCCGCACTGACTGAGCCATTTGCTACGCCCTGCTGAACAAGATAGTCACGCACCGCTCCGGCGCGATGGTCGGAGAGTTTCTGATTCATCTCATCGCCGCCAACATTGTCCGTGTAGCCACCAACGGCAATATTGAGGCCCGGATATGCCAACAAGATTCCTGCGACTTTCGCCAGCTTCTCCCTTGCACCCGACTTCAATGAGTATTTTCCGGTGTCAAACAAGACATCCGACATACTCACGATGAGCCCGCGAGCGCTGTCGCGTGTCTCAAGGATCAGATTCAGTTGGTTGGATATTTTCGCACGCAACGCAGCCTTATCGGCGTCCGCCTGTTGCAGTGCGGCTAATCGAGACGTCTCTGCGTCCGCCTGTGCCGCGGCAAGGGCAGACGCGGATGCAGCTTGGTTCGCCGCCATGTCTGCTTTCGCTTGTGCCGTGGCGGATTGCGCATCCGAAGCTTCGTTTCGCGCCGTCGCGGCGTCCGACTGTGCCTGAGTCTTGGCGGTCTGCGCGGCCATCGCATCAGAGTCAGCTTTCATCTTTGCCGCCTGTGCGCTTGCCGCGTCAGACAGGGCCTGATCTCTCAGCCGGACCGCGTCATTCGCCTGCCCCTGCGATGTTGCCAGAGCATTGGCTGAAGCTTGCTGCTCTTCCGCGAGGCGCAGGTCGACAATCTTCTTTACCGCAATCTCGCGCGCATCTTCGGCAGTTTGTACTTCGTCGCGGGCGACGGCGATTAACTGCTTTCGCTCGATGTGCTTCATGGTCGCATACCCATCCACGGTGTTCATCAACTGAACGGCGCGCTGGTAGCTGTTGCTGGCGTACGTCTCGGCGCCCTCGGATTGTGCGATGCGCAAAGCGTTACGCGCTTCAAAGAATTCCAACGGCAATCTGGCGTTTAGAATCACCGGATCGAAGTTGTAGCCGGTGGGAATATATCCCCCGCGCTCCATCAGTTCATATTTTGCATTCACCGATTGTGTGGTTCCCTTGGTGTCATCGCGAACGACGTTTTCGAGCACGACAACGTTGCTGGGCTGGCGAACTGCATAGTATGGCTCCGCGGTAACGATCAGAGCGAACGACTGAAGGTCAGTAGTGACCTCAAGTTTGCTGCGGTCATTACCGCCTACGAGTACTTCGCCCAGATTCACTGCACGCCCCTCGGGCGAAATTGCCCAGAGAACATACGTCAAGTATTCATTGCCGAAGGACTTCGGACTCTGCAGGTTGCCAAACTCCGCCCGGATCTTAATCGATCCACGCTCACTTTCAACTTTGGCCTCACCATTTGCTGATGGCATCAGGTCGGTTCCCGCAAAATCTACATGCGTCGATCCGCTGCGATGCTCGTAGTTAACCGCGAGCACGCTCCGGCTGATTACGTTGACCCTGAATGTAGGTGTGTGACTCATGTGTTCAACGACGATGGTTTGAGAGTTGGTCTGAGCAAACGCGCTCAGACTGATGACAATTCCAGCTGCCAGCAAGTACTTGGTATTCAAGGTGTGCCCTTCAAGCAGAGGTCTGCTGTGTTGTGTTGTATCGATGTTGGTTGCTGCGTTTAGCCTTGTTGACCTGTTCTCATGACTTCACAGTTCACGGTCCAACGCGGATCCGCGAGAAAGAATGAAGGAGTCCAGAAACATTCAGGATCCACAAGACAACAGAAATGACTACCACTGCGTTGAGGATTGATTTGATGGTGGCCTGCATTGGAATGAAACGATTCACCAGCCACAGAACGACACCGACCACGATCAAGACTTCCACAAGTTGGATTAACGGCATGACTTCGACCTTTCGCACTTTGGGCCCAACGCCTCTCATCCGTGAGGTGTTGGCATGATCTGTTAGGGTCGAATCGTGTCCGCCCGATGTTTCTGCGACACAAACGGATGATGGATACCCAGTGTGACTGGATGTGCCCGCTCTGGTGTGAAATGTTAATTTCCCACCGTACGACGCGAGAATGGAAGCTCTGGACTAGCGGCTGCCAGACCCTCGACACACTCAGGAGGTTAAAAGATGACAGAGATGAGCGACCGTGGCTGTGCAAGATAGCTCACCTGTCGAACTTCTTGATGGCTGCGCTTGGCAGCCCCATTTGTGGTCTCAAAGCAACGCAAGTGCTCAGCACGACTGGAGGACTAGCCACGCTTGATGCGCTGCTGGTTGAACGAAATGCCAGTGCGGCGGCATTCCTTGTTTTGGCCGTGAACCGCCTTGTGCTGCCCACTGCGATAGATAACGATGGCGAAGCCGTTACATCTGCTGATTTGGCGGGTGTATTGAAATTGACCTAGCACTACCGTCGGCACCGATGCCGCCGAGGCTATCGATGCTGCCGCCGTTACCGCCAAGGTTGCAACCGTTTGAGCCGAGGCTGCTATCAATGCCGCCAGGACTGCCAAGCTTGCCGCTGCCGCAAGCCGACAGTGACAGAAGGAGTGCGGAAACAAAAACCACGAAAAGAACTCTTCTCGTCAACTTATACCTCCAGCATAGCGCGGGCCGACCTGCACGCCATTCACGCTGCGCGATTACGCAATAGTCCCATCATCCGTGCAGCTATGCCGCCAGGGTTTCGACGGCATGTACCGTGCACTCGGCAGGATTCGTGGCTTCGATAATGTCTTTTGCCCTGGCCACTTCTGCAGCCGTCCCGTGGGCGATCACCAGAAATTGATCCGTGCGGAGCGCAGTTTCATACTTCACAATACTGTCCTTGGGAATTCCGATGCTGTATAGGCCGGCACCGAGCGCGCTAACCCCTCCCACAACCACCGCGCCTTCCAACGCCGCTACGATCCACGCAACCACTGGTCCCGCGGCTAAGACCGGGCCGATGCCCGGAATCATGAAAAGAGCAGAACCGAATAGAAGTCCCCAAAATCCGCCCCAGAAGGCACCCGTTTTGCCCCAATACTTCATGCGGTCACCGGTGTTGTAGTAGCCCACCACCTGCTCATCT
>CAZLZA010000194.1:0-3795 GCA_964563875.1 uncultured Acidobacteriaceae bacterium
CTGGAAGAGGCCGACCACGCCCTGGCGCTTTTCGCCGGTGCGCAGCAGCAGAATATTGCTCTTGCCCGCGGCGTCGATGGTGAGCTTGTCGGATGGAATCAGCGGCACTCCACGCCATGTGAGAAAGGGCGAGCCGAAGATCGTCGCTGTTGGCGGAGGCACGCCGCGCCGTGTGCACTCGCGACCAAAGGCAGCAATGGCGCGGGGATGCGCGAGGAAGAACGCGGGTTCCTTCCAGATCTTCGTCAGCAGCTCGTCCAGATCGTCCGGTGTTGGCGCGCCCTTGCGCGGCTTCACGCGGAACTCCGGCGCGACCTGATGCAGCAGACCGTATTCGGCGTTATTGACCAGCTCATGCTCCTGACGCTCCTTCACGCGCTCGACGGTCAGGCGCAACTGCTCGCGAATCTGGTCGTGCGGATGGCTGTAAAGATCGGAGATGCGCGTATGCACGTCGACAATAGTCGAGATGGCGCTCAGCGTCTGTTCGCGCGGCTTTTCTTCCAGATCGACGAAGGTCTCCGGCAGTTTGCGCTCATCGCGCGCGCCACAGGTGACGTCGACCGGCTGGTCCTTCTTCGCCTTGTTGATGCGATAGGTTCCCGACTCGACCGGAACCCAGGAGAGCAGCTGCACCAGCCAACGCGGAGTAATTGCCGTCAACTGCGGCGCGGTCTTCGTGGTATTCGCTAACTGACGGGCTGCTGCATCGCCAAGGGCGCGACGAACTTCGGTGTTGGGCATCGGAATGGCTCCTTTAGTTCATACAGTATGGACCGAAACGCAGTGTAGTTGAAGGGGAAATCGAAGAAAATAATCTACATCTAAACCGTTGCAGAGCACAACAGGTACCCTCCAGAGTCTCCAGCTTTTTCCCGAAACAGAATCGGAACAGCGATTTAGCAACACTGATTGGGATCGTAGATAGAGACTGATTATAGAAGGGATGAGAGAAAACTATCTCTATATATAGGTAGAGCCGAAGGGCGTCGAAAGCTATCTACAACAGAGGCCGAGATGCCTCGCGTCCCGCTTCATCATCGCTCGGGAAACAAAGACCGTGTTGTAGCGGGCGCGAGAGGTCTGCATGAACGGTAATCTACAGAATCGCGGCTCTTCGGTCAAGTTCTTCCGGATGAAAGAATCATTCGACACCTCAAGCGGGCGCGTCATTCGCTCGGATCTAGTTATTGAACCGTCATGGGTTATGGACCAAGCGGAGCATTCAGTGGAGATAAATAAGACTTTAGAATTGATTGCTCTTTTGGCTGGCAGTTCTGGCACCGTATTCGAGCGCCTACATTCCGGAGTACGACTAATGATCTAATTCGATGTTCTATACATCAGATTTTTATTTGACAAAATGCCTACTCTTGCGTAACTTCAGCATATGGTGCCCCTCCATATTATCGGTTGTTGTTTGCGCAGTAGCCTCTACTGGCTAATTGGGAGTCGTGTGCGCCGTTCCAGTATGTGATCCGCAATGATCCATACCCTCGCAGATAGCCCGCTTGCCAGTTCTTCTGGAGCGGGCTTTGTTTATCTGCGCGAAAGCAGATGAAATCACCTCCGAGTGAGGCCAGCCCAGTATGTCTGGTAAGCGGGTCCTTTCCATCGAGACTTGCTACACGTTAATCAATGTTTATGGGCGCAGTATTGTGGAAACTAAATTGACTACTAGAATTCGAAATCACTCGCGAGTATCTATGCGCGAAATAAAAGCATCGAGCGAGCTGGAAAGCCCGATTGCTACGACCTGCATGGTGCCTGCAATCCATTGTCATAGTTGTCATTAAATCCTCCCGACAATCGACAACTGAATCTATCTGATCCGTGAGCAACGAGAGTCCTCTGGGCAAAACTCCTTACCAGGCGGTGTGCTCGTGATGTTCCAAACTGTTCTCTGATATTCGAGGCACCTATGCACCTCATCCGAATTCTTTCTGTTGGACTGGACCCGTTTCTACTGCGGAAGCGCTCTCTGCTTTTGCACTCTGCTGGCCACAACGTCGTATCCTCGTCATCGCTGAAAGACGCAGTGAACCAGCTTCACCCCTCCAATGTTGACCTCGTCCTGCTGTGCCGCTCGATTCCCGCAATAGACCGGGAACGTCTGACCTGCTTGATTCGTGCATCTGGTTTCTTCCTCCCGATTATCTCCGTCGCAGAGACGAAAGATCAACGAGACAAATTTCCTGATGCCACACTGGATGAAGAAGATGAGTCAAATTTCCTATGGCATGTTCAGAGGATCGCAACGAAAGCCGCAAAGAGAGCACCGACGCATGTGTCATCCTCCGCAAGAAGAATGGCATGAGCCTAATTCAGCTCATGACTGATAGGCTCCGCTGGCCAACCCAAGAAAGACATCCTCAATGATGAAATACTTTGTCCGCACCAAAGACCAGACCGAGTGTAAGCAGGGCGATAACGACCTCTCCGATTGCTCCGACAAGAAAGGGGCGAACACCTTGCTTGCTGAGATCGCGGAAGCTGGTTCGCAGACCGACTCCCGCAAAGGTAAGCAAAAAAGCCCAGCGCGAAAGGTTTCCGACGGCCAGAAGCTGCGGCTTGGAGAAAAAGCCGACGGTGGCTAGCAGTGAGATCACCAGAAAACCGAGAACAAACTTGGGAAACTTCTGCCAGAGAAATGCTCCTTTGGATTGCACCCCAGCTGCCTGCCCCTTCGAGGCCCAGTAGATGGCGTAGCCGAGTACAACGAAACCGATGAGCGCATTGCGGCAGGTCTTGGTGAGGACTGCAACCTTGCCCGCCGTATCTGAATAGAGAGCACCAGCAGCTGCGGTTTCGGCGGTATTATCAACCGCTAGGCCAGTCCATACTCCGTAGGCATGATCAGACAGGTGCAGCGCGTGACCAACAACAGGAAAGACGAAAAGTGATATTGCGCCCAGTGCAAGAATGGCTGCGATGGCATAGGAGGAGTCTTCTTCGTCGGCCTCGATTGCTCCTTGTGTGGCAATGATGGCTGAAACGCCGCAGACCGACGATCCGACTGATAGCAGACTGACGAGCTTAGGTGACAGCTTGAAGGCGCGACCAAGGTAGGTCATAAAGGTGAGTGCGAGCGCGATCTCGATAAAGACCAGAGCGAGCGAGATACCTCCGAGACGCGCAATATCTCCCAAGATAAAGCGCGATCCGAGCAGCACGATTCCAGTCTTGAGCCAGAACTCATAGGTTGCGACGCCACGGCGAAAGATTGCTGGAACGCCGGTTGTGTTGGCAATGATGAGGCCGATCAAGATCGCCCATAGGACGTACTCGATATTGGGCAGAACCAGATGATGCGACTTGCCATAGCGAGTGATCGACTGCTCAATGAACTTACCCGCATAGCCCACGATGGCGAGCAGAAGCAGGCCGGGAACCAGACCGAGCCAGCCTGTGAGTCGACTGGTAGAAGCGGTCTGAGAGCCGGATTCCGGGATGGGAATGGCGTTTGAGGCGGACATGGCTTCCTCCTGTGCCTACCACGGCACAATCTTTAGAACTCCGAAGCGAACGAGTAGGGCCAGTCCAAGCGAGAGCAGGACGGCCCAAGTGTCGAGCGAGAGGTAACGCGAAGTGGCCGACATAAGATGTCTCCTAGAGCAGCCTCGGCAGCAGCGCAAAGGCTGAGATGCCCACGAAGTAAATCATGGAATATGTTTGAGTTGTAAAGAGAGCGGCGGGGGTGCGCTTAGACACTACAACAACAGCGCAGCAGCACAGCGAGACAAAGGACGGATTGGAGGCGGGCGCTCATGCTTGTATGGTATATATCACGATACG
>CAZLZA010000195.1:0-3764 GCA_964563875.1 uncultured Acidobacteriaceae bacterium
TACCCGCATGTACCGGGCTTTCGCTGTGAATTCCATGTTCTCTTCCCTTCAGATCGCATTCGCGGACGCCCTCGGTGGGCGCCCATACTTTTCAAAAACCGCGGAACCTGATCCAGCCTGCGACTATCTCGCCGGCTTGGCCGAGGTCTCCGCGGCGGACTTCACCGAGTGCCCTTTGAAGGTACGCGTGAAGCTGAATTCGCCGAGCTTGTGACCGACCATGTTCTCCGATACATACACCGGGATGAACTTGCGCCCGTTGTGTACCGCAATGGTGTGCCCCAGCATCTCCGGAGTGATCGTCGAACGGCGCGACCAGGTGCGCAGCACTTTCTTTTCGCTGCGCGCGTTCATCCCCTCGATCTTTACGATCAGGTGCGAATCTACAAACGGCCCTTTTTTCGTCGAACGTGCCATGGTTTCCTTCCCTACTTGCCGCGACGCGACACGATAAACTTGTCGGTCCGTTTGTTGTTACGGGTCTTGTAGCCGCGCGTCGGCTGACCCCACGGAGTCACCGGATGACGGCCACCAGAGGTTTTGCCTTCACCACCGCCGTGCGGGTGATCCACCGGGTTCATCACCACACCGCGATTGGTCGGCTTAATGCCTAGCCAGCGCGTCCGGCCCGCCTTACCGAGCGAGATGTTCTCGTGATCGGTATTGCCAACCTGACCCACCGTCGCCATGCATTCCACCAGAACCTTGCGGGTTTCGCCGGAAGGTAGTTTCAGGAGGGCGTATTCGCCTTCCTTGGCCACCAGTTGCGCCTGGGCTCCAGCTGAACGCGCCATCTGCGCGCCCTTGCCGGGCTTCAGCTCAATGTTGTGCACAATCGTACCGGCCGGAATGTTCTTCAACGGAAGCGCATTGCCTACCAGGATGTCGGCATCGGGACCGCTGATGATTTTGGCGCCCACCTGCAAGCCAACCGGCTGCAGAATGTAACGCTTTTCGCCATCGGCGTAGCTGAGCAGCGCGATCCGTGCCGAACGGTTCGGATCGTACTCGATGGTGGCGACAGTAGCCGGGATGCCCGTCTTGTCGCGCTTGAAGTCGATCACGCGGATCTTGCGCTTATGGCCGCCACCGTGATGCCAGATGGTCAGATCGCCACAATTGCGGCGTCCGCCCGTGCGCTTCTTCGGTTCAGTCAGCGGCTTATGCGGCCGATTCGTTGTCAGATCGTCGTTGACCTGCGAGGTCTTGAAACGCAGTGTCGGTGTGATCGGTCTGTAAGTCTTGATCGCCATAGTTCTTCTCTTCCAGATCCCACCCGTGCTTCTGGCAGGATCGCTTTGGCCGGACAGATAGGGTTTCTTTCTCCCATCCGGCGGCGTCGCGTTCGAATTCGCGACCGCTTCGGCTTATGCCGCGCAGCCCTTAGAGGTTCTGTGCGTACTCGGGCATTTTTTCGCCCTCGGCAAGCCGTACATAGGCCTTCTTCCAGTCGGGGCGGAAGCCGGTAAACTTGCCGCGGCGGCGCTCCTTACCCAGGAAGTTGGCAGTGCGGACGCCGGCGACCTTCACTTTGAAGGCCTTCTGCACGGCTTCCTTGATCTCCGTCTTGGTTGCATCCACGGCCACCTGGAACACCAATGTGCCCTCGGTCTCCTTGACGCCCAATCCTTTTTCCGTAATGACCGGCTTACGCACGATCTGGTAAGGGGACTTAGACATTCTCCACCTCCGCCTTACGCTTCGGCGCCGAGGCCTTCAGCGAGCTCTGCAGCTTTTCCAACGCCGCCTGCGAGAACACCGCCAGTTCATGGCGAAGCAGGTGATAAGGGTGAACCTCGGGACCGTACAGCATCTCAACTCCGGCAATATTGCGGGTCGAAAGCTCCAGGTTCGGATTCAGGTTCGCGCCGGCTTCCACCACCAGAGCGGTCTTATTAAACTTGAATCCGGTCAGCACCTGACGGAAGGCCTTGGTCTTGGCTTCCTTCAGATCGAGCGAATCAATCACAATCAGGTTGCCGTCATGAAACTTCGCCGCCAGTGCCGAGCGCAGTGCGCCCAACAGCTTCTTGCGCGGGAAGGCGTAATCGTAGGAGCGGGGCTGAGGTCCGTGGACCGTGCCGCCATGACGCCAGATTGGCGAACGGACGCTGCCCACGCGGGCGCGGCCCGTACCCTTCTGCCGCCACAGCTTCTTGCCGGAACCAGAAACAAGCTTCTTGTTCTTGGTGGCGTGCGTGCCAGCGCGAAGCGCCGCACGGTAATGCTGGACGGATTCCCAGAGCAGGTCCTCGTTCACCGCACCGAATACTTCTTCGGCGAGTTCGAGCGATCCCACTTTCTGGCCGGCCAGGTTCAGCACATCGATGGTAGCCATTTCGTTTCCCTTTGCCAGGCCGCATCTTCGGCGGCCCTTCAGTTTCCTTCCGTCAATATGGTGCCGCGGAAGGCTTTGTTTTCGAACCAGCGCTCCCCGGCGGCAATCTCCACCGGGGAAGCGAATTTACTTGCCTTTAGCAGCGCGCTTGGAGGCCTTCAATGGATTGATGGCCGTACCCTCGCCGCTGAATCCACGACGCTCTCTCGGTGGCTTCTTGGCCTTGGTGATCACCAGGTATCCGTTTCTCGCACCCGGTACCGCACCTTCCACCACCAGCAGATTCTCTTCGCGATCGATACCCAGAATGCGCAGGTTGCGCACCGTCACCGTGACATCGCCCATGTGGCCGCTCATACGCGTGCCGGGGAATACCCGCGACGGGTACGACGAGGCACCGATCGAGCCCTGCACCTGGAACATGTGACCGTGGGCTCCCGGACCGCCGGCGAACTTGTGGCGCTTGACTACGCCCGCAAAGCCGCGTCCCTTGCTGGTGCCCGCGATGTCCACGAATTTCGAACCGTCGAACAGGTCGACCAGAACCTTATCGCCAACCTTCACGCTCCCATCGGAGCCTTCCGCATCCTCCACCACGGCAACTTCCTTCATGAACTTTACCGGGGGAAGATTGTGCTTTTCGAAGTGGCCCTTCATCGCCTTGGTCAGGCGCGAGTCCTTCACGAACTCAACCAGACCGATCTGGGCGGCGTCGTAGCCGTCCGTCAAGGCGGTCTTGAGTTGGGTAATGACACAGGGACCGGCCTGCAGCACTGTGACCGGGCGAACATCACCCTTGTCGTCAAACAGCTGCGTCATGCCCACTTTCCTGCCGAGAATTCCGTTTACTGACATTTCTTTTTCTCCATCATGCCCGCGCAGAGGCTGCGCAAGGGCACTGTGAGGGCTGCGCGCTCAGCGCGCGGAGCCGCTTTATTTGTGTTCTTTACCGTAAGCCTTGATTTCAACGTCGACACCGGCGGGAAGATCAAGTTTCATTAATGCGTCGACCGTCTGCTGCGTCGGTTCCAGAATATCAAGAAGACGCTTGTGTGTGCGAATTTCAAACTGTTCGCGCGACTTTTTGTCGACGTGCGGCGAACGCAGCACGCAATATTTGTTTTTGACGGTCGGAAGTGGAATCGGGCCAGCAATCTGGGCGCCCGTACGCCGCGCCGTTTCGACGATTTCGCCGGTCGACTGATCCAGCACGCGATAGTCGTAAGCCTTCAACCGAATGCGTATTCTTTCTTTGCCAATCACTGTATGAACCCTCAAAGATCGTGCGGTCTTATAGTCGCCGCGACTTCTTTTATCTATGCAGAGTGAAAGTTGCGGGCGCCGCACAAAGCAACGCCCGCCTTGATTCTTTTACAGAATTTCCGTAATCGTACCGGCGCCCACGGTGCGGCCGCCTTCGCGAATT
>CAZLZA010000196.1:0-3673 GCA_964563875.1 uncultured Acidobacteriaceae bacterium
GGCTCTACAACGAGCGGCGCGAGAAGCTCAAGCAGATCGCTGCGCTCGGTCAGGCAACCTATCCCAACAGCTACGCCGTCACCATTACCATCCCAGATCTGCGCACGGCCTACGATGCGCTGACCGCCGAGCAATTCGAGGCCTCGCTCGCCGCGGGAAAGAAGATTGAAGTCTCCATCGCCGGGCGCATCATGGCGATTCGCGTCCAGGGCAAGGCCGGATTCGCGCAACTGCAGCAAGCAGGCCAGCGCATGCAGCTCTACGTCCGCAAGGACGATGTCGGCGAGGACGGCTTCGCGCTCTATAAACTCCTCGACCTGGGCGACCACATCGGAGCGCGTGGCTTCCTCTTCCGCACCCGCACCGGCGAGCTAACGGTTCACGTCACCCAATTAACCTTCCTCGCCAAGGCCATGCTCGCCCTGCCCGACAAGTTCCACGGCCTGGAAGACACCGAGCTGCGCTATCGCCAGCGCTATGTCGACCTCTTCATGAACACAGAGTACTCAGCTAGCCAAGCGAGAGCCGTCGCAAAATTTGCCCAGGACCCTGCTATTAGGTTGCTTGGGGAACCACCCACAGAGAATCAAGCTGAAGGACCCGGCGATGTACGTGGGGTCTTCGTTAAGCGTGCTGCGGTGCTGCGCGCGGTGCGCAAGTTCTTCGACGAGCGCGGCTATCTCGAGGTCGAGACGCCGATGATGCAGGCCATCGCTGGTGGCGCGGCGGCCAAGCCCTTCAAGACGCACCACAACGCGCTCGATCTCGACCTGTCGCTGCGCATCGCGCCGGAGCTTTACCTCAAGCGCCTCGTCGTCGGCGGCATGGATCGCGTCTATGAGATTAACCGCAACTTCCGCAACGAAGGCATCGACACAAGCCACAATCCAGAGTTCACCATGCTCGAGTTTTACCAGGCTTATGCGAACTACAACGACTTGATGGATCTGACAAAGGAGTTGATCGAGTTTGTGGCTATGGAAGTCAACAAAACTACATTGACGACCTTTGATGGCTTTCTAATCGATCTTGCACCCAATAATTGGCGAAAATTCACGATGCGGGGAGCAATCATCGAGTTCTGGGATCACGAGGCAGGTCCGCCGCCGAGCATGGGCGACTTTGCTATCGTTTCTCAGTTTCTGAAGTTCGTAGACAGATTGCGTGACATCTACAGTCGAAGACGTACGTTGATGGATGAGCAAGACGAGATGAAGCGGGAGACTTCCGATTTCAGAGCGCGGTATAGACGTTGCATCCTGTCAGAGAAGCTAATGCAGCGTATCAGTGACGGACTGAAGGATGGCACGATGTTGCTGGGAACGGCAATCTTCTACGTGTTTGAACTTCTTGGCGAATTGGACGACCGATTCATCCAGCCCACCATCATCTACGACTTCCCTCTTGCTGTTTCACCTCTTTCCAAGATCAAGCCCGATGAGCCCGACTGGGTCGAGCGGTTTGAGTTCTACATTGGCGGATTCGAGATCGGCAATGCCTTCAGCGAGCTGAACGATCCCGACGACCAACTCCGCCGCTTTCAGGCGCAGGTAGCCGAGCGCAAACGCGGCGACGAAGAAGCCATGGCCGAAGTCGACACCGACTACGTCCGCGCCCTAGGCTACGGCCTTCCCCCCACCGCCGGCGAGGGCGTCGGCATCGACCGCCTAACCATGGTCCTCACCGGCTCCAAGTCCATCCGCGACGTGATCCTCTTCCCGCTGCTACGTCCGCAAACCGCCAAACCCGACACCGCGGAATAGCGGAAGGCCCGGGGTTGAAGCCCTTTCCTCGGCGGGCCATTCTTCGTGGGGATGAATCCCCATGCTCCCTCCGGTACGACAACGGCGAAAGCAGATTCCTCCGCCTTCGCTGCGGAATGACAAAAACCCATCCCACCCATGCCGCAAAGAACGCGTCATGAATGGGGCACCCGTCGCAGAAAAACTGACCTCAGGGGCTAAAGACCTATTCATTCCGTGGCATTTACGGCACGGCTGAAGCCGTGCCCTTAAGCAAAACGGAGTTTTTCAGCAGCCCCTGAAGCCCATTCCTTGTTGGGCCATTATTCGTGGGGATGAATCCCCATGCTCCCTCCGGTACGGCAAGGATAAAAGCAGATTCCTCCGCCCTCGGCTACGGAATGACAACAACCCATCCCACTCATGCCGCAAAGAACGCGTCATGAATTGGGCACCCGGCTGTGTTAACCAACTCGCCAATCCCACCCCCCTCCCCCCTCCCCGGTATATCCTGGCTTCAACCCTATTCGTTTCTGCACGTTACGGACAGAAAGCACCGGGAAAGTATAGATAGCAAAGCGCTTACCACTAAAATCGAGATTCCATTGGATTTAGCGAGGCAAAAATGGGAAAACCCCGGGTCGGAACCCGAGGTTTCTCAATGATTTGCTTAATTTTATTATATCGCGCCTGTCAAGCGTTTTACTGGAAGTTCAGCGACTCGATGCCCAGAAACTCCGCGCCCTCGCCCAGCTCTTCTTCGATGCGCAGCAACTGGTTGTACTTGCAGATGCGGTCGGTACGGCTGGCCGATCCGGTCTTGATCTGCCCGGCACCGGTGGCCACGGCAAAGTCCGCGATGAAGCTGTCTTCCGTCTCGCCGCTTCTGTGGCTGATGACGCTGGTGTAGCCGTAGCGGCGGCCCAGCTCAATAGCGTCGATCGTCTCCGTGACCGTCCCAATCTGGTTCAGCTTGATCAGGATTGAGTTGGCGGTCTTCGCCTCGATACCCTGCTGCAGGCGCTCCGTGTTGGTTACAAACAGGTCGTCGCCCACCAGTTGGATGTGGCCCAGGCGCTCGGTCAGCAACTTCCATCCGTCCCAGTCATCCTCTGCCAGGCCGTCTTCCAGCGAGACGATGGGATACTGCTTGATCCAGGAGGCGTAGAAGTCCACCATCTGTTCGGCGGTCTTCTCGCTCTTGTCGGACTTCTTGAAGACATACAGCTTCCGGTCCGCGTCGTAGAACTCGCTGGAGGCTGGGTCGAGCGCGATGGCAACCTGTTCGCCGGGTGTGTAGCCGGCCTTGGTAATGGCTTCCAGGATCAGCTCCACCGCCTCTTCGTTCGACTTCAGGCTGGGCGCGAATCCTCCCTCATCGCCCACTGCTGTGTTGTATCCCTTCTTCTTCAGCACGCCCTTCAGCGTGTGGAAGACCTCGACGCCCCAGCGCAGCGCATCGGCAAAGCAATCCGCGCCCACCGGCATCACCATAAACTCCTGGAAGTCCACATTGGAGTCGGCGTGGCTGCCGCCGTTCAGGATGTTCATCATGGGCGTGGGCAGCAGGCATGCGTTCACTCCGCCCAGGTAGCGATATAGCGGCAGCTTCAGCGCGTTGGCGCTGGCGCGCGCGGCGGCCATGGAGACGGCAAGGATCGCATTCGCCCCCAGCTTGGACTTGTTCTCCGTGCCGTCGATGGCAATCATGGTGGAGTCCAGCAGGCGCTGGTTGCCGGCGTCCATGCCGGTCAGCTCGGGGGCCAGGATGCTCTCAACATTCTCCACGGCCTTCAGCACGCCCTTGCCCATGTAGTGGGCCTTGTCGCCGTCGCGCAGCTCAACGGCTTCATGTTCGCCGGTGCTGGCGCCGGATGGGACGGCGGCGCGGCCCTTGGCCCCGCCAGAAAGGGTTACGTCGGCTTCGACGG
>CAZLZA010000197.1:0-3592 GCA_964563875.1 uncultured Acidobacteriaceae bacterium
CCCCGGAACGTAAGCCGCTGGGAGGGGTTCTGGTGGTGCTGCTCAACGACGCGGGCGCTCTGGACGAACATGCCGCCCGATCCGCAGGCCGGGTCGAGGACCGTGCCCCTGGTGGGTTCGAGCACGTTGGCGATGAACTGGACGAGCGAGATGGGGGTGAAGAACTCGCCGCCATCATGGGCCTTGAGGTCGGCGAATTGCGTCAGAAAATATTCGTAGATGCGCCCGAAGACATCGCCCGTGGCGGTTTTGAGTTCCTCTGGGTTGAGGGTGCGGACCAGGTCGCCGAGCAGGTCGGCGGGGATGGACTGGTATTCCTGTTTGGGCAGAATGCCCTTGAGGCTCGCGTAGTCATCCTCAATCGTCTCCATGGCGTGGATGACGATCTCGGGCAGCTTGGGATCGGAGGCCTTGGCGATGAAGTAGTCGAACTGAGCCTGGGGGCGGAGGAAGATGGAGCCTCGCTGGCTGAAGTCTTCCTTCGTGAGGGCGCGGGTGACGCCGTGGCGGGAGGGCAGGGTCTTTTCGATCTCCGGCTTGACCGCCAGGAACCGGCTGTAGGCGTGGCGCAGGAAGATCAGGCCCATGACGGGCATGAAGTACTCATTGCTGGCCAGCTCAGAGTTCGAGCGCAGCAGGTCCGCCGCCCGCCAGAGCCGGGCCTCGATTGCTTCGATATTTTCCAATTGCGCCATGCTTTCTGTGGTTTCCAATACAGAGTCGACAGAGCGCACGCCAATCCGGAAAACGCAGGCGGAGCAACAGGCGGTAGGAGCCAGCAGCCCATGGCGAACGCCGAAAGGGAGTTGTGCGCGCTTGGGATAAAAGTATAAAGCGTGATGCCAGCCATAGGGTGAGCAGCACGACATTGCCAATGCACCGTCTTTTCGAGAGTTATCTCCGTTGTAATTGACACTTGGCCTCCATGGCTACCGAAGCGCATTCGTCGGTTTGGAGACTATCAATAACCAAGAAGGGCACGGCCGGATTCCTCGCCAACTCGAGCCGAACTTGCCAAGCTGGATCGGATTGCAGTTTCCATATGGACTGCACTGCCAGATGAGGCCAAGCCGCCGCGATTTCGCGCACTCTCCAGTCGGGGTTGCGAAGGAAATCGTTGAACGGGGTTTTCGGGTTTACAGCCAAGGCGTGACGAACGCACGATTCATCATCGTGTGCCAGTTCCTTCAGCAGGTACACTGGCGCTTTTGTGTTCAGGGCCACTCCACAACGCACGTTCGGCTCGGCGTCACTTGCCAATTTGACCAGAGTCGCGACCGGCGTGCTAGTGTTCTGAGACACAGTGGCGCGTACACGAGGGTATTCGTTGGCTGCCAACTCTTTCAGAACCATCTTCGGCGTGCTGGCGTTCGCGGCCAACTCACAGCACGTAAACAAATGGGCAACGGATGCCAATAGGTTTGAAATCTCGTTCTTCATAACGTCTCCTGGACAACAGTCACGGCTCTAATAGTTTGGGTACAGAACTGGGAACAGGCAAAACGGCTAATCTCCTGTGGCTAGCACACTCAACCTGCGTATTTTCTACGGTTTATCGATAGGAAGCTGGTGACCGGACAGGTCACGTGTGCTCTGAGGAGCACAACTCACACCCACAAGTCAACTTCTTCTAATTCAGGCGTTTGTGCAGGCTCAATCGCGTTCACGGTGGTCGCGGAGTTGGGTACACTGGGGACAAGAGAGGCCAATTCGAACCCGATTCCGCACTCCTCCGCAATCTGCAGCCGTGTGGGACGATCGTTCACCAGCATCTTGGTGGTCATGTCGTAGAGATTGCTCATAGGTGAGCCACCGCCTTCGTCATCATCTTCATCGTCCGTCCCCCATGCAAGCCAGAAGTCGAGCAAACCTAGGGGACACCGGCGACCACTCCGCAAGTGTGTATTCCGGAATCGACGAAAAATATGGAAACCAGCTTTGTGGGTCCCATCGAAGTCGTTCTTGTACCCCAGCGCTTTCAATGCCGGATGCAGATGGCGCGTGTAAAGATGTGAAGCGTCAATTGCACCTCCCTTACGATTACAAAATAGAAATCCAGACTTGCGCTCGCTCATGAAAGACTTTAGAAGCTCCGCCGCGGCGGGGTGCAGATCGATTTTTCGATAGCTGTTCTCCGTCTTGCAATAGTTCTCCACTTGGCCGTCATAGACCTTTTGCTCGATCGAGATCGTTCTGAAATCTGGCGAGATGTGCTTGTCGATTTCGACGCCCAGCATTTCACCGATCCTTGCCCCGGTCGCCGCCAGCAGGATGAACAACACGCGAACCCACTCAATCCGGTATTTCGCCAGTCCTGTCATTACCTCAACAGTGATGAAGGGCCTCTTCTGCTTCTTCCTTACAACCTTTGGAAGTTCAATGAATGCATTGTCCCAGTCAGGACGATAAAGCCGCATACCGTTCTCGTCCTTCGCGGAGGCCACTACCCTCTTGAGGAGTTTTACGACACTTACGATCGTTTGAGCGGACAGCGGATCCCTCGACTCAATTTCCGTTTCCATTTCCTTTCCTTCCCGGATAAGAGGGCATAGGTCCTCCCTTCTTCATCCATTCTGTGAGCCTCTTGGCGGCGCCATTGTTCACCTTGCCAAGGGGCAGGTTGCCCAACATGGGCTTCAGCCAGATCTTGATGTAGCTCTCGAACTTTTTCACCGAGCTCGACGCAGCCGGCTTTTCGCGTTCACGGAGCTGATTTATGTGGCGATCGCACTGTTCGCCAAATGTGACATGCCGGGAGGTAACAGGCTCGCTATTCCTGACAACCACCTCACCGTTGTCATCTAACTTTGCGACGGCCTTACGCGCTTCTCGCTCGCGCTCAGGTTTGTTGAGCCAGGCGGGGTCTTTTCGGTCTATTGGCGAAATCTTGATCCGTTTATGTACACGCTTCTCTTGCCCTTCTTCATCCTCCCTTCCTCGGACGGTGTAGAAGCGACCGTGCTTTTCGATCTTTGGAGTCTGCCCCCTGCGACGCGACATGCTCTTGCCCCTGCGTTTTCCTGTCTGGGTTATGGGTTGAAACGAGAGTCGTTCTTTCAGAGCGCTCGATAGTTCCGAAGTCGGCCGCGACAGATCCCAACCGGGAAGCATGGCGGCGAGATCACTGAACAAAGCGTGGAGGTCCTCGGGGACCTGGGTGGTAATTGAGTGCTGTTGCATTGCGGGAAATCTCCTTGTATCCCCGACGCGGATAGACACCAAGGCCCTGGCAGGCCAACGCGACATGGGGAAGGTATGTTGTGGCTGGAATGCAGAGGAGGTCGTGCCCAGGATGCCCAATCTGATTTGGGCGCTGCCTGACCGAATCCGTTAAGACGAAATCGGGGGCACTGGGATGGTGTGGAATGGCCGGGTCCTGAGGAACGAGCCCAGCACGTCCGCACACGAACGGAAGACAGGCAGGGGAAGCTTTCCGCCCGGTGATCGCCGAAGACGCGATAGCCGGGGTCAGCACGACCGGGATGATCGAGCGCTCATGACTTGGCTGTTGCCGGCTTGGGATGTCGCGGTAAAGATCCGTCCCCATAATTACCCCTCGACAAAGGCGCATGGGGGCATCATCATGGGACTA
>CAZLZA010000198.1:0-3518 GCA_964563875.1 uncultured Acidobacteriaceae bacterium
AAATAGCGGGGATCCTGATGCAACAGCGCAGGCAATATGCCATTGCCGATCATGTTGCTGTCAAAGGTGTCCAGATAGGCCGCCCCAGCCCGCTGGGCATAGCCTTTGGGGCCCCATCCGAAGCCCACATCGTTATCCGCTTCATGATAGCCGGCGACTAGGAACGCCGCGGCAAAGGTCACGGGGTCAATCGAGGAGCGGAACGCCAAGCGTATCTTCTGCCACCCAGTCAGCGAAACGGCGTCGCTGCGGTAGCTGACGTTAAAGGACGGCACAATGCCCAGCACCCTCTGGTGTTCCTGCTCTTTGATCTGTTGCTCGGCTTTTTCGTGCTGGTCCTTTTCCTGTGCGGTCTGCGGGGTAACGGCTGGCGGAGCCGAACTCACCGGGGAGACGGCACCGGTGGATGAGTCGTCCGCGGGCGCGTTCTGGACCGCTTTCTGCGCCACGTCTCGAGTCGCGTCTTGATTCGCGTTCTGGGCTACTTCCTGCTCATCCAGGGCCATCCTCGACCAATTAACTGTGGTCGTCTCTGCCGCAACTGTATTATGCCAGTGCGGAGCTGACGCATTGAGATCCGCAGCTCTCAGGGGCGCGGTAATTGCAATTGCCGCCACAATCAGCAGCCAAATTCTTACAATATTCACAAGTAAAGCTCCCTTGAGCCGACACACAACGGCGAGAAGGCTGTCTTTTATTTATTTATTCTATTATTTTTCATTCTATCCTGTAAGCGTTCTAGACACTGTGCACCCTCAGCGCACTACTCTGAATCTTTTCTTTCGCCGCAGCTATCAAATCATCGGAATCGGCTGGGCGCAATGGCAGCACGGAGCAATCGGTCCCTGGTTGTATTCCCTGCCGCACCGGCGCTATACTGTCGGGTGTTAGCTGTGGAAGCGTTTCCACCCGCGTTCTTGGGTCGAGCCTGGGTGAGAGCAGCGGCGGATGTTGTGGTCCGCGTTCCTGATTCACTCCCCTGTCCATTTGCGTCTTTGGCGAAGGCAGGCAGCCGCCAGGCCTGTTGGGGAAGCTACGGTCGTTACCACGGGAAGACAAGCGCCCTTTGGGGGTCGCGGAGTTCTGATTTAAGCATGGCATTTGCGCTCGATAAAGTTCGTGAGATTGCCGAGAGAGTTGCTCAATCCAGCGGTTTAACCCTCTGGGATATTGAGCTCAAGGGGAGCGGTGCAAGCCGCACTCTACGCATCTATATTGATAGGCCCGAGGGCGTAAGCCACGAAGACTGTTCGACGTACAGCCGCGAGGTCGCAACGATTTTCGATGTTGAGGAAGCTGTCCCCGGTGCGACCTATCTACTGGAGATTTCCTCTCCCGGACTCGACCGCAAGCTTTTCAAGCCGGAGCATTTCACACAGTTTGCCGGCAGCCTCGTTAAGTTCAGTACACGCGACCTGGTTAATGGCAACCGCCATTTTGAGGGCCGTCTCGTGAGCTTTTCCGAGGGCCAGCTCACGGTCGATCTCGATCAGGTAGCCAGCCGTAAAAAGGCCAAAGCGCAGGGAACGGGCGTCATTGTGGTGCCATTCTCAAATGTCGAGAAGGCCAGCCTGGTACCTGAGTTCTAGATTCGTCAAGTTCAATTCAGCGCGGCTTCCGGCCGCGTGCAACATCCAGCAAGCTGGTTCCGGCGCGAGCGCGGCGCAGCTAAGAAATCCAAACGGGGCGCGTGCCCCGCATACGTGAAGGTGGCAGGGAATATGGCAAGTGAACTTTATAACGTGATCGACGCGTTGAGCCGCGAGAAGGGGATTAATCCCGAGATCGTCGTCTCCGCCGTTGAAGACGCCATTGTCGTCGCCACGCGCAAGTTCTACAAGACTCAGGAAAGCCTGCGCGCCGTCCTCGATCGTGAGACCGGCGTAATCCATGCTTACTCCGTCAAGGAAATCCTCCCCAGCGAGGATGACATTGAGGACCCACAGATTCAGATCTCGCTCGAAGAGGCGCTCAAGATCAGCGAAGACGCCGTCGTCGGCGGTGAACTTCTGCAGGAAAAGTCCATCGAAGGACTCGGCCGCATCGCCGCCCAACTGGCCAAGCAGGTCATCTTCCAGAAAGTGCGGGAGGCCGAGCGCGACACCGTCTTCAACGAGTATCATGGCCGTGTCAACGAGGTCGTCAACGCCACCGTCAAGCGCATTGAAGGTCCGGATTACATCTTCGATCTCGGTAAGGCGGAAGCTCGCATGCCGCGCAAGGAGCAGTCCAAACTTGAGTCTTTCGCGGTCGGCGAACGGGTTCGCGTGGTCATCACCCGGGTCGAGAGAGCCAGCAAGGGACCTGGCGTCATCGTCTCGCGCTCTGCTCCGGAACTGGTTTCCAACCTCTTTCAAACCGAGGTTCCCGAAATTTATGACAACACCGTCGTCATTCGTGCCATCGCCCGTGAAGCTGGCGAGCGCACCAAGATCGCCGTCATGTCGCGCGATAAAGACGTGGACGCCGTCGGCGCCTGTGTTGGCATGAAGGGCATGCGCGTGCAGTCCATCATCCGTGAACTGCGCGGCGAAAAAATTGACATCATTGAGTATCACGAGGATGCGGTTACCTTCGCGGAGAAAGCTCTCCAGCCGGCCAAGGTCTCCCGCGTCTCCATCGTGGATAGCCACGATAAGCATCTTGAGGTCATCGTCGATGACACCCAACTCTCGCTTGCCATCGGCAAGAAGGGTCAGAATGTCCGCCTCGCCGCCAAACTCCTCGGCTGGAAGATCGATATCAAGAGCGAAGAGGAGAAGCGTCAGGAGGTCGAGCAGCAGATGAATTCGCTGGTCGGCAACTCCGCCACTTCGCTGGAGAACATTGCCGCCGAACTCGGCGACCCGGTCTTGGAAAAGCTATCCGAAGCCGGCATCACGAGCGTCGAGTCGCTCGCCGACATGACGCCCGAAGAGTTGGAGGCCATTCCTGGTATCGGACCCGAGACGGTCGAAAGAATCTCCGTCGCGGTCAACAATTACTTCTCTACGCTCGAGTCGGCCGAGCAGGTTGCGTCCGCCGAGAACGTCGACGCCGAATACGCGTCTGATCCGTTGCTGGCCGCTGACACAAATCTGGTGGCAGAAGCCGCACCAACGGAAGGGCACGCCGAGGAACAGCCCGGCGAGCCTGTCGAAGCCGCACAGGATTCCGGCGACACTGCCGGAAATGAAGTCGAGAATGCTCCGGCCGCGAGTGAGGATGACGTCCCCACCCACGGTGAGCATCCGGGCGAGCAAGACATCGACCCGGCGAACAAATAACACGCGGGGGTCTGGCCTCACGGCCACGCCCGCACCAGCTTCTCTTTCGGAAGCCAGTTTCTGGGCCGCCTCGGCGAATGCCCAGGCAAACGCAGCATGGATGTCTTCCAGTCGAAGACCTCTCCAGTAGAGCAACACCGCGCGCAGCGCAGCCACACCGGTCCGGGCAGGTGGATACGGTTCAGGCATAAGGAAATGAACGGCGGATGAAGATTCGAATTAACGATCTGGCTCGCGAGCTGGAAGTAAAAA
>CAZLZA010000199.1:0-3447 GCA_964563875.1 uncultured Acidobacteriaceae bacterium
AGCGCAGTGCCATGGCCCACGAGCAGATCGTGGGCCATTTTTCTGTGCGGTCAAATTTGACCGCATCCTTGGAGGCAAGTATGTCTGTTGCATTTTATTCGTTGCGATATTTTGTAAAGCGAAACCTATCACTGGTTCTGGCGGCGCTGTTCGTCATCGTGGCCGCCTCGGCTCTGCACGCGCAGATCGTTGAAACCGGCATCATCACCGGCGTGGTCAAAGACAACACCGGCGCGGTGATCCCCGGCGCTCATGTGACGGTGCGCAACACCGGAACTGGGTTAACAACCCTCATATCCACTGATGCGCAGGGCATCTATGTATCTCCGCCACTGCATCCCGGCGACTACACAGTGCAGATAGATGTTGCAGGATTCAGCAAAGTCGTTGAATCTGTCCGGTTGGAAGTTGGTCAACGTGTTGCCGCAGATGCGAATCTGGCGGTGGGAACCGCAGCGGAGACGATCGAAGTTCAAGCCTCCGGCGAATTGCTGGAGACGGAAAGCTCCAGCGTCGGCAATCTCCGCACTGAGGAAGCGGTCAAGAATCTGCCTCTGAATGGACGCAACTTTGCTGAGCTGTTGGGTCTGGGCGCAGGCGTCATTCCTGCCCAAACGCAATTGGTCAGCGTTCCCTACACCCAACAGCGCGGCCCATCGTCCTATGCCTTCGCAGGCCTGCGCTATCAGGAAAACCGCCTGCTCTTGGACGGTATTGGCGACAATGAAAATCACAACGGACTTGCTGTTGTGATCTTCCCGCCCATCGATGCCATTCAGGAATTTTCCGAAGAGATCACGGACGCCGACGCGCGTTATGGGCGCGGCAATGGCGGCACCATCAACCTGATCTACAAGTCAGGAACAAATCACTATCACGGTGAAGTCTTCGAGTTCTTTCGCAACTCCGCTCTCAACGCCAGAAATTATTACGCAACGGCCATCAAGCCTGCGCTGCGGCAAAATGAATTCGGCTTTACCTTTGGCGGCCCGGTCTTTTACAAACAGGCCAATCCCAAGACCTTCTTTTTTGCTGACTACTCTGGACAGCGCCTGGCCCAGGGATTCACATATGTGGATACCGTTCCGGATTTCGTCTTGACTCCAACCGGATACGACTTTTCCGCCTATACGCAGACCATCAAAAATCCAAAGACCAAGGTTGCATACGTCAACAACTTTATTCCCTTGGCCGATGTGAATCAGACCGGCGCGAATATTCTGAATTTCTATCAGAAATACGCGTCGCCTAATAGACTTGGGCAGACGACCGCGAACAACTTCTTGTACAACCCGGTAAAGACGCTGAATGAAGACGACTTCGACGTGAAGATCGATCAAAAATTCTCTGAGAAGGACAGCGCATTTGGCCGCTACAGTCAGGGGCACGACATCATTAGCCAGCCCGGTACGCTTCCTAATCCTTTGGTGGGAGCAGTGATCTGCGGACCGGCGAGCAATCCGTCGCATCAAGCCGTTCTCAGCGAAACGCACATCTTATCGTCGTCCATCGTAAACACCGCCCGCTTCGGTTGGTCGCGGCTCTTTGTCTATGCGCAGAATTGGGATGCGGGCCTTGGCTTGCCCACGCAACTCGGCATTCCCGGCGTAGAAATTGCCAACGATCCCCGCTCCGACGGCCTGCCTGTGCTGAGTTTTTCGGGAAGTACGTCGATCGGTGACGCGGGCAACAGTCCTACGGTGATTGGAACCAACAACTATCAAACAGACGACAATGTGAACTGGGTTCGCGGCAAACACTCACTGGACCTCGGCTTAGAGTTTGTCCGCTTGCAGTACAACATGTTTCAGACCGGCGCGGAGCATGGCTCTGAATCTTACGGCACGTCGTACACGGGCCTGGCCTGGACCGACCTGCTCTTCGGCGCTCCCAAGAGCGGAACCTACTCCTATCCGACGGGAGTCGGTCTGCGGCAGAGCGATCTGTCCTTTTACGTGCAGGACAACTACAAGCCGACCAACAGGCTGACCGTGAATGCAGGCATTCGCTACGAAAACTTTCTTGGCTGGCCGTGGACTGAGGTCAATAACAAGGAATACAACTTCCTTCCATCCATCTCGACGACAGCCCTGGAGCAAGTTGGCACCAACGGCATTCCAAGAAGCGGAGCCAACGACAACAAGCTCAACATTGCGCCACGTATCGGATTTGCCTTCAAAATCACCGGCAAGACTGTCTTCCATGCGGGCTTTGGAATTTACTACTCGGCGCCCAACGTGACCAATTCGAGCGGCCTTTCAGCCAATGTTCCGACAGACAATTACTGGGCCTTCAATAACTCCGCAACCTACGGCGCGGCGGCCTCGAATGGTACTCCATTCAACTACTCATCGAATGGATTCGTTCACACCGCCGTTACCTCGGCCAGCAATCTGCCAGCGGGCCTGCCCGTTTATGCGCAAGATCCGAATGCCAAGACTCCCTATAGCGAGCAGTGGCACGCAACACTCGAACAGCAGATTCCCTTCTCCACCGTCATCAAAATTGCCTATGTCGGCACGAAGGGAGTTCATCTTGACGATCTGCGCGACATCAACGCTGGTTCTCCGGGAACTACGAACGTGACCGCCAACAGGCCTTATCCGTACTTTGCGCAAATCAACCTGTTAGAGACTCAACAGATCTCCAACTACAACGCGCTGCAAATCACCGCAGAGCGCCGCGCGCATGGCTTGAACTTCCTTGCCTCATACAGCTACAGCCACTCACTGGACGAGGGATCGGGTAGCCCCGGCGGTGTTTTGAACCCCTACAACATTCGCGCCGACTACGGAAACTCTGACTTGAATATTCCCAATCGCTTTGTAGCCAGCGGAGGTTATGAACTTCCCTTCAAGGCCAAAGGAGTGCTGGGTGGCTTTGTCAAGGGATGGCAGGTGAACGCCATTCTCAATTTCTCCGATGGGTTGCCTTTCTCCGTCTCTGCTTCCAGCGGCGTCGGTGATGGACTGACTCCCAGGGCGCAGTTCATCGGCGCCAGCGGCAACGGATCACTACCGTCAGGCCAGCGGACCAAGTCGGCCTGGTTCAACATCGCCGACTTTGCGAATCCAACTGCAGGAACGTGGGGTAACTCTGGACGCAATATCCTGCAAGGACCAGGCACCAAAACGGCGGATTTCTCTGTCTTCAAGAACACTCACTTGGCAGAGACAAAGGTCCTGCAACTGCGCGCCGAATTCTTCAACCTGGCCAACACGCCGCAGTTTAACAATCCTGGGGCCACCGTTGGTACTGCCGCTTTCGGAACCATCTCCTCGGCAGGTTCTGACTCAACCTTCCAACGCACCGCGCGCCAGGTTCAACTTGCGGGCAAGATCACCTTCTGATCGGCGGGGCGTTAACCAGCCTGTTGATCCTCAAACCATCGGTCGCGGCGCTCAGAAGATCGAGCGCCGCAATTGATGTATTCATGGTTTCTTGCCA
>CAZLZA010000200.1:0-3410 GCA_964563875.1 uncultured Acidobacteriaceae bacterium
CAACAAGATTCTCTTCGACAACCTGACGCCGCTCTATCCGCAGGAGCGCCTCAAGTTGGAAACCGTGCGCGACAACATGAGCGCTCGCGTCATGGACATGCTGATTCCCATCGGCAAAGGCCAGCGCGGTCTCATCGTCGCCCCGCCCCGCACCGGCAAGACCATGCTGTTGCAGAACATCGCCAACTCCATCACCGCCAACCATCCGGAAGTCGTGTTGATCGTTCTGCTCATCGACGAGCGTCCGGAAGAAGTCACGGACATGCAGCGCTCGGTGAAGGGCGAAGTCATCAGTTCGACTTTCGATGAGCCCGCCGCACGCCACGTACAGGTCGCCGAAATGGTGATCGAAAAGGCCAAGCGCCTGGTCGAACACAAGCGCGACGTGGTGATTCTGCTGGATTCCATTACCCGCCTGGCGCGTGCCTACAACACCATCGTTCCGCCCTCCGGCAAGGTGCTCTCCGGCGGCGTTGACTCCAACGCACTGCAGCGCCCGAAGCGTTTCTTCGGTGCCGCCCGCAATATTGAAGAGGGTGGTTCGCTCACCATCATCGCCACGGCCCTGGTCGAAACCGGCAGCCGCATGGATGATGTGATCTTCGAAGAGTTCAAGGGCACCGGCAACATGGAAGTCATCCTTGACCGCAAGCTCAGCGACAAGCGAGTCTTTCCGGCGATTGATATTCAGCGCTCGGGCACCCGCAAGGAGGAGCTGCTCCAGGCGAAGGACGACCTGCAGCGCATCTGGGTTCTGCGCCGTGTCCTCAATCCGCTCTCGCCCGTCGAAGCCATGGAGTTGCTCATCGACAAGCTGAGCAAAACGCGCGTCAACGGCGATTTCCTCTCCAACATGAGTAGCCTGTAACGCAGTAGCCGCTTTGATTGCACAATGCGCCCCGCTTCGGAGGGGCGCATTGTGCTGCGGGCCTGCTTGAAGTTCGGAGGGTGCATTGTTCGGCGAGTGTCTTTTATTTTTAAGTGGGTCATCCTGAGCGTCAGTGAAGGATCCCCGCACTGCTCAAGGCCCCGCGCGATCTCAAGTTTTTCTGCCAGCGATCGATTCTTCTTTCGCCTCACGCATGGGACTCTACCGAACTACAGTCCCGCTCCGATTCTGTGCGCCCGCCTCCGCACTCGCTCGGATAGCTTCGGCGTAGCGCTCTGCGCCGCCGATCCGATCCAGAGCTTCGCCACCGGACGGGCGCCCAGACAGTTAGCCGCAACCCGCAGCGCTTTCGGAACTCCCGTGGCGAACGGCAGGAAAATCCCTGGGGCCGCTGACGACGAGATGAGCACCGCTTTGCGGGGCAGCTTCTTCGAGCGCGGCTTGGGACTCCATTGTCCCCATGGCCAGTAGGCGCAGCCCACCAGCCGTTCCAGGAAGGTACGAAAGACCGCAGTCACGTTGTAGAAGTTCACGGGCGAGCCCAGCACCAGGGCGTCCGCGTTGTCGATCTCATCAAGGATAGCCTTCATATCGTCGTGAATCGCACACTCGCCGCGCGCCTTGCCCTCTGTCTGGGTGCAGGCTCGGCAGTTGCGGCAGTATTCAATGTGTTGATCGATGAGAAAAATCTTGCGCGTTTCTGCCCCGTGCTCGCGGGCGCCGGCCAGCACCGCATCCACGGCGCTATCTACCGTGCCGCCCTTGCGATAGCTCCCAACGATGGCAACTACTTTCTCCGCCATGATCTCTCCTGCCGCTGCCATTTTATGGCCGTCAAGGCAATGACTCTGTAACTTTTCTCTCTGAGCTTATCGGTATAATCAAAAGTTACAAACATCATTGTTCGTAAGGATGACAGTCTTGCACATGCATGCACACTCAAGCGGCTCGGAACCTGAGGGACCGCAGGCAATTCCTGGTGTCAAATCCATCATCGCAGTCGGCTCCGGCAAGGGTGGAGTCGGCAAAACCACGCTCTCCGTCAATCTCGCGCTCGCCATCGCTCGCCTCGGCTTCAAGGTCGGACTGCTCGATGCCGACATCTATGGCCCCAACGTCCCGTTGATGATGGGCGCTACCGGCGAACCTGAGTTGACCGAAGGCAACATGATTGTTCCCGCCGAGCGCTTCGGCGTTCGCGTCATCTCCGTCGGCTACCTGAATCCCGGCGACAAGCCACTGGTGTGGCGCGGTCCCATGCTGCACGGGGTCATCAAGCAGTTCCTCGGCCAGGTGGCCTGGGGCGAGCTCGACTATCTCATCATCGATCTGCCCCCCGGCACCGGCGATATCGCGATTTCGCTTACCCAGACGGTGCCGCTGACCGGTGCGATTGTGGTCACCACGCCCTCCGACGTATCGCTGCAGGATGCGCGTAAGGCCATCGAGATGTTCACCCAGGTGCGCGTCGAAATCCTTGGCATCGTCGAGAACATGAGTTACCTCATCTGCCCGCACTGCAACCACGAGATCGATGTGTTCTCCTCCGGCGGCGGTGAGCGCACGGCAAAGCAGTTCCACGTGCCGTTCCTCGGCAGCATCGAACTCGATCCAACGATTCGCGAGGGTGGAGATTCCGGTCATCCTGTGGTTCTGGCCGGTGATCAGGCGAATAATGCCAAGAGTCTTTTCGCTTTTGCGCGCAAAGTTCTGGCACGCGTGGAAGAGTTGAAGAGCAGCGGCGGCGGCAGCGTTCTCAGCATCGACTAGTTCCGGCTCAAGGCGTAAGGAGAAGCATGGAGAGCACCACGCCCGGCAGTGCGCTGAACCAGACGCTGCCAGTGGGGAATCCCTCACACACCATTCCCTATTGGCACACCGTTCTGCTGGTGCTGGTGCTCGGCGGCTTCAGTCTGCTGAACACCAAGAGCGCTCATGGCGCACACTCCGGCCATGCGCAAATACGCATTTACCTCGCAACCATGCTCTACGAGTGGCTCTTCACCGCCTATGTCTGGTGGGGCTTGCGCCGTGCGGGCCTTAGTCTGCGCGAGCTGATTGGCGGCCGCTGGAAGAGCGTAGAGGATTTTCTCCTCGACATTGCCATCGCCATGGGCACCTGGATGGGAGCGCTCACCTTGATCGCCATGGCCGCCGTGGCCATGGGCATGGACCATTCCAACAGTATTGAAAGCGCCCGCAAGCAGATTGGATTCCTCGCACCACAGAGCGGTCTTGAGGTCTTCCTGTGGGTCTGCCTTAGCGCCACTGCGGGCTTCTGCGAAGAGGTGCTCTTCCGTGGTTATTTTCAGAAGCAGTTTACGCGATTGCTCCGCAACCGATGGCTCGCGCTGATCGTGGTGAGCATCCTTTTCGGTCTCGGACATGGCTATGAGGGGTCGCAGCGCATGGTGTTGATTGCTCTGCTTGGGGTTGCTTTCGGAACGTTGAGCCTGCTGCGAAAGAGTCTGCGGCCGGCGATGATGGCGCACACTCTGCAGGACACAATCTCCGGATTGCT
>CAZLZA010000201.1:0-3407 GCA_964563875.1 uncultured Acidobacteriaceae bacterium
CGCTGCCGGGACTCTCGCCCATCGCCTTTGCGGTGGTCGGGATGGCGGCAATGTTCTCGGCCAGCGTGCGTGCCCCCCTGACAGGAATTGTGCTTACCATTGAAATGACCGGACGTGGCGACTTGACCCTTGGACTGCTCGGGGCTTCCTTGGCAGCGATGCTGGTTGCGATACTCCTCCAGAGCGAGCCGATCTACGAAACCTTGAAACGCCGCATGCTGGCAAAGGCCACTGAAACCTCTGGATTTATAAGACCGCCTCTAGCGTCCTCTAAGCCGTTTTCGGGAGCTGTGCAATAAGAAACAGCTCTCACAAAACTGCAATGCCATCATAGGTTGAGATGGAATGGGTGTGATTAGGTATCTTGGAACATTCGCTGCAATTGGACACACGAGAACTGCGCGCACGCACTGGAAAAGCGAAATAAGGCGAAGGCTGAAAGCTTCAGCCGGTGTTGACACCCAAACGGAAACTTCAAATGAACCCTCATGTAAATCGCCGAATCGTCCTCGCTTCCAGGCCCTATGGTGCGCCAACGGCGGACAGCGCACGGAAACACTCGTGAAGACGATCAACGCCGCCCAGGAGATGTTCCAAAATCGCCATAACTGGCTGTCGCCGCTCACCAGCGACGAGGAGCGCAGGCAATTCATAGCGCGGTCCTGTGAGTGGTGGAACGAAATCGTCTGTCCCGCCATGGACACAATCGGTGCTATTTGGAGCGAACGAGAACAGCGTTTCGAATTGCGGGTAGATGGAAGCGAATAAGCACAAAACACCTTGCCTTTGGGTCCCTGTGCGTACTGATGGCTGCATAACTTGTCCACGGCACCCCCGCGAATCTAAAAATCGCACACGGGTAAAGCGCGCATAGGAGTCTCCAGAGCAGAAGCTGATCAGGAGGCTGCACATTGCCGTCACCGACACGATTAAGAACGCGAAGGTCTTTGTTTGTCTGGTACCAGACCAACCGTCAACGCCGACATGGCATAGCCAAACAACTTTTACCGAATCTCCGTGAGATTGACACCGCTGCAAATCCCCCGTCCGGGCTGATCAATGCAGAATAACGATTCGAGGTGTCTTGATCTAAGTGCGTTGCCATGCCCTTGCGTTCTCGTCGCAATCAATGGAAGACGTTCATCCTAGACTTTTTGCTCTCTTTGAACAATACTTTCTGAAGCAGGCCGGCGCAGAACATGCGGCCGTCCCCCAGCGTTCTTGAACTCATCATGGCAGGTACTGGCAAAACTCAGGATAAAGGTGATGAGCTAACCGGGGCTGACTCGGCGAGTTGTCTCGTGTGCCCACCTTGTGTGGAATCTCAGGGCGAAGAACTCTTCCGTTCCATTTTCGAACACGCTGCCATTGGCATGGAGCAGGTCGCTGTCGATGGCCGCTTCCTTGTGGTCAATGCGGCGCTGCGCCGCATGCTTGGCTATAGCAAGAGCGAATTCCCCGGCAAAACATGGGAGCAAATCACTCACCCGGAAGACCGTGACCGGGAAGCGCTGCTAGTGGAGTCCATGCTGCGCGGCGAGCGCGAGTCCTACGAGATCGAGAAGCGCTACCTCCACCGTGACGGCTCGCTCATCTGGGCGAATTTAACCTGTTCACCGGTAAAAGATGCCGCGGGAAAGCCGCTATTTCTAACCTCAATTGTCCAGGACATCACTGCCCGCAAGCGGGCGGAGGAGGCGTTGTCCGAGAGCGAAAACGCCTTCGACACCTTGTCTAACTTCGTGCCACAGTTGGTGTGGATGTGCACGCCCGATGGATTAAACATTTACTTCAATCAGAGATGGGTGGATTACACCGGACTGACTCTGGAGGAGAGCTACGGTAGGGGCTGGAACATACCTTTCCACCCCGACGACAAGCAGCTTGCCTGGGATGCCTGGAACCGAGCCGTCCAGAGCGGCGGAGAGTGCCCCTACTCCGTAGAGTGCCGCTTGCGGGCGGCAGATGGCAGCTATCGATGGTTTCTGATACGCGGTCAGCCAATGTGCCATGCACCGGGAGGCGTCATCCGGTGGTTCGGCACCTGCACCGATATTGAAGACCTGAGGCAGAGGAGCGAGGGACGATTCCGCTCGGTCCTGGACAACTCCCGGGACGTCATTTATCGATTCAATTTGCAAACAGGCCATTACGAGTACATCAGCCCGTCTGCCGAAGCGGTCGTGGGTTACTGCCCTGATGAATTAATGGCGTTGGATTTGGAAGCATCGCTGGCAATGATTCACCCCGACGATCTGCCTGCTGTACGGGAGTCAATGGCACGCTTCAAAGACACCGGTGAAGGAGAACTGGAGTACCGACAGCGTACCAAGTACGGCGACTACCATTGGATGTCCAATCGCATGTCCCTGATCAAAGACGACGCCGGGCATCCGCACTATCGAGACGGCAACATTCGTGACATCACCGAGCACAAGCGAGACGAAGAAGAGCGTGAAACAACAATTGAGTTTCTCGGGCTGGTAAACCGGAGCCAGGGAACAAAAGATTTGATTCAGGGAGCGGCGACCTTCTTTCAGGAACGGTCCGGTTGCGAGACCGTTGGCATTCGGTTGCGCGAAGGGGATGATTACCCGTACTTTGAAGCCCGCGGATTCTCTAAAGGGTTCGTAATTGCGGAGAACAAGCTCTGTGTCTTGGACACGTCGGGCAAAGCCGTCCGGGACAACCTCTGTAACCCGATACTTGAGTGCATGTGCGGAAGCGTCATTGGCGGACGCTTTGACCCCTCAAAACCTTTCTTCACCGCGCGGGGATGTTTCTGGACCAACAGCACATCAGAGTTGCTCGCCAGCACCAGTGAGGCGGACCGGCAGTCCAGAACGCGCAACCGGTGCAACGGCGAGGGATATGAGTCGGTAGCCTTGATTCCCTTGCGTGACGGGGAAGAGCGATTTGGCCTGCTCCAATTGAATGATCGGCGAAAAGGGCGATTTTCGGCAGACATCATTGCTTTGTGGGAGAGGTTGGCGGGATACCTAGCTGCGGCATTGTCAAAATTCCGTGCCGAGGAAGCGCTGCAACAGAGCGAAGCGCAATTCAGAACGCTGGCCAACTCCATTCCGCAATTGGCTTGGATGGCAAACGCCGATGGCTGGGTTTTCTGGTACAACCAGCGTTGGTATAGCTACACGGGCACGACTCCAGAACAGATGGAAGGCTGGGGTTGGCAGTCCGTCCACGATCCCAACGAACTACCCAAGGTACTGGAGCAATGGAAGAACTCGATTGCCAGCGGCGAGCCTTTCGATATGGTGTTCCCATTGCGAGGAGCCGATGGCGTATTTCGCCCCTTCCTCACCCGCGTAATGCCATTGTTTGACTCGCAAGGGCTAGTGTAGTGTCCCATAAATAACTATGCTAAGTAATGGTTCTGGGGTAAGCTA
>CAZLZA010000202.1:0-3370 GCA_964563875.1 uncultured Acidobacteriaceae bacterium
GACGATGCTGGAGCGGGTCTCGTCAGAGACAGATGCCGCGCAGTCTATTCCGGCCGGGCGCGCGCCTGCTATCTCCATATCGAACTCTTCTTGTTCCAGGAGCGCAAGATGCTCTCCATAGAGACGATCTTCGTTTCCTGCGTCGGCGTACTGCTTCAAGATCGTGAAGATGTCCTCTGCATCCTTGTTGTTCTCCACCCGCCGATCCATCCATGCAAATAGCTTTAAGGCGATCAGGACTGGAAGAGAGACGACAGGGACGGTTAGAGACTCATCGAGTTTCACGAGGACGGAGGATTCCAGCGCATCGCCGAACCCTGTCACATGCATGACGATGTCTTCGTCGGGAGGCCAGGCGATGGCCCGGTTCTCCTTTTCGATTCCTCCGAATGGAATCAGATCGACGATGACCGGATGGTCGGCAGGATAGATGACGCGGTGCGCGAGCTTCGCGACTGGGGCGAATCCAGCGCTCTCAATGAGTTCGTTCTTGAGTGTTTCAAATCCCTGCCAATCCTGTACCGCGATGCCGAAGTCGACGTCGAGTGTTCTGCGCCCGGATGGTCTTCCAAACACATGGCGTAGGATGATCTCGCGTGCTGTTGCACCCGCAAGGAAATAGTCTGTTTTGTTCCTTTTTGCGATTCCATCGATCGTCCTCATGACTTCAAGGACGAGGGGATCGATTTGGTCATGCTTGATTTCTAAAGAGCGGCTCAATGTGTTTGTCATAGATTAGCCTTCCAGCTTCAAGGTTTCGTCCTTCCGGAGTTGCCATCAGATCGGCATACGCCAGCAGAGGGGGCACGACATCACAAGTTGGAGTGAGCCGTTCTGGATTCCAGAAGATACCGAGAATCTCCGTATTGCCATTGACGTCTGCTTTCATTCGCTGGTCCACAATCAGTTTGGTTGGCGTTTCGGCTGCGTATATCGTCGCAGTCTGCGGCTGCAAATAATGATCTAGCCGATTAGCTGCGACCTCGCCACCCCATAATGCATGGTAAGGCTGGAGATCCAACCCCTCTGTCCAGTTCGTAACGGCCGTGCGGAATCGTCGAGCATGGAGCTTCGGTCTGAGAACAGTTGGGTAGAGCGTCACCCACTCCTGCACGGTGCGCTCTGGAGCCAAGAACCGCCGATTGCCATCGGCAAGTGCGGTGATGTGACGCCGGTTCTCCAGGTATTTGAATGCCTGCCCAACAGTGCCGAGCGCGACCTGTGCATGGGCGGCAATCTCCCGGTATGTCGCATTCAGAAGATGCGGCTGACACAAGAGCGCGAATACAACTCGCAGCCCTGCAGCATTCATTGCCTTGGCTCTGTCGTTGGCTCTCAGTTCCGGCGGCTTCGGTCTTCCAGTGATGTAAACGTGCAGGCCGGGCGCATGCAGATACGCATTGCCCGCAGTGTCTGCAAAACACATGTCCAATTCGCGACAACGCTCCGCCAGTTGCTGGCTGATGTAGGGGGCGACGATGAGCAAGGTCTGCTTGTGGTTTGGGGGCAACAATGCTCGAAGCTGATGCAGCGTTTCAAAGCGGTCGAGGTTGTTTCTGATCTCAACTGCGAAATTGTAGGCCTGCTTCGTCGTCGCGACTTCGACAACGGCGTCGAGCCGATGCTTGCCCCGGTCAAGACGAGCTTCGGGGTCAAGCACGCGGGCCGTCATTCCGGTCTCTTTGGCCAGTGCTTCCAGTGCGTTCCCAAGAAGCTGTTGTTCCTCGCCTGTGTATTTCATCGCAACACCTGTAGTGATCACTCTATGCAATTGTACACGTAACGTGAACAATATAAAATAGTGAACATACGCAAAAGCCGCGTCCTGGGAACGGCGTTCGGTTCACAAATCGCTCCTGTACGCGTTTCGTGAACATCTCAGAAGTGATGAGAGCGTAACGCGCATTTGCATACCTCACCTTGCTGTCAGCGCACAACTCCATTCACCGCGCATAGTGTGGTGAATATCCCAATAGTTCACCGCACGCCACTCCTTTAGTTGGAGAGTTGATGATTGCCCCGCGGGAGGGTGCGCCTGGTGGCGAGCGCCCGGCCTCCTACCCCTTCTTCTCAGAGCGGAGCTGTTCTTCGGCTGAAACGACTGCTCTGGGCGTGCGTCTTGCCGAATCGCTCGAAGTAGAGTTCTTCAATGAATTGCGGTAGCGGTAACTTCCACGGCTCCTGCTTATGGTTGTCAAGATTTCCCAACTTTGCTGGGTTCATTCCCAACTCGCGCGCCATCTGCACTTGGACGTGAGATAGACGGTGGCGCTCCCGCGCATCGATCCACGCCTGCGTTTTCTGATCTGTTTTCTTTGCCTTAGTCATCGTTACAGCTTTGCTATTTCCAGCCGACGCAGGAAGCTCGACTTGGAAGAGTGTGCTCGGCGGAGTTTCTCCAGAGCTGACTGGAATGCAGGCACACGTCCTCGCCGGACAGCCACATCACGCAGGTCAGTCAGCAGAGTGACTGCTTTATCGTATTCGTTGGGCTGACGTTTTTGGATATGCGCTGCAATCTGATTCCAGGCCGCTGCTTCACGTTTTTCCAACTGGTCCAGATACCCTGCGCGTTTTGCCTCGTCTTCTGCTTTTCGCCGCGACGCTTCCGCAGCCCGCTTTGCGTTTAGCAGCCGGTCCCTCTCTTCCGCGCGCGCATGGGCAGCTGTGAGGAGATCGCCAGCAGTGCGCCGTTGAGCAGCGCCGGTTGCAGGTGATGTACGTGGCGCGTTGTGCCTCTGAAAATTCCGCAGAAGATCATTCTTCCAGCGTTCACTGGACTCCGATACAGCGGACACCAGCAGGTCGTCCTTCTCTTCTTGGGGCAGACTCCGAATCCACGCATCCAGTTCCTTGCGGCACGGACCGGCGTCGAGCGCGGCAGAATCCGCTGCGGCAATTTCAACGAGGTCTTCGTCAATTCCAAGGAACTCGATCAGCGAATGAAGAGGAGCGGCCAATTCGCCCAAGCCAGCGGGCACGGGAGGTTCAGTGTCAGCTTCGGCAAACTCCCCGTTTTGCAAACAAAACAGCCATCCAAGATAAAGGCAGCGGAGATCCCCGCGCAGAAGATCCCCGCGCAGAGACATCAGGGAGCCCATCCAGCCTGTTCCGTCGTCCCAATCGTCCAGCTCGGACTCCCTTTCAAACGCGACGATTATGAAGTTTCCTGCTTTTCGTACTTGAGCGGCTTCGCCTGGAAGCATAGCCCTAAGCGATTCGTAGTCGATCAGTTTCTGTGGAAGGCGGAGATAGAACTCTCTCGTTCCCCAGTTTGCGATGTAGACAAATGCGTCGAAATACTTTTCCAAAAGTTTGATGGGATCGGCCTTCAGGTCTCCCCATTCGTAGTGATTCGTGAAACTTGTTG
>CAZLZA010000203.1:0-3336 GCA_964563875.1 uncultured Acidobacteriaceae bacterium
CCAGCCTCTGGTGCGCCACCGAACTCACAACCCGCGCGCAGATGGACGCCGCAGTTGCCAGCCTGCGCGCAATCGCACCGGCGGAATTAACGAGGGCCTGATGGACATCTCGGCAATTGAGGGCGAGGAACTGAAGTCAGTCGAGTTTGTGGAGGACTACCTCCAACTCCGCTTTGGCGAGCCGCTGCTCAGGCTCTACGACTGGCCGCACATCCTTCTCACAGACTTCTCCGTGGCCTTCGGCGAGCCTGAGTATCGCAACGCCCTCTGCGCGCAGATCGGCGAGACGGTCGAGAAAGCAATGCTGGAAGAGGATGACGCGCTGACCATCGAATTCGCCAACGGCATCGTCTTCGCCCTCTCGCTCCGCGAAGAAGATGTGGACAGCCCGGAGTCCGGCAGCTACTCAGCCACTGGCGATGAAGCAGACGCACAGGAGTTTTGATGATGGCAGACACAAAATTCACGGGCACACCGAAGAAGGCGACCACCCACGTCAATCAGAACGAGGGCCTGATCTTTGAGAAGTCGTCGCCGGGCAAGAAAGCATATCGGCTGGCGGAGCTGGATGTGCCAGCGGTGGACGCTGCATCGTTGCTGGGCGAGAGTCTGCGCGCGGATCTGGGCGTGATGCCGGAGGTGAGCGAGATTGAGATCGTCCGCCACTTCACCCGCCTGTCTACATGGAATTATGCGATCGATCTCGGCATGTATCCGCTGGGCAGTTGCACCATGAAGTACAACCCGCGCGTCAACGAGCTGGTCTCGCGCCTGGAAGGCATCGCCGATGCGCATCCCTACCAGCCCGAATCGCTTTCGCAAGGCTGCCTTGGCATCATGAAGCTCTTGTCAGACTGCCTCATCGAGATCACCGGCATGGACGCCATCACGCTGCAGCCCGCCGCCGGGGCGCATGGCGAGTTCACCGGTATCCTGCTCGCCCGCGCCTATCATCAGAGCCGCGGCAATCCACGCAAAAAAATCCTCATCCCCGACTCCGCCCACGGCACGAATCCTGCAACGGCGGCCGTCTGCGGCTATCAGGTGGCCAACCTCAAGTCCAACGCGCAGGGCATGGTGGACCTCCCCGAACTCGACCGCATGGTGGACGAAGACACCGCCGCGCTCATGCTCACCAACCCCTCCACCATCGGCGTATTCGAGAGCGAGATTCACCGCATCGCCGGCATCCTGCACGCCAAGGGCGCGCTGCTCTACATGGATGGCGCCAATATGAACGCGCTGGTGGGCAAGACGCGCCCCGGCGACTTCGGCGTGGACGTGATGCACCTCAACCTGCACAAGACCTTCTCCACGCCGCACGGTGGAGGTGGCCCCGGCTCCGGCCCCGTCGCATGCAAAAAAATTCTTGAGCCCTTCCTTCCCACGCCCGTCCTTGTCACACGCGCAGACGGGGCCCTCACGCTCGATTACAACCGTCCGCACTCCGTCGGCCGCGTGCGCGCCTTCTACGGCAACTTCGGAATGTTCGTTCGTGCGCTGGCCTACATCCTGGCCAACGGCCCCGACGGCCTCCGCCAAACCACCGAAGACGCGGTGCTCAACGCCAACTACATCCGCGCCAAACTGGCCGGAACGTTCGAGCTGCCCTTCACCACGCCCACCCTGCACGAGGTCGTCTTCAGTGACCGGCTACAGGCGGCCAATGGAGTGAAGACAGGCGACATCGCCAAGCGCCTCATCGACTACGGCTTCCATCCCTACACCGTCAGCTTCCCCATGATCGTCCACGGCGCCATGATGATCGAGCCGACCGAGAGCGAGAGCCGCGAAGAGCTCGACCTGCTGATCGACGCTCTGCAACAGATCGCACGCGAGGCCGCTGAGAATCCCACTCTTGTGCAGTCCGCGCCCCACACCACACGCCTGCGCCGTCTCGACGAAACCGCCGCCGCGCGCAGGCCCGTCCTGCGCTGGAAGGGCCACGCCACCTCAATCCCGCTTACCCCAGACACCGCCGCAAAAGAATGGTGAAAGCGCAGACTCCCTCTACGCAAGTCATTCACAAGAAGCAGGTACAGCCGTCTGCATGAGTTTCCAAATAATAGTAGTAGGATGATGTAATAGAGTAGTAGGATGATGTAATATACTCGTAGTTTGATGTAAAGGAGGTATTCGCATGACGATCACGGCCACGAAAATCAGGTTTACTCACAAAGGTGAGGAGTTTCAGTTAACAAAGGATGATTTCGTCAAGGCACTCAAAGGAGTCCAGCCAGGACGCATTCAGAAGTATTCCGTAGAAGTGAACGGCATAGACTATCCGATCCGCCAAGTTGTAGCCCTTACGATGAGGAGGCCTACCATTGAATTCACATCCCACGATGCATACCGGATATTGCAGAAGTATGGATTCACCATTCAGACGGAAGGATGATGAGCATGATAATTTGCGAGCGATGCGGAAGGACCTCTGACGGAACACTCAGAAGAAAACGCGGCAGCCTCCTGTTGGAGATCTTCCTGTGGTTCTTCTTCATTTTGCCCGGCGTCATCTATACGATCTGGAGGCGGAGTGCGAAGCCCAGCTGCCCCGTTTGCGGCGGTGAACAAATAATGCCGCTGGAAAGCCCACGAGGACGTGAACTTCAGGCTCGATTCGCGGCACCGGCTCAATGCTCGTATACTACTGATCACGCGGGGGCTCCTGTCTGCTTGATACATGGACATCAGCTTCTCCAAGCGACAATTAATCCAGTCGCGGGAGAAAACCCCGTTGGGTTAGGTCATATGTCAGCTTGGATTTGCCCAGTCTCTCACCAGGCAATAATAAAGACCAACCTGTAGCTCACAGGAATCCCGGCTCACCGCTGTTTCATCCAGGCGCGGCCTCAGCGCGCATAGGACGCTACGCCCCGCCCCTTCTTAGCTCCTTCGTCTTCAGCACAATCATGAACTCGTAGAACGCCTGCAGCGTTGCGTAGGTGACACCCGCCGGGCCGTCCAGCACCGCGCCGCGCATAAACATCATATAGAGCCACTTGATCAGCGGCCTTCCCGGCATCCGGTAGAAGAGCGCCTTCTGGTGCAGCCGCCGCGTGTGGAAGTCTGCATCGAAGATCGCAACCCGCAGGCTTGGATTCTGTAGCACCTGCTGGCGAACGATCAGCTCCGCCTCCATCGTCGAGTAGGTATTGTGCTTCTCCATCCAAACCGCAAATCCCTTCGAGAAGGGAAAGTGGTCCAGCGGATGCGCCAGTTCCCCAATCGCCCCGTCTACCTCCAGCACCTCATTGATGGCGCGCGTGTACTTTGCCCGCTCCGGCCGCACCAGCCGAATGTAGTACGGCGTGAGCTGCGCGTGCTTAAGCCATG
>CAZLZA010000204.1:0-3328 GCA_964563875.1 uncultured Acidobacteriaceae bacterium
GGCGCTACAGGCCCTACCTGCTCAACAACGAGCCGGTGGAAGTGGAGACCACAGTGAACGTGATCTTCACCCTGGGCGGCTGATGAAACTCTTTGGCTCCTTCCCGCTTTTATAGGAGGGAGCTCCGCACTTGACCTGAATGCGAATCCGGAAAGAGCCGCATTCCCAGCAATCGCAACACCGTCGCAATCCAAAAGAAACTCCTTAGGAGGAACGATTCAGTGATTCTCGCTCAGCTCGCACATTTCGCTTCGCACACGGTCAGCAGCCTGGCACTCTTTCAGGAAGAGCAGACAGTCAGCTTCAGCCCCATGGGGCTGTGGGAACACATGGGATGGCTGGCACGCTGCGTGGCCATTCTCCTTTTCATCGAGTCCATCTGGTCTTTGGCCGTGATGATCGATCGCTACCTGTATTTCTCGGCAGCCCGCAAGCAGTCGCGCGAGTTCGCCCCCAAGGTTGCCGGCGCGCTGAAGGATAGCAAGCTGGAAGAAGCGATCAAGATCGCCGACCGCAACAAGAAGTCTCACCTGGCCGAGGTTGTTACCGCCGGTCTGCAAGAGTTCCGCGCCAGCAACGGCGTTGCCAACGAAGAGACCATCGCCAGCTCCGAGCGCGCTCTGGAGCGGGCCGAGGCCATCGTTCACGCCAAGCTGAAGAGGGGCCTCAGCGTTCTCGCCACCATCGGCGCGACCGCTCCCTTCGTCGGTCTGTTCGGCACCGTCGTCGGCATTCTGAACGCCTTCCAGCAGATCGCCACCCAGAAGACCTCTGGTATCGGCGCGGTTGCCGGCGGCATCTCTGAAGCCCTGGTTACCACCGCGTTCGGCCTGCTCGTGGCCATTCCGGCGGTTATGGCCTTCAACTACTTCACCGGCCGTGTTGAGTCCTTCGACGTGGAAATGGATAACTCCTCCAGCGAATTGCTCGACTACTTCATCAAGCAGAGCCACAAGCGCTAAGCGAGGCGGTTGTCGGCGAGAGCGGGAAACTGCGGAGGGCGGGAGAGCCCAAATCTCTTCCGCCCGCCGGTTTCAGGCTCGCGCACGCCAGGTGGTTCTCGCGCAACGCCGGAAGCCATCCGGAATAAAAATTTTTAGGCAACGGAGCCCTGACAATGGGAATCGCGGTTCGCAAAGAAGGCAGCAATATCAGCGCCAACATCAATGTCACCCCCATGGTGGACGTGATGCTTGTGCTGTTGATCATCTTCATGGTCATCACCCCCATGCTTCAGAACAAGGTCCAGGTCGACATGGCCAAGGTCGATAACCCGACCAACATGCCCGATGCCGACAAGGAAGATGCAATCGTCGTCGCCGTTACTCGCGACGGTGGCGTATTCCTGGGACAGAACAAGATCGCCACCAGCGAGCTGGGTGTACAGGTTCGCGAGAAGCTGTCCGATCAGCCTGGCAAGACCATCTACATCCGTGCCGATGCGCGTGCGCAGTTCCGGGCGGTTGAAGACGCGATCGACGCCGTGCGCACGGCCGGCGTGGACGACGTGGGCTTGCTGACTCAGAAAAAAGAAGGCAACCTGGCGGGCGGCCAGTAACACCGGCGGCCGGTGAGTTAGCGCCTGTGCCGCCTTTTAATGATTTCGAGGAATCGAGGAGTTTGAAGCCATGTCAATGACAACGGGTGGAAACGCAGGTGGCTACTCGGCGGACATCAATATGACGCCGATGATCGACATTCTTCTGGTGCTGTTGATCATCTTCATGGTCATCGTGCCGGTCACCCCCAAGGGTCTGGATGCATTGGTGCCCCAGCCGCCCAAGAACCCGCAGCAGCAGAAGAATCCGAGCGACCGCACCATCGTCGTCCAGGTTCTGCATCGGCCCGGCGCGCCTCCGGCGTACAAGATCAACGAGACCGACGTGTTGAAGGGCGAGTTACTGCCCCGCCTCACCGAGATCTATGCCAACCGCGCCGAACGCATCATGTTCGTCCGGGGCGACGACGATTTGAACTTTGCTTATATCGCAGAGGTCATCGATATCGGTCGCGCGGCCAACGTGGATCACATCGGATTGATGACGCCGAAGATCATGGCGGGTCAGTAAGGCAGTTGAACAGGGGCGGTTCCTCCTGCTGGGGGAGCCGCAGATGCCACGGCCATCGGCCAAGCGGCGGGTGTGAGTTGCATCGGCCCGATGACGCAGGGGTTTCAGGCTGGCGAAACAGGGCAGGGGCGGCGGTAACGCCCCGGGTTCAAGCCTTGGCCGCCAGCACCGTCCGGAGATGGTTCAACGATGTATTCGGGCGGTAAACAGGAGTACAATTCTACCAACCTGGTTTCGGTAACTCCCGCCCGCGGCCAGCTGCACTAAATTCCAGGCGCGCAATCGATAGGCACGACCTGAAGGAGAAGGATACGAACATGAATGGACCCGCACGTATTACGGCGCTCGCGGTTGCCTTGGCCGGCATGGTGATTTCCATGAGCGGGTGCGACAAACTCGCAGCGCGTGACCAGTTGAACAAGGGAGTGGATGCCTACAAGAGCGCCAAATACGAAGAGGCGATCGGGCACTTCCAGAAGGCCACGCAGCTTGACCCCAGTCTGCCGATGGCCAAGAGCTATCTGGCCACTGCTCTGGCCCAGAACGTGGTTCCGGGACTGGACACGCCGGAAAATCTGAAGACCGCCCAAGATGCCATCACCATGTTCCAGGAGGTCCTGACGAAGGACCCGCACGATGTGAACAGCATGAAGCAGATTGCGGGCATTGAATTCAGTATCAAGAAGTTGGACGACGCCAAGACCTGGCAGAAAAAGGTTCTGGCGGAAGACCCGAAGGATCCCGAGGCTGCTTATACCGTAGGCGTGATCGACTGGACCCTGGCCCACCAGAACGCGCTGAAGGAGCTTGTGCCCGCCAACGTCAACGACGACGGCGAGGGCAACGTCAAGGCGCCCAAGAAGGTCATGGAAGTCCTGAAGGCGGAGAATGCGCCCCTCGTCGAGGAAGGCTTGCAGTATCTGAACCAGGCCGTGGCCAACCGTGCGAACTACGACGATGCCATGTCTTACCTGAACCTCATCTACCGCCGCAAGGCCGATGTCGATTTCGGCAACGCGGATGCGGTCAAGGCCGATGTGGCCGCGGCCAAGGACTGGAGTTCGAAGGCGATGGGCACCCGCAAGGAGAACGAAGCCAAGAAGAACAAGGGACCGGGCGGCATCACCATGGATTCGAGCGGCCAGTTGAAGTAAAGGGCGCTCGCACGCAGACAGGAACGGCCTTCGCTCACAGCGGAGGCCGTTTTCTTTGGTGCGCCCAGCATGGGCGCACTCTTACGGGTGCAAGTCCCGTCACAA
>CAZLZA010000205.1:0-3311 GCA_964563875.1 uncultured Acidobacteriaceae bacterium
CGACGTATGGCCGCGAGCAGCCATTCGGGCAACCGCTCATCCGGATGATGATCGGCTCATCGGCAAGGCTGCACTCGGCCAAAATGCTTTCAATCTTGGTGATCAAGCTGGGCAGATAGCGTTCGCTTTCGGCCATCGCCAGCCCGCAGGTCGGTAGCGCGACGCAAGCCATGGCGTTCTGCCTAAGCACGCTCAGTTGAGGTCTCTCGTCGAGCCCGTATTCTTCCAACAGCGCCTTGATCCGCGGGCGCTGGTCCGCGGCGATATTGGCGATAATTAAGTTTTGGTTCGGCGTCAGACGGAAGTCCCCGTTATGGACGCGGGCGATCTCGCGCAATGCAGTCATCAAGCGTAGGTTCCCGTTGTCCTGTACACGGCCATTCTCAATGAACAACGTGTAGTGCCAGCTGCCGTCTATCCCCGAGGTCCACCCCGCGCGGTCACAGTTGCTCTCGAAGTGGAAAGGCCGGGCTTCCTTCAGGCTCCAGCCCAGGCGGCGCTCCAACTCAGTACGGAACCAGTCGAGGCCACGATCATCGATTGTGTACTTCATGCGTGCGTGTTTGCGCTCCGTGCGATCGCCGAAGTCGCGCTGGATGGTGACGATCTTCTCCGCAATTTCGACAGCCTGCTCGGGAAGGCAGAAGCCGATCACATCTCCAAGCCGGGGATAAGTGGCAGGCTCGTTATCTGTGCGTCCCATGCCTCCGCCCACGCAAACGTTCAAGCCCACCAGTTCGCCGCCCTCGGCAATTGCTATGAATCCAAGGTCCTGGGTGTAGACATCGACGTCATTGATAGGCGGAACCGCGAAGGCAATCTTAAATTTGCGCGGAAGGTACGTACGTCCGTAGATGGGCTCCTCGTCTTCCTGCGCGGGAGTTCCAGCTACTTGCTCTTCGTCCAACCATATCTCGTGATAAGCGCGGGTCCGTGGCAGCAAGTGCTCGCTCACCTTCTTGGCAAGCGCGTACAAACTCACATGGATCGCCGATTGCGCGGGATTGGGCGAGCAGAGAACGCCTCGGTTCACGTCTCCACAAGCCCCGATGGAATCCAGCAGCGCCGCGTTGATCTCCTGGATAGTACGCTTCAGGTTGTTCTTGCGAATCCCGTGGAATTGGAAGGTTTGCCGCGTGGTCAGCCGCAGCGTGCCGTTGCCATAGCGGTGCGCCAACTCGTCCAGCGTTAGCCATTGCCGTGGCTGGCAAACCCCGCCGGGCAGGCGCACTCGGATCATGAATTGGTAGTCCGGTTCCAGCTTCTGGCGGCGCCGCTCGTCGCGCAGGTCACGGTCATCTTGTTGATAGGTGCCGTGGAATTTCAGCAGCAGCGGAGCATCGCCAGGAATTGCTCCTGTCAGGCGATCCCGTAATCCCTCGGGGATCGTCCCGCGTAGATAGTTGCTCTGCGCCTTTACGGTTTCGCCCGGATTCAGCTTCTCAAAGGCCGGCTCAGGGCCGCCGCCTGGGAAGGCTGGCTTGATTGCATCTGCCATGGTTAAACCTCACGGTCAAGTCCTGCTCATTCGATGACGTCACCTAATAAACGTCGCGCTGATAGCGTTTTTCCTGTTGCAGGCGCTGCACGTACTCGTCCGCTTGTTCCCGGCTCATCCGGCCCTCCTGTACCACAATCGTGTGCAGAGCCTCGTGAACGTCGGGTGCCATGCGATTGGCATCCCCGCAGACATAGAGAGTGGCGCCATCTTCGAGCCAGGCATAGAACTCTTTCGCCCGCTCCAGCATCCGGTGCTGCACATAGATCTTGTCTCCCTGGTCACGCGAGAACGCCACATCCATGCGGTTCAGGATGCCGTCTTTGAGCATCTGCTGCCATTCGATCTGGTACAGAAAGTCAGTCCGGAAATGGCGGTCTCCGAAGAATAGCCAATTCCGGCCAGTGCTTCCCACAGCCTCGCGTTCTTGCAGAAAAGCGCGGAACGGCGCGATTCCAGTGCCCGCTCCCACCATGACGATCGGGGCTGCACCGTCGGCGGGCAGGCGAAAGTTTTCGTTTCGCTCCCTGTACACCAAGACGGTGTCGTCGATGGAGCGCCGCTCGGCAAGATAAGCCGATGCCACACCTTTATGCAGTCGGCCATGGCCTTCGAACCGCACGACCGCAACCGTCAGGTGGGCTTCCCCTGGATAAGCCGCCAAGCTCGAAGCCAGCGAATAGAGCCGCGGCTGCAACTTCCGCAACATCGCGACCAGGCCCTTGCCGTCGAATCCTCCCGCCGGAGATTCCTGTACTACGTCGATGATGTGCCGCCCATAAAGATAGGCAAACAGATCGCTGCGATTCTCAGGCTGTACCAGAGTGCGCAGTGCGGCAGCTTCAGCTAACTCCGCGTAACGCTCTACGAAGCGGGGAGTGACCGTGGTGATCTCATAATGGCGCGCCAAGGCCATCTCTAGCGAAACGTCGCGCGTCCCGTCAGGCACCGGCTCTTCCGGTTTTAGACGGAGCGCTGCGATGAGTTCGTTGACCACCACCGGATCGTTCTCAACCACGACCCCCAGCGAGTCGCCAGGCTCATACCCCAGCCCTGAGCTTTCCAGTGAAAGCTCAATATGCCGGGTCTCCTTATCCGAGCCACGGCCATTGAGGACAATGCTGTCCAGAATCAGCGCCGGGCAAGGGTGCATGGAATCGCTGAATGCAGCGTCGGCCTCAGCGGTCAAAGCAGCAGACGCGTCGCCCACCGAGGTGCTCGATGTTACCGAGCTTTCAGTCGCCTTGATCTCTTGGGCAAACTTCTCCAGCATGACTTGAATCCATGCCCCGGCCTCGGCCTTATAGTCCAGATCGCAGACGGCGCGCTCGTGAATCCGCTCCGCTCCCAGCGCCTCCAGCCGGACATCGAATTCCTTTCCGGTCTGGCAGAAGTTCACATAGGTGGAGTCGCCGAGCCCCAGCACTGCGAACTTCGTCCCTTCCAGCTTCGGTGCCTTGCGGCTGTGCAGAAACTCATAGAAGTTGGCCGCCAGATCGGGCGGCTTTCCGTCGCCGTAGGTGCTCACCAGCACCGCCAGATGGCGAAGCTGCTTCAACTCCTGCGGCCGGAATACTGCCATGTCAACGACGCGGGCAGTAAGACCGTTTTGCTGGGCCAGCTTCGCCATGTGCTTGGCTAGCTCAGCTGCATGGCCGGTCTGGGAGCCATAGAGAATCGTAAGCGGGGGCGCTGTGACGGCGACCGCAGCAGGAACGGCTACCGGCGGGCGAAGCTGCCGGGTCATCCCGGCGAGGTAGCCGCTTACCCATAACAATTCATCGGGAGACAAAGCTGCCAATAGCGCCTCAAG
>CAZLZA010000206.1:0-3198 GCA_964563875.1 uncultured Acidobacteriaceae bacterium
CCGGACTGTTGGCCGCCTTGCTATCCAAAATCACCTGCCCATACTGGGCCGGATCGGCGGGCGGTGCCTTGGGCAGCGCAAGCTGCGCCGCGGCCATCGACGCGCCAAGCAGCACGCAAGCCGCCGCAATCGTCTTCATCATGGCCTCTCCTGCTACTGCACCGGCTTGGAGTGGCAGCGCTGGCAATCCGTCAGCGGGAACGCCACGGTCGTGTGGCACGTGCCGCAGCTCTTGCCCTCGGAGATGTCTATCATCGTGTAGTGCGAGGTGCCCTTCTTTACGCCGACAAATATCTCCGGATGACAGAGCTCGCACTCATGCCAGGCGGTGGCACCTCGACGACCCCATGTAAATACGTTGACAAAGTGCCATTCTTCGAACTTGGATTTGCGGTACAGAACTCGATCCAGAAGTGAGAGAAGATCGCCACCGTTGCCACATTTTAAACATTTCAGAATTGGCGGACTGCGCGCGCTATGCCGAGTGGTAACTGTGTACCAGCAGGTCTGCAAAAAACGGTATCAAAAGGCGGCGAAGCCGCCGCGAGTACAAGCTAGATGTGAGAACTCAACTAAGCTGTAGAGATGCAGCCAGGAGCGAAGGCTCTTGGCTGCCGTTATCCGATCTCAGCACATTTTCAACTGTTGCCAGAAGCGAGCCATCTCCATGGCAGCCATGGCCGCTTCCGAACCTTTGTTGCCGGCTTTCAATCCCGCACGGTCCAGCGCTTGCTCAGCCGTGTCACAGGTCACGATTCCAAACGCATGCGGCACGCCGGACTCCAGCGCCGACTGGCCGATGCCACGGGCAGCTTCGTTGGCAATCAATTCGTAGTGCAGGGTTTCACCACGAATCAGACAGCCAATGCACACCACGGCATCGAACCTCTTGGTCTCCGCCAGCAATTTTGCGGTGACCGGAATCTCATAGGCTCCCGGCACGCGCACCACTTCCACCTGTTGCTTCGAAACTCCATTGCGATGGAATGTATCCAGTGCTCCCTCCAACAGCCGGTCGGTGATCAGCGAGTTGAAGCGGCTCGCGACAATAGCGAAGCGGCTTTCCTGCCTTGGGCTGGTAACCACGTCGTCCTCCAGCTCTGCGCCCTGTGCGTTCCACTTCTCCAGATACCTGGCTGCGATGTCAGTCTCAATGTTGACCGGGTCGGCGAGTTTGAGTGAACCGAGATTCGTTACATCGCAGGTATGGGGAATGATCGCAACGCTGAGTCTGTTTCCGCTGAGTTTCGCAACCGTCAGGCTGATCCCTTCAATGGCGACTGAGCCTTTGTAAACCAGGTACTTTCCCAGCTTGGACGGCACTTCGACATGCAGCCAATAATCTTTGGCACCGGGGATCGCTTCCAACCCGAGAAAGCGTCCGGTTCCATCTACGTGTCCTTGCACCATGTGTCCGTCGAGCCTTCCTTCCGCTTTCAGCGGAAGTTCAAGATTGACGGCCGCGCCGGGTGAGAGTCGCGAGAACGAAGCTCTTTCCCATGTCTCAGCCGCCAGATCCGCTGCAAACTTGTTGCCAGTGATATCGACGGCGGTCAGGCAAACGCCGCTCACGGCAACGCTATCTCCTACCCGAAGTTCCTGGCAGATGGCCGGGGCTGACACTTCCAGACGGCGAGTACCGCCGCTGATTTCAATGCTCTCCACACGTCCTACTTCTTGGATAATGCCCGTAAACATAACTCTACTCCTTTATGAGATAACCACCCGGCGGACGATGCTCTACACGAGCGCGAGCAGATGACCGAGTTTGATTTTCTTTGTAAGCAAGTACCTCTTAGCGTGCGGGTCGGGCTGAACCTCGCACGGGATACGCTCCACAACTTCAATATCCCCGTTGACCAAGGCCGCGTATTTATCAGGGTTGTTGGACAGCAAGCGTACTTTGCCGATGCCGAGCTCTTTCAGGATTTCAACCGGCAGAAAGTAATCGCACGTATCAACAGCTAGTCCCAGACGCTGGTTGGCCTCCACCGTGTCGAGCCCATCGTCCTGCAGTGCGTAAGCTTGCAACTTTGCCATCAGTCCGATGCCGCGTCCCTCCTGCATCTCGTAAATGACAATGCCCGCACCCTCGCGCGAGATGGTCTTCATGGCCAGCTCCAGTTGCGCCTGACAGTCGCAACGCACCGAGCCGAGAACATCGCCGGTGAAACACTGCGAATGGATTCTCAACAAAGGTGGAGCTGCATACAGATCTCCCATCATCAACGCCACCGCCGTCTCCAGCCGTGGTCCGTGTGCCGGGTTCACCTCTCGCTCAAATCCGAGAATGCGGAACGATCCCCACTTGGTGGGCAATTTGGCAGATGCGACTCGCCGAATATCACTGATGCATGTTTCTACGTTCATAGTTCCCATGATTCACCGCCATTGATCCTTGCCATGCGGCCGCCGATTCCATACGGCAGGCCGCCAGTCAGGTACAGCACAATCGATGTGGGATGGCCTCCTGCGCGGCGCACAAGCGTCGTACGCGAGTCGCAGGGAATACCGTCCCTTGCTGCAGCAGCTATTTCTGTTTCATCAGTATTTATTCGAAGCTTCGTGCGCCTCCGCGAAACCCATGTTTTGCTTGTTGCCATAGCCACTTAATCACCCTCGCGTCGTTGTAGCAGTAGGCCAGGTTGTGGTTGAGAGTCGAAAAGCAGTGGCTCTGGCAAGTCTTCTTCAATTCGTTTAACTGCGTGTAGTCAAACCGGAAGTTCTCGATATTGCCCCAATCGAATGTCGCCGGATAGAGCGGGAAGCAAGGAGCAAGCGTGCCATCGGTGCGGATCACGATATTGTTCTGCCCTGCGCGGCAGTTCCAGTCGGCAAAACGCAGGTCTCCGTTTTTATCCTGCCTGATACCTTGATTGGACGCTAGCATTCTGCTCAGGTCGCCGTTGTTGCCAGTACCGTCACCATTCCAGCCCACCTTGCGCAGATCAAGACCAGACGACATGCGCATGAAGGTCTTCATTTCCAGCAGCCTTGAGACTGAGTTCACCATCTGGTATCCCGCCCTGTTCTTCGCGACGATCCAGTCCACCAGTTCATCCACTGCTTGCCAGTCCTCCGGACCGATGTAGGTCGGGTTATTCTCCATGTGTCTGAAGTGGTCAGTCTGATCCAGCATGGGACTTTCGTTGATGTGATAGTCCGTGGCGATTCGATGCTCGTGCGCCCACTCCGTCA
>CAZLZA010000207.1:0-3163 GCA_964563875.1 uncultured Acidobacteriaceae bacterium
TGCTGAAATTCCTGGATGCACGGGAAATGCTGTCGGTGCAGGTGCATCCCACCGCCGCTAACGCCAGCCTGCTGCCAGCGGGCGAGACCGAAAAGACCGAGGCATGGGTTGTGCTGGAAGCCGGGCAAAAAAGCCGCATCTACGCGGGCCTGATGCCAGGCACAACTGCAGCCAATTTACGGCAGGCGCTTGTCAGTGGGACCGTGCCGGACCACCTTGCGTACTTTACTCCTAAGCCTGGTGACGCGGTGTTCGTGCAGGCGGGCACGGTTCACTCTTTGGGCGGCGATATTGTGGTCTTCGAGATTCAACAAAACAGCGACGTTACCTTTCGTCTGTACGACTGGAACCACGTCGATGCGAAAACAGGAGAGCCGCGGGAACTCCAAGTCGATCAAGCCATCGCGTGCATTAATTTCGCGCAGGGTGAGCTTGGGCCGGTTGTGCCGGTGGTGGAATCAACGACGCCGGTGGAGCGCGAGATACTCTTTGATTGTGAACACTTCCGGCTATGGCGCCTGCGTGGACAATCTCCATTTGTTGTCGGCTCGCCGGAGGTGGCGCGGGTGCTTGTATGCATTGAGGGCGCAGGAAATATTCAGCACGGCGGCACTGACTATGACGTCGGAAAAGGTGACGTATTCATTTTGCCGGCGGTGATCGGGGCGTGCGCTTTCCAGCCAAGCAGTGCTGTGACCTTGCTGGAAATTGCGCTGCCGGATTGAGAGACCAGGGATTCAGAGATGGAAACATAGTGAAGGAGCTGATTGTGTTTGATCTGGACGGAACTCTTGCCGAAAGTAAGTCATCGCTTGATGGCGAAATATCGGGACGGCTTCACGACCTTCTCTGCGGGTGTGGATTCAATTCCGGTTAAAGGGCCCGGTGAGACGAAGCGGGTTATGGAAGCAATCATTGCTTGTTTAGCAGGTTGCGGTCAGGCGGCGTGACTTGAGGGAGATCGATGAGTGGGTTTAAGTTGCAGCGTCTGGGAATGTTAATGGAGCCGGAGCCGGGTAATCCCCATGAGATCGAGGGTGTCCTGAATCCGGCCGCTGCCCGCGGCCCGGATGGTGAGCTCTACCTCTTTCCCCGGCTCGTCGGGCGGGGCAACTATTCTCGCATCGGAATTGCACGAGTGCGGTTCAATGAAGGCGGCAATCCGATAGGCGTCGAGCGTCTCGGCATCGCACTGGAGCCGGAAGCCGACTATGAGCGGCGACCCAACGGAGGAGGTGGCTGCGAGGATCCGCGCATTACGTTTGTGGAACCGCTCCAGCGATACATCATGACATACGCGGCGTTTTCGGCAAACGGACCGCGGATCGCACTGGCCAGTTCGGAAGATTTGCTTCATTGGGAGCGACTGGGGCTCGCGACATTTGCTCCGTATGATGGCATCGATTTCGTCCACGTGGATAACAAGGATGCCAGCATCTTCCCCGTGGCCGTTCCGAATCACTGTGGGAAACTGCAGATGGCCATGCTTCATCGCCCTCTTTTCCCGGGCACGCGCCCGGAGGAGACTGCCTGCCAATCCGCGTCGCGGGTGTTGGATTTCGATCACGAAAGCATCTGGATTTCTTACTGCCCAATGGGCTTGGAAGGCCCCGCACCGCATCACGCAGGCCTGTTTAATTCCCATCACCGGCTGGCGAGTCCGGTGGAGCCCTGGGAGCGTCTCAAGATCGGCGGCGGCACTCCCCCCATTCTGACCCGGCATGGCTGGTTGATTGTTTACCACGGGGTTAGCGAAATCGCGGGGCCGAGCAACGAGGCACATCTATTGTGCTACTCGGCCGGGGTCATGGTGCTCTCGAAGAAGCACCCGCGAGTCATCCGCTATCGTTCGGCGGAGCCTGTGTTGACACCGTCGCTGTCGCAAGAGCGTCATGGGACTGTCGCCAACGTCGTGTTCCCCACCGGCATCGACCGGCGCGAAGACCTCGGCTTGCCGGATCGCTTCGATGTTTATTACGGGATGGCCGACAACCGGATTGGAGTGGCGCGCCTTGATGTTCCGGAGTTCTTGCCTGCGGAAGCAGTCGCCGACCCTCCTGGAGCAAAGGTGTGACGCTGGCAGATACTCGGGATCAAAATAAACGCGACTCTCAAAATTGATCTCTCCTGAATGGGTCTGCGTGGAATGAGCAAATGGGGAGATCATTGGCACGTCACTCCACTCAGGACGTCGACCGATACCTGCGTTGGGAAACCATCGTCTGCAAGCAGATCACCCGAACTCTGATGTTTCAGTAGCCTTTGCCAGCATGCGGCGTTTCAAAGTTTCGTAGATTGGCTCGCTCCGGAGCAGTATCGCAACCAGCATCGCAGCCAACGAAGCCCCTAGCAAACCAAGGGTCAAATCTCCGCGACCGGTCATTTCAATGGTAAGCACAATTCCGGTCAGGGGCGCACGCACGCTGGCCGAAAACATTGCCGCCATCCCGACCACCGCAAAGGCGATGGGCGAGAGTCCCGGCAGCGGAGTGAAATGATTCACGACTCCGGCGAAAAGCCCACCCGATGAAGCGCCAAGTACTAAGAGCGGCGCAAAGAGCCCCCCCTGGTGCGCCTGCGGCATACGACCACGGACCAAGAAGAAAGCGCGCTGCGCGGTTCGTCGACGAGAGGTGGGGAAATCGGTCCAAGCGGTCCGCAAAATGAAGCAGGCCCACGACGGTGACGTTATAGAGTGCGCCGACCGCGCCCAGCAGTGCACCCAAAGCCAGAAACGGCCCAATTCTCCACGCTTCGATGAAACTGACCTGTCTCACCGCGAAGTCCAGACCGTTGCCCGACATCAATCGCATGATCCACACTCCGACCAAGGCGGCCGTCAATGTGGCCACTAACAGCCAAGGCGTGATGCTGCCAGTCAGTTCTTCGAACACAAAGATGGAACCGCCGAGGGGAGCATTAAAAACTACGGCGAGTCCTGCCCCTGCCCCGGCCGCACCGATAAACTCTTTGTCCTGATCGTCATTTATGAGTCTGTGCGAGATCAACCAGCCAAGCGCGGCACCCATTTGGACGGTCGGCCCCTCGCGGCCGAGGGCAAGCCCAGAGCCTAGGGCGAGCAGTCCACCGGCAATATCAGAAGGTGCCGCTGGCCATTGCGCGCTGCCGCACTGCCGCGCTGGGCGGGCATCGCGATCGCTGC
>CAZLZA010000208.1:0-3147 GCA_964563875.1 uncultured Acidobacteriaceae bacterium
GTGGAGTTCCCACTCAAAGATGGCGAATTGATATGTTGCGCCATCGACCATGTCACTCCCGGACAGGGGGCATCGCAAATGTCGTATATGGGACCTAGTTCACCCCAGCCGTTCCAGCCTCCACTGGCCTGTAGATTGGAGAGAACAGATCCGCTTGCTTGAACCGTCACGTCGATCGGAACGTAGGTTGATCCTCCACAGTAATCCCACTCCTCCACAACGGTATGCTGTTTTCCAACGCCCAAATTCAATTGGGTATTCAGCTTTGCCCCAGCATCCACATGCAAAAGCACGTTGTTCACGTAGACGCCCACAGAGGCAACGCCCTTTGGACAACTGCTCGTGGCGGTTGCGACGTAGTTGGCGGGCGAACTCACGACACTATTGCCGACTGGCGCGGTCACATGAACGCCAGAGATGTTGTTGACTGTAATCCCCATTGACTTGAAGGTGGCGCCTCCGCAGTAATCCCATTCTTCGACGACGGTATTGTGTGTCCCTGGGCTCACGGGCAGAGTAGCGTTCAGGATCGTTCCATTGACAATGTAGTTCAATTGGTTGTCCACATAGACGCCCATCGACGCTACACCCTGCGAGCAGGTGCTCGTGGTGGCGGTTGCCGTGTAAAGTACCGCGGAGTTAAGTGTTTCCCCATCCGTCGGGCTGGTAACGACGACGCTTGCGAATCCAGGGGTAAGCGGAAACAGGAGCATAAACATGGCGAAGAAGGTTTTCAGAACTTTACCTCAGCGTGGGATCAAGGGCAGTGTCTGTTGAAGTGTGGGACCACCGCTATACCAGCCTTGCGGTCTGGGTATGCCAAGTCTCTTCTAAATCGGACCAGCTTGCGGGAAGCTCGTTGCGCAAAGGGAAGATCGGCGAGCCCTACAGCCAAGTACCTCTCTGCGTCGAAGATCTGATGCCCCAGTGTTCAAAACAGCTCATACCTGAGGGCTTTTACGGTAATCGGCGATGAGAGCATCAGATGACGGTGATTTCGCTTTCAGCAATAGCCCTGAAGATTCACAATGCCTGGCTTGTCAGAGCACAAATGCTCGGCCAAAAGGCACTGAGGCAATAATACACATATCAGCAGCGACGCGACGCAATTCCCGAAAGGAACCCAAAGATTCTGGGCGATGATGCCCTCTGAGTTAACTCAGGTCACCTTTGAAGGAACTGGCTCCGCTATATGTTGGTGATTTCGAACACCGATGGTGAGGCCTGCGACGGACGGCGCTGCTCCTTCGCCAGTTGAGAATGGGCAACTTCCGCCAATGGTGTACGCCATGCCTGACGCTGCGCGCGGTCCCTTTGGCCCGAGCACGGACACATCGAGCAGTATCCAGCACGCACGACGTTCAATCAACTGCGATGCGCTGGCAATGTAATGTGCAAAAGAGAACACTAAGCGCGAGACGGCCAGAGAGATGAGGGTCAGGGATGCATTTATCGTGGAGCTTGCTGCTGCTGCTCTTGCATGTGCTGAAGCCGCTGCAGGTTCCGTAGCGAGCGGGTGTTTGCGTCTTGGTCGTCTTGCGACGGAACAGGAGAAACGGCGCCGGGGCCGAGTTCACTCGATTCGGATGGATGCATCTCCTGCATGATCTGCTCGGATTCAGCGGGGAGAGCCGAGCGCGTAATATCCGAGGCGACTGTTGGATCAATACTATTCTGAGCGGTCAGAATCAATTCGCGCGGTGGGCCATCAGTTGCGCCGCCCACGAATACGAAGTTGTAGCCGGTACCGACGAGGAGTTCAGAAAGAACCTCACGTGGTTTGGCGGGACCGTAGATACCAAATATCTGAGGCCCCTTGCGGAGGCCCTTGATAATCATGCCGCTCCTATCCGCCAGATCCTGCAAAATCTGGGACAGGTCAGAATTGCTCGCTTCAACTTTCAGTATTCCGTCGTGGAGACTCACAGTCGCTGGGCGTATAGCTGCTTGAGAAGGGAAGATGGCCACTGGCGTCTTCTGGTCAGGTGCGCCTGACGGTTGTTTGGACGCAGCGCCCAAAGGCGCCGGCGTTAAGTGCACGCCCTTCGTTGCAACGCGCGCGTCCAAGCCCACGGGAAGGCAACGAGGAGGTTGTGCCGCTTGCCCGGAACAAAAAGATATGGCACAGGTCAAAACAGCACACATGCTACACAATGCCGTGCGGCACTTTACCAAGCTCTTCTCGCACAATCGGGGAAACATTTAAGTTAGTCCTCGCGGAGCGCTGGGGCTGTGCGCTACCTTACTTATATTATAATCTAAGATAGAAATGCGGCATTAGGCTTGTAAGAAAAGCCTCTATGCCCCCTAATCGACTGCCGAGAAAGGCTGTAGCTATGAAGATCGCACTGCACAACAGCCGTCCTGCCCTGATGTTGTTTCTTGCCTTTGCGAGCGCGCTAACTTCCTTGGATGCAAAGGCCGCTTCCTGCAAGACCCAATCGCAAATGACGGCGGCAGAGCGCGACGCCCTATCGAGTGCGGCTCGTTCGATTCTGGGTAAGGTGCAGAGTGGGGACGCAGAAGCCCTTCGGGCGAATACAATACCAGCGGTAGCTGCAGATTTCAGCGGGGTTGCGGGTTCGGTCGAGACACTGAAACCACTCGTTCAGCGAGCGGCCATTACAGTCGACAGCCTCTATATGCTGGATGCTTCGACGGAGGCCGCTGGGGCCGCACGAACAGATTTTTATTGTGGAACACCGGTTGTGGTGTTGAACTTTACCGACCTGCCACGCGGGATGTACGCACTCGCCATCGTTCACGCGACCGGCGTTGCGCAGCCGCAGCAGGTCTCGTTGATTCTCTTCGAAACAACTCAGCATCTCTGGATGCTTGCCGGCTTCTCTAGCAAGCCTCTGCTCGAAGCTGGTCACGATGGCCTTTGGTATTGGGAGTCGGCCCGCAGGTATTCTCAAAGGAACATGAACTGGGATGCCTGGTTCTACTACAGCGTGGCGGCTTATCTTTTGAATCCAGTGGAGTTCCTGTCAAGTCCAAATCTCGACAAACTGAAGCACGAAGCGGACCGGGTACGCCCCGATTCCCTTCCCGGTACAAAGCCTATGCCGCTTGACGCGCATGGTTCTGTCTTTCAAGTGACATCGATTGACACCACCACCGCGCTTGGGGCGCTGGACATCGAGG
>CAZLZA010000209.1:0-3106 GCA_964563875.1 uncultured Acidobacteriaceae bacterium
ACTACGCAGTCCAGAACAAATTCGCCGTCGTTGGTCAGGTCAAGAAGTCCACAATTATTCCTAGCAAGAATTGACCCAGAACTCCCGCGAGTCGAGCAGCTTTCCACGCTCCTCACGGTAAATCCTGAAGTCCGCCCACACATGCCTTTGAAGTAGATCCGCGCCCAATGCGCTGCAGTTCACGGTGCGCATTGGGTGCGGATCCCCTGGCACAGCGGGCAGCGCCTGTGCTTGTACCGAGATCCGTCACTCGGAACCACAATATGTCCGCACTCGAGCAACTCCCCTTTGAATCTGCGCAGGCCGTGCAGGTAGAAATCGTAACTCACGACTCGCCGCTGGAGGCCCTGACAATGTGTACCCCACACCATTCGATTGAAAAGATCAGGGGTGACCACAATCGGATTCGCTTCGTGATAAAATATAGGTATCATATGTAAGCTATGAAATTATCATTATCACCACGGTAGGACAAAAACAAAAGTTTTGCGCAGGGGAGTACGATGTCCAAGCGCTACAGCGAACGGCTCACAGAGACTTTCCGGGATGATGAGTTGTCGAAGCTGAACGGGACCGGAATCAATGGCCGCAACGGAGGTAGGTCAAAAACGCCGCGGCAATCGTCCGGAAAAGAGAGCCTCCCAATGTATCGGCCGACACGCGGCACCGCCAATCCATTCCGCTGCAACAGTTGCGGAAGTCCACAGCTTAAAGCGTTCGCTACGATGTACGCGCAGGGCACATCAACTGCGGTCTCAATGAAGGGGTTATTCTTCAAGCATTCCTACCAGAAAACATGGAGACAAACGGAAATGGCCAAGTTGTGCGCTCCACCCCACAAGAAAGCCCTATTTCCGGCACTCTTTCTGTTGGTCATCGCAGCTGGCGGAACATTTGCCGTATACGTGGACTACCTGCCAATGGCAGTGAGCGGCCGAGTGATGGTGTTCTGCTTTCTTCTGGGCTGGTTTGGGCTGTATCTGAGCGCGTACCACGTCTATTGGAATCTTCGGTATTTCCCTAAACGCATGACCGAGTACCATCGCCTTCATTATTGTTGTCGCTGCGGCACGGTAACCAGAGTGTAAAGCGCGTGGCTGGAGAGTTGGATTGCGGTGCTCCGGGCCCGGACCCTGCCGTCCATTCGGCGGCATCAGTCCGACCTCGAAAACCTAGCTCGATGCCGACTTCCGGGTAGTAATCTCACTAACTTTCTGAATAGTCGACATCCGCAAGCGAGTCCGCTGCATTGAAATCCCCACTGTCCCCCAATGTCAGTGCCACAGAGTGCCAGCCGACCGATGATGACAGCTGCTCACACCAGAGTATGCTGATGCGAGGTGCCGAATCACATCAGGCTCCGCTATTGGCCCTCCTTGTTCTTATGCCAGCGCTGAGTAACGAACCATGACCGAAAGTGACAATCAACTTCCGCAATCAGTAGCCGAACACTACTGGACCGTGCTCCCGAGGTACATTGCCGCGGTAGAGCATGCGATCGACCTCTCCCAGAAAACCTCCGGACACCCAGCGGACTCCCCTCGGGAATACTGGGCTTTGATGCTATTCACTCGCCTGTGCTCTGCTGCTATAAGCATGCTTCATATGTGTCCTGGGAGCCCCGAGAATACAGCCGGAACACATTGGGACTTTAGCTCCCTAGCTCCACTTGTCCGCAGTCTTGTTCAAACCGGCTTAATGATGTTCTATCTGGGCACGGAGAGTGTTGGGGAGGATGAATCCCGCGCGCGTGTACTGGTCATGCGACTGCGGGAATGCAAGGAACGTCAGCAGCTATTCCAAAATTTCGGTGCCATGGAAAAGACCCATGATTTTGAGGTAGCAGCCGACCAAATTCGTACCGAACTCTTATCTAACTCGTACTTCGCGCGCTTACCAGATCAGCTGCAGAAGAGCCTCATGAAAGGGGACCATGATGCTGTTCGTGCCATTAGCGAAGATCAGCACAGCCGCACCACTAACCGCGAGAGCGGCCGCAAACCACCAGTATCCCGGCGCGAGCGCACCGAGGGTACAGCCCAGCCCGAAGACACCGGCTCCCATCGACAGAGACACTAAACCCGGTCTTTTTCGGTTGGCAGCAAACAACGCTCCCGAAAGTGAGCCCGCGGCCATGATGGAGGAGAGCAGACCGAAAGCACGTGCGTCGGAGTGGAAAACATTGACGGCCATCGTAGAGATGAATATCGGAAAGTTGAATCCAAAGGTGCCGATCAGAAACAACATGACCAGGATCGCCCTGAGGTCCGGTCTTCTCCACACATAGCGAAACCCTTCTAGAAATCCAGACGTAGCGCGATGCGCTCTGACGCTTGCACGCAGTTCTGAGAGACGGAAGAACGACATCGAGAGCAGCACTGCCGTGAACGAGATTCCATTTAGAAGAAAAGCCCAGCCGATGCCAACCTTTGCAATCAGCAAACCGGCAACGGCGGGACCAATCATCTGGCCAGCATTGAAGGAGGTTGAGTTCAATGCGACGGCGTTGGGAAGGTCCTCATCGCCGACCATCTCTGCCACGAAGGTCTGCCTCACCGGGGCATCCAGCGCAGCCCCGGCCCCAAACAGGAAAGCGAACACATACACATGCCAGAGTCGGAGGACTCCTGCGATCGTGAGAACTCCCAGCATGAGCGCGAGCACGCCCATCGTGGCCTGCGTCAGCATCAGGAGCTTGCGCTGATTGAGCCGGTCCGCAGCCAATCCCGTCCAGGGCAGAAAGAGGAGCTGCGGGGCGAACTGCAGACCCATCACAATGCCCAGCGCTGACGCATCTCGATGGGTAAGTTGCGTCAGCACGAGCCAGTCCTGAGCGACGCGCTGCAGCCAGGTACCGACGTTGGAAACCAAAGCACCAGCCGTCCACAAGCGGAAGTTGAAGCTCCTCAGGGAACGAAGGTACCGGACACTGGGTTCTTCATGGGCGCGACGGCGTGTTGCCCCCATAGAACTGACCGAAGTGACGCGCGGAAAAGATGCTGATAAGCAGCGCGCCCAGGCCGAACGCGAGGATGTGGGGTGTCGCCCGCAGATCGAAAGCACCGACGTGCGCGACCAGCAGATACCCAACCACCGCGTTGAAGAA
>CAZLZA010000210.1:0-3082 GCA_964563875.1 uncultured Acidobacteriaceae bacterium
AGCAGCAGGAATTCCGTGACTACGCGCTGACCGACACGCTGAAGCAGTTGCTTCCGATCCTGGACAGTCTGGATCGGGCGGCGAAGGTGGAAGGCGTATCCAGCGAGGACCTGCGCTCGGGAGTAGAGCTGATTGACCGCCAGTTCCACGATGTGCTGGCACGGCTTGGCGTGGAACCGATTGTGGCACAGGGACAGCCCTTCGATCCCAATCTGCATCAGGCCATTCAGACGGTGGAGACCAGCGAGGTACCGGACAATCACGTGATCGATGAATTGCAACGCGGCTACCGCCTTCGCGACCGCGTACTGCGCGCCGCCATGGTTCGCGTAGCTCAGAACGGGAACAAATAAATTGGACTGGCGCACCATGCGTCATGGAGGACGACCGCCCCGGCGGTCTTTTTGAACACTGGCTACTAACGTCAAACGCGATTATTACGAAATCCTCGGCGTTCCCCGCGATGCGGCGGACGGCGATATCAAGAGTGCCTACCGCAAGCTTGCGATGCAGCATCACCCAGACCGCAATCCCGGAGATGATGTGTCGGAGGAGCGCTTCAAGGAGTGCAGCGAGGCTTACGCCGTGCTGAGCGATCAACAGAAGCGGGCTGCCTATGATCGCTTTGGCCACGAAGCGTTTACCAATGGCGGGCAAGGGCAAAGCGGCTTCCAGCAGGTGGACCTCAGCGACTTGTTCGGGGAGATGTTCGGCTTCGGCGATCTGTTCGGCAACGCCGGAGGCCGCGGTGGACGGCGCTCCCGGGCGCAGCGTGGCGCCGACATCCGCGAAGACCTCACCATTAGTTTTGAAAACGCGGCATTCGGCGTGGAGAAGGAAGTCACCCTCCGTCGCCGCGAACTGTGTGAGAGCTGCAAAGGCACCGGCGCGGCGAGCGGCAAGGCGCCCGGTCAGTGCCGCCAATGCAATGGCCATGGGCAGGTGCGCTATCAGCAGGGCTTCTTCAGTGTGGCCCGCACCTGTCCGGTTTGCCAGGGCACGGGCTCGCTGATTGAAAATCCGTGCACAACGTGCAAAGGGCATCGGGTATTGAATCGTCCGCACACGCTGCAGGTAAAGGTGCCTCCGGGAGTGGAGGATGGAACCCGCATTCTGTACAGCGGACATGGCGACACCGGAGTCGATGGCGGCCCCGCAGGCGACATCTACGTGGTTCTGCATGTGACCGACCATCCGTTCTTTGAACGCGAAGGCAAGGATCTGCATTGTGCCATCCCCATATCCTTCACCCAGGCCGCTCTCGGAGCCAAGGTTACGATTCCAACCCTGGAGGGCGACGCGACCTTGGATATTCCCGAGGGCACGCAGACCGGAACCAGTTTCCGGGTGCGCAAGCGGGGAATGCCGGTGCTCAACAGCAGCGCGCGCGGCGATCTGTATGTGGAAGTAAAGGTCGCCACCCCGGAGAAGCTCACGCGGCAGCAGCGCGAATTGATGGAGCAACTGGCGCAGACACTGGGCCAGGAGAACAAGCCTCAAAAAAGCAGCCTGCTCAACAAAGTGAAGGATATGTTCAGCTAAGATTCACCATCGGCTCAGTGAAGAAGCGCGGAGTTATGGCTCCGCGCTTTTTGTTGGGCTTTGATTAATCCAACACGCAAGCTATGATTGCTGCCCAGGAAAGCGAGCCGCAAATGGGCATACCGGTCCAGATGGTTTACGGGATAAGTGCCGTCTTGCTTGTAGCTCCATGGCTGCTGAGCGTAGGGGCATGGATAAGATGGAAGAGAACAGGACATCACGGTAGCTTCAGCGCTAAAGAGGCATTCGTTTCCTGGCTGCTGGGGATCATAGGCGGCGGGATGTGCTGTGTGGCGCTCTTCGTGCCGCTAACGCTTGATAACCCTGACCCCACGCCTCCCGAGGGTTTCAGCTCTAGCTGCGAGAGCTCCATTTATCTTGGACTGTTTTGTGGAGGATCAGTAGGCGCTGCTGTTACCCCGCTCGCCTACTCCTATTTCATTCGGAAGATTGGCATTCGCAAAGCCTTCCTGCCCGCGCTGATGGGCACCCTCCTGGGCGTGCTTCTTGATTTCCTCCTCCTCCGTTTCGACAGTCTACTGCTGATGGCGGCGATGCCCGTGCTGCTCTTCTTTGGGGCGCTTGCGTGGGCGGAACAGAAGTACTCGGAACCTCTGAGGACTTGAGATGCGAAGCCTCTGCCACTCCCTTTTGAAAGCTTCCGCTACTTGCTTTAGGCTGGAGGCATGACCCGCCGCCGCTGGATTGCCGACGAATTCTCCGACCATCACGCTTCCCTGCTGGGACAAAACGCTGCGCATCTGGCGCGTGTGCTGCGGGCGCGGGTGGGTCAGGAGTACGACGTGGTGTGCGGCGAACTGGTGCGACGGGGCACCGTCGCATCGGTTTCCGAAGAGCGCGTGGAGTTTGCCTTGGGTGAGACGGTGCTCGAAGGTGGAGAGCGCGAGATCGTGCTGGTGGCGGCGATCTACAAGTTCGACCGGCTGGAATGGGCTATTGAGAAATGCACCGAGCTGGGAGTCACGCGAATCATTCCGGTGATCGCGCGGCGGACCGACCTACACCTGGCCGGGGCGGCGGCCAAGCGCGTGGAGCGATGGCGGCGCATCGCACATGAGGCGGCCCAGCAGTCGCGCCGTCTGCGTACGCCGCAGATCGACGAAGCCGTAAAGCTGCCGTCCGCGCTGTCGCTCGAAGCTCCCACCCGCCTGCTCCTCAACGAAAATGAGCGCAGTGAAAATTTACGCGATGCACTGGGCTGGCCCACTGGAGAAGCCGCCGCTCCGATCGCTCTTGCGGTTGGACCCGAAGGCGGATGGACCGGGGAGGAACTGTCTCAGTTCAGCAGCGCGGGCTGGCGCAGCGTAACCCTGGGCTCCACAATTTTGCGTGCGGAGACGGCGGCGATTGCCGCCCTGGCGGCCGTGGCAGCGATCCTTGAGTGATCGGCACAATCGTTTTTATCCGCATAAACACTAAGGGGAACGCTTTCGCGCTCCCCGCTCGTGTAGCCTGTATCCGATGGGTTGTTACTTCTTCTTTGCGACTTTCTTCGCCGCCTTCTTTACGGCCTTCTTCG
>CAZLZA010000211.1:0-3072 GCA_964563875.1 uncultured Acidobacteriaceae bacterium
GGCTTCGGGGTTCCGGTGTACGAGTGGTTTTTCGATCGCTTTGGCGAGTTCGCCAAGCGGGAGTTGTCTGAATTCTGCGATAAAACCGACTTTCTGGATCGCGCCGCGGTCATGAAGATCGTACGGGAGGGCCGGGGATGGCACGCGTGGTTTCTGCTGAATTTTGCACTGTGGTGGAATGAGTTTATTGAAGAGCGGGATACGATGAGGCCTGAACGGAACGCGCAGCTCGGCGCCACTTGAACCGACACTGGCACCCGTTCCAGCACTTCCAGAGCGGTGCATAATTGATCGAAGATGCGCAGATCGACTGCAGCCAACTCGACATCTCACAGACTCACGCGTTGCTCAAACCCCAGCACCTCTTTGATCCGAGGTGTGCTAATTGCACGCCGAATAACTCTAGTAACATCCTCCACTCCTCGTCTACCTTGGCCTCACCCTCATTAGTCGCCAGCTCAAGGATAAGCAAATACTCCGTACGCGTACGGTCATTGAAGCATACCCGTCTGGATCAAGCGATGCACGACGTAAATCGCCCCGGGCCGGTTGAGGTGGTTTGAATCGCTCATCAGCGGAATCTTCAACGCCGAATCTGCAAACGGATCGCAATACTCCCCGTCGCAGATTGTCTGGTACAAGGAAATATATTTTATGTGCCAGCGGGTGGACGCTGCGGCCTGAAATTGAGCATCGATGGACTCAATATTAGTTAGGCGGCGTTGACTAACCAACTCCGGCTCATTCCATTCAATAGAATAGGCGAGAAGGCGCGGCAAGGGTGCATCGTACTCCGGTACAGGCCCAATCACGGTCAGACGGATGTTGTGTGCTCTCGCCCAAATCACGGTGTTCCCGATAGCAGCCGCATCCATGGGTTCCCATCGAGCTTGTAATAGCACTTCGTCTACCATATGCGTGGGAAGGTAGGATTCGAAGACGTAGTTCATTAACTGCCTGCACAACCCGGTCCCTTTGCTATTCAAGGTCGGCGGGCAAGCCGACGCGCTTACCAACATTACATGCACGTCCGGCAGGCTGTCTACCAGTGCGGGCCACAGCACGGACGCATGGCTGTCCCCAAGGACCAGGTAGTTCTTCCTACCTGGCTCTTCCCGTAGGCATCCTTCCTTGTTGAAGTCCTCAAATCGCTGCGTGCTTTCCACAAAGCAGTTCCCAACCCTCGGAGCATCCTGATCCTCTTTTCGGTCCAGATAGGAAGCATAGCGGAGAGCCTCGGAAGAAAAGCGGCCTGGAAAACCTCCACTCGCAACCAATGTCAGGGAAATACCGCAGCCCAGCAGCACCAGCAGGCCAGCCATTGCAAACAACGCCCGTCCGCGTAGTCGCAGTCGACCCTTGCGGAAAGGGAGTTCCACGAACCTCCAAGACAAAACCGCGAGGGCAAACGACAACGCAACCTCAATCAGTTGACCCAAGCGGTCTGGAGAGATCACTCTGGCCACGTGCTGTTGGACCCCCGCACTCATGCTGAAGGACAACAAGCCAATCTGGTGCAGGATCACAACCGGCCAATGCACCAGATAGAGGGAGTAGGAGATCAGTCCAACAAAGGCCACGGGTCGCCAGGAAAGCACCGACCCGATCCACGAGGAGCCCGATTCTCCGGCTCCGATGATCAATGCCGCGCCGATGCAGGGCGGCAGAGCAGTCAATCCCGGAAACTGCGTGTGATTCGTGTAGAAGAAGCACGGGTAAGCGATCATCGCAATCCCGGCCAAAGTAGCAGAATTCCTGAGCCACGCTGTCTTCAGACGCGGGAACATTCCCAAGGATAAGATTGTCCCCATGAGTAGTTCCCAAGCTCTCGTATACGGCATATAGAACGCCGTATTTTGGCTGTAAGCAACGGTGATGATGCATCCCAATAGAGAAGTCATGAAGAGCAGCACTACGGCAAGCTTCAGCCTGCTCGGGAAGAACCGGCGAACAATCACCAGCATGAGGGGAAAGAGAATATAGAATTGCTCCTCCACCGCCAGTGACCAGGTGTGCAGCAGCGGGTTAGAGTTGCGCGACTCGAAGTATCCCGATTGCGTCCAGAAATAGATGTTCGAGCAAGATCCTATCGCTGCCAGCATAGTCTTACCGAACGACACCAACTCCCCCGGCAGCAGGTAGACTATCGCTACTACGCTGAACAGGATCAGAACGGCAAACAAAGCTGGAAATATGCGACGAATGCGCCGCTCATAGAATCCGATCACTGAAAACCGCTTGGCTGCAATCTCCGCGAAGATGATTGAACTAATCAGATAGCCCGATATGACAAAGAACACATCGACGCCGACGAACCCTCCACGCTGGTGCAAGATATTCACGTGGTAGGCCAGCACGCTTAGAACTGCCACTGCCCTCAGCCCATCTATATCCACGCGATACTTCATGGCAGGTTCTGCGATTTGCGCTACTTCCATAGTTCTCATCCGTTAATCATTTCCTGACGGTGCCAACAAAGGCTCAGATGCCCGGGTCCTTCACGGTTGGAACAATCCGCGCTCTTCTGGAAAACCACTGTTTTCTCCAGGGGCCCTCACGCAATACCAAAACCTGCGCTGCTACATTTACCCGATTCCCTCTGATCCGCAGGCTTAATCCTCTTACTTGCCGCCACGAGCCGCGAATAGTCGAGATTCGGTAGACGATCACCGAGCATGATTACGCCTCCGTGGAGACATTAATTTCTATTGCTACCACCTTCAACAGCGACGATGCCATCGAGGCCATCAGGGGCAGGAGCTTATCGCAACGTTCAGAAGATCGAAATCGCTGAGCTCCGGTCCGTGGGGATTGGCGTCCGTGATGACTACCTGCAGATGAGAGCCGTCCGAAGTCTTGATGCGAATGGTTGGTTCATACGGGTCGTTTCCCGTCACAGTGAAGAGAAATTCGTTCCTCAGGGTCTTATTGTTGTCCGGATCCCTGACCGCCACGTTAATTCCGCCCCTGTGGAGGTTCACTGTGGGCATAACCACATAGCAACTGTTCGCCGAGACATTGAGGATCGGCGAAGTCAGCTGAGGGCTATATGTGCCGGGCGCGCTGGTTACG
>CAZLZA010000212.1:0-3023 GCA_964563875.1 uncultured Acidobacteriaceae bacterium
GTCCTCTCGCTCATCTCCTCGGCCAAGAACCACATGCAGGACCCGCAGGAGATGTACCTCAACTCCGCCGAGCCCAAGATGGAGCGCATCGCCCACATCTACAAGATTTACAAAGACGAGTTGCTCAAGGCCAACGCCCTCGACTTCGACGATCTCCTGCTCGAGAGTGTCCGACTGCTCAAGGCTGACCAGGCCACACGCGAAAAATATCAGCGCCGCTACCAGTTCATGCTGGTCGATGAGTATCAGGACACCAACCGTCCGCAATACGAAATCATGTGCGCCCTTGCCGGAACCCACCACAATCTCTGCGCCGTGGGCGATGAGGATCAGTCGATCTATTCCTGGCGCGGTGCCGACATCAACAACATCCTCGACTTCGAGAAGAATTTTCCCGAGGCCAAAATCATCCGCCTGGAGCAGAATTACCGCTCCACTCAGCCCATCCTGCAGGCTGCTTCGGCCGTGGTCGCCAACAACGTCCAGCGCAAGGGCAAGAACCTCTGGACGGCGCGTGAGGGCGGCAGCAAAATCGGCTTCTACGACGCTCCCGACGGCGAAAACGAGGCGCTGTTTGCCGCCGACTTCATCTCCCGCTGGGCCCAGTCCCGTGCCCGCGAGGGCCTGGAGAACAAGTCCGCCATCCTCTACCGCACCAACTCGCAGTCGCGCCTGATGGAGGAGGCGCTGCGCCGCTACAACCTCAACTACAACGTCGTCGGCGGCTTCAGCTTCTATGAGCGGGCGGAGATCAAGGACATGATCTCCTACCTCAAACTCATCCTCAATCCCGAGGACTCCGTGGCCCTGATGCGCGTCGTCAATACCCCCGTCCGCGGCATCGGCAAAACCACCATGGAAACCGTCGAGCGCGTCGCCTTGGAGACCAACCTCTCGCTCTGGGGAGCCTTGCAGCAGGTGGTCGATCAGCGCCTGCTTCCCGCCCGCGCCTGCGCCGCCCTCGCCAGCTTCCGCGATCTAGTTCGCGACGCCCGCTCCTTGGTCACTGGCGAGTTCGCCGAGCGCATGGAGGCCACCGCCGCCGCGCCTTCCGTCGCCGCGCCTTCCGCCGCAGACCAGGCCAGGACTGTGGCCTCTGCAAATCCAGCTTTCGGCCTTGAATGGGGAAAGGTCGTCCCCAAAGTCGTCCCTATCGCCCAAGAAGCCTCCGACGCTTCCCTCGACGCCCAGCATGGCTTTGATTTTGGCGATGCCGACGACAGCTTCGATGTCAGCGAATTTGGCGTCCCAGCGCCCGAGGTCGGCAGCGCAGAGTTACCCGATGCTGAGACTCCGGAAGCCAACGCCACCGACTTCAATCCCTTCTCCGATGCCACCGATTTTTCGCCCGATGCGCTCGAACAGGAAGCGTCCGACGAAGTCGCCGCTGAACCCCAGCCCGAGCCGCTGCCAAAGGTTTCCACCGCCGAGGTGCTCAAGTTCCTCATCGACCGCACCAAGTACATCCAGCTTCTGGAGGCCGAGGACTCACCCGACTCTCAGGCGCGCATTGAAAATCTGAAGGAACTCTCCAACGCCGCCATGGATTCGCGCGACCGTGGCGAGGGCATCAGCGACTTCCTCGACCACGCCGCCCTGGTCAGCGACGTCGATCAGTTTGACGATTCCCAGCAGATCACCCTGATGACCCTGCACGCCGCCAAGGGCCTCGAATTCCCCCTGGTCTTTCTCGTCGGCATGGAGGAGGGTCTGTTCCCGCACTCGCGTACCCTGCTCTCGCCCACCGAGATCGAGGAGGAGCGCCGTCTCTGCTACGTCGGCATGACCCGCGCCATGGACACCCTCATCCTCAGCCGCGCCCACTACCGCCGCCGCTACGGTACGGATACCCCCGAGCCCTCAACCCCCTCGCGCTTCCTCGAAGAAATTCCCATTGAGCTGCTCGAAGACGTCGGCTCCCCCGGAAAGATCAAAGGTTCCACTCCGCGCTTCCAGGAGTACGGCTCGGCCCATTACGACTACGAAAACGAGGACCAGTCCGCCAACGCGTGGGGCAGCCGTTCGCGCCAGAAAAGCGCGCCCAAGACCACCTATACCGGCCAGTCCTACAACTCCATTGACAACATTGCTGACTTTTTCGCCTCCCGCGGCAAAAAGTTTTCCCGTCCGGAGATGGACCTCGACAAGCCCTCCGGGGGCCGTGGATTGCGCAAAGGAGACCGCGTCCGCCATCCGAAATATGGCGAAGGAGTGGTCTATCATCGAGAAGGAGATGGGGAAGACGCCAAGATTACGGTACAATTTCAAGGTCACGGCCTGAAGAAGCTTGTCGAAAAATACGCTCAGCTCGTCAAGGCGTAACGAATCGGCATGGCGCCCCATATTTGCATGGTGCCCCATATCTGCCATAGTTAGCAGATGTGGGTAGGAATCAGCCTAAGCCGCATTCGTGCCACTGATAACGGCCACACCGCGCCCACGCGCAGAATCGATTCGCAAAGGAAACCAGAACATGCCCAACACCACTGCTCTCCCCAAGGAAGAACGTAAGTCGGCCAAGCGCGCAGCGCGCAAGAAGGCCGCTCCCAAGGCTGCCCGCACTCACGAACGCGGCGCGGCAAAACAGAAAGTCAAGAAAGCAGCCCGCGGAACCTCCAAGCGCTAAGCCGCGTTTTCTATCGAAGCACGGGTGCCCCATATTTGCCGCAGTTGGCAAATGTGGGGTAGTTGACTTTGCCTTCGACATTTCTCCTGCTTTCCCCACCCCCTCGATTTTCCCCACCCCGTCTGCAGAAGATACTGGTGGCCCATTTCTGCCGCAGTTGGCAGAAGTGGGGCAGTTGACTTTGCTCTTGACGTGCTTTTGACGTTGCTCCCGCTCCTCCCACATCCTCGATTTTCCCCACCCATACCCACGCCTCCAGTTTTCGCGTAGGTGGTATCCGCTTTGCTTGTTATCATCTGCTCTGGATCCTTCCACTCACATTTCCACGGTTTTGACGTTGTAAGCCGGGAAGCAGGAGCAATCCGCTGGCGAATCAACTTTTTGCCCGTAAGTCGAT
>CAZLZA010000213.1:0-3009 GCA_964563875.1 uncultured Acidobacteriaceae bacterium
TGGTCTCGTACTGAACACTTGATCTGCCAATGCCACGGCGTGGGCTCCGCCGAAACGGTGGAGCCCGTTTTCCACTTGCGTCACCCAAAGGCTTCATGCCTCAGGAAGGAATAGTTGGCTTTGTTAATGAAATGCGACTTATGCAAACTCGATGATCGTCTGGAAGCGGCTCAACTGTGCGCGGTGTGCTCTGATGCGATTGCCCGAGTGGTGTGGGCGCAGCTTCGAATTGAGGCCGAGAAAGCCGCCGAATTGATCAAGGCGGTTCCGCTACAGGCAGGCGTGGATGCGGATGAGTATCGAAAAGCTTTCGGCGGATAGACGATGTCTAGGATGCTTTGCGTAATACTCCACACGGGCAAGGTTCCAGCGGGGGTGCAGGTTGAAGCTCGAAGGCAAACCTTCTCTCATAATGGGCATCGCACAATCTGTGTTGAACGTTCGAATCGAAGCGGGGCGACGTTCACATACCACTAGAAACTGTTTTTGCCTGCGTTTCGTCAAACACGCGCCGCGCACTCGGCACTAATCCAACACTGTCATAGCGATCGCTGAACCGCCAAGCTCAGAGCCTCCAGCGTTCCGATCACTAGATGGCAGGGACCAGATTCTTGGTCCCGTTATTCACATTAGAGATAGAGGAAATAATGTCAGACAGTTTATTGCAGCGCAGTGTAACCACGGCGGTTGCCAGGAATCTGGCAACGACAACGAAGACCAACCCGAAGATGATGTCGATTACCCCGCGGCTGTTGCTGAGCCAATTGCCGTGGGTGCAGGTGCATGGCGGAACTTATCGCGTGAATCGCACCAAGGTGGAGCTCAGCAAGGCCGAGCGAATCGAAGTGGATGTCAGCGGCGGGAGCGCCTCGTTTTCGGCGGAGTCGCTACGCAGCGTGCCGCTGTTTTCCCAGCTTTCCGATGAAATTCTCACCGGCATGGCCAGCCGCTTCAAGACGGAAGATGTATCGCTGGGCAACACACTGGTGGTCGAAGGCAAAGACCGCAACAAGTTTTTCATCATCGCTCACGGGCAGGTGGAGGTACTGAGCAAAGGCGCCCATGGCAGCGATTTGCGGATCGCCCTGCTGACCGAGGGCGAGTATTTCGGGGAAGCTGAGCTGGTATCTGATCGAACTTCTGACGTGACGGTTCGAACTATTACTCCCTGCGTACTGTTGACTTTGTCACGCAGCGATCTGGATGAGGTACTGGTTGAGAGCCGTCTGAATGAGCAGTTCAAGAGAGTGATCGACGAGCACCTGAAGCTATTGACGACCGTGAATAAGTACGGCGAGCGGAACATCGATCTGGTATCCGGTTTTGCCGAGAACATTGAAATCCCGGAAACTTTCGTAGACTACTCTGCCCATCCGCGCGAGTATTCGCTCTCCGCCGTGCAGACCGTGGTGCGGGTGCACAGCCGCGTTTCTGATCTCTACAACGGCCCCTACGACCAACTCGAAGAGCAGATGCGGTTGACGATCGAAGGCATCAAGGAACGGCAGGAGTGGGACCTGATCAACAGCAAGAAGTTCGGCCTGCTGCACTCGGTGGATCCAGCGATGCGTGTGAGCACCCGCTATGGAACGCCGACTCCGGATGACCTGGACGAGTTGCTGGCGCGGGTCTGGAAGAAGCCGGCATTTTTCCTGGCACATCCGAAGGCGATTGCGGCCTTCGGGCGAGAGTGCACCTGGCGTGGCGTGCCACCGCCTACGGTGAACCTGTTCGGCATCCCCGTGATCACATGGCGAGGCGTGCCGCTGATCCCCTGCGACAAATTGGAGATCAAGAGCCGGTACCATACGACGCGCGCTCTGGGCACGACCAGCATCCTGCTGCTGCGCGTGGGCGAAGCAGAGCAGGGGGTAGTCGGCCTGCATCAGGTGGGCATACCCGGAGAGATCATGCCGAGCCTGTCGGCACGCTTTATGGGAATGGATAACCTTGGGGTCGCCTCATACCTGCTGTCACTGTATTTCTCTTGCGCCGTCCTTACCGACGATGCTCTCGGAGTGCTGGAGAACGTGGAAGTCGGCTACTACCACGACTACGCCGACCGGGGCGCTACGGGGTTCGAAGCCGGTCTCGGAATTTAGCTGGATGCTGGAGGATCGTATGTGTGCGAGCAATCTGGTGACGACGACCAGGAACGGGGTGCCGTGTGACCAATGAAATTACTCCCGAGCTGATTTCCGAAATCGCAACCCGTCTTTATAACGAGATTCCGGGCGCGAATCTCGTTCCGAAGACAGAGAAGGACGTGCATCACCTGGAACGTGACGCCCAGAGTTCGCCGCCCGTGGCACCGGATGTCTCTGAGCGCGGGGTTCTCTCGTCTATCGGCGGTAGTGGGCTGGCCGGCTCTGGTTTGCCAAAAGGGGCGGCCGCCGCTCACCAGCCGACGTCGCCGGCGGCCGCTAGGCCGGAGCAAATTGACACCGGTGCGAACACGCCAACCGCGGGTTTGAGCACAGGCGAAGCGGCACGCACCTTTGTGAAGAGACTTCGTTCCGGTCAAATCCCTTCCGATAGAAACCGGTGCGCAAATGATGCCGAGCAAGAGAGAATCCAGCGATTGTTTGCCAGAAACTCGCCGACGGACACTGGTGCCCGCCCGTTGGACGTGCCCACGATTCGGCGGGATTTCCCTGTTCTCAATCAGCAGGTGCACGGCAAGCCGCTTGTCTGGTTTGACAACGCGGCCACGACCCAAAAACCTCAAAGCGTAATCGACGCCATCTCCCGCTTTTACGCCCACGACAATTCGAATATCCATCGCGGCGCGCATACCTTGGCGGCCCGCGCAACCGATGCATTTGAAGGAGCGCGGCAGAAGGTGCAAGGCTTCCTAGGAGCTCCGTCGGCGAAGGAAGTCGTCTTTGTCCGGGGAACCACGGAAGGGATCAATCTTATAGCTCAGTCCTACGGAGGGAAGTTCCTGCAACCGGGCGATGAGATTGTCCTCTCCGCGCTTGAGCACCACGCCAATATCGTGCCTTGGCA
>CAZLZA010000214.1:0-2975 GCA_964563875.1 uncultured Acidobacteriaceae bacterium
CGAGGGCATCTTCGCATTAACTTACCTCAGAGTCACTCAGTTTCGTAACAGTCTGAGAAAAAGGTGGGGTTCGACAGCGGCCCCATTCGTTGGGGCTTTGTTGGGCGCACAGACGTGGAGCTCCGCTATGGGATGTAGTAGCGGAAGGAGGTTAGGAGCATGTTTTCGATGGTGTGCGGTTGGACAGTGGTGCCGGGAGTGGCTCCAGCTCCGGACCATGCGTTGCGCACGACATAGGAATACTGCGGGCCGATCTGGATGCGTCCGCGGTTTCCGCTATAGGGCTTGAACCAGAAGCCGAAGGTGCCTTCGATAATGTTGCGGGTATCGGCCGTGCAGTTGGCCGCAGCTCCGGGAGCGAATCCTGTATTGGCGGTGGGCACGGTTTCGGTGTCGCAGCCGTAGTCGACGAAGCCGGGAGCTCCGTAGCCGACCGGTTTGCCGGAGGAGTTGAGCTCGTAGAAGCGGCTGACGTATTCGCCGCCCGCATTGGCGTAGAGGTCGACCTTAGGGGTGTGCCACTCAACGGTTCCTAGGCCCTGATAGCTGCGTAGCAGGGCGAGGGTGCCGTTGGGGCGCACGGTGGTATCGGGCAAGGAAGACGTACCATAGCGTCCGACGCCGTTGCCGCCGAGAGCGTGAAGGCCGACGACGAGATGCTTATCGACGAGCGAGACGCGGGCGTTGGCGCCGATGCCTCCGCCGACGCGGGTGTCGTTATAGGCGCCGATGGCATTTGGCGTGGAGGCAGTGGCATTGGGATAGACGCGGTCGCGGAAGGGGCTGACGAGGGCGAAAACTTCGTAGTGTCCGAAACCGGGTTCGATAGCCGCCTTGGCGATGAAGTCGGGCGATTTGTTGAAGGAGTAGGTGCCGTTGAAGGCGTTGTAAAGTCCGGCACTGGTACCGGCTGAGCCAAAGTCAAAGTTGGCGGCCTGACCATGGGCGGCAAAGGTAGTCTGCGGATTTTCAACGGAGGCCGCAAGCCAGAGAGTGTTTCCGATGTTTTTGGAGACACGGAATGCGTACTGGCGCGCCCAGCTGAAGCCTGCTGTATATTGCGCGTCGATGGTCATGGGAAGAGCCTCGGTGCGATTGTCGGTGCCCTTGGTAGTCTCCGTCACGAGGCTCCACATCTGGCCGCCGGTGAAGGTCCATCCATCGTTAAGAGCAGCCTGGGCAAAGAGCTGGCGCATGCGATTGGTGTAGCTGTTGCTCTGGTTGTTGTTGGAAGTGACGCCGGAGGAGAGCCAATCTGTTTCGTAGTAGCCGCCCAACTTGGCAAAGCCGGTTTTTCCCTCGATGAGCAGAGAGACGCGCGACGCACGGCCGGAGCCGAAGAACTCAGACTGGGCATAATTGCCCGCGCCGGGGTAGGAGATGCTGTTGAAGGGAGTGTTGACGTCGGAGCCGGTGGCGTGTTGCCGCCAGACGGAATCCGCGGCTAGAAAACCGCCGGGAGTGATGGAAATGCCTTTGAAATGGATGACGAGCGGAGCTTCAAGATCGCCGACGCGCTTCTCGGTTCCGTCAAGTTTCTGGACGACAGTATCGTTGCTGGTCTTGAGATCGGCGACGGTGGTTTGCAATCCCTGAGCGGCGGCGCTGGCCTGGGCGGCGGTGGATTGTGCCTGCTGGGCAGAACTCTGCGCCTGCTGAGCCGTGCTCTGCGCTCCAGTGAGCTGCTGCTGGGTTTGCTGGAGAGCTTGATCGCGCTGGGCAAGCTGCTGACGAAGCTGATCGATTTCTTGCTGCTGCGCGGCGATGGATTCCTTCATCTCGCGAAGTTGGTTCGAGACGGTAGAGGCAGGCTCCGCTTTTTTGGCGTGTTTGCGGGCACGTTTGTCCGGGGGCGTGTCATTGGACTGGGCAAAAGCACAGGTTGCCAAGGTAATCGAGAGGAACAAGGCGAGAATTCGCTTCATCAAAATGGTCTCCTTACAGCCGGGTTTTTGAATATTGGGCTTACTTAGTAAGAAGGAGACGATTGTTAACGTTGCGTAAGAAGATATTGAACGGGCTGTGAAAGAACAGAGCTGGTGGAGAAGCGGCAGGGCAAAGGGAAGAGCAAAGGCAGTGCTGGAGCGCGCGATTCCGCAATGCTACATTCGCCAGAGTCAACGGCCCCACATCTGCTAAGTACGGCAGATGCGGGGCGCTGTCAACTCGATGGATGTGTGGGTTAAGGTTTGGCGACGTGCCAGATGTTTTTGAAGTTATCGCCGGTGGTGTCGCCGGGCTTGGTGTCTTTGACCCAGGTGTAGAGCGGCTTCGCCTTGTAGGCCCATTGATTGGAGCCGTCATCGCGGGTGACGACGGTCCAGGCGCCCATGGGTTTAGCGTCTGCGGTTGCGGCGAGCGGCGGCCAGCTTTGCGCGCAAGGGCCGTTACAGGCGGATTTACCTGCAACCTTATCGTTATCGAAGGTGTAAAGCGTCATGCCTTTGGCGTTGGCGAGAACCTGCCCGGCGGCAGCTTTCTCGACTTTCACTCCGGCGGGATAGGTTGGCGCTTTCTGGGCGAAGGCGACGGATGCGGTGAGCAGGAGAACGGCCAGACCTAGTGTTGTTGCGACTTTCATGCGAATCCTCCTTTGAAATATCCACTGCGAAAGGTACGTAGCTGTAGCGCGGTGAAGTTTACATCAGAACGGATTCTTGTGTTGGAGCAACGAAGATCAGGGGCATAGGACGAAGCGCCATGGAGGTTGGTGGCGGAGGTGCCTCTGGAGCTGAGTTCCATATTTCAACTGTGCTGGGGTTCTTCGCTGCGCTCAGAATGACACCTCAGGGGCAAGAGCAAGAGCAAGAGCAAGGGCAAGGGCAACGACAAGAGCAAGAGCAACGACAAGAGCAAGAGCAACGACAAGAGCAAGAGCAACGACAAGAGCAAGAGCAACGAAACCCGAGGTCCTTCGCTGACGCTTGATCTCATAACAACGTTGGCTCCGTTCGGGGGTAGTCTGTTCTTGTCGA
>CAZLZA010000215.1:0-2970 GCA_964563875.1 uncultured Acidobacteriaceae bacterium
GGGGGTTCAGTTTGTCGATGACCCATTGTTCTAGCATCACGATAAATCCTCTTTGCCCTTACTCGTCATCGTCCTGCGTCTTGCGGCGTTGGCGTTTCGGCTTCGCCTCTTCGGCGCTGCCACGTCGAGCGCAGATGCGGTAATCGTCCTCGGCCTCGATCTGCTGCTCGTCGGTCAGGCTGGCGGAATTCAATCCGCCCTTTTCGAAAATTGCCTTGCCCTGCTCGTAAAGACCGGCACGGCGGCACTGACGTAGCCAGTTGAGCAAGTCCACATCGCTGCCAGGCCGGTCCTTGTCCCGCACCGGAACACCTTCGATCAGAGTGTTGGCGAAACGCTTGATCCTTCGCAAGGTGCCCGCTTCACGAAGGTTGGCAAGTTGCTGGCCTTCTTCCTTATTCGGCAGCCGCCATGTGCCGCTGGCAGTCTTGATGAAATATTCCACGAGCCAGTCGGCCAAAAGCCGCCGAGGCTTATCGTGGACAGGAAGGTATTGCTCGAAGAGGTCGCTGTAATGCACCCCTTCATATTCCGGTTTCTTCTCCAGGTATTCGCCAATGAACTTGCTCAGGCGAGCAGCGGCAGCGTCTTCCTTCGCTTGTTCAGCGTGGTCTATCTGATCGGCAGTCTCCTTTAGGTACCAGCGGCTCTGGACGTGCGAACCCCACAAGTCCGCCTCTTTGTTGCGGAAAAGGTCTTCCTTTACCGGCTCCTGAACATCATCGGCAACGCTTTTCAGGAGGGAGTCGAAGTCGTGCGCCTCCATGCTGCTTGAAGAGACAAAGCGACTCACTAATTCATCATAAATTCGGTCCTTTGTCGATCCAGGATACTGAGTCAGAAAATCTCGAACAAGTTGGCGGGCATTTTCCATAAACGTTGCGATGTCGCCGCCATCAGCGCCTTGCGCCTTATCTACCTGCGTGCCACTGGATAGAAGCGAGTTGGGCTTACGAAAGTTCAACACCAGGTCTCTCTTCCGTGCCTTGTCAGCAGTGTTTTGATTATAGGATTTCTGACCCGTATCAATGAAAAGTGCCGAATCCGTCTTGTCTACGATAAATCCGACCTCTGCCATGAAATCCTGCACCAGTGCCCAAGTTCCTTCCTCGTCGTGAAAACACAATGTCAACCAGCGACCAGGTTTTAAAACACGAAAGCACTGATTCATAGCCTTCTTCATGAGCGCGGCCCAATCCGCGTCCGTCCTGCCACGAACATCGTTGACAATGATCTCCTCATTCTGCCAGGACGTGTCGAAGCCAAGCCATGCTTCCCAAATGAAGTTCAATTCTCCGTACTGGACCGTATGGGAATATGGCGGGTCGGTGAACACATAGTCGATGCTGTTGCTCGGAATCGAATCCAGCCTGCACGCAGACTGCGTGGAAACAATAAAGTCGCCGCCATTTGTCGTGGAAGCCGACGCACGGCAGAGATCTTCCACTTTGTCGCAAAACGCCCGAAACACGTTGATCACCTGCGACTCTTGTGGAATGTAATAGGTCCCCTGTTGGAATCCCCCTTTCAGCGACTCACGGAAGCGGTACATTCGCGAGCAGTTGAGTGTAATCGCATTGAGTGCAAAGAGCAGCATGTCCTGCTGGTTCCCAGCGTGCTTCAGAATCGCATCTCTAATCGCCGCCATTGCCCAAAGGTTTCGTTTTGTGAAAAGCTCCGCGACCGTTCGGAAGTTGCGTCCCGGCCTCCACTCTGCTCCCCACGGAACCGAGTCATCATCTACATTCATCATCTTGTGCGGCGGATACCAATGCGGAATGGGCTTTGCATCAATATCTTTCAGTCTTCCGATATCGTGCTTTTCAAAAAACTGCCGCTTCTTTGTGTCAGTATCTTTGTGATTCCTCGTGGAGCGTAGGGGACGACACTTATTCTCACAGATGTAGCACTGAACGACTGGAATATGTCCGAATGTCTCGCTGCCGCTGCTGATCTCCTCGTGGTGGTTCTTCCTTAGGCAATGTGGGCAAACCCGCACTTTTCTTGGCTTCCCACCTGCGGTTTCTCCCTCCACCTCCGGGCAATCATAAGAAGCGACCTGCTTCAGACATCGGGGACATTGAAACACCTGGCTGTAAACTGTATAGGCAACTGTGGCACTCCCACCACATCGGTCGCATACCGTGCCATATAACCAGTCAGCTTCATGTTTGACTGCCTCGATGACATTCTCTAGCGCCTGCCGTAATGCGAAGGAATCAATCGGCGAGCAGTAGTTCTTCGTGATAAAAGTTGCGGCAGGACTTCGATCAATCGCAACAGCCCTTCTACCTTCGAGCAAAGCTGCCAGTGACGTGCCGCCAGAACCAGAAAAGACGTCGAGGACGAGATCGCCTGGCCGAGTGTAGTGACGAATGTACTCTCGAATGGCATCGTGGGGTTTTTTCCCCTGATGGTAGGAGTGCATCAAATATATCGCGGTAGCCTTTGTCGATGTGATCGGCTTGTTAAAGGCTGCGACGTGGTAGTTGTCGCTTTCAAGGTTATAAAGTGTGGCGTGTTCCTCAACGAACTTCCGCAGATTAGGGTTTGGCTGATCGCCAGAGTAACAACATTCCGATATTGACGGTGCAGCGTCTTGCGAATCGAAAAGTCTTTCAGTGGTATCGAGTTTCTTCGCCACGATTGCCCTCTACTTAATTTCTAGGATTGTAGATTGTCCCTTGCCATCGCCATCTACAGCAGTTTCGAGGAATTTGCGGAACTCGCCGACCACGCTCTCGATGTCGGCCTTCTCTACCTTGGTCTTGGTGGGGTGAAACTCATTCAGGTGGATCACCTTCACCATAATTCGTTTCAGGTACTTCGCCAGGAGCTTGGCATTCGCGGGGTCTGCCGGGACGCACTGAGCCAGGAGAGCGGCCAGGTTGTCATCGCTATCCGCTGCCAGCACGTCGGCGACGAACTGCTCCTGCTTGCCTTGCTCCAGGAGCAAACGCAGCGCCGGTT
>CAZLZA010000216.1:0-2917 GCA_964563875.1 uncultured Acidobacteriaceae bacterium
ACTTGAATTGCTCGATCTCCTTGAGCGTTTGCGCGGAGAATGGTACGAGTTTGCCCTCGAAGGCGTGCAGCACGATTCCTTCCAGCAGGTCGCCGAGGGTCATCTCCTTCAGCTCGGCGACGGCTTTGAGCACCTTCAACAAGCGTTTTTCCATGCGCACGCCGGTCTGGACGCGCTCGACGACGACGGGTTCGCGATTCTTCTGTTCTTCCGGCATAATGCCTCCTTGGTACAATAATACCAATGTACCATGGTACTCTATTCCAGTCAACCCCTTCATCGCGTTTCTTACACAAAAAAAGCGCCGAGTGCTCCAGGTCTGGATTTTCAGGCTTGGGGCACGTGCATTCAATCCACTTCACAAGACCTCTACACCTTCACCGCAGGAAAGATCGTCATGCGCAACTGCGTCGATCCATAGGGAACCAGAGTCAAACTTTCCACCGTCTCGCTCACTTTGCTCTCGCTAAGCACCGGCAGCGGCGGGGTGAACTTCTGGCTTGGGTCGTCCGGGTTTGCTAGCAGTTCCCAACCCTCGATCTTCCGCGCTGGAACTGTGAGCGTCGTTGGCGGATTCACCCACGGGTCAAAGCCTTCCTTCGGTATAGGACTGCGCTTGAATTCAAATTCGGCGTCCAGTTTGGCAGGGTTCAGCGCAAGTCCATAATTCCAAGCGCTCATCGGCGTGGCCTCCCAACTGGGAAACTCCGCAGTCGTATAGTTCTCTTCCACCAGCGTCGTCCACTTCTCCGCAATGGCTAGCGAATAGACCAGCGGCCCGTGTTCGATGCCCACGCCATTCTGCGGCCAATGAGTTACGGCGGTCTTCATCGGCAGGGTCAGCGCCACCACGTCCCCCGGATGAAAGTCGCGCCGCAAAACGGCAAAGCCTTTGGCCGTCCGTTCAACCGCCACCGGCACGTTGTTCACCGTGAGCCGGGGAGCCGCACACCAGGCGGGAATTCGCAGCGAGAGCGGGAAAGTCACCGTCCGCGCAGCTTTGATTGTGAAGTAAATCTGCTCTTCAAAGGGATAATTCGTCCTCTGCTCGATTTCCACCGGCTCATTGCCGGCGCCCACCGAGGCCTTGACCTTCGATGGCCCGTAGAGCACCGCCGCGAGACCACCGTCGTGCGTCTTCATCCACATCCGGATCGCGTAGTTGGGAAAGATGCGATGCACGTTGCCGCCGCAGCAGGCGGTGTGCTGGCCGGGATTGGGCTGGTAGGCCATCATGCGGCCGTGCTCCTTGACGTTGTGGTCGGAGTTCAGCGTGGCCAGGAATTGATTGGGGCAGGAGAAGTATTGCAGGGCCTTCCAGTCATTCTTGATCGCACCCGGAGCGGCGTTGAAGCAGGCGCGCTCGACGCGGTCGGCCCACACGGCGTCGCCGGTAGCCATCAGCATATAGCCCCACGACCATGTGTGGTCGCTGATATCGCATGTCTCGTGCGAGTCGAGGGCGGTGCGGTAGGCATAGTATTCGGTTGTCGAGGGGATACCATCAATCAGCAGATGGTGGTCAAAAACGCGCCGCTCGGCCGCCTCGGCAAATTTGAGGTACTCTTCCTTGCCGGTATAAAGATAAAGAATGGCTGGCAGCTTCATCGATTCGGCATAGGTGACGCCGTGCGCGTGGATGGGCATGTCGGCAAAGGCTCGGAGAGCCGAGATGTCGGTGTCCGCATCGATGGCCGGCCCCGCCTGGAAGTCATTCCATGCCTTCTCGGCCAGCACCAGCAGCGCCGGATCGCCGGTGCGCTCATAGCACCACAGCATCCCCTCGATGTTGGTCACATTGCGAACCGGTGTTCCGTAGGAAGCCGGGTCATTCAGGAAATGCTTACGCATCGCCTCGGCAATCTCGATAGTCTCCGTGCCGCCCGGAGCCGGCTGCGCATCCCAGAGCGCCGCGAGGCCACGGAAGAGCACATTCTGCGGCCAGCGATGAAAGTTCCCCGTAGGCTCCTCAAACTCCTTGGGCCCCAGATAGCCATCCTCGCCTGCGTGCGAGAGCGTGTAGTCAATGGAAGCCCGCGCCTGCGCCATCAGCTTCTCATCCTGCAAGACAATCGCCAGCCGGGTGGCACCGTCGATCCAATAGGCCTTCTGCTCCCACGGCCACCAGGCGTCGTTCTTCCCCGGCTCGGCATTCTCCTTGCCCGCCCAATAGGCCTCGGTAAAGGGCCAGGAGACCTGGGGCAGTTGTGAACCCAGTTGCGCCGCCTGCTTCTCCAGCAGCAGCCGCAGCCAGCCCTCCGGCCTAACCGCGCCCGGAGACAGCGCCCGCAGAGCGGAATAATGCTGCGTCTGCATATCGCCCTCCGCCGCCTCCAGCAGCGAGCCACCGCCCATCAGCAGCGCCGAGCCGATCATGCTCAGACAGATAAAATCACGCCGGTTCAATTCGGTTGCCGCAACAGAAGCTTCCATCTTCATTTCAGGCTCTCTTAGAACACAATCGTTTGAACAAAACGAGATGATAACACGCCGATTGAGCAGCCGGGGTTCGCATCCCCTGCCCCGGCCTGTTATGTTCAGGGAGGAAACCGTAAATGAATCCCCCTTAGGAACCGGCGAGCATGTGGAAGCGTTGGCGAATCCGGATACTGCTCTTTCTGGCCGTCCTCGGCCCCGGATTCATTACCGCCAACGTCGATAACGACTCCGGCGGCATTCTCACCTATTCGCAGGCCGGCGCGCAGTACGGCTACACGCTGCTGTGGACCATCATTCCCATCACCATTGCGCTGATCGTGGTGCAGGAGATGTGCGCCCGCATGGGTGTGGTCACCGGCAAGGGCTTGAGCGACCTGATTCGCGAGGAATTCGGCCTACGCCTCACCTTTGTGCTGATGGTGCTGCTGGTAGTGGTCAACTACACCAACGTGGTCACGGAGTTCATCGGCATCGCCGG
>CAZLZA010000217.1:0-2879 GCA_964563875.1 uncultured Acidobacteriaceae bacterium
ACCTTCACGGTATCGTTATGGCGAATATCAACGGTTGCCATGTCTTCCTCTCAAAACCTTCAGCGTTCTTGGGGCCGCTCCGCGAACGGAGCTCCCGAGCGCGGCCGCTGAAGCCGCCCTCGGAATCAATGACACTAGATAACTTCCGGAGCCAATGAAACGATCTTCAAAAACTTCTTCTCACGAAGTTCGCGGGCCACGGGACCAAATACGCGGGTTCCGACCGGTTCGCCATCGGCGTTGATCAGAACTGCCGCGTTGCTGTCAAAACGAATGTAGGAACCGTCGCGGCGGCGGGTTTCCTTGCGGGTCCGGACAATAACGCACTTGACCACTGTTCCCTTTTTCACGCTGCCGTCGGGCGACGCTTCCTTCACCGCCGCCGTCACCACATCGCCAATCCGGGCGCGGACCCCGGTTGACCCGCCAATCGGCAGAATCATCTGCAACTTGCGGGCTCCGCTGTTGTCGGCCACCTCGAGGATGGACCTCATAAACACTGCCATGGTGCAATCTCCTTCAGTCGTCTCTCAGGGTCGTCGGTCTGCGCTGGTTTTTCCAGCCAGATACCAGCGACGGCGTCTAGCTGGCCTGCTCCGGTGTTTCCTTGGCGGCGGCGGCAGCGGTCTCAGCGGCAATCGCGGCGGTGGCCAGCGCCGAGCGTTTCACGATTTCCTTCAGCGTCCAGCGCTTCAGGCGAGACAACGGGCGGGTCTCTTCAATCCGCACGGAATCACCCGTGCGCGCCGTCTGCTCTTCGTCGTGGGCATAAAACTTTTTGGAGCGCTTGACCACGCGCCGGTAGAGTGGGTGAGCCTTCTGGCGATTCACCTCGACGACAATCGTCTTCGCCATTTTGGTCGAAACGACCAGCCCAACCAGGACCTTGCGCTGTCCGGGGGTTTTCTCGGTTTTCGTCTCTTCTGCCATGGCTACTTCTTCTCCGTTCCGGTCTTGACTGCGGCCAATTGCTTTTCGCGCTGAATGGTCAGCACGCGCGCGATGTCCTTCTTCAACCCACGCATCTTCTTCAAGCTTTCGGTCTGACCCATCTTGAGTTGGAACTTCAGCTTGAAGAGCTCTTCGCTGAGTTCAGTCTTCTGATGGACCAACTCGGCATCTGTAAGGTTACGAATCTTTTCTGAAGTCATTGCTCTCTTCTCTTCACCCCCGGCGGACTGCGCCGCCGGCGCCGGATTTCCCCGGAATTAATGTGAACTGCGGTCTGGCATGGCGTCAGCGACCGGAAGGGCCATCTGCTGGCCCGCACCCGACGCGAAACCGGCTTAGTGCGCCAGAACTTCGCGTTTCACGAACTTGGTAATCAAAGGCAGTTTGTGCGAAGCCAAGCGCATTGCTTCCTGCGCATCGGCCACCGAAACTCCCTCCATCTCAAACAACAGCTTGCCCGGCCGGACAACCGCAACCCAGTGATCCGGAGCGCCTTTGCCTTTACCCATACGGGTTTCGGCAGGCTTCTTGGTGACCGGCTTGTCCGGAAACACGCGAATCCAGATCTTGCCGCCGCGCTTGATGAACCGGGTCATGGCCACGCGAGCCGCTTCAATCTGGCGGTCGGTGATCCAGCCCGGCTCCATAACCTTCAAGCCAAAATCGCCAAACGACAGCTCGGAGCCGCGCCAGGCTTTGCCGCACATACGACCGCGTTGCTGCTTGCGGTACTTGACTTTCTTCGGCATCAACATAAGCAGTTTCCAATTGCCAGTTTCAAGTTCTGGCCGCCCAAGCAACGGGCGCGCCTGCCGGCTCCACAACTACTCCTCCAGGAACTGGCGGCTGGAGAAGTTGGCCGGCTCGCTTGCTTAAAGTCCGGCGGTCGCGGTCTGCGGCTCGCGGCGTTTCTGGGGAAGGATTTCGCCTTTATAAACCCAGGTCTTCACCCCGATTAATCCGTAGGTCGTGTGCGCTTCGGCAAAGCCGTAATCGATGTCCGCACGCAGCGTATGCAGCGGCAGACGCCCCTGGAGATACCACTCGGAGCGGGCGATTTCATTGCCGTTCAGGCGGCCCGATACGCGAACCTTGATCCCCTTGCAGCCGAAACGCAGCGCGCTGTCCACGCTCTTGCGCATCGCCCGGCGGAAGCCAACTCGCTTTTCCAACTGCAGCGCAATCGATTCCGCCACCAACTGAGCGTCGAGTTCCGGCTTGTGGACTTCCAGAATATCGACGAACACGTCGCGGTTGGTCCGCTTCTGCAGATCAGCCTTGAGTTTGTCGATCTCGGCGCCCTTGCGGCCGATGATGATGCCCGGGCGGGCAGTGCGGATGATGATGCGCAGCTTATTACCCGGACGTTCGATTTCAATCGAGCTGACACCGGCCGACTTGAGCTTGTCCTTCAGCTCTTCCTTCAGCTTGATGTCCTCGATCAGGAACTTGGCATAGTCGCGATCCATATACCAGCGCGACTTCCACGGCTTGGTGTAGCCGAGTCGGAATCCGTAAGGATGGACTTTTTGTCCCATAAATTGCTTCGTCTCTCTGCCGGCAGCTTACTCGGGCCTGAGCCCTGGCGCCGCCGCTGAATTGGATCCTTCGATCCAGTGAACCTGAAGCCCGGTGTCGGCGACTACCCGCCGTTAAGCCGGGTCCGCCGCAGCGGACTGCCTACTTCTTTGCCTTTTTCGGCGCCGTCTTTTTGGCAGCGGCCTTCTTGACTACCGGCTTGCGAACGGCCTTTTTGGCCGGCTCGGCTGCCGCAGTCCCGGCATCGGTGGAGGCGATGGCCTTGTTCTTCTCGGCCAGCTCAATTTCGATGTGCGCCATGCGGCGCTGGTAGCGGAACGCGCGGCCCATCGGCGCCGGACGAATGCGCTTCATGCGCGGACCTTCATTGGCGATGGCGTTCTTGACAT
>CAZLZA010000218.1:0-2871 GCA_964563875.1 uncultured Acidobacteriaceae bacterium
CTAGCGTGCCAGCCCAACCCCGTCCACGGGTACGCCCACACGGGATCGGGGCCGGTGACCACCTCAAACCATAAATCTCAACTATTTTGCGGCCAGTTGTCCCCAAATCGTCAACAGCCCGGTAGATAGCAGTAGGGGGAACAATCGCGCCGCTCCTGCCCCCGATCAAATCTAACGCGGCCGAAGAGAGAGCACATCATGAAAATGACAGCCACGTGGCTGCAGAACCAGGACATCGCCTACGACGTACCGATCTCGATCCGCTGGGAAGACGGGCGTATCGCCACCTACGAGGAATTCTGCGCGCATTACGGCGACACCAGCTTCATGGGCGAAACGCAAGACGGAAGCCAGCAGATGCACATTTTTCCTGACGTCGTGGCCGAGGCTTACTACTGTCCGTACGGGCACATCTGGGGTTTGCGTGGCGATGGAGTAGAGCCCGTCACGCTGGGCCTGACAGACGCGAACGCGACGGACCAGGAGATCGGGAGCGCCGTTCTTCGCCTGTCGATGCTCTACCGCATCAACATTCGCCGGTAAGCCGTTGCGGCGCACCACTGCCATCGTTGCCTCCAGTGGTCTCCGTCGCTCAGGTCACGACGCGATGGCCGGCATACCTCAAAACTCAACTACCTTTAGCCCATGGGGTACCAGCACCGGCACACAGACGCCGGGAGCATGTACCCGCTGGGCATCGAGACTATGGCTCCCCAATGGAGGGTGCAAAGATGCCGAGCAGAAGCCTCACACGATACCGCGCAGGAAGCCTCTCAGGCATAGTCCGGCGCGCATCCACCAAGTCGATGTACCCACGGGAGACCCGGCTCGTCATCGAGGCTGGGAGAACCGACTCCGCCGCGGTGACCCAGGCTGTCCGGGAGTGGATTGTACCCGCGCTGGTTCGCGAGTATCTCGCTGAACGAGCGTCCGCAAGCGCGTCCTCGAAGACAGTCATGCAGAAACTTGATACGGAACCCCTTGGTAAGGAGCAGCGGGCAAGCCCCGCACCAAGCCAATGATGGACTTCATGAACAATTCGGCGATCGTCCTGGACGCCTCAGCGGGGGTTCCAGGGGCCGCCTATGTACGCTACAGTTCGGATCTTCAATCGGAAACCTCAAACATCGACCAGACTCAACGGTGCCGCGACGCTGCGGCTCGTCAGGGCTGCGTCATTCCTGAGCATCTTCTATTTCGTGACGACGCCGTGTCCGGCCGGTTCATGAAAAACCGGCCGGCTTTGCAGAGGCTCATCGCCATGGCGAAGCAGAAGCCCTCCCCCTTTGTGGTGCTTTATGTCGATTCGACATCGAGACTGGGCCGAAACATCTCCGAGGTCCTTCAACTCGCCAAGGTGCTGAAGTACAACGGCGTCTTCCTGCACATCGCCTCGACGGGGCTCGATTCCCGGAACCCGGCGTTCGAGATGGTACTGACGATGATGGCCATGATGGACGAGGTCTTCCTTAGCGAATTGAGGGCCAAGGTCCGCGGCGGCATGGTGGGCCAGGTCATGAGGGGGTTTCATCCCGGAGGCAAGTGCTACGGCTATAGGAACGAACGTGAAGAAGACTACGGCCGCCGTGAGGTTGGCGGACACGCGCCTTTGAAGGGAGTACGGCAGGTCATCGATCCAGAGGAAGCGGCAATCGTTCTGTTGATTTTCAAGATGTACGCCGAGGGGAACAGCTATGAGCGGATCGCCAAGTTCCTGAATAGCGCCTCAATTCTGTCCCCTCAGCGCCCTCGCAAAGGCGGCATCCGGTCGTGGTGCCCGAGCGCCATCCGGGAGATGCTGCTCAACGAGCGGTATCGTGGCACGGTGAACTGGGGGATGACGGAAAAGATGAAGAACCCGGAGACGGCCGCAACCGAGTACCGCAATCGGCCAGCGTCCGAGTGGACCACTCAGTACCACGAAGAACTGCGGATCGTCTCCGACGAACTCTGGGAAAAGGTGAGGGTACAGAACGGATTGATTTGCGAGAAGCATGGCCCCAAGAAGCTTGGCGGCATGAACCGCACCGAGAACAGCCGGAAATACCTTTTCAGCGGCCTGCTTCGTTGCGGAGTTTGCGGCGCGAATATCGCGATCAGCTCAGGCAAGGCGCCTAAAGCATATTATGGGTGCCTCTACCATCGCAAGCGCGGGGTTTGCGCGAACAAGCTCACCATCAAGCAGTCGAGCCTGGAGGAGCAGCTCCTGGGCCGAATTGTGGCCCGCCTGCGGACGCCTGAGACACTGGCACTGCTCCAGGAGGAATTCTCCCGCCAAGTTGCGGTAGCCGCGACAGCAGAGGCCGCTGCCGCCCAGAAGGCACTTGGCAGCCACGACGGACTGCGGAAGGAGAATGCAGCCCTCGGCGGTACGGTCGAGAGACTCACAGATGCGATTGCTCAGCATGGACTGTCTCACGCTCTGTCGGCCAAGCTGCGGCAATCCGAGGCGCGCATGGAGGAGATCCGGCATCTCCTGGCGGCAAAGGACAAGCCCGCCGCTCCGAAGATCGGGACCGAAGAGACTGCGGAATTTCTCAAGCGCAAGGTGGCCGAACTGATGGAAGTGCTCCTCGGCGACCCCCTCCGTACCAAGCAGGAGTTGCTGAAGCGGATCGACCATCTCGTGCTCACTCCCGAGGTACGGGATGGTGAGGATGTGTACGTGGTCCAGGGCGACATGCGCCTTTTCGCAGCAAACGACGATGTAATGCTCACCAATTCCGGCCCCGGAAATGGTGACCATTACACTCCGCTGCGCATCACGCTGGATGGGTTCGTACTGCTGCCCACGAAAACGTTGAAGGAGCGGAAGCGTAAGGAGGCCGCCGAAGCCGCCCTCGCAGGATCGCCCAACGCTGGCCAGGCTGC
>CAZLZA010000219.1:0-2858 GCA_964563875.1 uncultured Acidobacteriaceae bacterium
GGAAACCCCTTGCGGGCGCGAGGGGCGGAGCTCCTTAGGAAGGGTTTCTAAAGGGCAGGCGTTGCGGACAGGACACAGGTCCGCTAGAGGGGTAGCGCAAGACGCGCCGTTTTTTACTGCGGCACGCCTGGAGCGTAGGGCAGGAGCCCTAACTAAAACGGCAAAAAGTTATGAAAGTAGTTTTGGGGGAGCGATATGGCCAATCACTCGGCCCGCTTCAGTCCGCCTGATTCATCCGATATCACTCTCACGCGCGATCAGACGGCCTCGGAATGACAATGGAAGTCTTGCGCACTCAGCTATTATGGGTACGGAAACTGATCCCTATGATCGAAGGGAACACACTTCGAGATATCCGCGACGCCGTGAAAGGCGGCCTATTGAAGGAACGATTCCGTGCGGCTGAAGTGAACAGCGCACTCACAATTACATACGCTGGTGTATTTTTGCCGAAGCATCGGGTCGGCAATCCGGGTGGGAATACGGCGCTATTCGTAGAAGTCAGTCGGGGACTTTACCGGCTGAAATGATGTCCGTTTGTTCACCTAGACGCCAGCGGTCGAGGAGATACGCGATTCCCTCGGGTCCACCATTCGTAAATGAAATCTTCGGGGGCCATTGCACGACGGGTTTCTGAATGGGCCAAATCTGAATCAGTTTCTCATCCCAATTGCCGAACTTACAAGGAAGCGCATCGATATTGGCACCTTCTCTATCCATATGAACAGTGACAACCTGGACGACAAAATGCCCCGTTACGATGGTGGATACGGTATTCGAAGTCAAGCGCTCCCCGTTCGGGTAGAGGAAAGTGAAATCGTTCCCGACATCGGCAAGGTGCATGCCGTCCACCCTGCCAATCCAGATCAAAGTACGACTCGGAATCTGGCGCGATTGCCGCAGGTTGAGGCACTCATCTTTCGTATAAAACTTGTTCGGAGCGTTCCGCCCCTTCATGGAATCGCTCATCATGGCAGTCTTTACCGACCAGGCAGCGACCAGCTTTTGTTGCTCTTGATCAAGAGGCATTGCAATGTCTTGCAACATACTGCCTATGATCGGAATATTTTCTGCCTCAAGATCGCTCATCCAGCCGTTGTTGCATACACCGCAAACGGTCTTGATCTTTAGTTGGGGATTGGGGCGGATAATGGTTTCGGATTTTCCGATTTGCATCTTGATCGGGCCGAAGTCTTTACGGTCGTGAATCCACGCTGGCCACAAATGCTCGCGGCTTCCTGAGTTGTTATCGCAGAATAGACAGGGTTGCGACATGAGGTTGAACTCAGCAACAGTCTCTCACATTTCCATTCCCCCGAATCAAGCAAAATCGCGAATCCACGCTTCAGGGGCGGGCGATACTGGAAACGTCGTTTGGCCCACCGCTGCAAACAAGTACTATCCTGCACTCGTTATTCCGCTGTGTCTATTCTTTCTGGGTTGCTTCCAATCGAGGCGTTCCGTGTACCAGCCAGTTTCCGTGCGGTCTTGGAGGGGGAACTTGGGGAGACCGCGACATTCAGATGCTCATAAAACACCTCGCCATCTTCCCGAGGTCTCGGCATCTCCAAATAGTCATCAGAAACCATTACCAAATAACGGGGAGAAGCCACTTCAAAGCCTGCCAGAATGCCCTTTCGGTAGCGCTTCGCTTGCTCATAGGCTTGATCGATCTTCCCTTGGATTTCATTTTCTGAGCGGACCACCTTCCATTCTGTGAGAACAAGCCCGATCGATGATCGCTGGATCACTTCCGACTCAGCTTCGAGGTCTCCTCCCAATACGAGGTCAGTCCGTTCGCCCTCGGCCGATGTCTTGAACGCCCATATGCCGTGCGAGAGAAGATGACAAGATCCGATACCCTCACAGGCCAGCTCGCCTTTTTGGAATGCTTCTGCCCAAAGGAGCCGAGCGAATCGGTCCACCACTATCGTTCGCTGAAGATGTGTGAATGCGCGGACTACAAGACTTCGCACGACCGCGACATTGTCCTTAATCAAATACTCGAACTCTGCACGCAAGGATGCCAGATAAGTGACGACCGATGTTACACCTGAGAATCCAGAAGGGTCTCCATTAGGCGGCATCAAATCAGCCAAATACTTCTGCCAAAAGAGGGCGAGGCACTGTAATTGCTCCGGCTGAAGTTGGTTACAATAGTGGTCCATGAACGCACGAATGCTTCGTGCAGTGTCGTGGGCATTTTCGATCAGGAGGCTCGATCCTCCGTGTTGATCACTGTCAGGTGTCCCAAGAAAAAACGCCCCTGCTTCTATCAAAGAATGAATTCGAGCATCAATGGCTCGCCATTCGGTAATCCACATATCAAACCCCGCTCAGTCGCAGCATCGATTCCCATCCCACAATCATTTGATGATAATCGAGTCACTCAACGAACTTTCCATAGTGCTGCCGAGAAAATGAGCCAATATCTTTGGCTACGGGCCAGTGCTAAGTACTCGGAAGCTGGGGATGGCGATGGCGTTGACCCGGTAACGGAGGGTCATTCAGCGGGCAGAGAAAAGGCGGCTCCGAAGAGCCGCCTCCAGGTTGCGCGGATGCTACTTGGCTTGCTTGGCGGGCTTGGCAGCCTTGCTCTCGCTGGCTTCGTTCGGTGCCGAGTAGTCAATCTTGCGGATGTAGTCGGCCTTGATCGAGAACGTCTTGTACTCCACGCTGTCAGCCGTGTACGTCTCGGGCTTGATCTTGCCTTCAACAATCACCAGCGTCCCAGCCTTGAGGGTGGCGGCGGACTTGGCGAGCGGTGACCAAACCTGAATCTGGAACCAATTGGTATTCTTGCGCTCGGCGCCGCCACAGTTTTCCCCTGTGCAAGGCGTTCAAGCCCGTCGGGTGGG
>CAZLZA010000220.1:0-2834 GCA_964563875.1 uncultured Acidobacteriaceae bacterium
GGCGCGACGATGGCAACTTGATCCAAAACTTTACGAAGTGCGGCGCTTTTGCCAATGATGTCCTCAAAGCTGTATTCCAACCTGATTTCCGATTCCAGGTACAAACGCTCTTCTTCGAGACGAGCCGCCGATGCGTTCAGGCGTCCATATGCAAGCGCATTATCCAATGCGAGAGATATCTGGATGCCGATCTGCGACAGCAGGTCCAGGTCCTCCTGTCCGAAGGCATCGACCTTTCGGCTGCCCATCGCCAGCAAACCCAACGGCTTACTCTCGGTGGCCAACGAAGCGATGGCTAATGACATTATCGATTCGGCCTTTAGTGGGTCCCCGAGACTCGCCGGGAGTTTTTTAATGTCCTCGACTGAACAGATTTCGGCGTGGCGCGTGCGCAGCTTCTCAAAGTCCGTAGCGGTCAGGTCAGCGGAAGCGAACTCAGCCAGCAATCCCTTCCCGTCGGGAAAATCGTGCAATAAGCTTTGAAGCTGACTAGTTTCCTCTTTCAGCACCCAGAAAGTAACGAAATCACTGCCAAAGTATGAACGGATTGATGCCGAGGCCGAGCGAAGGACATCGTTGATATCCAATTTCGCCGCATGATTATTGATTTCGAGCACCAGGCGAAGGCGGTCGCGCTCGCTAGCAAGCTGACGTTGATACTGCTCTGCACAATCCCTTGCCAACGCACACTCGAGTGCGACCGCAACGTGCGATGCCAAGGAACGGATCAGTTCGACATCTTCGGGAAGAAATTGCTGCCCCCGGTCCTTCGTCACTACAAGAAGTCCGTAGCGTTGCTGCAACGTAGAGACTGGAAACAAATAGGTGCTTCGGTCGACAGACTCGGCTGCAAATGGAACCATCTCAGGATGTTTCAACATCTCCTCCGATACATCGGGGAGGAAAACTGGTTTCTGCTCGTCTAGCACTTTCGCCGCCGCGCCAATGCGCGAAATTTTAGCACCAGTCTTGATCGCGGGTGCGTCCGCCTCTCGATCGAACTCCAACACCTCCAGACTTTCTCCGTCACCGCTCAGGACGTAGAGAAAGGCGCCGTGGATCCTACAAGTGCTGGACAAAAGGCCGCGCAGGCTGTGCAGGATGGCTTTTACTGTGGGCTGATCGGCAATAGCACTGGAGGCGTCGAGCAGCGCCCGGTATCGGCCATTTGTTGCCGTCTTATCACCTGTAGCTCCGCCCGGCATTGCGAAACCTCCAACACCAGCGCGAGCGAGCTTCGGCTGTTACGCGCTCTGGGTGATCGAGTCTGTACCTTTCCGGCGGGTCATGTCAATTCTGCTGCCACGGGCGGCGCATCGTCTTGAGCCTCCTGCTCAGTGCTGATCGCAAGTCTGAGCTGACCGTTGTCCCTGTCCCTTCACATGCACCAATTGCCCGCATTCCGGCACTGCCATTGCCCACATTACGGCACTCCTGGCTTTTGGGCGCGGGCGGCCTGCTGGCTCACCTTGCCAAGGCCCGTTTTTTCTATCGCTTTGTCACAGCTCCCGGTTGGCATAACGCCTGCATACCGTTTATTAGGTGGAACGATGCTACGGGCGGAAATGCAAGATTCAGAGAAGGGTTTGATGGTCAGGCTGGAAGGACGATTCGCCGGCGATGATGCGGAGCACGTTCGGATGCTGGTGACGCGGCGCAACATTGAAGGGAAACTGGTGGTCGACCTGACGGAGGTTACGTTCATCGATTGTGTGGGCGAAACGACGCTGTCGTTTTTCCGCCGACTCGGAGCGAGGTTCGTTGCTGAGGACGCCTATGTGTTGGATGTGTGCAAGCGGCTTTATCTCCCTCTAGCTCGGAATGGCAAGTAGGAAACGCCACCGGGACTTTAGGCTCAGAGGAACCAATTTCCGGAGGGCAAAGCTTTCGGAGGGGGAACACGCGTCCTATGTCACGCGCCGCGTTAGGTCAACACGTTCATCCAAAGCAGATTGTCAATGCGACTAGGAGGAAAATTGACATGTCTGACAATTTCCACTCGTTGATTAAGGAACATCACGCTTTCTACGAGGTGGTTCCATACTACCTCTTGTTCGAGGAAAGGCATGGAAGCTCTTCGGCCAGGACTCGAAGGGTTCAGGCTGGTTTTGATGTTGAGATCTACGGAGTAAAACATTAAGGATAAGTTGGTGATGCCGGGTCCTGATCCTCACTACGCGCTGAGCTATGCCCAGTTACAGAAAATCGTGGAAGAGGTTTCGCATCGTGTCGACCATTCCTGCTCTCTGGAGATTATTCCGTTCCCGTCGACCTTCGTCCTCGATAGTCGAAATCGACAGGTTGAAGCAACGATCCGAATCAGGATTTCGCATTGGCGGGGTGTTGATCAACCCGCCGGACTGCCGGAGCAACACGCATTTGAGGAAATCGAAAACGAGCTTCACGGCCTGGGTATCACGCGGCGATGACGAACCGCACAACCTCGAATTCGCAGACCGAATGTGCGCTCCGCGTCGGCGGCGGAGGCTAGTGCGGCGTCGCCGCAGCCAGAATGCGATTACGCTTCGCAAGCTCGTCCGCCAGCAGCTGCGTGCTGTATTCAAGCGACTCTCCAATTCCAACAGAATTGTAGAAGGACTCGACCATGATCATTAAAACCGAAGCGACAAGGCAGGCATTGTCGGAGGCCGCCAGACTCCTTAACACTCAATACGGATGCGGTCCAGTGCAGTTCGCCGGGACGGACGAAGCACTCTATGAACGGCACCTGCTGTTCGACAGTGGCGTCGACTTGGTGGAGGCGACCACGCGCGACCGGTTCGAGGCGCTTGCCCGGTCAGTGCGTGACATTCTCTCTCAGCGATGGCTCTTAA
>CAZLZA010000221.1:0-2830 GCA_964563875.1 uncultured Acidobacteriaceae bacterium
TCAAGCGAATGCATCGCTCAGGCTACCGCCGGTATTCTGGCGCAGTTGCTTGCGCCTGCCGGCGGTGGACTGGATGGACGCAGTGGCATCTACAATCTGACCAACACGGGAGAGACCTCCTGGTACGGATTTGCCAAGGCGTTGTTGTCCCAGTCCGCTGCGACTTACGGTTTTTCAGTTCCCAATCTGATTCCTATCAAGACCAGCCAATTTCCTCGTCCCGCCACGCGTCCAGCCAACTCACGATTGTCGTGCCAGCGATTGGCGGAGACCTTTGGGATCAATATGCCTGCCTGGGAAGATGCACTCTCCCTGGTCCTGGAGACGCTTGCTGAAGGGGCTTCGCCAGTCAAGCCGAGATGAGTAGCCACAGCGGTTAAAGCATTCTCGCAGGCGACCTGAGTTGTCGGACCGCGGCTGGCACTATTCAATCTGGACCATCCACCGAAAACCCATTCAGCTTGTACTCCATCATTGCCGAGACCTTTGGCTGATTCGCACCAAGCAGGTGCGCTGTCTCGGCCTGTGTCAACATCCGCTCCAACAGGATCGCGTTCAGCAAGTCCGTTATCGTTAGCCCATTCTCGAGTGCGTGGCGGCCGACTATGTTGAACTCTGTGCCCTCATCTGGTGGTTGTACCTCTGCTCAGCTATTTGATCTATTTGTTCAGGAGTGCGGAGCACGATATTGCGTGGTTGCTCGTTCCTACTGGTTCCGCTAAGCAACGAGACAAGGTGGGCTTAAACGGAGAGATCTTCCGGGACGGTATCCTTGAAGCATTCATCGAACTAGGAAGGAAGCATCTTGAGCTGGTACCGAAGAACGGCGGCGGGCTGCAGATCGTGGCCTCACCAATAACGGTGAGGCCGGACGATCCGCGAGGGTAAAAACAGGTCCGTCGCTGGTCAACAGGAGCTGACAGGAATGCTCTTCCCAGGTCTGCGGCGGGGTGCCGGGTGACGGAGGGTCGGGGTGCAAAAATGAGAGCCGGGCGGGGCAGAAAATAGAGTAAGTCTATAACAGGGAAAGCCACACCCTAGGACACCCTAAATGCTGCATCCAGTCTCTCTTTTGAATGACAATACCTACACCAGACCGGACCCCAACCAGCACGAAAGCAGATAAACCATGCAAATCGAACTTGAATGTTTTATTATGCAAGGATGATTGAACGATCCATAACGACAGCTATCGAGCATTCTTTGTCTGAGCAGGCTGCTGTGGCGATCATCGGCCCCCGACAGGTTGGCAAAACGACACTAGCAAGAGAGATTGCGGGTAGCCGTCCCGCGTCACTCTATCTTGACCTGGAGGCTCGAGAGGACCGGGACAGGCTTGCGGAGCCAACCCTCTTTCTTCGGCAGTACGAAAATAGCCTGGTTGTCCTCGACGAAATTCATCGTGTCCCCGAGCTTTTCAGTTCGCTCCGGGGCATCATCGACCAAGGGCGGCGTACCGGCCACGGCAAGGGGCGATTTCTCATTCTTGGCTCCGCCTCAATTGACATGCTGCGACAGTCAAGCGAGAGTCTTGCTGGCCGGATTACATACATCAATATGGGCCCATTCAACGTGCTGGAGTTGCCCGCCGATGAATCGACCCTTCTTCAGCTCTGGATCCGGGGCGGATTTCCCGGCAGTTATCTAGCACCGAACGACATGGCAAGCCTGCGCTGGCGCGGAAACTTCATACGCACGTATCTGGAGCGCGATGTACCACTCTTCGGACCGCGTGTACCGGCTGGCGTGTTGGAGCGGCTCTGGACCATGCTGGCGCATGGGCAAGGAACTCTGCTGAATGCCTCGCGCCTCGCAGCTGCGCTCCAGATTACCGCACCTACGGTACAGCGCTATATCGACCTGCTAACGGATCTGCTACTCGTCAGGCGGCTCCAGCCATTTCACAGCAATGCAGGTAAGCGTTTGGTGAAGTCACCCAGGGTCTATATCCGGGACAGCGGCCTGGTACACGCCCTCTTAGGCTTGAGGACATTCAACGATCTGGCTGGACATCCAGTGGCAGGTTCCTCCTGGGAGGGCTTCGTCATTGAGAACCTGCTAGCTGCCGCCCCAGAGCGTACCGTCGCCAGTTTCTATCGCACGGCTGCTGGAGCCGAGATCGATCTTTTGCTGGAAATACCCGGCCACGGACTGTGGGCCATCGAGGTCAAACGGAGCCTATCGGGTCGTCCTGAAAAGGGTTTTTACATCGCTTGCCAAGACCTCAAACCCGACAGGCGGTTCGTCGTGAACGCTGGGCTGGAGCAGTATCCGATCGATGAGGACACCATAGCCATCGGCATTCCAGCGCTTGCCCGGATGCTTACAGCTTTGACGATTTGATCCCAAGACAAGGCTGGCTAAAAAGGCGAGATATTCCGTGACGGTATTCTTGAGGCTCTCTTCGTCAGCACTCTCACTATAGGTTACAGCTGCATCACGCATCGATGTGTTTGGCAATCAGCCGGGTGGTGGAGAAGCCTACGACCAGTGGCACAATCTTGACTTGTCCGCCCCAGGAGATCACCTCGCTGGCGCCAACCACCGTCTCCACCGCATAGTCGCCGCCTTTGACGATGACGTCGGGCCGTGTGGCCATGATGACTTCCAGAGGAGTCGGCTCGCCGAAGATAACTACAGCATCCACGGCAGCCAGCGCTGCCAGCACGCGCGCCCGCTCACGCTCTCCTACGATAGGGCGTCCAGTCCCCTTCAGACCACGCACCGAGGCGTCGCTGTTGATGGCAACAATCAGCCGTTCGCCGAAGCGCCGCCCCTGCTCCAGCAGTGTGATGTGCCCGACGTGCAGCAGATCGAAGCAGCCGTTGGT
>CAZLZA010000222.1:0-2751 GCA_964563875.1 uncultured Acidobacteriaceae bacterium
GGCTTCGGGGTTCCGGTGTACGAGTGGTTTTTCGATCGCTTTGGCGAGTTCGCCACGCGCGAGCTGTCGGAATTCTGCGATAAAACCGACTTTCTGGATCGCGCCGCGGTTATGAAGATCTTGCAGGAAGGCCGTGGATGGCACGCCTGGTTCTTGCTGAATTTTGCGATGTGGTGGAATGAGTTTATTGAAGATCGAGATAAAACGGCGGCCGATGGGCGCGGTATGTTAAGCGCCCCGCAACTGCCCAGATAACTATCTGCCCGGTTGCGAATCATCGGTCTTCGGTAAAGGAGTGCATTACCGCTTCGATGACCTATTGCTTCACCTTTGCTGCGACAAGCGCTTCCAATTCACCTACGTTCTTCAATCCGGACACTTCGGCGGTCGTGAATCGGATGCGGAATTCCTTCTCGATTGCCACGATCAGGTTGATGTGGGTGAGGGAATCCCAGTTCTCGACATCCTCCGCTGTGAGGTCATCGCGAAGAACCAGCGATTCATCGTCGAAAACATCGCGGAAGATTGTGGAAAGGCGCGTATGCACGTCACTCATTTGTGTCATCTCAGGTTCAAAGAATTGCGGGTGCTGTCTCTTTCTCCAGCGGTTTGATGAAAACTCGCGAAGGCCGATAAGAATCCGTTCTTAGCGCCCATTGTGTTTCACCGTCTTTTTCCGCGATCTGAGCGAAACCGAACTGTGCAAAGAAATCGCGCACCATCCCATTTTTCGCGGTCGGGATGTACCGTCCCGTCACCGTCGTCAGGCCCTGCTGCTGTGCGATGGCAAACACTTCATTCATAATATACTGCTCCACGCCTCTGGTGAGTACGCGGCAGCTCATAAGCCAATCCGTGATGCGAAGCTCCTCAAGGTTCGGTTGAAGAATCACCACCGAGATGAGACCGTGATCGCCCAGCCGGTCTGATAGCTTCACGTAAAGCGGCACGACGGTGGCATCGTTCATCAGCCGCTCGCATTCCGCCTCGCTCAGGCGCTGCGTCGTGAGATTGAACTGATTGCTCCTCTGAAGCAATTGTGTGATGCGGGGCAGGTGATAAGAGTCAAACCGGGAAACGACAATCCGCATGTCGAGAGATTGAAGGAATTCCTCGACGGACGCAAAGCTGGCGGCAGCAGCGCGACGGTCGGCTTCCTGCTTGTACATATTGGCGCGCCGAACGTCCTCGCCGGAGAATGCGGCAGTTTCAAAAAGATTCAGCTCTGACAGAAAGCGGACGTAATCCGAAGGGTCTTCCGGCAGTTCCGGCACAATAACACCTGGGACGAGGTCTCGCACCAGGCTCCGCTCAAATGGATTATCGTCCAGAAACACCATCGAATCGAAACCAATGTTGAGAATCTCTCGGATGGTGCGGATGTTCTCAGCCTTATCGTTCCAGTTCGCCACAAAAACGGTAATGTCTTCTCGCCGCAGCACCATCTCCGGGTGCGACTCAAACGGCAGGAGGGCATTACGCTCCTCGTTTTTGCTGCACACAGCCAGCAGAATGCCCCGGCGGCGGAGTTCACGCAGGAAAAGCTGAAGGCGATACCACGCCTCTCCGTCCCCATGGGCATTCAGGCGGATACCGTCCAGCCCATCATCGCCGATCACTCCGCCCCAAAGCGTATTGTCGAGGTCCAGAACCACGCACTTCACGCCACGCCCCCGCGTCGCCATCAGCACGTCGACAAGATTCTGAGCAACGGCGGGAAGAACATCCAGAGAGCAAAACGTCTTCCACATATCCCAGAATCGATCGTCGAAGAAACGGCTTCGGCCAACGAGAGAGGCCACTCCCTCCACGTCGTTGATCAGAACTCCATTCTGCTGCCGTGCCGCTGCCGCGATTCCGGAGTTCAACGCGCATGTAACTGAAGATAGGCATTCGGCTACCTTAAGATCGTAGTTCCCAAAGTAACGTTCCAGGGGAAGAGCAAAGGTGCTTTGAATGACCACAGTGCGACTGCGGGATTGAATAGCGTTCCAAATCGCGGTGATCCTTGCCAGTGACTCGCTCACGAAGTCCGTGGCACTGTTCTGCCGCTTCGAAAACGAAGCGCGCAGCGCCTGAGCGGCATTCAGGAGGATGACCGCGTCCGGATCGAACGAATATAGCTTTGACGAGGAGTCGTAGACTTCCAACTCGATTGCGTCAAAGCCGCCTTCATATACATCGGTTGAAAACCCATTTGCGTCCAGCAGCGTCCGCAGCACCGGAACAAACTGCTGGGTAGCCGCATCGCTCAGCAGCGCTAGTTTCAAGACAGGCCTCTCGAGCGCAGGCTCAATTTTCTTACTTGCCGCCACTAGCCGCGAATAGTCGAGATTCGGCAGACGATCACCGAGCATGATTACGCCTCCGTGGAGACATTCATTTCTGTTGCTACCGCCTTCAACAGCGGCGATGCTATCGAGCCCTCAGGGGCAGGAACTTATCGCGACGTTCAGAAGATCGAAATCGCTAACCGCCGGTCCGTGGTCGTTTGCGTCCGTGATGACTACCTGCAAGTGAGAGTCATCCGAAGTCTTGATGCGAATGGTTGGTTCATACGGGTCGTTTCCCGTCACAGCAAAGAGATAATCGTTCCTCAGGGTCTTGTTGTTGTCCAGATCCCTGACCGCCACGTTAATTCCACCCCTGTGGAGGTTCACTATGGGCATAACTACATAGCAACTGTTCGCCGAGAGATTGAGGATCGGCGAAGTCAGCTGAGGGCTATATGTGCCGGGCGCGCTGGTTACG
>CAZLZA010000223.1:0-2681 GCA_964563875.1 uncultured Acidobacteriaceae bacterium
CGAACATCTGGCCCTCACACCCATATATACACCCATAAGCACCCATAAATCCACCCGGTATGCGCTGGCGCAAAGTATTGAAGCCAGTCGGGCAGACTAGATGAGGTCTGGCGCTAAGCGGACTCCGGCCAATGGGCGGCAAGTCGGGCGGAAAGGTCGGCAGCGTGCCAGTTTTTGAATCGTCCGTCCCCCTCCGGAACTCTTCCGGGGACCGGTTGAATTCTTACTGAGCGCGAAGGGCTGTTAACCGTACGCCGCGAACACCGCGTAGGCCGATTCGCGAACGCTGGCCGACTTTCGAGTGCTTGTGCGCTTCGGTGAGCGCATTGGCGGCCATCTGCTCGCCGAGTCGCATCACAAGTTCAGGAGCAGTTATTGGGAACCGGACCCTGCACACTCTGTTCACTTACCGAAAAGCTGAATTCTCCACAACCGGCGGAACTTGACCATTGTTGAGTTTTGGTTGCAGCGCCATCAGGATCGTGCAGGGGATTCGCAGAGAATGCGTCACTCCGCCCAGACACAAACAGTCAAATACTCTAATGGCAGCGACGAGTTTCTGCGCCGTTGCGCCGGCCAGACATACGCCGAACGAGGATGAAGGCTTTCCTCGCAGAGCTTCGATGAGGTTGCGGATGAGCGCTCCGCAGTTTTTGCCTCGCAGACAGATTTATACCTTGCTGCCGGCGGTCCGTTTGGCGGTAAGCTAAGCGATACGGTGCAGGGTTTCTAGTGAGCGTGGATGCTGTCAGCGCGAAGAAGAAGCGAGCGATTGATCAAGGCCCCAGGCCGACAGCGCTTTGCAGCGCGAGGCTTCGTAGGCAGCGGCGCGGTCCACGTTCGCATCGCCAGAAGGTGTTGTGTCGATAAGGGCGATGGCTTGGTTCCTTTCCAACGCACGGTTCACGGAGTGTGCGGCCCATGCGCCCGATTTCGCTGCCCCGTCACGAGTGCCCATGCGCAGCACCGTACTCCAGTCACGGTTTTTAAGCGCCTGTTCAATGTCTTCAGGCGATCCGTTGAGATAGGACTGATATTGGAGCGTGATCGGCCCGTCCGGCACTCTGCTGCTCGCCAGGAAGGCCACGCCATCCGAAGACCAAGCGATAATGTGCAACGTACGGCTGCCCAGCAGCAGACTCTTGCCGGCTTCGCCGTGAACGCTCAATAGGGTACCGTTGACCATCAATACATCCGGGACTGTCGTCCACTGCAACGTAACGGAACGATAGCTGGTGCTAACCGGATCTTCGGGCAGCAGGTCAGAAATAGTGTCGCTCAGTTCATCTCCAGCCAGACCCTGAAGCGCGTCGAATCGGTGCTCTAGGATGACGACCGCGTCGTCCTGCGAAGGGTTGCCCCCAAGGCTGCGGATGCGGAGTTGGTTGGTTTGAATCTCGAAGTTGAGGAAGGCAAAGGCCCCGGCTCCAAACATCTCGTCGAACGTCTTGTTCACGTCCGGATCGTTGGTATGGTATGCCGCGGCAACCTTATGTACGACATCCCAGGCAAAAGCGTCGGCATTCTTCTCGCGAGTTTCATCAAGCCCCTCCTGGGTGTCGCCGTGGAGATAGTGACCGCACTCATGCGCGACTAGGAATAGGCTGGTAGCATAACGGACCATGCCCTGCATATTCTGGCAGCCGGTCACGTCCGGCCTACAGGCGATCAGGTTCTGGTAAGTCTGGTACCAGTTGTTCTGGAAAAACATGATTGCTGGGTCCATGCTCTGCAACAAATAAGGCTCTGCGTACGGGTGCTGCAGGACGGGCTTGACCACTGGGAATTTATCACCGCCCGCGTAAATGTCGTGGCCGAGCGTGACACCGATCTGGTCCATCAAATTCGCGTAGAGGACGGGGTATGTGATGGTAGTCCCGCTGATGTATGGCGAGATGCGCGTGTTGAGCATCTGCGTGTCGATGGAGGGCTTTGGACCAGTCAGGTGTTCGGTGTTCCAGACAATGTCCACCATCAGCTTCGTTCGGTCGATGATGTATCGGTTCAGCGCCGGTTCGTCGGCGGGGCCTTGTTTGGCCGGCATCTCAGCCTCAACTACCGCGATTTGCGCAGCAGGAAGCTGCTGCGCCGGTAACGGGGCAGACGCGGCGAAGAATGCAAACGAACTAAGGAACAGTAACCACCGAGCGAACATTTGCCACCACCGTAATTGATTGTTGTGCTAGCACGACTCCACCAAAGATGACCTGAACGGTATAGTCGCCTGGCTTTGCAATATAGAGCAAGGGCGCAGGACCGACGAATTGCTGATTGATCTTAACGGCAGCGCCATTCCGGGTAGTTTCAATGGAAATACTGCCCGTGGACCAATGCCATACTTCCATGCTATTGACCAGGGTTGCGAGAAACGTGCCGGGTGCGGCGGCATTAGCGCGCAATTGGTCCCTGAGCGAACCTGCCAGAACTATCGTGTGCGCCAGCGTGTCCTCTCCGTACATCGCATTGGAAGCGTTGCGGACTTTGTCCATGGTGGAGTAGACAAAATCGCAGCTTTGTGCGGCGGCTGGGGGGACGCCTGCGCGCTGAGCAGTCCGGGCGAGAAAGTCAGTCATCAAGACCTGATCTTGGGGACTGGCCAGTTTGGAAAACCTTGATTGAGACCACCCCCCCGCACAGGCCGGAACATTGTTGGCAGCCTGCGGAGCTTGGGGGGCCTGCGC
>CAZLZA010000224.1:0-2671 GCA_964563875.1 uncultured Acidobacteriaceae bacterium
CCACGGACCCGTCGGGACTGTACAGGGCTGCCCCTTGTATGGGGGGGTCACAGTGCAACAACAGAGATTCCAGTAACCCGCTCGACCCGTCGCCCACTTCGTTGTGGTCTGGAGCAATCACCGGAACAATTCTCACTGTCGATCTTGACAATTTAGTTTATTCTCCAGCGCATTGGGCACCTGACACTTCACAACCGGATGTTCCTGGTGCTTCCGTCTGGGTTCCCGGTGCATGGGTAGATGAAACCGATACGAGCGATTTCTCGTGGTACCTCAATAGCCCCGTTAGTACTGCGCCATTCGAGCTGGCCCAGAATAATGCCCCAAATAACGGGGAGTGCGACAACGCCTGTCAGCTAGCCCATGCGCTCGGAAAGACCGGCGTGTACCAACTGACCAAACCAACGTTTTACGCTTGCAGCGCTGGCATCGTAGGTGGGGCTGCGGTCGCGGTCACACCTCCCGCATGGTTCGGAGCAGGGTTGGTTGCAGGTATTTCAGTTGCCACACAAAAGGCAGTGGATACCACCAACAAGTGGATTGGCGCAAAACCTGGAGATACCTTCTACCAGTATGGTCCACGAGACTTTGCACAGGCTTTTGGCCACACCTGCCTTGGAACAACTGGCTCAAGCACTACTCCGTAGAGACAAGGCACTCTTGAAACCCAAACGGTACTCCATGCCGTTAGGAGGTGAAAATGGTGGGGCAATTGAGCACAGTACTCGACGGCAATTCTATGAGAACGTTTGGCCATCGGTGGAAATCGAAGAGATATGTTGTGGTCACGATGTATTTTGTTTGCTGCGCATATCTGATCGGTTTTTCTCTGGACTTGCGCAGCCTAGGATACTTCCTCAGCATTTCCTTGATTGTGGGCCTTTTGCTCTTTCTTGCAGCCTGGCTTGCAGGTCGATTGAGTCTTAGAGCAAGCTCGGGCGATATAGAGCAACTGAGGGATATTTCGATGCTTGTGGCTGGGGCAGGAGGAATCCTAGTGAATGCTCTTCTACAAGGTATGGCAGTGCAATACGATCACGTCGCGATCCCGAAGAATGCTTTCATTTCGGTTTATTGTGCTCTATTGCTCTTGGGAAGCCCAATGCCTCTCTTGCCTGGAGACAGACTGTTCTATAAAACATCAAGACGGGCGCGTTCAGTTGTATTTCTTGCGGTTGTGCTGTCCTCCTTTTGGAGGATTGGTATGCTGATCCCGGCTTTGTTTATTTATTTCGATAAAGACTGCTCGCCAGCAGAAAGCACTTCGAGCAGAGTTTTCGGAATGGCAATGGTAGGACTGAGCATGATCGCTGCCGTTGGGGTAGTACTTGCATCACGCTGAGGGTGAACCATCCTCGGCTCGGTTCGAATACCAGCAGGCCGTCTCTTCGGGGGCGGCCTTGCTGTGTGTGGCGGGTCCGGCGGTGCAGGTCCGCATCCGTTGCAGGGCTGAAATCCAGTTTCGGCCAGCATCCCGAAGGGCGCATATAGCGTCGAAAGGGGACTAACCGTTCCTCTTAGGTCTAGCGCTGTTCGCTCTGCTTTCACAGGTCCGGAGTTGACGGGCGGAGTGCTAGTGGGCGCAGAAACGCTTGGAAAAGTATCGGGTTGGATTACGGTTGCGAATTTTGGATACGCATCATTAGATGCTATCGCGAATGAGTGGAAACAATGCGGATGGTAATGCGATCATGAAAATCATTCATCACCGGAAATTCGATCCAAATGATCTCACAACACGAGACATTCTAATAATTGTGCCTATCATCATTGGCTTATCGATCATATGTGTCCTTTTTTCATTGTCTGTAAGCCACGAGGTGTACATCAAGTGGGGTGGTTTAACACTCGATACGGCGATTTTGTATGGGCTTTTCATCAATTATAGCCGCTTGTTCCTTCGAAGATGGCAGTTCTGGGCTTTAACTGCTCTTCTCTTGTCTATACATCTGGTAAGTTTTGCTATCGTTCTTACTCATGTTGATGAATGGAATTTGACCTGGTTCACGATAATGGTTTTCGAGTTCCCAGTGTTGGTTTTCTTTCGAAATAGGCTTCATAATTTATCATGAAATAGGAACTCTAATCGGCGGGTGGCGCAGGTACCATAGGGTCTTATGACCTAAAACCGAGTGCCCCAGCTCCCGCCTTTCAGACCTGAGAACGACCATCTTCTCCCGCCCGCTCTCAATTCACGCAAAAACTGCCCTGTTTCTCTACAAAAATTGGCGAAAAAGCCCTATGTTTGGCCAGAAAAATGCAAAATTATCTCTGTTTCTACGTAAAGGGATTTTTGCGCGTTTGGAACTCGAATTGCGCCTTGGCAGCTAGCTCTTCGCGAAGGCCGCGGCTTCGTTCTCCAGTTCCGGGTCCCAGTGCTTGGGCTGGTAGATGCAGCAGGGTTCCTGGGCTAGCGGGTCGCCGGTGACGGCGTAGGCGCGGGCGCGGGAGCCGCCGCAGATCTCCTTGTACTCGCAGGCGCCACACTTGCCTTCCAGCTTGCTGGTGTCGCGCAAAGACTTGAAAATAGGCGCGTTGCGGTAGATCTCGCTGAGCGGCGTCTCGCGGATATTGCCGGCGTGGATGGGCAAAAAGCCGCTGGGGTAGACGTTGCCCACATGGGAGACAAAGAGGAAGCCCTTGCCGTCGTTGACGCGGCGGGTGGCCCAAC
>CAZLZA010000225.1:0-2667 GCA_964563875.1 uncultured Acidobacteriaceae bacterium
TGGTTGGACAAGGTTGCCGGAGTTTTGCAGATGTGGCTTCCCGGCGACGCTTACGGTCCGGCTGCGGCCCAGTTGCTCTTTGGCGATGCGGATCCAGGCGGGCGCTTGCCGATCACCTTTCCCAGGGATGAGAGACAGGGGCCAGCTCAGACTGAATCGGAGTATCCCGGCACGCTCTCAGAGAAGGGTGCTCTTGCGGATGTCCATTTCGATGAAGGCATCTTTATCGGCTACCGCTATTGGGACCAATATAAACAGGAACCGCTCTTCCCGTTTGGTTATGGACTTTCTTATACCAGTTTTGAGATGAAGGGGCTGGGGGTTCATGCGAATGAAGACGGTAGTGCTCTGGTGGACATCTCGGTGAAAAATACCGGTGCGCGCGCAGGGAGTGAGGTCGTACAGGTGTATGTTGGCTTTCCTGCCAACGTCGTCGAACCGCCAAGGCAACTAAAGGGTTTCCAAAAGGTGTATCTTGAGCCTGGCGAGGAAACCAAGGTACAAATCAGACTTGACTCGGATGCGTTCAAATACTGGAACGAACAGACTCATGCCTGGACCTCAGCATCGGGTGATTTTGGGATCATGTTGGGACGCTCTTCGAGGGACATCGTCTACACCGCGAATTTGACCATGAAGCCAAACCGGTAGCCCCTGATGGACGAGTGGTCGAATTTCAGTGCACCGCTCCATCCGTTCCTTCGCGGTCCCGTCGCATGAGGAAGGGCCGCGCATGTAGTTGCGGACCCGCAGCCCGAGCCGACTGCAACTTTCAACCATCGGAAGGAATGCCGCGACCTTTGGTTCTGCATCGGCCCCACGGGCTCAAGCATTCGAAAACGGCTTCCTCTGCAGAATCTGTGGGCGGTTTCGGGTTTTGGCAGTCTTTCAAGCGTGTTGTACAGGGCCATTTCCATCGCTTTGAAATGAGGAACACATAGGCTTGCGCACCGGCAACTTTGGGCCCGCGCAAATCGCGGTGTTTGAAATGACGCAGAAAAGGAGAAACAGTTTGGCACCTATCAAGTCCATCGCGCATCTTCATCCATCCCGCAATCAGCGGGCAAAGTGCATTCTTATGATTCTGTTTTGCCTCGCGTTCGCTGGCTTCGTAGCCGCGCAGCCACCACCGCCACACCCGGAGCTCCGCAAGCCAGTGGCGGAAAGGCTCGCAGCGATTCCAAATCTCGATGCTCGACTCGCCACTCTCGAAAAGGCGCTTGACAGTGCCAGCGATCAGACAAGCCTGTCTGCCACAACAGCGCGCTACACGCTGGAGATTCTCAAGGACGCCATAGCCGATCCCAAAGCCTACGAGGCCCGATCGCTGCAGTTCTCAACGTTTCCTCCTGTGCCCAAGGCTCCGTCCAAGGAGCTCTCCGACTATATCGCCACGTTGGATCCTCTGGATATCGATCTGGACGCAGAACTGGCGCGTTCAGAAATGCTTGCTGTTGCCGTGCAGAATGGACGCGACCCGATGGCGGGAGTCACGGGCGATGTGCATTTGGCCTATCGCTCCAGTCTCGACGGCATGTTGCTGCCTTACCGCATCTACGTGCCGAAGGGATACACGCCGACACTGAACTACCCGCTCATTGTCTTCCTCCATGGCGCCATGTCCGATGAGAACACCTTCATGGCGCCTGAGGTGCTCCAGCCCGCGGCCGAACGCTACGGCTACCTGGTTGTCGCCATCAATGGGCGCGGCCCGATCAGCTTCTACTCGAAGGAGAGTGGCGCCCAGCAAGACATGCTCGACGTGATGGTGCTGATGCAGAAGTACTACAAGGTCGACTCGAATCGTGTATTCCTCACCGGCCACTCAATGGGTGGCATGGGCACATGGAAGCTCGGGCTTGAATTCCGTGAAAAGTTTGCTGCCCTGGCTCCGCAAGCAGGAACGGGGCTGATGCCCGATCTAGATGCGAAGCTCACGACGGGGAGGAAGATTCCGATTCTCATTACAGTTGGCGGCAAGGACTCAAATGTGCTGCCTGGCCCCGCCATCGAAGTCTACCGGAAGTTGAAGGAGGCTGGTTACCCAACAAAGATTGTGGTCTATCCGGAGGACGATCACAACACGGTCTTCCATAGCTCTGTTCCCGAAGTCTTCGGATGGTTCGACAAGTTTGGAAAGTCATTGCCTGCTGGTGCAGCGAATTGCCCGCGGTGACGACGAGGGAAACCTAGCAGATGGGGCTGCGAGGGCGGAACACCGTACCCGGACTGAATGGAGGAAGGCAGCTGACGGCACTTGTTACTCCCAAAAATCAGTGATAACTATGGGACGGCTCTCCAATGCTGTTCGAATCTGTTGCCTGTTCCCGTACGGGGGCGGTCGTTGGCCTGGTGACCGGCTTTGCCCCCTCTTTGCACAAAGCGGGGGCTGTAAGCGGGACAGAAACTCTGAATCGTAATTGTCACTGCCTGTTTTCGCAATATTCAGAGAGGCGCAAAACAAAGGGGCCAGAAATACCGCAGAGCAGCAAGCTGGTGAAACTGTAGACTGTGCGCGACCGTCAATTTGAAAAAGAGAAGTTGATCGAGGCAGGAACAATGAGAGTACAAGTCTGTTTGGTTGTGGGGTGCATGGCGCAGATAGCGGCGATTGCACAAGGGCAATCGAAGAGCGGCTGCGAGGCGCTGAAGCAATTGACGATTCCC
>CAZLZA010000226.1:0-2661 GCA_964563875.1 uncultured Acidobacteriaceae bacterium
GGGTGTTGCCATGGGATGGCAAGGTGACGGTCCGCCGCTCAGCTCGACAGGAATCGTCTATAAAGGTTCCCACCGCCGTTTCGCGGAGCAGCGAGCATATTGGGAGCAAGAACGAGAACGACGTCGTCTAAACTACGAGGCGCAACACCCGGAAATTCAAGCTGCTCGCGACGAAGCGGCCAGAAGAGAGCGTGAAACCAAGCGGCGCATGGAAGCGCTAAAGCGGGAGCGTGAACGAGAACAGCAGCGAGCGAAACAATCATAAACCGCCCGATTTCCCTTCAGTGCGGATCGATTTTTTGGTGCGCCGCTTCTTTTTCTGAGCTGGCTTCGGTTCAGGCTTATGTGCGGCGATCCTGGCAAGTTGCGCTTCGAATTGCCCCCTGTCTTCGTCGCAACCTATTTTGCTGGCAAGCTCTCGGAATCGCTCGACTTGGCTGGTCTCTTTTGCGTCGGCCATGGCTCGTCCGATTTTTCGCTGAGGTCGTGTTGGGCATATTTATCTGGGAGGGCCAGATCCCAGGTCGACTTAACCGTCAATCCGGCCATTTTCGCGAAATTAATTTGTCGGCCATCATCAGAATAGAAGACGTCCACGGAACGAGATATTGCAATGGCCACAATGGCCCGATCCATCTTAACCTGCTGCCAATTACCTATCTCTCCAGAGCGTTTATCGCCTGAAAGCGCGGCCTCCCTAATGACGCGACCAAGTTCGTAAGCAGCCGGCGCATCGAAGGGAGCCACATCGATTGATGAATACTGCCTGAGTTCATCCAGGTACGCCTCGACCGCCGAAGTGGCACACAGCGCCTCGGCGAGCGCAGGGGCGGGAATCAGAAGCGTACCATCCGTCCGAGAAATCTCATCGATCAGCGCCTCTATTCTCTGCTTACAATGCGAAACGGGAAGTCCGGTATCCGGATTGGGTCTCGGTGCCGCTTTTGGGTTTAGCAGCACTGTCAGGAATGTGTTGTCCATTGCCGCGATCACGCGGCGCCGTCCTGCTCATCCATATCGGCCCAGTGCCCCAGCGGATCGTCTGGCCAATCTGCCTCTATGGCTCTTAGAGCATTAATAGCGTCCCTGAGCGGCACGTCATTGACAGGAAATACGTCATGAACATTTATGTATTCACAGGTCCATACACCGGAGGTATCGCGACTCCAGGCCCCTCTACCGTTTAGACGGACAACTTCTTGGAAGCAATTTGCAAGTTTCTTCGCAATTTGACCTTCAGCTATACAAGTTATATATTTGTTGCCGATCTTCGACCGAATCCTTCCGTTTACTCGCCCGTGATTGTCTTCAAGAAGTGCGTATAGGCGTCCGGTGACTGTCGCAGTATTTATCACCGTAACGGGACGATCTAGTATAGCAGAGGCACCAGAGAATCTCAATACAGTGCCGGAGCCAAACATAATACGAGCGCGAGTCTTATCTGCGCACACCATCTCGTTTATTCGATCGTATGCCCTTTGTGCATCGGCCGGGGCTCGCCCATCTCTAACTTGGTAGACCCTGCTTTGAACTCGGTGACGCCCAACCCCGTTGCTCAAGGTCGCAATGACACGCGTAGACCCTTTTTCAACCCGATCAAAATGGACGCTGTCGGCCTCTCCGAACAGGGCGGCAAGCTCTCTGAGATACTCAGCGAGGCGAGCCATAGGAATTCGTTCGGGAGCTACCCCGTCAAGAATCCAGACAATTTCCGTTCCAGACCGCACCGCTTCAGTCCAGTTTTGAGTCAGAAGCGGACTGCGGATGAGTCCCGGTACGCCAGCCTCTTGCCCACGATACCTCCTAACGCGCGAACGGTGCGCTCGAAGTCATCAACGCCCAGCGCGACCCGATTAGAATACCTGAAATCGAATTCCGCCAAATAGCGGTGCAGGTGTCTTTCCTTGCAATGCTGGTAAACGCCCTTCATGCCACGCTTGAAGATGCTGTAGAATCCCTCAACAGTGTTCGTCGTCACGGGCCGGCCGCCTTCGTAACGCACGTATTCGTCGCGCCCGTGATTGACGGTGTCATGGCTGGCGAACTCGCGGCCTATCTCTCCGTAAGCAGCCCATTCGTCGGTCATGATCTGCGCTTCGCGGGCGACATTCGCTTGAATGATCGGCTTCATTTCCGCGATCGTCGCGCCATCGATATGGAAGCTGCGGGCAGAACCGCCTCGCTCGACCAGCGTCAAGGCGACGTTACGAAAACTGGAACGGCCACGGCCAGCCTTCTTAGGCGCACCTTCGATCTTGCCGAACACCGTCTCATCAATTTCGACGATCCCGCCACCACCGCCCAAAGGCGCCATACCGCCAGCGCGCATGGCTTCGCGCAGCCGATGGCCCATGAACCAAGCCGTCTGCAAGGTGACGCCGAGCGTACGATGAAGTTGGTTCGCGCTAATGCCTTTCTTGCTCGCGCAGAGAAGATAGGCCGCCTGAAACCACTGATGCAGGGGGATCGGGCTATCTTCGAAGATCGTGTTCTTGCGGGCCGTGAATTGCTTGCGGCACTCGCCACATTTGCGCAGGCCGTGACGAACGATCCCCTCGGGATGCTTCTTGCTCGGCTTCGTGCGAACGCCCTTCAGGGCGTACATCCGGCCCATGTTGCCGCAGAACGGGCAAACGGGGCCGTTCGGCCAAACGATCTGTT
>CAZLZA010000227.1:0-2648 GCA_964563875.1 uncultured Acidobacteriaceae bacterium
GGAGCATTGCGCGATCCAACCGCGATGACGGCGTGGCCGACGCCATCGAATCCGCTCTCGCGGTGGCTTGATGTGCTACTTTTGTGGGCTAAGTAAACGATGAGAGCCAAACGCAACTCAATGCGGATGGCAAGTCATATCGCAGCCTCATAAATTCCATCGAAGGCGAGTTACCGGATGAATAGTAATGGAATCGGCAAAGATGAGACCCCAAGAGGTAACCATCCGTCGCCGGACTCACAGCTTATGAATTCATATGTAAATGCTGCCAAATTGAGCCGCACAGGTTTACTGTCAACCCAATCCGCCAAATGCCGGGAGTAAACATCGAATGGAAAGCGTCACCTTAGATAAGTGGAAATGGTTGGTGGCAGCTGCACTTTTTGCTTTCTGCGTGGCCCCCACTTTTATTAGTTATCAACCATATTTATTCAAATGGGACGATTCGGAGTACCTGCTAAGGTCTATAGCGGTTAGCCGGACTTTTTGGTCCGGGAATATACATGGACTTAGCGCGGCCATGGTGAGTATTCGTCCCCCGGCTATGACGTTGTTGGGCCTGCCTTGGGGGCCGTTGGCATCCTGGGATGCCGCAGGCAATTGCTTTATCACGTTAGCTGCAGTGATATCGCTTTTGGCGGCCTCATGTCTGTATCTGTTGCTGCGCATCGGAGTGAAGCCACTTTTCCTGGTTGTAGCCAGTGTGTGCGTGGGCGCCTCAATGGGACCTTATCCGTCGGGAACGCCTGCTCCGGGAGAAGCCGTTTCCAGGGGGCTCGGAGGGTCATTCGAAATGCATGGCATGGCAACCGCGTTCGTCGCGGACAGCATCTTCGCGTGGACGACTCTGGCGGCGATGCTCCTCATCCCATATGAAGCGAGAACGCCTTGCCTCACAACCAGAGGTGCTGTCGTTCGAGGCATTCTGTGGGGGTCGATACTTTCGTTGGGGGTGATGACGAAACTGAATTTCTTTTATTTCGTAGTGTTGATCCTCCCGACCTTGTTTCTTATATCGCTTCATCACGGAGGACTACGGCGTGCTATGGCGGCGCTTACCGCATTTGCCTGCGTGTCATTGCCATCTGCTATCTATTTAGTTCGATGGGGAGGGCCCGCCTTCCACAACTTGAGGGCATCATCCTTCGGAGGGACGGCGAACTTCTACTATATTCCTCTGCTGGAATTCCTCGGCAACACTATTCGAGAATCGCCGGGCTTAGTGCTCTCCTTCGTGCTGACGGCTGCCCCGCTCATATATCTTGTGATCAAAAGGCGAGTGATGCAGTCCTGGCCAGATTTCCTGGCTTTTATGATCATTCTTGGTTTCGGCATGGTTGTGTTTGCGGCCCCTAACAGGCAGATTCGGTATGCATTTCCGGCTATCGTGGCACTGCCGTTCTTGGCCGGAATACTTTTGTCCGGTAAAGGACACTCCGCTCCCAGTCGATCCGCAGCTCTCGCCGCGGGTCTCGTCTTCTGTGGTCTGGTTGCGGCTAGTGTGCCGACGCGGCATCGGGCCGATAGGCAAAGTCTCAGTAGGAGCGACGCCGTCCTGGCCCAGGCCGCTCGATGCAATGCGCATCATATCGTGCTTGCTACCGATAGCCCAACATTGAATGGTAATTTGATGGCTCTAGCTATAGAGTTTTCAGCATCGGGAGCCTCGGTGCGCACTTTGGCTTACCATGCTATGTCCGGTATACCGATCGAAGAGGATTTCCGTACGATGAGCGAATCTGATCAGGTCGTCTTTCAAGACGGGGACGCATTGAGTCCGGCATTCTCAAATCAGCGTGTCTTGGAATACGAGCGGTATATCCGGCAGGGTGGGTCTGTTCCGATCAGAGTCGGGGACGATGTGAGTGTTTACTCGATGCGTTGTAGGCCGTAACCTAAAAGTTTGTCAGTTAGAATTCCCCTGAAACGCTCTCATTGGATTCTTCCTGGGTGGCTTTCAACAAACGGCTATGACCGAATACTTTAAGTGACTTACCGCTTCACCCCGATTCTTCGGGTGGTTCAACTCCCTTGGAACAACTCTGGTCATCTGTGCCCTCGCATCGGCGAGACCGAACCCGAACGGCCAAACACTCTTCCAACGAGGACAAACCGGCTTGCCGGATAGTCAACAAGAATCGCCAATCCAAGCCGGTTAGGCACAGCTTCTCAAGTGAGTAGGGAAGCCTCAATGGCCCTCGGCAGCTTCAGGTAGATTCCCCCGAAGCCGCCGTTGGAGAGGATTGCCACTACATCGCCAGCGCGCAACTGCGGCGCAATCGCCGCAACAATCGCATCTGCATCCGCATAGACCGCTGACTGGAGCCCGCGCGCGCACAACGCCGCAACTACATTCTCCGGATGCAGTCGCTCGGCGGCGGGAATTGCCTCCGACTTGAAGACCGAAGCCAAAACGCTGCGATCGGCCAGTGCGAGGCTCTCCACCAGCGCAGCCTCAAAGACATTGCGGCGTAGTGTATTCGACCGCGGCTCCAGGATTGCCCAGAGACGGCGCCCGCCTGAACCCGTATCTGGATAGGCCGAGCGCAGCGCACGCAACGTCTCGTGGATCGCCGTGGGATGGTGGGCGAAATCGTCAATGATAGTTACTCCATTGACCTTGGCCCTGACCTCCAGCCGCCGCTTGA
>CAZLZA010000228.1:0-2642 GCA_964563875.1 uncultured Acidobacteriaceae bacterium
AGAATGCCGCTTGGATCAGCCAACGTCTACACGGCCATCACGCCACGCTTACCCAGCAAGTCAAGCACATTCTTTAGAATCATTCAAATACAACAAAAAAAATGAGTTACACGGATAGCTGCGAACACGGCGGCTTCAAGCGCCCTTTGTGGCCCGTTGAACTACTTGGTTACTCCGAATTGGAATGATTTCTGGTTGTCCGCAATGTCTATCCCACCTCCTATCATCTGGTGGGTCACGCCGTCGGCTTGTAGATATACAAGGGCTATGCCTGCATACGTTCTGGCTGAGCAGCCTGTGCCCCCTCTTGTTAGCGTTATGTCGAAGACGTTCAGCCCGGTAGTGTCGGGCCTGAAAGCCCCTGACAATTGGCAACCCGTTAATGTTTCGTCGCCGGTGAAGGTTCCGTCTGAATTGACAGTTATGGTTAGCACGGTGGACAAAGTCCAAGTGCCAACCAAGGTTGCAATGCTTGGTGTTCCGGTTGGGTTGTATTGTGAACTCGGAAACGCCGTTGCCGTGTATTGCACGCCGGTTTGACTGTCGGTGCCGGTAATGCTTGTTCCAGCTATATACGTTCCACTTTCCGAAGTGGCTACCACGCTTTCGCCGCCCCCAGATAAGTACAAGTAATTCGTTGCGTTGGTCACTGTGAAGGTACCGTTGGCCGTAGTGGCCTGTCCTACGATCAGGCCGCCTATTAACAGTACGCCATCCAGTGTTTCTCCGTACATCGAGTAGAACGTGCCATTCGGTAGAACGACGATGTCGAAGGGGACATCCGTTCCGTTGATTAGTGTTGTGGTGGCGTATAAACCTTGTATTCCTGTATTAATGGCAAAGTAGCCGTCGATGTCGAGGATCAGTTGCGTAGGGCTGGATGAGAACGCATCGATCGATCCGTTCGTCGTGGGAACAATGGCCATATTAGAGGCAATCACTCCATCGTCCGCGTTCAACGTTGACACCACCGGCTGCGCCTCGTTCTCCGGCCACAGCGTCAGATAGCCCAACCCCCCAGTGGGTACGACCGTCGCGTTCAGCACAAAAGCCTCCGAGCTCGACGGTATTCCGCAAGGACTACTCGTTATATTGATAGGCAGCGCTCCATTGAACGTACCGCTTGAACTTCGCGTGTCCAATGTGCGACATGGAGCTATGTTATACAGCGCCAAGCCACCTGTGCCCACGGGAGCGAAGTACCCGTTGATATCAATCACCACATCCGCGTTGTTGGAGGCTACCACGTTGATCTGTCCGCTGGTGCCCGCCGGCACGATTGCCGCGTTCGCCACCACCGGGTCGTTCGATGGGGCATTTAGTGTCGAAACCCCGGGCCAGTTGTGCTGTCGGCCAGACGCTCAGGTACCCTAGGCCGCCCTGTGCCACCTCCGTAAAGTTCAGAGAATACGCTTGCGCAGTCGAGGGTATGTTGCACGCACTCGACAAGATGGGAAAAGCCCGACCTTGCCCATTCGTATTCCCGACCAGGGACGGGCCGCCCAAGGGGCCGGTTGCATTACGGGTGTCCGCAATGCGGCAGGGCGTCAGCGGATAAAATGCCAGGGCTGAGCTATTCGGTGCCGGCACGAAATAGCCGTTAAGGTCCAGCACGAGGTCGGTGGTATCGGTAGCATACACGCTAATTGCACCGTTTGTGCCCACCGGCACGATGGCTGCGTTGGCCTTCACCCGGCCATCGGAGTTCAGTGTCGAGACCAGAGGCTGCGTTTCCCCGGTTGGCCACACCGTCAGATATCCCAGTCCTGCTCGCGGGATAACCGTGACGTTGAGTGAATAAGCGTCGGCCGTAGCAGGAATACTGCAGGCACTACTCGGAATCACAAAGCTTCGGGAAGCCCCTCCTGCGATCGACGGGCCACCAAACGGACCCGCTGCATTCCGCGTGTCAGCCACACGGCACGGAGTAACAGGAACGAATAGCAATTGGGCTTGTGCCGCGCTGGCCACACAGATAACGGATGTAAGAACCAACAGGAGCAACGACTTCTTCGTGCTCATGAGTCCCTCCTCTTCGTTCGCATCCTGAAAGCCAAAGTCAGTGGAACAGCGCCGGCCTTCAGTTGGCCGAGATTTCGGCCGGGTAGAACTTAATTTCTCGAGGTCAATGAGAGCCAGAAATCCATCGATTAGGATCTCGCCCCGAAACGACCTGACGGGCTATCCCGATCCGAGCAGCTTGCACATCATCACCCTCCGGAGACCAGAAACGATGACGCCGGTCCTAACAAAAATCAACAGTAGGAGCCCGCTTTTTTCCGGTGGTTCCCGTTTCGGATCAAATGAGGAAGGGTTCTCTTCACCGGCCAGCCTGTTTTGGTCCGATGGCCTTGGGATCGATATCGCGCACGTCGCCCCGGAGGGACGCAGTATTACTAATGAAGACTATGAAAGTCGTCGAGCGTTCTATTCCAGGCTGTATGAAAATAGTGCGTCTGGAAATGGATATAGCTTTATCGGCGATGGCTATGTATACGAAAGTGTTCGCATCTGCCGTATCCACCCACTGGCGCCATCCCCAACTCGCTGCTTGCCTGCGATTACACTGAGGTCCCGAAGGGCCTGTTTCCTAGTGTGCTGTCCCGGAAATACGTGAACAAAGGCGTGCAATCTTCTGCAGG
>CAZLZA010000229.1:0-2637 GCA_964563875.1 uncultured Acidobacteriaceae bacterium
TGCGTGGTTTCAACACTGCGGTTACTCGGATACAGCTACGCTGAAACCGCTCTAGAGATCATCTCTCACTAAAGTTTTTGGCTGTCATGTCGGTTTCGCATAACAGTGCCGGACAGCGCCAACATCCGCGCAAAGTGCCTGCAGCGGGGCAACTGCTGGTAGCTCACCTAATCTGTGCCGACCTCGGCCAGAAGTCAGAGAAACAACTCGGAATCGTTCTAAACCTCAGCGAAGGCGGCATGGCCTTGCAGCCATTTCGTTCCATGTCGCCAGATTGCATCGCTGACTTCCGCGTTGCTCTCCCTGAGGTGTCTGGCGCTATAGCGGGACGCGGCCAAGTGGCTTGGAAACGGGACGTTCGAGTCGGCCTGCGCTTCGTCGATGCGCCGCTTGCGGATAGCGATCGTTTTCGCGAATGGCTGCATCGCAGATCTCCAGATCAGAAAGATGATTCAGCTTTGGCTGTTTTCGCGGCCGAGCCGAGGGGCAGTGAATTCGATACTGCTCTGCGCCTAGTTGCTTACAACGCCATGGTTTCGACAGGGGCGAGCGGTGCGGCCATCGCCTTGGAAGACTCCCAAGGCATGGAATGTCGGGCCAGCGTAGGAAATGCTCCGGAAGTAGGCGCGCCATTGCGCCCTGATGCAGGACTCTCCGGTCTCTGTCTGCGGACCGGCAAAGTTGTTTCGTCCAATGACGTGCGGGCCGACCAGCGGGTGGATCCCTTGGTGGCCAGAACACTCGACCTGCGTTCGCTTGTGATCATGCCCATCGCGGCTGACTCACGATTTGCGGGCTTGCTCGAAGTGTTTTCGGAACGGCCCCAAGCGTTCAATGGACGGCATCTGGAGCAACTGCAATGTTCAGTTCGCGTCCTCAGCCAGGCAATTCAAGAAAACGAGATGGGGCACGACTCGGAGCCAGATTCCGCGGCTCCGGTGGAACCCGAGAAGATGAGAGCAGCCCAACTCTCGGATGCAGCTCTAGATGTAGCTCTACAAGATGCAGAGCAGGAAGCGAATGCCAATTCAAGCGATTCGAAGCCGCTGGCGGCGACCGCTCCGGTCATGGCTGAGCCAGTTGCGGTATCCACCAATTCCGTTGAGGAAATCGAGAGCGAAGAATCGACGCACAAAGTTGCAAGGGCATATCGCGGATTGCATCGGCCACTGTTCATGGGCGCGTCCTTGGGTGCGGCGATACTGCTGGCATTCGCGCTCTGGCCCAGACTCCGGACATCTACGCTGCACCCCCAGAGCCCAGCCGGCCAATCAGTGCGGCAGAATGCGCCGTCGCCGCCTTCGAAGACCACAATAAGCCTGTATCCATCCGAGATTGTAGAGGAGGTCGGCGCCAGGTTCACGATAGACGTGATGATTCACGACGCGAAGAACGCATCATCCGTACCCTTGCAGGTTTTCTACAATCCGGAGAAGTTGCAGATCGTTGGTGTGTCCGGGGGCAATCTGCTGCAGCGCGACGGACATAAGATAGCCTTAGTACACAAGGAAGACGCAGCTGCTGGGCGAATCAATATTGCAGCCTCCTGTCCACCAACAGCACCAGGAATCTCCGGTGATGGGACGTTTGTAACCCTGGCCTTCCTCTCTAAAGTTCCAGGGCGTTCCCGGCTGCGAGTGAATCAGGCCGAGATTCGCGATCCTTCGAATGGGTTGACTCTCGTGAATGGAACGGAGGCTCTTGTCAACGTTTCGCCAAGCCGCGCGAGTGACGGAAATCAGCCAGCCAAGGCTCCTTCCAACGCAAAAGGATTGCGCGCTGAACCGGTCAACCCGGACACGTCGTCCACCCCGCCAGCGGCACCCGCAGCACCGGTGTCAACCGAGTCGAAGCCCGCGCCTGATCTCATAACAACGTTGGCTCCGTTCGGCGGTAATCTGATTTTTGCGAAGAAAGCAGAAGACCGGAGAAGGAGCCAACGATGGTGATTATAGGCTGCGATTTCCATTCCGGCTTTCAGCAGATTGCGATCTTTGACAATCAGACAGGTGAGTTTCAAGAAAGGAAACTGCTTCATCCAGAGGAGGCCGCGAAGTTCTATCGCTCGCAACAGGAGCCGATGCGGGTGGGGATAGAAGCAGGAGCACCGTGCCAATGGTTCCGACGGCTGCTGGAGGAGTGTGGGCACCAGCTGTGGGTGGGCGATGCAGCAAAGATTCGAGCGGCCGAGCCACGCAAGCAGAAGACGGATCGGCGGGACGCGGAGCTGATTTTGAAGCTGCTGGTCGAGGAACGGTTTCCGCGGATCTGGATGCCGAGCGAACAGGAGCGCGATGTGCGGCAGTTGCTGATGGACCGCCATCACCGGGTTCGGGCGCGGACACAAGTGAAGAACCAACTGCAGTCGCTGGCGCTGAACCAGGGATTACAGAAGGGCAAGAAGCTATGGTCGGAGGCAGGGCGGGAGCAGTTGCGCGAGTTGCCGATGATGGAGCACGCAGCACGGCGGCTGATGACGCATCCGGGGGTGGGTCCGCAGACGGCGCTGGCGACGGTGCTGACGCTGGGCGAGGTGAGTCGCTTCGAGTCGGCCAAACAGGTGGCCAGCTATCTGGGACTGATTCCGGGCGAGTACAGCTCGGGAAACAAACAGCGGCTGGGGCATATCAGCAAGCA
>CAZLZA010000230.1:0-2603 GCA_964563875.1 uncultured Acidobacteriaceae bacterium
TGCTGGACACCTACACTTCGACGGGTGACTCTGCGCGTGCGCTGAACACCGCCGCTCTACTGCTTCAAACTGACCCGAACAATATGAAGGCCATCTACGTCTCTGTCTTTTTCAAGAAGACGCAATGTGAGAAGAATCAGGATGCACAATCCTGCAATGATGCGGCAGCATTAGCGCAAAAGGGACTGGTAGCTACCAAGGGAGCAGGAGTCTCCGACGCTGACTGGGAGAGACAGGCTGCTGCTGCATACCCGCTCTTCCGCTCAGCAATCGCGAAAGTCGGTGGAACGGAACAGGCGCAAGCGAATGGGAACCAATCTTCCGTGCCAGTCTCTAGTAATCGGCAAGAACAAACTGACACTTCTTCGGACAGTCAGAAACCTAAGTTGACTGAGGGTAAGTTGCTTCAAAGGGTAGCGCCGGTCTACCCACCCGATGCCAAAGCAGCAGGGGTCTCAGGAACTGTCGTACTCAAAGCTGTAATCGGGAAAGATGGCTTGTTAAATTCGATTAGGGTTGTCAGCGGCTCTTCGTTGCTCCAGCAAGCAGCGATTGACTGTGTGAAACAGTGGAAGTACCAACCCTATTTACTTGGCGGTCAGCCAGTCGAAGTCGAGACAACGCTCAATATCGGCTTCACACTTGGAGACGGGACACCATCGCAACAGAATCAAGCGTCTGCACAGGGTTCATCCGAACCTTCGGGAACTCGCGATGTCATCAATACGAGTGACCCGAAAGCGCAGTACAACCTTGCAGTGGATTACTACAAGGGTACGAATGGAAAGCCAAAAGACGCCAATCAAGCTGCCTACTGGTGGCAAAAGTCAGCAGAACAGGGTAATCCTATGGCTCAATTTAGTCTTGGGGTTATGTACTATGACGGACTCGGCGGCCTCCCGAAGGATGAAACTCAAGCCGTGTCGTGGTATCAAAAAGCTGCCGACAGTGGGGTTAAAGAAGCGCAATACTACTTGGCACTGATTTATTTGGTCGGCGGCGGTGGACTCCCGAAAGATAACGCAATGGCCGTTCAGTTGATACAGAAGGCCGCTGACAAAGGTCTTGTCACAGCCCAAGCTACGCTTGGACAAGCCTATGCACAAGAAAAGTTCGGGTTACCGCAGAACGATAGCATGGCTGCTTACTGGCTTCGAAAAGCAGCAGAACAAGGTGATGCGGGAAGCGAGTTCAGCGTTGGACTCTTCTATGAAACCGCCAGAGGTGGATTTCCACATGACTCACAAGAGGCTTTAGCGTGGTACGTCAAGGCGGCGGAACAATGCAACTTGTATGCTCGCACTGCATTGCTTCGTCTAAATTCGCCAGCTACCCCAGCACCCGTCTGCTCCGAGAGAATATCAAAGTCTGATGTGAACGGCCTCATCACGGAATTGAATGAGACAGGCGCGAATAGCAGATTCGCAAGCGGGATTCTCTCGATTGAGAGTAAGCTCGACAATTCCAAGTATGAGGAAGCCTATAATGAGCTTGTCTCCCTATCTAACATTAGCAGTACCTTCTGGCCAAATGGTTTCCGACTATATTATATGAACACCGAGGCGCTTCGCCAAGACCTCAAAGATTACACTACCGTGAAAGAGGCAATGCGGCAAGCGGGAAACACTCTATCCGATGAAGTTATAGAAGTACCGCGCGAACGAGCAACTAGTAAGTCGCTTCATTCAGAGCCGATTACGAGCGATTTGCTGAATACTTCTCTTGCAGCACATTGTGCAAGCATCAGGAAGCAGATTGAGGTCGTGCCCCATATACACGTTGAGGCAGGGGCATACGAATTGCCGATACAGTTCGCTACGACCACACCATCGAACGCCGAGCAGAAAGTACATCTATTAGGTCAAATGCTTGGTGATTGGAACACGAAGTTGTCCGTATTGGCGGAGCTTCGAAAGATTCGCGAACAGCCTGATGTGCTTAGTGATGTTGACCACGAATGCACCACGTCACTATCAGAGTTAGAAGGGAGCAAGAGAAGCGAAATAGACACAGCTTACCAGATTCACGAGAAATTGAACACTGAACTCACTAAGACACAGACACAAATTCAAGAATACGCGGTCAAAGCAGAAAATGCCAGATTGCAAGCAGAAGAAGTAAGATTGCAAAAGGCAATTGCTGGCACGGTCACCCCGTGGTCTAAGGCGCAGTGTACCAAGGCTATCAACAACTTTATCAATCATCCTGAAGCTACATTCTCTGCGCGAGCGGCAACTCTGTGGCTCGTATCGGAGAATTTGGCTCATTGTGAAAATTACTCTTGGACGTACGAAGAGCGGAATCAACTGGCCTTGCCAATTCCGTTTAAGCAAGTGGAGGATTCCGAGCAGAAAGCCTTGGCTCAGTCACTCAATGCAAAGATTGTGAACTTCATTCAGAAGAAGAACCTCACTATGAAGTTTGCATGGGAAGTCGGTCACAATACGATTTTGCCTAGTGATTCAATTGGGTTTCTCAGACGCAACGGACTGGAGCAAGAATTCCAAAGGAATGACGATTTGGAGTACCAGAAAATGGACGCTCAGAGCCGAATGAATGTAACACATGCGGCGGCATTGCTCTTTGGAGTTGTGACGCAATAG
>CAZLZA010000231.1:0-2548 GCA_964563875.1 uncultured Acidobacteriaceae bacterium
GTCGGCGGGGCAAAAGCACCGAATGGCATTGAGAACATCGGACAGCTAGGGATGCGTTACATCCTGCCGTAACCCGTTTCACAGAGCTCCTCAGCTAAGAACGTGAGGGCTTTGCAAAGACCAGCGCGAGCCAAACGGTTTGCGCTGGTTTCTTGCCGTACTAGAACGCGCAGATCCGCTATTCGCGTGGCACATCAGAGCAACAATTTCGGTTCACAGAATCGCAAGGGGCATATGCTTAAGGACAATGCAGTTGGCAAGCACGGCGCAATTCTGGACAACATACTCGGGACCATCGGCCAGACGCCGTTGATCCGCCTTCATCGTTCGGTCGAGCACCTTGCTCCGAGCATCTGTGCCAAGGTGGAGTACTTCAATCCTGGCGGCAGCACGAAGGATCGCGTCGCGCTGAACATGATACTTGCCGCCGAGCATAGCGGTGCGCTGAAACCGGGCGGCACGATCATTGAGGCAACTGCCGGAAATACCGGGCTCGGTCTGGCGCTTGTGGGTGCAGTTCGCGGATACAACTGCATCTTCGTGTTGCCTGATAAAATGAGCGAAGACAAGGTGCGGCTGCTGCGAGCCTACGGCGCGGAGGTCGTGATCACGCCGACCAACGTTCCGCCGGATTCGCCCGAAAGCTATAACGGAGTGGCCAACCGCCTTGCACGTGAAATCGAAGGCGCTTGGCGAGCCGGACAATTCACGAATCTTGGAAATCCTCAGACCCACTACGCGCAGACTGGACCGGAGATCTGGGAGCAGACGGAGGGGCGTGTAACTGTTTTTGTGGCGGCGGCCGGCACCGGAGGAACCATCAGCGGCGTGGGCCAATTCCTAAAAGAACAGAATCCACGCATCCGTGTTATTGGCGCCGATATTGAAGGCTCGATCCTGAGCGGAGGAACTCCGGGATCGTGGCAAGTGGAGGGTATCGGCGAAGATTTCGTTCCCAACACATTAAACGCGCAAGTGGTGGATGAGTGGATTCGGATCAGTGACGCCGAGTCTTTTGTTACAGCACGCAAAGTCGCGTGCCAGGAAGGCATCCTTCTCGGAGGATCGAGCGGAACCTCTCTCGCGGCGGCTCTTCGGTATGCGCAGCGGTGCACGCCTGAGGATCTGATCATCGTCCATTGCCCAGACACCGGGCGGAATTATCTCAGCAAGATGTACGACGACACGTGGATGGTGGACAAGGGATTTGTAGAGGTGGCGCCCGAACGGACCACCGCCGGAGATCTGCTTCAAGCACTTGGACGCGAGGGGAAACTGGTCTGCCTGCTGCTGGACGAGTCGCTCCAACATGCCGCGGAGACCTTTCATGAGCGCGGGATATCTCAGATGCCCGTCGTCGAAGATGGCAACATCGTCGGTGCGGTTCAGGAGATCACAATTGTTCACGCCCTGCATCGCGGTGTGGACTCGCGCACTGTTAAGGTACGCGAGGTAATGGCGCGCCCCATGCCGGAAGTGGACGTGAATGCGCCACTACAGGAAACTTATCGGTTACTGCTGGCCGGGAATCAGGCCGTTGTCGTCTTGAAGCAGGGGCGGCTTGTCGGCTTAATCACAAGGTCCGACCTTATGCAGTACTACGAAAAGACAGCACATCGACGATAGGCCGGATTGCAGATTGACAGAGGATCGCACTCAGCTTTGCAGTGCGCCGAGTTCATGCAGTAACAACTCGCACCGGTGGTGCACTAATGCCTCGCTGACTTCGGCCACAGGTACTTCACACACCTCCAGTTCAAAGATTGCCAGACATTTCCCGTCGAAAACGGGCCAATTTCTGCAGCGCCGCTCGCAAACAGCTTCGGCGTGGTTGAGTTCGTCAGCAGCCGATGAATCGGGCGTAGAGACTTCGGGCCACACCTACATCGGTTGTTCCTTTAATGATTGCGCGGCCATCGGGAAAGAGCGTTATCTCATAGGGCTCGTGCCAGAACTTCAAGATTAGTTCGTTAAAGCGCACAATGCCATGTGGTTCCAGCCGGCTCTGAATCTCGACGAAGTTAATAGGTCGCTCGCGTTCGTGAATCTGCACGGAGTTGCGGCCACAAAGCGAAATGTGCGGACGTCCTTCTCCTGCCAGATGCGGAAACTCCTTCTCGCCGCAGCAACGGCAATCCTCTCGCGGTGTGGACGCATCGAGTTCGGCGAAATCATTGAACCAGAGATCGCGAGTCAACAGCGTACGCCGCAATTGCACTTTTGCCCCAACCAGGAATTTCAGCGCCTCCGTGGCGGCAACCGAAGCGATGCCGTTGACTGCGGAATTCAGGATGCCCGACGTCTCGCAAGTATCCACCGTTCCATGCGGCGACTCTGGGAACATACACGCTAGGCATGCGGTCTCGCCTGGAAGGATATTCATCGTCACCCCACAGCTACTGATTGCTGCGGCATAGATCCAAGGAACGCCATTCTTAACGGCGTAATCGTTGATCAGAAATCGCGTCTCAAAGTTGTCGGTGCCGTCCATGATCAGTGGAAATCCCTCGAGGAGGTCCTCAACGTTTTCCGGCGTAAGATCGGCGAC
>CAZLZA010000232.1:0-1006 GCA_964563875.1 uncultured Acidobacteriaceae bacterium
GCGGGCGAGCAGAACCTCCACTTAAAACCCTGTCCGAATTTGCTGAACCAGCTCAATCGGCCGGGAAGATGCCTAACCTCAAAATGTGTATGACAGCCCCACGCAGCTCCCGTCAGCCCTACTTTACCCAACGGTGAATGCTCTAAGACAACACTTCCGACCTGAACAGAGGGAGGATCTTGCATGTGGAGATAGACCGTTTCAGTTTCAACCATTTGTATCGCGGGGAGGGGCAATCCGGTCGAAGTAGCTGCGTGCTTGAGTCTGACCATGTAGCCTAAATACGGGAAGTCGGGGTCGCTGCTGTCCGCGATGGTATCGACCACGACCCCGTCGGCCAAGGCGTAGATCGGCGACCCACAGTCAGCTACAAGGTCTACACCTGGATGGGTAAGCACAACGCCCGACGAACCGCTTGCCAGCTCAAGGACTTCATTCGCACCCGAACCAATCTTTATCACAAGGGTTCCGTGCTTGAACTGTCCAAGGCAGGCGCCAGGAACGACAGAATTCACGAATCCCTGGCAGGTTGAAGATGAACCTAAAGTCGTCGGAACTTGCGCTGCCAGTGGCAAGGAAGCAACAAGACCAATTGTTGCAAAGATCGAAATCAACGAAGCAGTGAGTTTCACTTCCAGTCGCCTCCTCAAGTCAAGCCCATTGCCTGACGCGGCATAGCCGAGTCCAAATGTTGTCCAATCCAAGTCATCAGTCTGCGACTAGATAACCTTGGTCTGCCCATCCGGTGTAGCTAATTCCAGCAACTTTACCTGATAGTTCCCACCAAGTGTAACCGGCCGCTGCGGTAGGTCCCCCAATTACCTGCATAACTGTCCCATCTGGCATGCCTACAAGCACAGAACAAGTCGGGGCCGTGTTGGCGCATGAATGCAGATTCAGAACACTACCCGTTCCCGATACCTTAACATTTTCGCCAATTGTGAATTTATTCGCTGCCGTCACTGCAATGGTCTGTGCCGCCACCGCGCAGGTATTGGCGGAGTTG
>CAZLZA010000232.1:1106-2547 GCA_964563875.1 uncultured Acidobacteriaceae bacterium
GTTGGGTCGCGTCGGGGTTGCTGGCGGGGCTGGCCGTCATCGCGGTCGGCGAGATCGAACTGACCGTCGGCGTCAGCACCGCTGCCGTCACTGCAATGGTCTGTGCCGCCACCGCGCAGGTATTGGCGGAGTTGCACACCTGCACGTTGAAGGTATCGGTCACCGTGCCGGGTTTCATCATGATGGTCATCTGCGCGCCGCCCGCGCCGATGGTCGGCGGGTTGCCGCTCCCGTTGTTCCACGACCCGGCTCCGGTGCCCTGGGTCCACTTGAACTGCACGTAGTCGCCCGACTGGAAGTTGGTCCCGTTGATGGTCAACTGTTGGGTCGCGTCGGGGTTGCTGGCGGGGCTGGCCGTCATCGCGGTCGGCGAGATGCTGCTGATCGACGGCACAGGCGTCGTGGTGGTTGCCACAGGCGAGAATACCGGCCCATCCTCGGCGTCGAGGTCAATCGAAATCGGCTCTTGTGTATCCACATCCGTGATCGTCGCGGCAGGGCATTCCTGAGAGCCGACGCAGTATTGATGAATCTCCTTTCCGGACCAGTTCGCGCTCGTTACGATACCCAGATCGGATGCCGAGTTGCTTCCATCGCCATTCGATGCCCAGATTGCGTCTGGAGCAGTCGTCATATCGACGAAGTTGGGATGGTAAATATACACACCGGCCAAAAATCCCTGGACGTGCAATTCGTTAACCCAGCCACTTAGGAATTGTCCGACAGTCGCGCTGCAACTTGAGTTGCCTGTCGAATAGGCCTCCATGTCGTAGTAGACGATACTGTTTCCCATTCCCAACGCCGAAGCGCGGTTGGCGGCCGCATCCGCCTCGGAGGCGCCCAAGTCATAGGCCGTTGTGATAATCGTATTTTCAATTAAATTGTTACCGTTAGGATTCTGCGTTATGCAAGATGACTGTGGCCCGACCCAAAGGGGCATAATGCCCCAACCGCTGTTGGACACATGGCCAACCCAGCTCGAATTCAGATTCGTATTTTGCTGCTTGCCGCTCGCCTGCGCTGGAACATTTCCACAGGCATCCTTGATTCCGCTCGCAGGCGCGACAGAGGCGTCGCAGCCACCAATGTAGACACCAATATCTCGGTAATTCATGCTGTTTATCCATGTATCCATGTCATCCTGAGAAGGAGCCAAGACCGTATCGAAGCCCTGGTTTTCGCTGATCCGAATGTTCGATGTGGTAACGCCGGCTTGCGTAACCGTAACCGTCGCAGGGCTACCAGAAGCCCCGTTCGCGGTTATCTGGATTGTTCCCGCACGCTGTCCGCCGTTGTTCGAGGCATACGACACTGCGATCGTCCCGCTGTTTCCGCCTGTCGCGCCAGAGGCAATTGAAAGCCAAGATGATCGGCTCGTCACGGCTGCAGAATAGCTCGGCGTTCCGGGTCCAGAGTTGCTCACGCTGAAATTCGTGGAGCC
>CAZLZA010000233.1:0-2514 GCA_964563875.1 uncultured Acidobacteriaceae bacterium
TCGCCCAGCTCGTCGAGCACACCATCCACATCCCCCCCGCCCCGGAGCTGCTCCTGCCTATCCTCGAGGTCGTCCCCCTGCAACTCCTCGCTTACCACATCGCCGTCCGCCGCGGCTGCGACGTCGACCAGCCCCGCAACCTCGCCAAATCCGTAACTGTGGAGTAGATCGCAGTAAGTCGATGCAACATACACGGTCGGCTACAGAAACAGGTGGTACGAAACAACATGAAACCGGACAAGGCAGCCGCGACGCGAAAAATCGAGAAGACAGTCGCAGCCATCGCCCGCGGAAAACAGCTATTTTCCTCCGATAGTGCCATGCAGGATTTCAATCGTGGGTGCGATCACATTCATGGCTTGCTAAGGGACTCGCACACTCTGTTCTTGGCAAATTCACCCGGAAGCTCAGCATTTCTCGCCATTACAGCGATTGAAGAAATTGCAAAACTAGAAGTCGCCATGTTCAGAAGCCACCGACAGACCCCTCCCTCCAAGCGCAAAAATGATCTTCTCTTCAATCACAAAGCAAAACATTCAATCGCGTTGCAAGAAGTGATTTGCATTGGGACGAGACTGCCCCAGGCGATTGGAGAGAAGAGGCTTCGAGAACTCCTTGATATGGCTGAAACCGGAAAACTCGTCGAGCTGCGAGAATCGGCGCTCTACACCGACAACGTAAATGGACGTTTTGTCTGTCCAGCAGACTTGATTTCAAGACAGTTAGCCCGGGAGCTCCTATTGCTCGCATTGGAGGTTTGGGACGATAGGCTTGTGGGCCTGACTGATCACACCTACGAGATCGACACGGAGCTTTTACCTACCTTTCAGTCAATCTCAGCTTCGACGTAGTCGGCCGGTTGGGCGACCCGTCATGTCTATTGACTCGCCCTATAAGATAGAGATGGAGCATCTACCGCGATGATCAAGGTTGACTTGTCAGGTTTCGATAAATTGCAGCGCGAACTAGAAGAAGCATCTGAAGGCCTGAAGAGCCTAGATGGTGAGATCACTAAGCTTGTTTTCACAAACTTCGACCCGTTGGACACGGCTAGGGCGATTCATCAGATGGAAGCGGCGATAGACGAGAAGGTCGGCCGCTATAGTCAAAATCCGATTATCAAGTCTCTTACAGAGTCGATGAAGGAGCATTTTCGACAGAAGATACTTGAAGAATCGAGCTCACATCGAAACCCATCTGTCACAGCCGCGGCAAGTCTGGAGGATTCTGTGAACCCAGTGGTTGAGAAAAAGCGCAAGCAGAGATTCGAGTACATGAATGCTCTTTATGAGGCAACTGGGGGGCGTGAGTTGTTGTCTGTCGACATGGCTGAAATTGGGATGGCCCTCAGTTTTTCGAAAGAGGAGTGCGAGGCGACCGTCGAGTATTTGCGAGGCGAAGGGCTTCTCAAGCACGTTTCGCTAGGTGGCTTCATATCGATAACCCACCTCGGAGTTGTGGAAGTTGAAACGGCCCTACAAAAGCCGGATGAGCCTACTGCACACTTTCCGGCGGTTCAAAACACCATCAATATTCATTCGATGAATAACTCTGTGATCCAACAAGGTGGGTCCTTGAATTCGCAGAATGTTGTCCTTGATTCTTCGGATAAGGCAATGATCAAGGACTTTCTAAGTGCTCTTGGTAAGGAGGTTTCGGGCTTTCCAATCGGAGAAGAAGAGCGGCAGGAACTTCTTTCAGATATAAATACGGTTTCAACTCAGACGGATTCAGCGCGGCCACGATTGGGACTTGTGAGAGAAGGGCTAAAATCCATAGTGGGCGTTCTTGGCAAGATCGGTTCGTCCGTCATATCTAGTGAGATCACATCGCATCTGCCGGCGATACACGCATATTTGTCTCGACTCTGACCGCTCTGGGGCGATTAGGTTGGCGGGTGGTCCACATCTGACACCCTCCCCAAAACCGGGTGCCCCACATCTCGCTTCTGAGATGTGGGCATCGCGCGTAAGCGCGACCGCTCCTGCCCATCTCCATCGAAGCACAAAATCCGGAAGGGCACACCTTCAGGTGTGCCATAAAAGCCCGGGTCGAAGACCCGCTTCCGCACTGCCGTAGGCCGGAGCGCAGCGCGCAGCGCGGAACGACTGAATTGCCTTCCTCTCACACGCCGCATAATTTCCACCCCCTCAAACCTCCGAAACCCTGTCAAGACCCTCGACCCTCCAAAATCCAACTAACTCCAACCCCACCAACCACTTCCCCCTGAAAAATACTTGGCATAGTAGTTACCCTCAACAGCGTACAATTTAAATAGGGGGCATTGTCTGTCCATGTACTGTTGTCTCTTCTTGCCGTCGGCGCAAACTACCCGCCGGATCTTCGCCTTTAATACGTCTCGCGCGCCTAGCGCGTGCTTAACTCGCATTTTATGAATACTTTACGCTATTTGCACCGGGGGGGGGGTAGCACTCCATAGCCGTCGATCCGCACCATCGCCGAGGCAGTTTTACCTCGTGACTTGGCCGACCACATCCGTTCCGGCGGCCAGCG
>CAZLZA010000234.1:0-2502 GCA_964563875.1 uncultured Acidobacteriaceae bacterium
CCGTGGATGGTCCGGTCGAAAGACGATCCGACCAACTGGGTCCACTCGCCTTTGGGCGGCCCGCCTGTGCTGTTGTCAGGGGCCAACTCAAGCAGATGCGCCCTGCGATAGGCATCGCGCAACGTCGCTATCTTTTCCTTGTCCACAGAGGCGGGAATATCGCTGACCTCATCCACAGAATAGAGATACCCGACCAGTGGCATGGCGATCCAATCATAACCGTCCATCTTGTGATATCGGCTGATGACGACCCCAAACTCGCCGTCGTGGCAGAGGCGAAGAAAGGTGGGCGAGTCCGCGCAGATGTGATTCAGGTAGATAGCGGCGTGGCCGGTTGGATTCAGCGCCCCGAACTCACCGTAAGGCTCCTCCATTAGAAGTGCAGCGGACGCGTTCGCAAACCTCGTAGTTGCAAAAAGGTAGAACACGACAGTTGCGATCTGGAAATACGTCTTCCGACGAGCCCTGGGTGTTTTTGTGCTCTTGATCATATTTGATTAGATGCAAGCAGGCCACCTTCCGGTTGACAATCCTGCAACTTCCCGTTTACCCGAGTTGCCTCCCTTAGCAGCCTTGAGGATGCACCAAGTGCCGGTGGAGTCTCGCCCACATTTACGGAAACATTCCTGTAAATGGATTCGCCCGTCAGGAATTCTGAACTTCGCACGGCGCGTGGCATAAATCCGCGGCCGAGTGCGCCCGTCTCGATAATCATCAAGATGCTGACGCGCAAGGGTTAGGTAGAGTCTAGACGGGCATTCGATATAGCTCAAAAGAGATTAAAGATGGGAACCCTACGCAGGCGACGCTTACTTAACAGCCGCTTCCATTGAACCAAGCAACTTATAGTTATCACGATTCTTCCGTATTCCAGCTTCGGTGATCGGAATTCCTGAGGACGATGGGAGGAAGAATACGTCGTCAGAATCGTAGTTATGAGAATGGCCATGCACACAGCGGAAGGACCCTGGCTTTAGGAAGCAAAAGAAGTCTGCATAGCGCAGGTCGAGCTTTGTTCCGAGCACGACGGTCTCGTTGCAGGTCCGGCACTGAATCCCCCAATAGGTGACCCTCTCCTCCGCCATCTCCACGTGCTATCTCCTCGGGCATGAGATTTATGAACGCTGCCGTGCGCCACATAAATATCACATCCATGATCCTCCAAAATAACGAGGCTGTCTGGTCAATACAGACCACACTTCGGCTTCTAGTTGGACCGAACGCAGAAATCCAGAATAAGCTCTGAGTGACCGCCAATCCGATAGGCGCCATGCACTGCGGCAACTTGCATCTACTCGGTTCCGTTCTGTTTCGACCGAAGCAAAACCTCGACTCATGCGAAGCCGCTTTCCCGAAATGCTCTCGATAGACCGCGAATGGCATTTGCTTTCAACGGGGTGTTTTACGAAATTGCCCCAACAAGCCATCCGATGCCAGCGGTCATTGCCATCGCCAGACCTCCCCACAACGTAACGCGCATTGAGCCCATCGTCACTCTTGCGCCAACGGCGCGTGCGGCCAGTCCGCCCATCCGTGCGAGAACAGCCAGCGATGATAGAGAAACTCATGGATTCAATCGCGCCTGTGGTGCGATCGCGGTGACCGTGAATGGCATCGAGGCTCCGAGAGCAACGCTGCAAGCCGCAGCTAGAGATGCCTGTAACGGCTGCGCACGAAACTTCTTGGAGATACTGAGTTCGTCGCGAGCATATGCGCCCAATACAGGCACCCACGCGGACTCTCAGTTCGACGAGGTGGCCTTTTGGTTCGTGATCTGCAACTCGTTCACGACCTGCTTTACATTGGGAACCGACAAAGCGATCTGTTCGGCCCGCGAGCGCGCGAATTGCGCATTGACTTCTCCGGTGAGGGTGACCACTCCATTCTTGACGTCGTACTGGACGGCCTTCTGAAGCCGATTTTGGATAAGAGCCGCCTGAAGGTTGTTCGCGATTCCCTTGTCAAGATCGGAGTTCACCGCCTTTGCTGCGTTTTCGCCACCGGGAGGCATCACAGCAATCTGATCTGCGACAACCTGGCCAGCCGCGAGCGAACTTGCAATCGATTCGGCTTGCGCCTTTTCCGCGTCTGCTGCAACGTGCCCGCCAAGAGTCACTACGCCTTTGTCGCGATCTTGACTCACGGATACATCTTTGAGTCCGGATTGGTCGAGCGATTTGCGGATGCTGTCAGACACATCGGGTGATTTCCGGGCCGTCTCATGGCACCCTACCAGGAGCACGGCTGTAAACAAGGCGAGGACAGTCAAGTACACTTTTTCCGTCTTCATATTCCTCCTTCGTCGAGGCCGAGGATTCAATCCACAAAGGCCACTCAATTCGCCGGCGCCTTTTGCGTTCGAGCATCCAAGCCCCGCTGAACGTGTTTAGGGCTAACGCATTCCGCCAAAAAGATAGACAGGCCCGGAATGATCGGCACCGCACCAAAAATCCCAATGTCTCCGCCGACACCCCTTCTGCGATATCCGTATTAGCCACCGCC